>OZ244944.1:1968927-2625236 GCA_965222335.1 Sediminihaliea sp. | reverse complement strand
CTGTATCTCCTACCTCACCATTGAGCACCACGGCAGCATCCCGGAGCCACTGCGCGCGCCCATGGGCAACCGCGTATTCGGCTGCGACGACTGCCAGCTGGTGTGCCCCTGGAACAAGTTTGCCCAGGTCACCGGGGAGACCGACTTCCGGCCGCGCCACGGTCTCGACGCGCCGGACCTGGTAGAGTTATTCCTGTGGGACGAGCCCACCTACCTGGCGCGCACCGAGGGCTCGGCCCTGCGCCGCATCGGTCACGAGCGATGGCTGCGCAACTTTGCCGTTGCCCTGGGCAATGCGCCGCGCTCCGAGCGGGTGATCCAGGCCCTGCAGAGCAGACTTGAGCACCCCTCACCCATGGTCCGGGAGCATGTCACCTGGGCCTTGTCCCGCCACGCTGATCCCGCAGCCTGACACCCGCTCGCTAGTCTACACTGGGACCTGGGGCAGAAAGCTGGCAACATCAGACCGCAGGAAGGGGACGCAACTTGAGCATCGTAGGCAAAACCATCGGGCGTTACGAAATCGTCGAGCACATCGGCGAGGGTGGTATGGCACAGGTTTACAAGGCCTACGACCCGGGCATCCACCGCACCGCGGCGCTGAAGATTCTCAAGCAGGAACACTGTGCCGACGAGGAGCACAAACGACGCTTCCTGCGGGAAGGGAAAGCGGCCGGCGCCCTTACCCACCCCAATATCGTCACCGTATACGATGTGGGCAGCATCGACGGCGCGCCCTACCTGCTGATGGAGCTGCTCGAAGGCGAGACCCTGACCGACCTGCTGGCCAGTGGGCGACGCCTGCCCACCCAGGCCATCATCCGCATCGGCCGGCAGTTGGCGATGGCCCTGGATTACGCCCACGAGCGCGGCGTGGTACACCGGGACATCAAGCCGGACAACATCATTATCGGCCCCGATGGGGAGTCCGTGAAGATTGCCGACTTCGGCATCGCCCGCCTCGCCGACAGCGCCAACCCCAATACCACCCAGGTGGGCATGATGCTGGGCACGCCGCGCTACATGTCGCCGGAACAGGCCACCGGCAACCCCATCGACGGTCGCACCGACCTGTTTTCCGTGGGCGTCATCCTGTACGAGATGATTACCGGTCAGAAGGCGTTTGATGCCGAGTCCATCGGCACCCTGATCGTGCAGATCGCGCAGAAAGACCCGGTACCCATCCGCCAGCTCAATGCCGACGCACCCCCGGGCTTGCAGAAAATCGTGTCCAAACTGCTGCACAAGAAACCCGAGCGCCGCTTCCAGACCGGCGCCGGGCTGCAGGCGGCGCTGGAGCGGGAACTGGCCCTGCTGCGCCAGGCGGAAGCGGATGCCAGGGGCTACCTGCCACTGCAGGTGAAGTGGACCGCGATCATGGCCTGCGTGGTGGCCGTGGTGATGGCCGGCAGCTCGGCCCTGATCTTCCGCGCCCAGCAGGCCGCGCTGCAGTCGCAGGCAATCGACTCGGGCCTGTCCCTGGGCCGCTTTATCGCGGTACAGGCAGCGGTGCCGGTCCTGAGTGAAGACTGGGTGGGCCTGGACGCGCTGGTGCAGGATGCCGCCGCCCGCAACAGTTTCAGCTACCTGGCCGTGGCCGACCACCGGGGCGTGGTGCGCAGCGCCAGCAAGCCCGACAGGGTGGGTAGCGAACTGGTGCCGGCCGCTGAGGAGAACGTGTTGTTGCAGGAGGACGAAGTGATCGTCAGCGAGCGGGCCGGCGCCTATCACTTCAGCCTGCCGGTGCTGTTCAACCAGACGCCGGTGGGGCGGGTGGATCTCGGCCTCAGCACCCAGGGCCTGGACCAGGCCCTGTCCGTCACCATTCGCATGCTGGTGATTCTCGGTCTGGCCACGGTCCTCGCCGTATCCCTGGTCATCTACCTGTTCAACAAGCTCACCGCCAAACAGCTGAACCTGGCCACCCAGGCCCTGCGCCTGTTCCGCGGCGGCAACCTGGAGACCCGCATTGCGCGCAGTCGCAGTGACGAGTTCGGTGAGCTGTTCACCGCGTTCAACGACATGGCGGATACCCTGGAGCCGCGCATTGACAGTACCGGGGCCGCGGCGGAAACCATGGCGGGAGAAAACGTGGCGCCCGTCCGCGGCGGCGCCACCGACATCAGCGGCATCAACCGGGGCGCCGTGGACGAACACACGGTGCTGCGCCCACTGGACCCGGAGGATGAGGACGCGCGCTAGGCCATGCTGAACACCTGCAGTACAGGCAAGCGAAACCGGCAGCGTTCGCGAATCGGGTTGCTCTGCCTCGGCCTGGCGGTGCTGGTCCTCGGCGGCTGTGCCAGCCCGGGGGATACGCCCGGGGCAGCACCGGTAACCGTTGCCGCGCGGGACGATGCCTATGCCATTGTCCGCCTGCAGCCCGGCCAGAGCCTGGAGTCCGTGGCCGCGGAGCTACTGGGCGATGCCGGCGCCGCCTGGCAGCTGCGGGAGAGCAACCCGGGGCATCCACAAACCGCGGGCAGCCTGCTCGCGGTGCCGCTGGCTCCCACCCGGCGCAGCTCGGTCTACACGACCGGCTACCGGGTATTACCCGTGCTCTGCTACCACCAGTTCACCAACGCCGAACAGCCAGCGCATCGCCTGGAAATCACCGCCACCGCTTTCGCAGCGCAGCTGCGGTTTTTGCGCGACCAGGGTTACCGCACCCTGAGCCTGGACGATGTCGAACAGATCCTCGCGGCGGGGGGGCCGATTCCACCGCGGGCGGTGGTGCTGACAATTGACGACGGCTTCCGCTCGACCTACGACATTGCCTGGCCCCTGCTGCAGCAGTACCAGGCGCGGGCCACACTGTTTGTCTACACCGGCTTCATCGGCGGGGGCGATGCCCTGAGCTGGGACCAGGTCAGGGAACTGCACCGCAGCCCCCTGATCGACATCGCCTCCCACGGCCATAGCCACGCCAGCCTCGCCCCCCTGCCGGATGATCGCAGCCCCGATGCTCACCGGGCGCGGGTCATGGCCGAGCTGGAGCGCTCGCAGGACCTGTTTGCACGCCAACTGGGAGAAGCACCCCGCTTCCTGTCCTACCCCTACGGCAATATCAGCCCGGCGGCTTTTCCCTGGGTGGAAGCCGCCGGCATCAGCCTGGCTGCCACCGTGACCCGGGGCGACAACCCGAGCTTTGCCCATCCGCTGCTGCTGCACCGGACCATGGTCTACAGCGACCACGATCTGGAGGATTTCGCGGCCTTCGTGGATAGCTTCAGGGAGCTGGCAGTACCGTGAGTCTGCGGCCAGCCGCCCTGGCGCTGTGCCTGGTCACGCTGCTCAGCGCCTGTAGCGGGCAGGTGACGCAGGAATCCGCCACGCAATTCAGCGCACGCCAGATTGCTGCGGCACAGCGTGCCGAGGCCCGGGGCGACCTGGCGGGGGCACTGGCCCTGTGGCGCAGCGTACTGACCCTGCAGGCGGCTACCGGCACCGGCGCAGCGACGGAAGCCGGCCAGGCGGTTCAGCGCCTGCAGGGAGAAATCCAGCGCCGGGCAGACAGCGCCCGGTCCCGGGCCGAAGCCGCCTACGCCAGGGGCAAGCGCCGGCAGGGGGACCGCGAGATGCTGGCCGTGCTGGCGCTCCGACCAGAGGATCCGGCGGCAACGGCCGCCTTGCGGGAGAGCTTCACCCGCTCGGCGCAGGCCAGGCTGGCGGCCAAGCTGGCGCAGGAGGCAGCGCCTGCCCCGGAAGCGGGAACGCCGGCGATCGAAGACGCTCCCGCCCCGGTGGTATCACCGGGGCAATCCACCTCCGCGGGCGCGCGCGCCGGGTTCATGGGGCAGGCGGACGCCGCCCGCGAGCGCGGCGACCGCGCACTGGAGCTGGACCACCTGCTGGCGGCGCAGGAGAGCAGCGCGGGAACCGACACCGCACTGGCGGCGAGAATCGCAACGGTGCGCCAGGCACTGGCACAGGAGTGGTACCGGGAGGGAGTGAGCCTGATCCAGCGCGACCTGCCTGCGGCGATTGAGGCACTGGAAAAGGCCCTGGTGTACGACCCCGGGCATCAGGGTGCCCAGGTCCGCCTGCGCCAGGCAGAGCAGCTCCGCGAGCGCCTGGAGAGGATCCGGCAGGCCGGCTGAGCGCTCAGCCCTGCTTGCTTTGCGCCTCCTCCTCGGAACGCCTGCTCGCCTCGATAAAGGTGGTCTGGTTCATCGCATCGTCCACGTGGCGGGTGCCCAGGGTGCTTTCCGAGACCCGGAAAATAATATCGTGAAAGCGCACTTCGTCCTCGTGGCGCAGGGGGTGGCGTTGCTGCAGCATGCGGCCGTTGACCACGGTGCCGTTGGAGGAGCCAAGATCCTCGATGTAGAGCTGGTCATCCTCCAGCTCGAGGCGCGCGTGCATCCGCGAGACGTGGGGGCTTACAATCGCCACATCGCAGTCCAGGGCGCGTCCCAGGGTAAGCGGGCGGGTGACGCCGAAGCTCAGGCCCGCCAGCGGACCGGTCTCCGCCGACAGTACCCAGTTGAACTCGCCGTGCGGGTCGCCCTTGCGGAAATAGGTGGACACCGCGGTGGCGCGGCGGTCGTTGATCGGCGTGATATTGCTCAGGACCCGCCGCTCGACAAAGGTCGGCGTGCGCACGATGCCGCGGGCGGTAATCTGGAAGAACCAGGCGAGGGCAAAGGTCACCGGGAAACCGAGCACCGAGGCCACCAGCAGGTAGCGGGAACCGAGGTCGTCATCGATCCCCAGGGCGGGAAACACGATATCCCCCACCTGCAGGCCGCCCCAGCACAGCAGGATATACAGAATGCAGGTGCGCACGACCTTGCGCCGCTTCAGCTCCCGAAAAAACGAATTTCCCGACCCCATCAGTTCAACCTGCGCAGTCTGTTTTGCAATTCTATCGCCTGGGTGCGGTACAGCCGGGCGTTCTCATAGTCCGGATCAATCAGCAGGACCCGGTCCCAGAGCGATATTGCGCGCTCCAGGTCCTGGGCACGGTAGGCACCCAGGGCCTGGCGGTGCAGTTCGTCCGGATCCCCCGGTGGCAGCAGCGCGCGCACTTCAAGCGGCATCGCACCACTGGTCTGGACCGGTTGCAGCTCCAACTCGGGCATCATCGAGGCCTCGACCTCGGCTTCCGCCGCCGTGGGCTGCAGGGTCGTCGCTGCGGACTCGACCGTCACCGCCGCCGGGTCATCCAGCGCGGCAAAGGCCTCCTGTGCCCGCGGCGTCAACGGGATCCGCACGCGCTGGCCAGCGCGAATCCTGCCAGGTTGTGCGATCCCGTTATAGCGGGCCAGGGCGTGGAACTGATACACGCTGCCCAGGTAATCCCGCGCCAGGGTGGAAAGAGTCTCTCCCGACGCCAGCTCGATCTCACGATAGGCTTCAGGGAAGTAATCCTCGATGGGTGTATCCAGCTGCCGCAGCAGTTCGCTCGCTACCTGGCTGTCGGGCTGGGCATCCAGGTAGGCCAGGAGCTCTATCCTGGCGGGCCCCGCCTTCCCTGCTTCCAGCAGGCCCAGTACCTCCCGGAACCTCTGCTGGGGCGACAGACCCGGCTGCGCCTCATAGGCGGGCGGCGCCGGTGCCACCGGGGCGGCCTCGGCGACCGGTTCGGGCGCAGGCGCCGCACATCCGGTCACCAGAACCACGACGCATATCCCTGTTAATGCCGCTCGCCTCACCTTGCCTCTCCACGTTGGCTCTCCGCTGGCGCGGCTGCCCGGCTCGCCTGCACAACAGGGCCCCGGACGCGCCATCTACTCACTCACTATAGAGCAAGCGAGAGAAAGTGCGTGTGTTGCCCACAATATTGCCAGTGACCCGGGGCAGTTCAAGCTTGCAGGCGTAAAAAATTGTCCCGGTAGTATCGGAGTTCCTCTATGGACTCACGGATATCGTCCAGGGCCAGGTGCGCGCCGCTTTTGGTGAACCCGGGCGCGAGATCGGGACGCCAGCGCTGCATCAGGATTTTCAGCGTGCTCACGTCCAGGTTGCGGTAATTGAAATAGGCTTCGAGCTGCGGCATGCCGCGCGCCATGAATCGACGGTCCTGGCAGATGCTGTTACCGCACATCGGCGACTCACCTGCGGGTACCCACTCCTGGAGAAAGGCCAGGGTCTCGGCACTGGCTGCCGCTTCATCTACCTTGCTCGCGCGGACGCGGTCGACGAGGCCCGATGCGGTATGGTGGCTGGTGTTCCACTCGTCCATGCCGGCCAGGCGCTCGTCGCTCTGGTGCAGCGCCAGCACCGGTCCCTCGGCGAGCGTATTCAGGTCACTGTCGGTCACGATCGTCGCGATTTCGATTATCACATCCCGGTCAGGATCGAGACCGGTCATTTCCAGATCTACCCAGATCAGGTTGCCGGGACTCTGCATTTTGCTGTCTCTTCTTCTACATTCCGCTTCAGTTTAACAAAACGGCCCGACAATTCTATTTGCGCCCCCGCCGCGCCACCGCATAATAGCCCGATGGCCAAACGCAAACTCACCCGGCGACAGGCCTGGCGGGTCAAAAAAATCCAGGAGGAACGCAGTGAGCGGGCCCGCCGCCGCGACGCCAGTGTCCAGGACGCTCTCGGCGCCGGCGAGCTGGGCCCGGAATCGCCGGGACTGGTGATCGCCCACTACGGCAGCCAGGTCGACGTGGAGTCCGCCCCCGGTATCAGCCACCGCTGCCATCTGCGGGCGAACATCGCCCACCTCGTCACCGGGGACCGGGTAACCTGGTGCCGGGGCGAGCCCACCGGTGTGGTGGTGGCCCAGGAGCCGCGGCAAAGCGAGCTGTGCCGGCCCGACCCCTACGGCAACCTGAAGCCGGTCGCCGCCAATATCGACCAGATTTTTATCGTCTTCGCGCCCCTGCCAACTCCCCACGCCAACCTGCTGGACCGCTACCTGGTCGCCGCCGAAGCGGTGGGGATCGAGCCGGTGCTCCTGCTCAACAAGACCGACCTGCTGCAGTCCGGGTCGGCGCTGAGCACACAGATTGAGGCCATGCTGGCGGATTACCCGGGGCTGGGCTATCGCCTGCTGCGGGTATCCAGCCGCGAGGATGGCCTGGCGCCGTTGCAGGCCGCCCTCGCGGGGCGCACCAGCGTGTTCGCGGGGCAGTCCGGGGTGGGCAAGTCCTCCCTGGTCAATGCCCTGCTGCCGGGTGTTGACCTGCGGGTGGGCGCGCTCTCGGAGCAGTCAGACAAAGGCACGCACACCACCACCACCGCACGGCTGTTCCACCTGCCGGATGGGGGCAGCCTGATCGACTCGCCGGGGATACGGGAATTCGGTCTCTGGCATATGCAGCGGGACGAGGTCGCCTGGGGATTTCGCGAGTTTCGGCCCCTGCTGGGCCACTGCCGCTTTCGCGACTGCCGGCACGAACAGGAGCCCGGCTGTGCCCTGTTGGCCGCCGCGGCAACCGGTGCCGTCTCGGCGCGCCGACTCGCCAGCTACCGCCATATCATCGCCAGCCTGGAGGACGGGCGCTAGCGCATGCCGTTTCAACGTAGGGTCGAATTCATTCGACCAACGGCCGGATGAATCCGGCCCTACGGGGCGGCTAGAAGCTGGCCAGGGCCTCGCCCAGGCGCGTGCGGCTGCCGGCCGCCAGGGCCGGCTCCCAGGTCACCGCACCTTCGGGGAACAGCAGGATCACGGTGGAGCCGAGCTTGAAACGGCCCATTTCGGCGCCCCGGGCCAGCTCCACCGGTGCCGGTGCGCGACTGAAATCGGTGAACAGGGGCTGGCGCGGCGGTGGCGCCACCTGCCCGGACCACACGGTTTCGATGCCCGCCACAATCATCGCCCCCACCAGCACCATCGCCATGGGACCGGCAGCCGTGTCGAAATAGCACACCAGGCGCTCGTTGCGGGCGAACAGGCGGTCGACATTCGCCGCGGTTACGGTATTGACCGAAAACAGGTCGCCGGGAATATAACGGGTGCCGGTGAGGCGCCCGTCCAGGGGCATGTGGACCCGGTGATAGTCGCGGGGGGACAGGTAGATCGTGGCGAAATGGCCACGATGGAAAGCGGCGACACCGGCCTGGTCACCCCCCAGCAGGGCCCAGGTGGAGTATTGCCGGCCCTTGGCCTGGAACAGGCTGTGCTCCGCAATCGCCCCGAGCTGGCTGATGGCGCCGTCCACCGGGCAGATCACATCGGCGTCCGCCAGCGGCCGGGCGCCCTCCCGCAGGGCGCGGGTGAAGAAGGCATTGAAGTTGGCGTAGGACTCGGGTACCGGCTCCTGCGCCTCGCCCATGTCCACCCGGAAGTGGGCGATAAAGCGCCGGATTACCCAGTTCTTGAGCCAGGCCGGGGAGCGCAGCTCCGCCAGGGCGCCCATCGCCCGCGACAGCAGGTGCTGCGGCAGCAGGTGTTGCAACAGAATAAACAGCTTGTCCATGTCGGCGGACGCTTTCTCAATCGGGTTGAAGGGTGTCGCGGGAACGCCGCGGGCGCCAGTATACCACCCGCGGGGGATCCTACACGGCGGGATGAATCCCGCCCTAGGGCACCTCTGGACAATTGGAACGTACTCAGGCTTTCAGGCAATGCCGCAATCAAGGCGCCGCTTTGAAGGCAGGCTGGTTGCCTGTCGAAAAGTGGCAACGCGGAGTGCGGGGTTGCCTGAAAGCCCCGCAGGGCGGGCCCTGAAGCGGCCAGCGCTTCGTTGCGATCCTTGCCAAGGGCTACGGCCATTGCCGGCGGACCGCGCCTCGCTCTGGCCGCTTCAGGGCTCCGCTGAGCACAATTCCCATTATTCAGAGGTGCCCTAAAGATTTTCCTCGGCAAAGGCCGCCAGGCGGGAGCGCACGATGCCATTGACATGCATGATGCCCGCGTGGGGGTAGGCCTTGCTCTTTTCCACCAGGTAGGTGAGGCCCGAGGTGAGAGGCGAGATGTACTTGTTGTCAATCTGCGCCAGGTTGCCCAGCACCACGATCTTGGAGTCCGCCCCCACCCGGCTGATGATCGACTTGAGCTGGAACTGGGTCAGGCCCTGTGCCTCGTCGATCACGATGTAGGCATTGTTAAACGAGCGGCCGCGCATGAAGTTCAGCGACTTGAACTGGATATTCGCCCGCTCCTTCACATAGTCGATGCTGCCGTGGCAGGACTCGTCGGTGCCGTGGAGTATTTCCAGGTTGTCGTCGAACGCTGCCAGCCAGGGCGCCATCTTCTCCTCCTCGGTACCCGGCAGGAAGCCGATATCCTCGGCGATGGGCGGTGTCGAGCGGGCCACGATCAGCTTGTTGTAACGCTGTTCTTCAAGGATCGCGTGCAGGCCGTAGGCCAGGGCGAGCAGGGTCTTGCCCGAACCCGCGGGCCCCGTCATCACGGTCATATCGACGTTGTCATCCTCGAGCAGGGCCATGGCCATGGCCTGCTCAAGATTGCGCGGATTCAGGCCCCAGAAACGCCGGTGCATCAGGTTGTCGCGGCTGTCGCAGCGCAGGTACACGTAGTCACTGTCGATACGTTTGACGAAGGCCATGAAATCCTGGTCGTCGAACAGGAACATATTGGGATAGACCTGGGGCAGGGATTTGCGCGGTATCCGGTGCAGGGTGCAGTCTCCCTCGCGCAGGGTATCCACCTCCGAGATGCCGGACCAGAAATCGCCCTCCAGGTGCTCGTAGCCCTTGGCCAGCAGATCGATGTCATCCAGAACCCGGTCGCGGCGGTAGTCCTCCACATGCACCAGGCCGGACCCCTTGGCCTTGATGCGCATGTTGATGTCCTTGGTGATCAGGCACACGAACTCCTTTGGGTGCTCGGCCTGCAGGCGCAGGGCCACGTTGATGATGCGATTGTCATTCGCCTGGTCCTGGGTGGCGTCGAGGAAGGGCACCTCGGAGCTGTCGGTCAGCAACTGGTCCGGGTAGATCGCCAGGGTGCCCTTGACGCCATCCACGCTGGAGCCGGGCACTTCGACGCCCTCCTGGATCTCCTGTGGGCTGGCGGCGTCGACCACCTTGTCGATCAGCTGAATCGCGATACGTGCCTCGCGACTGACGGTTTTATCGCGCCGGTCCTTGATGTGGTCCAGTTCCTCAAGGACGGTCATGGGGATGACCACGTGGTGCTCGTTGAAGGCCGCAATCGCGGTCGGGTCGTGCAGGAGGACGTTCGTATCCAGAACGTAAGTCTTCTTGATAACGGGTTTAAGGTTCGATTTTTCTACTCGCAGGGTCGAGCCTGAGTCCATAAAGCAATCCTCAAGGGGCGATGGTTAGGGGCGATTGGTGCTTTCGAAGACGGCGCGCTGGCCGGGTTGACGGTGGTTGGGAGGGGGTTTGTGGTGCTGCTGATGTTTATCCGGGGGTGGCGGGCGCGGCGCGCTCGGGCCGCGAGAAGAGGGAAGATTGACGCCTGGCCGGCAGTGGCGCTGTACCTGGCCAGGGTCCGGAAATTCATCAAAGGCTTTTCCCGGGTGAAGCACAACAGCGTTGCCTTGATTATTGAGCGCTGCAGTCCACGCTGTCAATGCACGATTGCCGCCCCTCGCCTCCCGGTGCTTCGCACACTGACAGCCCGCCGCTTTTCCGCTACGATGTACGGCTTATGTGCTCACTTCGCAAGACGCAGTAAACCATGCTCAATCACGACTCACTCGCCCAGCTCAAAGGCCTGAAAACGCAAATGGAGGCCGAAAAGGAGCGGGCTGAGGCCGTGGTCAAGGGTACCCAGGCCCGGTATGGCTTTGCGGTCCTGGACGACGGCCGGGAAGTCTTTATCCCGCCGGACGAGATGCTCAAGGCCTTTCCCGATGACCGGGTGGCCGTGTGTATCCGCCCGACCGGCGATAACAAGAGCATTGCCGACATCGAAAAACTGGTGGACAGCCCCCTGAGCGAGTTCACCGGGCGCTGCGTGCGCAAGGGCAAAGCCTTCTTCGTGCAGCCTGACCTGCCGCAGCTCAAGCGCTGGCTGTTCATCCCGCCGCACGCGCGCAATGGCGTGCAGGAGGGCGACTACGTTCGCTGTGCCATCCTGCGCCACCCGATTCGCGACGGCAAGCCGCAGGCCAAGATTCTCTCGGTCCTGGGCAACGACCAGACCCCGGGCATCGAAAACCTCTACTGCATGGCCAAGCACCACCTGGCATCCGAGTGGGGCAGCAGTGCCCAGAAAGACCTGGAACAGAGCCTGGCCGAGTGCCGGCCGCTGGAAAATCAACGGCGCCGGGACCTGACCGCGCTGGAGTTTATTTCCATCGACGCCGCCAAGACCCAGGACATCGACGATGCCCTGTACGCCGAGGTCAGCAGTGATGGCTGGAACCTGTATGTGGCGATCGCCGATCCCACCGCTTACATCACCCTGGGTTCGCAGCTGCACCGGGACATCGCCGCCCGCGGCACTTCGATCTATTTCCACGGCGACGTGCTGCCGATGCTGCCGGAGGCGCTCTCCCAGGACACCTGTGCCCTGTCCGAGGGCGTGGACCGCCCTGCGCTGGTGTGCCGCATTGCCGTCAGCGACGGCGGTGAGGTGGGCGAGGCGGAATTCTGCGAGGCCACGATACGCTCGCGGGCGAAGCTGTCCTACTTTGCGGTAGATCGCTATCTCAACGGCCAGGCGGATGAGCTGATGAGCCACGCCAGCCCCCTGGAAGCCCTGTACCAGGTCTACCGGGCCCTGCGCGCGCGCCGGGAAGCCGATGAACTGGTGATGGAGGATCGCCGGGAGTACCGCTGGATCCTCAACGACGCCAAGCAGATCGACCACGTGGAGCCCTACGAGAAACTCCTGTCCCAGAAGCTGGTGGAGGAGTGCATGGTCGCGACCAATCGCTGCGCGGCAAGATTCCTGGCCGCACACAAGGCGACCGGACCCTTCGTGCGCCATCCCGGATTTCGCAGCGATCGCCTCGGAGAGGTCAAGCGCTTCCTGGAAATGCACTGCCCCGAAGCCGCCCAACTGGACCCGCAGACCCGCGATGGCTACCGCGACATCATGCGCGCCCTGACGGCGCAGGCCGGCGAGCTACCCCAGCGGGCGATGATCAACCGGCTGCTGACCCGGGCCGAACTGAGCCTGGAGCCGGGACCCCATATGGGTATGTCCCTGCCCTGCTACACCAACTGCACCTCACCGCTGCGCAAGTACGTGGACTTCCTGGTGCATCTGCAGATCAAGGCGGCGCTGGCCGGCGACACGCCCAACCTGACCCTGGGCCCGATGCTGGACGACCTGCGCCAGCAGCTGAGCACCGCCCGCGGCGCCACCCAGGAAGCCGAGCGCTGGCTGGCGAGCAACTACCTGCAGCGCCTGGTGGCGCAGGAGCCCGACAAGGTGTTTGCAGCGACGGTAGCCCATATCAACAGCAGCGGTTTCAATGTTCGCCTGGCAGAGAATGGCCTGGAGGGCTTTGTCGACCTGCGCAAGGATCCGGAGAAGTTCAGCTTCGACAAGTGGACTGCGAGCCTGACCAGCACCACCCGCCGTTTCCAGCTGGAACAGCAGGTCAGCGTGCGCCTTGCGGGCGTGGACCGGGATCACCAGTTCCAGGTGCTGTTCAAGCTGGTAGACGGTTGCGGACTGAAGCAGGCAAAAGCTGAACGCAGCCCGGCTGAGCGCAGCCCGGCTGAGCGCAGCCCCGCCACTGACGGCGGCGCCACGGACAGTACGGAGACAGAGCTCCCGGGCAAGCCGGACTAGGCGGGACGGAAAGGTTGCGCTGTGCCTGAGCCGGCGCAGGTTTGCGGGGCGGGTGGCGGCATCGCCTTGACCCGCGCGACCAGGGCGATCATCTCCGCCACCCCCAGGGCCCGCAGGTAGCCGCCCATTGCTGCCAGATCATCGCCGGCAACATCGGGCTCCACCGCGCGCAGGGTCGCAATCACCTGCAACTCAGCCTCGTTGAAATCGCCACCATCACCGAAAATCAGGCGGGTGAAGGTATCCACGATGGTCATCTCCGAGAGCGATGTGCTGGCGCTGGCTGTGTGCTTCATGTCTGTGCGGCGGCCCGCAAGGGGCCGACTGCCCTGTGTTTTGCAAACAATTATGTCCCAAACTGGAACGCCCTCTGGCTAAAGTTTAGGCAATATTCACAGCTTTGCGCAGAAATTGCGCAATTTTTGTTCAGTTTGACCCATATGGGTTCAGAAACTGGCGTTGCCCGGCGTGCGCGGGAAAGGGATGGCATCGCGCACGTTTTCCATCCCGGTAACGTAGTTCAGCAGCCGCTCGAAGCCGAGGCCGAAGCCGGCGTGGGGCACGGTGCCGTAGCGGCGCAGGTCGCGGTACCACCACAGCTCCTCCCGCAGGCGCTCGTCCATGCGCGAATCCAGCACCTCCAGGCGCTCCTCCCGCTGGCTGCCGCCGATAATCTCGCCGATGCCCGGGGCCAGTACGTCCATGGCCGCCACGGTCTTGCCATCGTCGTTGAGGCGCATGTAGAAGGCCTTGATCTCGCGCGGGTAGTTCATCAGCACCACCGGCCGGCCGACATGCTTCTCCGCCAGGAAGCGCTCGTGCTCTGAGGCCAGGTCAATGCCCCAGTGCACCGGAAATTCGAAGGACTCGCCGCTGTTTTCCAGGATGCGGATCGCCTCGCTGTATTCCATGCGCTCGAAGCGGTTATCGATCACGCTGCGCAGGCGCTCGATCACGGTCTTGTCGATACGCTGCTGGAAGAAGGCCATGTCGTCCTCCCGCTCCTCCAGCACCCGGGTAAACAGGTGCTGCAGCAGGTCCTCGGCGAGATCGGCGTTGTCCTGGAGGTCAGCGAAGGCAATCTCCGGCTCCACCATCCAGAACTCGGCCAGGTGCCGGCTGGTGTTGGAGTTTTCCGCGCGGAAAGTGGGGCCAAAGGTATAGACCTGGCTCATCGCCAGGCAGTAGGACTCGACCTCAAGCTGCCCGGACACGGTGAGAAAGGCGTCGCCCGCAAAGAAGTCCTCGCGGTAGTCGGGCTGGCCATCGGCCGTGCGCGGCAGGTTGACCGCGTCGAGGGTGCTGACCCGGAACAGTTCGCCCGCGCCTTCACAATCGCTCCCGGTGATAATCGGGGTATTGATCCAGTGAAAGCCGCGGTCGAAAAAATAATTATGGATGGCGTTGGCGAGGGTGGTGCGCACCCGGGTGATCGCGCCAAAGGTATTGGTGCGCGGGCGCAGGTGGGCCTGGGTACGCAGGTACTCGAAGCTGTGGCGTTTTTTGGCGATAGGGTAGGCCTCGGGGTCGTCGACCCAGCCTATGACCTCCACTGCCTCGGCCTGGATTTCGACGCTCTGGCCCTTGCCCTGGGAGGGGACCAGCTCGCCGCTTACCACCACGGCGCAGCCGGTGGACAGCTTCACCACCTCACTCTCGTAATTGGCCAGCGTATTCGGCACCACGGCCTGAATCGCATCGAAGGCGCTGCCGTCGTGAACCGCGAGAAAGGAAATACCGGCCTTGGAATCGCGCTTGCTGCGCAGCCAGCCGCGCACCTGCACGCGCTCGCCAGTGGCTACAACACCCTCAAGGACTGCCTTGACGCTGAAATTCTGGGACATGGAGATCCGCTCCGCGCTCGCTGCTGGACAGGCGCGGAGGATACCGAAAGCGGCCTCCTACCGCCACCGGGGACGACTCCTAGCAGCCTGTCGGACTTAGGGCATCGTCGCGAGGCGTGTGGGAATCGAGGACAGAATTTCGCTCGTTCGAGGCGAATAGTGGTGACTATTTAACGAGAACGAGCGGGATTATGGACCGATTCTCATCAGCCGCAGCAGATGATCCTGAGTCCGACAGGCTGCTAGCGGGCGATCCGGTTAATCGAACTGCCGGCGAGGTCGAGATGACCGAGGACCCCGCGGTCGGAAAAGGTGAAACCCAGCACCGGCCCCAGGCCCGGCGGGGTGTTTACCCGGCCGCGCTCATCCACCTGCACTTTGGTCACCCCGCCGTGTACGCCGACTTTCCAGTTCACCGTGTTGCGAAAATCGATCAGCGCCTGCCGGGTCATAAACAGGATCACCTGGGCCTTGGGGCCTTCCTGCTCAGGCACCCCGTGTTCGGCGCCTGCGGTGGCATAGTAGGCCTTCGCCTCGCCGCCGATCAGCAGCACCCCCTCGCCGTACTGGCCGCCGGTGCCGAAGCCCATTTCCACGATATCCGGGAACACCAGGATACCGGCCGCCTTGCGCAGCAGGCTGACCGCGTCCGGCGCGTGCTCACGCAGGGATTCCAGGGCCACGGCGGCCCGGGACTCAATCACCTCACGATCATCCCCCACGGCCGCGGGGGACAGGCCGAGACACAGCAACAGCAACAGTGCCCACACACCCAGTGACCGGTTCATGGCGTTTCTGCTTCCTTGCTGAAGTCAAACTGCGTCTCGACCAGGCGCTCGGATAATTGCCACAGGCGCTCCGCGTGGGCGGGATCGACCGCGTAGGCCTCTACCCCGCCGCTGTCGCTCTCGGCCGCGGGCCGGGCGATATGGCAATCCTCCAGGTACAGGCCGCCCTCCCCCGCGAGTGAGGCGGCAGTCGCCGCCCACACGCTGGTCGCGGCACCCTGGGGAATCTTCTTGAAACCACCGCCGTTAACCTTGGCCTGCTCCGCCCGGGTGCCCAGGGCCTGGATGTCTTCCTCGTCCAGGTGGCGTCCCAGTTCCGTGAAGATCATGCCCGGGTGCACCGCGAAGGCGCGCACCCCCAGGGGTGCCAGGCGCGCATCCAGGCCCACGGTGAACAGCACGTTGGCGGTCTTGGACTCGCCATAGGCCTGCCACTTGTTGTACTCGCGGGTGCGGTAGTTGGGATCGTCAAAGTCCACCGGCGCAAAGCGATGGCCCGCTGAGCTGAGGTTGACCACCCGGGGCGCACGACCCGCTGCCGCTGCCGCCAGTAGCGACGGCGCCAGCAGGCCGGTCAGCAGGAAGTGCCCCAGGTGATTAGTGCCGAACTGCAGCTCAAAGTCCTGGGCGGTGCGCGAAAGGGGGCAGGCCATCACCCCGGCGTTGTTGATCAGCAGGTCGATCCGGGGGTACAGGTTGACCAGGGTCGCCGCGGCGCTGCGAACCTGGCGCAAATCGGCAAGGTCCAGCAGGGCGGTATCCAGCTGGCCGGGCAGCTCGAGTTCCTCGAGCGAGGCCGCGGCGGCATTGAGCTTCTCGGAGTTGCGCGCCAGCATCACTACCTGTGCACCGCGGGAGGCCAGCGCCCGCGAGGTCTCCAGACCCAGGCCAGTGGAGGCGCCGGTCACCAGCGCCACCTTGCCGCTCAGATCAATATCACCCAGCACCTCGTCCGTGGTGCTGGCAAATCCCAACTCTGCCATGAAGCCTCCTGTGGTTTGTGTTGCCTGTTATTGTGTCAGAGAATCCGCATAAGGCCAGCGGGCAAGTGGAGGAAAGATGTCGAAAGATGCATTGCGCCGGCTGGAAGCGGGCAGCTACCTGAGCCTGGCCACCCGCAAGCGCTCCGGTGACTGGGTCGCCACCCCGGTGTGGTTTGCCCCCCTGGAAGGTCATTACTACGTGTTTTCCGCCGGCGATGCGGGCAAGGTCAAGCGCCTGCGCAATTTCTCCGCAGCCCGCATCGCGCCCTGCACGGTCACCGGCAAACTGACCGGCGACTGGATCGAGGTGCAGGCTCACCTGCTCAGCGATGCAGACGACTGCAGTACGGCGCTGGCGGCCCTGCGCGCCAAGTACGGTCTCGGAATGCGCGTGGGGGACTGCTTCGCGCGACTCTCGGGACGCTTTCACCGGCGCGCCTATATCCGTATTGATCCGCCGGGATAGACGCCCGCTAGAGCCCCGCCGTGGCCTCGCGCCGCACTGCCTCAAGCTGCAACCGGTACTGCTCGATGTCCCCGCGCAGGGTGGCCGCGGCAATCGCCCGCTCTATCAGGACGGTGGCGGCAGCGTAATCCCCCCGCTGGTGCTGGATAATGCCGGTGGCATAGAGCAGGCGGCTGTCCCCGGGGCGCAGGCGCATGGCGTCACGGTAGTGCTGCAGGGCGCTGTCCCAGGCACCCGCCTCGGCCGCCTTGTCACCCAGCCAGGCATGGTAAAAGGGGTTGCGCTCCCGGTACCGCGCCACCCGCTCGGTCCAGTAGGCACGCTCGGACTCCCGCCCCAGCTGCTCATACAGCACCACCAGGTTGTTCATCGCCGAGCGGTCACCCCCATCCAGCTTCAGCGCCTGGAAATAGCTCTGCTCGGCGGCTGCGGGCTGCCCCGCCATGCGGTAGATGGCGCCGATATTGACCCATAGCTGGGGCAGCCCGGGACTCAGCTGCAGGGCGCGTACCGACTGCCGCCACGCGTGTTCAATCTCCCCCCCGGCGAGCGCGTCCATGGCAATGTTGTTGTGGTGCAGGGCCGCCGCGTCGTGGTCCCTGAGCTTGCGGGTATCGGCGATATTACTGGACTCCAGGGGGTCGATATCCACCATGAAGCGCTCCCCGTTGCCCAGTTCCACAAGGACGTTGACGTGCAGCCGCAGCGCCACCCGCTCCCCCAGGCGCGTCCACTGCGGGCGCACTTCCAGCCACTGGTAGGAGGCATCCAGCCCCGCCTCCCGCGCCAGGGCGACGAACAGATTGGCATAGGCCAGGCAGTTGGCGCTGCCGCGACGGAAGGCTTCGGCCGCGGTGCCATCGGCAAATGGGTCGTACTGGATATCCAGCATGCCGCTGCCTTTGACCGCGCTGTGCAGGTTGATCAGGCGCTGGCGCGGGTTGCGCGTGGCGCCGGTATAGCGCGCCACGAACTCGGCCATCTCCGGGGTGATCTCCAGCAGTTCCGGGGTCGGGTTGCTGGCGGCGACTTCCGCCGGGGTCACAATCTCCCCGGGTAGCTGCAGCGGTGGCAGCGACTCGACAGCGCGGAGATGCAGGGGGTTAGTGGCGCAGCCGCCGAGCAGTAACACGCCTGGCAAGAGCACTGCACAGCGCAGCACCCTGGCGGCGCTGCGCCGGGACGTGGCGCCGTCCCGCCGAATCCACAGCATGGTCTCCTCCCGGCGCTCGCAACAGGGACGCGAGCGCCACCTGGAGTATAACCAAATTCAGGTCAGCGGCCCGAGGGGGTCAGGAGGCAGCGACCGGGGCGGGAAACTGGAGTTGGCAAAAGGTGGCCGCCAGGGCCTCCACCCAGGCCACATCGGCGCTGTCGAAGCGATCCAGCTGCGGACTGTCGATATCCAGCACGCCGAACACGCGCTCGCCCTGCCACAGGGGAACCACCAGCTCGGAACGGGAGCGGATATCGCAGGCGATGTGCCCGGGGAAGGCGCTCACATCCGCCACCACCTGGGTCTCTCCCGAGGCGGCCGCGGTGCCGCAAACGCCCTTGCCGAGGGCAATCCGGACACAGGCGGGGCGGCCCTGGAAGGGGCCCAGGACCAGGGTCTCGCCCTGCAGGAAGTACAGCCCCAGCCAATTGATGTCCTGCATTTGCTCGTTCAGGAAGGCGGTGAAGTTGGCGCTGTTGGCGATCAGGTCAGGCTCGTCCTGCAGCAGGCCGGTGAGCTGTTGCCGGGCTTCAGCGAGGGGCAGCATAGGTCTGGGTCCGTGCCGTCAGGCGGCGGTGTGCAGGCCGCACTCGCGCCCGTCCTGCACCTTGGTGGGATCAAAATAGTGTTTGCAGGTAGGCAGGTCGTGGGCTGCCATGTAGGCGGCAACCTCCTCGTCCGACCAGTAAAAGATCGGCGCCACCTTGATCATGCCGCGGGCATCACGGGAAACAATATCCAGGGTTTTGCGGTGCTCGGTTTCCTCGCGGCGGATCCCGGTCAGCCAGATGTCGGGCTGAAAGGCGGAGAGCGCACGGTCAAAGGGCTCCAGCTTGACCTGGCGGGTGAACTCGGCGTGCTGCGCTTCCTCTTCCACCGTGGGGATGCCCCCCATGATCGCATTGCGCCGCTCGGAGGTCATCAGCGGAGAGTAGACGTGAATATTGAGTTTGAGATCGCGTATCAGGCGCTCGGCGACCACGTAGGTGTCGCGCAGGTTGTACCCGGTATCCACCCAGATCGTCGGCAGGTCGGGCGCTACCTGGCTGACCAGGTGCAGCATCACCGCCGCGTTGCGGCCCATACTGGTCGTCGCAATGGCGCGCCCTCCCTGGTCCAGGGCCCAGCGCACGATGTCCTGTCCGGAAGCCTCCCGCAGGGCCTGGTTCGCGCTGTCGATGTCCAGTTGCAAATGCCTTCCCGTCCGATCCCGGAGTGAATAAAGGCGAAACTTTAAAGAATCAATCTGCTATCGACAAATAACAATGCTGCATATGGTTATGCCTCAGGGAAAGACCTTCAGGCGAGCGCATGGGAAGGCATCAGGCTGTAGCGGATGATGGCGCCAAGCGAGTCGACGGGGGGGAGTGTAAAAGGCCGCAGGCCCGTGGGGGACCTGCGGAAGGGTTGGGGCTATCAGGCGCCGGGCATAATGACCGCGTCAATCACGTGGATAACGCCATTGGACGCCTTGATGTCGGTGGCGGTCACGTTGGCCCCGTCCACTTTCACGCCGGCGTCGGAGGCGGAGATTGCGATGGTGTCACCTTCCAGGCTTGTCGCCTCAGTCAGCTTGACCGCGTCGGCGGCCATTACTTTGCCGGACACCACGTGGTAGGTCAGGATCGAGGTGAGCTTTTGCTTGTTCTCCGGCTTGAGCAACTCCTCCACCGTGCCCGCCGGCAGCTTGGCAAAGGCGGCATCGGTGGGCGCGAATACGGTGAAGGGCCCTTCACCGGACAATGCATCCACCAGGCCCGCGGCTTTCAGG
This sequence comes from Sediminihaliea sp., assembly GCA_965222335.1. Classification (GTDB taxonomy): domain Bacteria; phylum Pseudomonadota; class Gammaproteobacteria; order Pseudomonadales; family Halieaceae. The sequence continues at coordinate 2,605,525 of OZ244944.1, read as the reverse complement.
GCGGCGACCAGGGTGGAGAAGTCCGGGTTGCCCGCGGCAACTTCCACGATGGTCGGCTTGGCCATGCCTTCGCCTTTTTCATGGTGGCCGGCGTTGGCGGTCATGGATGCCAGCAGAACCCCGCTGAGGGCGGCGAAGGACAGGAATTTTGCAATCAGTTTCATGGTAGTACCTCTAAGGTCATGAATGTGCGTCGGGCGCTGCGCCCGACATCGACAAACCTTACGAGTACTCGCGCCGTGCAGACCTGCACTGTCGACTTTATGACCACCTGCCGGTCGATAGTTGCGCAGAAGCGGGAGTTTCGGCGCTGACAACAGCTGACGGATTGCGTCAGTTTCCTTGGCATTCCACCACCATTGTTCCCGGCCCCGCGAGGGCTAGGCTTAAGCTCCCGTTACCGAGACTTCCGGAGACAGACCATGGGCCAGGACCTGTGTGCAAAACTGGGTATCGAATACCCCATTTTCGCCTTTACCCACTGCCGCGACGTGGTTGTTGCCGTGAGCAAGGCCGGCGGCATCGGCGTGCTCGGTGCGGTGGGCTTCAGCGCCGAGCAGCTGAAGGAAGAGCTCGACTGGATTGACGAACACATCGGCGACAAACCCTACGGTGTCGACGTGGTCATCCCGCAGAAGTACGAGGGCATGGGGGACACGAGCGCAGAGGAGCTGGAGAAAAAACTCTGGGAAATGGTGCCCAAAGAGCATGTCGAGTTCGCGCAGAAGCTGCTGGCCGATCACGGCGTGCCCGAGTGGCCCGACGGCACCACCAGCATGGGCCTGATGGGCTGGACCGAGGCCACCGCGACCCCGCTGCTGGAAGAGGCCCTGACCCGGCCCAAGTGTCGCCTGATCGCCAATGCCCTGGGCACGCCGCCGGCGGACAAGATCAAGCAGGTTCAGGACTCCGGCCGCCTCATCGGCGCCCTCTGCGGCAAGGTCAAGCAGGCGGTCGCGCACAAGGAGGCGGGACTGGATTTCGTGGTTGCCCAGGGCGGTGAGGGCGGCGGCCACACGGGTGACGTCGGCTCCGTGGTCCTGTGGCCGCAGATCGTCGACGCCCTCGGCGATACGCCGATGCTGGCGGCGGGCGGTATTGGCAACGGGCGCCAGATCGCTGCCGCCCTGGCCATGGGCGCCGCCGGGGTGTGGACCGGCTCCCTGTGGCTCACGGTGGAAGAGGCCCACACCCAGCCGGCGCAGAAAGAATCCCTGCTGCGCGCCAGCAGCGAGGACACGGTGCGCTCGCGCTCCTGGACCGGCAAATCCTGCCGCATGCTGAAAAGCGATTGGACCGAGGCCTGGGAGCGCCCGGACACCCCGGACCCCCTTGGCATGCCCCTGCAGGGGCTGGTGACCTCCGACGGCATGCGCCGCACCTCCACCTATGCCGACAGGGGTGAGTGCCAGAAGGTAGCTTTCAACCCCTGCGGCCAGGTGATCGGCCAGCTCAACCAGGTCGAGTCCTGCCGCCAGGTCATGCAGCGCCTGCTGGAGGAGTACGTGGACGCCGTGGGCATGGCGGGGCGCATGCTGCCGGAGGGCTGAGCCAGGGCCAGCCGCCCGCTGGCAACGCTCGCAACCGCGGGCGATACTGGGTCCTGACGTCAACTCAGGCACAGGAACAGCCATGGCTACCCCCCTCGTCATCACCGAGCGCGACGGCCCCGTCGCGACCATCACCCTGAATCGGCCCGACAAGCGCAACGCCGTGGATCGCCCCACCGCCGACGCGCTGCGGGACGCCTTCACCGCCTTTGCCGAGGATCCGGCGCTCCATGTGGCCGTGCTCACGGGCGCCGGGGACAATTTCTGCGCCGGCGCAGACCTCGGTGCCATGGCCGATCCCGCCCGGCGCAACGCGATCGAACCCAGCGGTAGCGACCCCGGCCCCATGGGCCCCAGCCGCATGGCCCTGGACAAGCCCGTGATCGCCGCGGTCAGCGGCTACGCCGTGGCCGGCGGCCTGGAGCTGGCCCTGCTCTGTGATCTGCGCGTCGCCGACGAGACCGCGGTGTTTGGGGTGTTCTGCCGGCGCTGGGGGGTACCGCTGATCGATGGTGGCACCGTGCGCCTGCCGCGCATCGTGGGCCAGGGCCACGCCATGGACATGATCCTGACCGGGCGCCCGGTGGCCGCGGATGAGGCCCTGCGGATGGGTCTGGCCAACCGGGTCGTGGCCCCGGGTGAGGCCCTGGCCACAGCCCAGGCTCTGGCGGCTGAGATTGCCGCCTTCCCCCAGCAGTGCCTGCGCGCCGACCGCCGCTCGGCCTACGCCCAGTGGGATGCCAGTCTCGCCGAGGCCCTGGTGCGGGAGGGTGCCGGGGGCTACCCGGTGGTTTTCAGTGAGGCCCTGGCGGGCGCCAACCGCTTCGCCGGCGGCGCCGGCCGCCACGGCAGTTTTTCCGACTAGCAGCCTGGCTCAGGCCGCCCGGGAAATGGCGTCTTCCAGTTCCGCGTGCAGGTCCAGGTACTGCCGGGTCAGCTTGTGGCTGGGCGCCATGTCGATCAGGGGGCGGTGCTCACGGTGGGACTCCTTCATCTTCACCGAGGTGTTGAGGTAGGTCGCCAGAACCGGGTAGCCCTCCTCCTCCAGCTCCTCAACCAGCTCCCCCGGCAGGCGCGCCTGGCTGTTGAACTGGTTGATCACGATGCCCTCCACTTCCAGGTCCGGGTTGTGGTCCTCCTGCAGTTCGACGATGTTCTCCATCAGCGAATACAGGCTCTGGCGGGCAAAGCTGTCGCAGTCAAAGGGCACCAGCACGCTGTCCGCGGCGATCAGGGCCGACTTGGAGTAGAAATTGAAATTCGGCGGCGTGTCGATGTAGATCCGGTCGTACTCCCCGTCCAGCTTGTCCAGGGCATCCCGCAGCTTGTAGATCTTGTAGCGGGATTCCAGCTCCTTCTCCATCTGCGAGAGCACCGGGCTAGAGGGCATCAGGTAGAGGTTTTCATAGGCCGTTTCCCACACGAAGGAATCCGGGTTGTTGCGCATCCTGCGCGGGCCCACGGTCTGCTTGAACAGCCCGGCTACGCCCTGGGCCTCGGCAGGGAAGGCCTCGGCGTCAATTTCGCCCACCAGGTAGTGAGTGGTATTCCCCTGCACATCCAGGTCCAGGACCAGGGTACGCAGCCCCTGGCTGGCGCTGATGGCGGCGAGATTACAGGTGATGCTGGTCTTGCCCACACCACCCTTCTGGTTAAAAACGACACGTCGCATGAGTTTGGTTACCACGGAAAAGACAGAATTCGGGACGGATCCGAGTTTAATCAATGCCCCACCGGAATGTAAGACGGCGCAGCCGGGCAGCCAACAAAAAAAGGGGTCAGATCCCCTTTTTGTCAGGCGGTCCAGACGCGGCGGTAGAGGGCGACGATGTCGGCGGCCTCGGGCACCCGGGGGTTGTTGGCGGGTGAGCCCGAGGCGAGGGCCTGGGCGGCCATCTCCTCGAGGCTGTCCTGCCAGCGGCTGGCGTCGATGCCGTATTCGCGGGGACCCGGGACCTCAAGGTCGGCGTTCAGCTGCTGCAGCCCGCGGATCAGCTGATCCACGGCGCGAGCGTCCGCATCTGCGTCCGTGGCCAGGCCCATCACCCGCGCGCAGTGGGCGTAGCGGGCCGGCGCCCCGGATACGGACCAGGCAGTGACCTCGGGCAGCAACATGGCATTGGACAGGCCGTGGGGGACATGAAAGTGGGCGCCCACGGGCCGGCTCATGCCATGAATCAGGGTCACCGAGGCGTTGGCGAAGGCGATGCCCCCCTGGGTTGCCGCAAGCATCATCGCCTCCCGCGCCTCGCGGTTGGCCGGCTCGGCGCAGGCCGTGCGGATGTGACGGTGGATGCTCTGCATCGCGGTGAGCGCGATGCTGTCGGTAAAGGGATTGGCGCGGCGGCTGACGTAGGCCTCCAGGGCGTGGCAGAGGCTGTCGATGCCGGTATCCGCGGTCAGCCGGAAGGGCATGCTCAGGGTGAGCTCGAAGTCCACCAGGGCCGCCTCCGGCACCAGGCCCAGACCCATGCAGAGCATTTTTTCCTGGGTCTGGGTGTCGGTGATCACCGCCGCCCGGGTGACCTCGGAGCCGGTGCCCGCGGTCGTGGGGATTGCCACCAGGGGCAGCGCGCTGTGCACCGGCGCCGGCACCTTGTAGTCGCGCATGGCCCCGCCGTGGCGGGCGAGCACCGCCACGGCCTTGGCCGTATCCAGGGAACTGCCGCCCCCCAGGGCTACCAGGCAGTCGTACTCACCCTCGCGCAGCTGCGCCAGGGCGGCATTGACGCTGTCGGTGGTCGGGTCGGGGACGCAGTCACCGAACAGGCCCCACGGGAGACCCGCCGCGGTCAGGGGCGCGCTGATCTGGTCGAGGATGCCCGCGCTCACCATGTAGGGGTCTGTGACCAGGAAGGGCCGCTGGTAGCCCAGCTCCGCCAGGGTCGCCACCAGGGTCCCGCTGGCGCCGGCGCCGACGCGCAGGATTCGCGGCAGGTTGATCGTGGCTGGGCTTGCAGGCGCGACCATCAGTCCTTGACCGCGATCAGGTGAACGTCGAACACCAGGGCGGTATTCGGGGGAATGGTGTCTCCCGCACCGGCCTCGCCGTAGGCCAGCTGGGGCGGGCAGGCGATGCGCCATTTATCGCCCACGGACATCATCTGCAGAGCCTCGGTCCAGCCGGGGATCACCTGGTGTACCGCGAATTCCGCCGGTTCACCCCGGGCCACCGAGCTGTCGAACACGGAGCCATCGACAAAGGTGCCGTGGTAATGCACGACCACCTCCGCGCGAGGTCCGGGTCTGGCGCCATCGCCGGCCTCCAGCACTTCGTACTGCAGACCGCTGTCAGTGGTGGTCACCTCCTCGCGGGCGCCGTTGGCCTCCAGGAACTGGCTCGCCAGCGCCGCGCGCTTGCCGGCCAGCTCCGCCGCCAGGGCCTTCTGCTTGTCCTGCACCGCCTGGTAGCTGGGGTTCAGGGCCGCATCGCTGAGCAGCGCCTGCTGGTGATGGTACCAGTGCTGCATTCCCGCCATCACCGCCGCGAGGTCCAGGCCCTCGAACTGGTTGCGCCGCAGCTGGTCGCCGAACTGCAGGCCGAAGCCATAGCTCACCTTCTGTTCATCGCTGTCGAGTTCCACCTCGGGTTGTAACGCCATGCCAATATTCCGCTATGCTGGGGAGGAAACGCTGGCACCTTAACATAGTCACCCGGCGCCCGGCGCCCGCGCCCGGCAATCCCGGAATCCGGTTCGGATACCGCCTGGAGGTCTGATGACGGAAGAGATCGATAGCATCCTGGATTACTGGTTCGGCGAGCTGAACGAGGCGGGCTTCCCGCGGGAGGACCGCCGCCGGCTCTGGTTTACCAAGAGCGCGGTCACCGACCAGGAGATCCGCGAGCGCTTCGGTGACCTGGTGACCCGGGCCCTGGCCGGGGAGCTGGATAACTGGCTGGAACTCGACCGGGGGCGCGTGGCCCTGATCCTGCTGCTGGACCAGTTTACCCGCAACATCTACCGCGATACGCCGGCCGCCTTCAGCGGCGACACGCCCGCCCTCACCCTGGCCCGGGAGGCGATCGCCGCCGGCCAGCACCAGCGGCTACCGGCGATCCACCAGGTCTTCCTGGGCATGCCCCTGGAGCACGCCGAGGACCTGGAAGCGCAGGAAGCCTGCGTGGCCCTGTTCGCGGAGCTGGAATCCCTGACCGGCGAGCCGGCCCTCACCGACTTCCGCCAGTACGCCGAAGCCCACCGTGATGTGATCGCCCACTTCGGCCGCTTCCCCCATCGCAATCCCATCCTGGGTCGCGAGTCCACCGACGCGGAACTCGCCTGGCTGCGCGAGCACGGAGGTTTCTGATGCTGAATCGCTACCTGCCTTGCCCGGCCCTGCTGCTGGCACTCTGTCTCGCTGCACCCGGCCATGCCCAGACCCACGACTGCAGCGAGGAGGCAGCCTACCGCGCCTTTGATTTCTGGCTCGGGGACTGGGCCGTGCACGACGCCAAGGGCCAGCTGGCGGGACATAACCGGATCAGCGCGATCGAGAATGGCTGCGCCCTGCGCGAGCAGTGGACCAGCAGCCGCGGCACCACCGGCCAGAGCCTCAATTTCTACGATCCGCAGCAGGAAACCTGGCGCCAGCTCTGGGTGGACCAGGGCGGGCACCTGATCGACATCAGTGGCGGACTCACCACCGAAGGCATGCTGCTGCGTGGTGAAATCCGCTACCCCGGCAATCCCGAGGCGCAGGCCTTTCGCGGCCTGTGGACGCCCCTGCCCGACGGGCGGGTGCGCCAGTTTTTCGAACAGCGGGACGCGGAAGGTGAGTGGCAGACCTGGTTCGAGGGCTTCTACTCCCGCCAGCACGATGCCCCCGGGGACGCTGCCTCAGACGACTGACAGCGCCCGGCGACGGTATCCGGTGGCGGTCATCTCGGTGTACCAGAGGGGAAACTCGCCCACCTCCAGATCGCTGTAAGCCTGCTCAATGGCGTCATTGACCTCAGGATAGGCCACCTCGCCCCAGGGACACTCATCGCGCGAGAAAAAAGCACAGTCCAGGGACTCCTCGCCGGGCAGGGTGAACTCCGTATCCACCGCGGCGCGAAAGGCGATGTAGATCTGGTTGATAAAGGTGATGCTGCCGGTCATGTAGAGCTGCAGCTGCGCCGGCGGCAGGAGCACGCCGGTCTCCTCGTGCAGCTCCCTCGCGGCGCCCTCGGCCAGGGTCTCCCCCTGTTCCAGGAAGCCGCCGGGGATTGCCCAGCATCCCGCCTTGGGTGGCAGCGCCCGCCGCATCCACAGCAGTCGCGATCCGCTGCTGACAAAGCAGGTGACCACGATCATCGGGTAATCGTGGCGCACGGCGCGACAGCGATCGCAGTAGCCGCGACCGGGCGCGGGTGCGCCCGCGGAATGTAGAGCGCCTCCGCACTCGGGGCAAAAATTCAGGCTCACGACCGGGCTTTCTCCTGGTCAGGTCGGGTTCCGGGCAGCATGGCAGGGAACATAGCACGATGCCCCGGACACCGCATTCTGCGTTATGCTAGGGTCCGTTTTACCGCCACAGGGGATGTCATGTCGAACCCGTTACCCCGGGTGCAGGTGTTGCTGACCGGCAACGAAATCATGAGCGGCGACACCGTGGATTCCAACTCCGCGCTGATCGCGAGGCGCCTCGGCGAACTGGGCATTACCGTCGCCCGCAAGGTCACCCTCGGTGACGAGCGCGAGGCACTGCAGGCGGAACTCACCGCCATGGCCCGGGAAGCGGACCTGCTGATCGTCAACGGCGGCCTCGGCCCCACCATCGACGACCTGACCGCGGAAATCCTCGCCGCCGCGGCCGGGGTGCCCCTGCAGGAACACCCGGAGGCCATCGCTCACCTGGAGCGCTGGTGCGCGAAACGCAACCTGTCCCTGAATGCCGCGAACCGCAAACAGGCCCTGCTGCCAGCGGGCGTAAGCCTGTTGCACAACCCGATTGGCAGCGCGGTCGGTTTTGCCATGACCCTGCACGGCTGCCAGGTGGTGTGCACCCCCGGGGTGCCCGGTGAACTGGCGGCGATGCTGGATGCCCTGGTCGAGGACCTCGCGTCCCGCCTGGGTCGCGAGGCCCGCTCCCGGATCCTGCGCCTGCAAACCTTTGGCCTGGGGGAATCCACCGCCCAGCAGCTGATCAGCGACCACTGCCCGGACTGGCCGCCCGGGGTCGAACTGGGCTTTCGCGCGGGCGCCCCGCAGCTGGAAATCAAACTGAGCATCCGCGACGAAGCTGACGCGGCGGCACAGCAGCGTTGCCGGGAACAGCTGGAAAACCTGTTCGGCGATCACATTATCGGCGAGGGGGATACCACCCTCGCAGAGCGCGTGCTGGAATTGCTGGCGGCACGGGATGCCACCCTGACCACGGCCGAATCCTGCACCGGCGGCCTGATCGCCAGCCTGCTGACCCGGGTGCCCGGCTCTTCCCGCGCCTTTCACGCCGGCTTTGTGACCTACGCCAACCACATCAAGGCCTCGGTGCTGGGTGTGGACCCGGGCGTGCTGGAAACCCACGGCGCCGTGAGCGAAGCGGTCGTCAGGCAGATGGCCCTGGGAGCGCTTGAGCGTTCAGGGGCGGATTACGCGATTGCTGTGTCCGGGATTGCAGGACCGGAGGGCGGCACCGAGGACAAGCCGGTGGGCACGGTATGGCTGGCCTGGGGATCCCGCGAACAGCTACACGCGCTGTCCCTGTGCTGGCCGGTTGAGCGCACCCTGTTCCAGACCATGCTCGCCGCCGCCGGGCTGGACATGATCCGGCGCCAGCTGCTGGGCATCACCAGCGAACCGCGCTACTTCGACCAGCGCCGCGTCACGCCCCGTCGATAACCGGGTCCGCCCCCTCGCTGGCGGCGACCTTGTGCCAGACCAGGGAATGGTAGCGGGTGACCTCGCCGGCCTGGTCCTTGCCGCTGAGCACCAGGGTGTGACCGTCCAGTTCCGCATGGCGCAGCTGCTCGCTGCCGACGAAATTGGGGTTGAGGCTCTGGCTCACGCTGTGAATCACGTCACCCCCGTCTACCCGGTAGCGACCCGCGTAGTGGAAATAGCTGGCAAAGGCCCGCGCCTTCTGCCCGTCATCCAGCTCGCGCGGGCTGGCATCCACCGGGAACAGCTCGCGCCCGGCGCGGGAGACCGAGGCGCTCATCCAGCCGTCGTCGGTGTACAGAAGCAGGCCCTCGGGATCCTCGCCAAAGGGCGTGGTCAGCTCGTCGCGATCGGAGTAACCAATCGTCCATGACTCCAGGCGCCAGGTGCCCACCAGATCGCTTGCCTCGATCATTTCTACCCTCCTCAGGGTTGCAGTTGCTCAATCAGCCAGGTGTCGTCGTCCTGCTGGGTGTAACGAAAGCGGTCGTGCATGCGGTGCGCGCCGCCCTGCCAGAATTCGATCCGCTCGGGGCGCACGCGGTAACCCCCCCAGAAGTCCGGCACCGGCACCTCGCCCTCACTGAACTTGCGCTTGACCGCCTCGAACTGGGATTGCAGCAGGGCGCGCCGGGAGACCGGGCGGCTCTGGCGCGAGGCCCAGGCCGCGAGCTGGCTCTCCCGCGGCCGCGACAGGAAGTAACGCGCGGATTCGGCGGCGGACATGCGCTCGGCCGTGCCGCCGACAATCACCTGCCGGTCCAGCTCATTCCAGGGGAACAGCAGGGATACGCGGGGCTCGTGACGCATCGCCGCCGCCTTGGCACTGCCGTAATTGGTGTAAAACACGAAGCCCGCGGGCGACACACCCTTCATCAGCACGATGCGCTGCCAGGGGAACCCGGCCTCGTCGACCGTGGCGAGCACCATGGCCGTCGGGTCCTCGAGCTCGCTCTCGACCGCCTGCTGCAGCCAGTGCTCGAACTGCCGGATCGGGCAGTCGTCCAGCATTTCCCGGCTGAGGCCGCCAGCCAGGTACTCGCGCCTGAAATCCTCGTATCGCACTGCAGCTCCTGCTAGTCTTGTGGCGCTCATGTGGTGGCACCTCCGCGCAATGGTAATGCACTCAGGCTTTCAGGCAATCCCCCATCGATGCGCCGCCCAAAGTCCGGCTCCCGTCAAGGTAAGACGCCCTATGCAGTCAGCCCCCCAAATCCAAAGCGCCAACCCGGACGACCTCGAGACACTGGTGAGTACGCTGAGTGATGCCTTCGCCGAGGATCCGGTGATCAACTGGCTGTTCCCCCGGGAGGCGGTGTACCCGGCCCTGTTTCGCCTGATCCTGCGTGGCAGCGCGCTGCCACGAGGTATGGTGCACATGGAGGCCGGAAGCCGGGGCGCGGCGGTATGGCTGCCACCGGATACGCCCTTCGAACTCGCGCCAGGCCGGGACATGCTGGCCCTGTTCCTACAGAGCGTGCTGCGTATGGGCCTGGCCCCGATGGGGCGCCTGCGGGAGCAGGGCCACCTGTTCGCCAGCCAGCGTCCCCCTGAACCCCATTTCCACCTGCAGTTTATCGGTTGCCGCCGGCGTGACCAGGGCGCAGGCGTGGGCGCGGAGCTACTCAAGACCGGCCTGCGCGCCTGTGACGCGCGCAGCATGCCCGCCTATCTCGAGTGTTCCAACAAGCTCAACCTGCCCCTGTACGAACGCCACGGCTTTGTCACCCGGGCCGAGGCCGACCTGCCCGCAGGTGGCCCCACCGTGTGGTTTATGTATAGGGAGGCCCGCTCAGGGACGCCCGGTAAGGGGGGCCCGCCCAGGGACGCCCGGTAAGGGGGGCCCGCTCAGCGACGCCCGGTGAGGCACCGCGCCTGAAGCGCGCACGAGCCATCACCTGGAGCCACGATCCTCCTCATCATCCTCGTCCGCCGTCGAGGGATAGACCGGTGCCCGCTGCGCGGTCGCCGGAATCTGGGGGAAAGCGAAAAAGCTCTGCCAGTCGTCGCCAAAGTCCTCTTCCAGACTGCGCTGCGTCACCTGGCGATAGGCCACGTTCATCGCCGCCTGCACGCGCGCCTCGCTACCCGGGTCCAGCAGGACCAGGGCTTCCATCAGGCCCTCCGCACGCAGGCGCTGGGACGGCGGCAGATCGTCACCGTCCTCCAACTGCTGGAACATCCGCTGCCAGCGACGTTCCAGCTCGGCCAACAAGATCACCATGACAGAACCTCCCGGGCATGTCCCGCCAGTATGCGCTGGCGCGCAAAACGGTTAAAGTCTGCGCTGGTTTTCACCCGGAGGATACCGTGAACCGCCTGCGCCAATGCATTCTCACCCTGCTGGGCAGCTGCCTGGTATTAACCTCGCTGGGGGCCGTAACGCAGCCCGCCGCCGACGCCCAGACACCCATTATCGATTACCGCAACCGCTTCTTGCCGGTGGTCGCGCGCCAGGGCATGGTGGCGGGGCCGGAGCGCCTGGCGGCGGAAATCGGCCGCGACATGCTGCGCCGGGGCGGCAACGCCGTGGATGCGGCCGTCGCCACCGGTTTCGCCCTCGCGGTGACCTATCCCCGGGCGGGCAACCTCGCCGGCGGCGGGTTTATGCTGATTCACCTCGCCGAGGAGGACCGCCAGACCCTGATCGACTATCGCGAGACCGCCCCGGCTGCGGCTGATCGCGACCTGTTCCTCGATGACGAGGGCGAGGTGGATCGCATGCGGGTCTACTTCAGCCACCAGTCCGCCGGGGTGCCGGGGACGGTTGCCGGCCTGCTGTATGCGTTGGAGGAGTACGGTAAGCTGGATCGCGCCACCGTCCTGGCGCCGGCTATCGCCCTGGCCGAGGAGGGCATGGAGGTCACCTTTGCCCTCAACTATGAAATCAGCCAGCGCGCGGAGCGCCTGCAGCAGAACCCCGAGGCCAGGCGCCTGTTCTTCAAGCCCGACGGCAGCCTCTACCAGCCGGGCGAGCGCTGGCGGCAGCCGGACCTGGCCTGGACCCTGCGCCGGATTGCCAGGGACGGACACGACGGCTTCTACCGCGGTGAAGTGGCTGCGCGCATTGTGCGCGAGATGGAGGCCGGCAACGGCCTGATGACGCAACAGGACCTGGCCGACTACCGGGTGGTCGAGCGCAACCCGGTGCGCGGCAGCTTCGAGGGCTACACCGTTGTCTCCACCCCGCCGCCCTCCTCCGGCGGCATCCACATCATCCAGATGCTGAATATCCTCGAGGGTTTGCCCCTGCGGGAGGCGGGCCACAACAGCGCGGCCTACCTGCACTACCTGGTTGAGAGCATGAAGCTGGCCTACGCGGACCGCAGCCGCTACCTGGGCGACACGGATTTCGTGCCGGTGCCGGTGGCGGAACTGACCAGCAAGGCCTACGCCGCACGCCAGCGCGCGAGCATCGATCCGGCGCGAGCCAGGCCAGCGGCGGAGATCCAGCCCGGTAGCGCCCTCCCGGAGGGCAGCGGCGAAACCACCCACTACACGGTGGCGGACGCCGCCGGCAACGTGGTGACCAATACCTACACCCTGAATTTCAGTTTCGGCTCGCACATCGCGGTACCCGGCACGGGGATGCTGCTGAACAACGAGATGGCCGATTTCGCCGCCCAGCCGGGCAAGGCCAACGCCTACGGCCTGCTGGAGGGGGAAGCCAACCGCATCGAGGGCGGCAAGCGGCCCCTGTCATCAATGAGCCCCACCCTGGTGCTGCGCGATGGCAAGCCCTGGCTGGCCACAGGCAGCCCCGGGGGCAGCGTGATTATCACCACGGTCCTGCAGACCCTGCTTAATGCCATGGTCTTTGATATGAACATCGCTGCCGCCGCTGCGGCGCCGCGGGTGCACCACCAGTGGCTGCCGGACTCACTGCGGGCCGAGGATGGTATCAGCCCCGACACCGTGCGCCTGCTGGAAGGCGTGGGGCACACGGTGGAGGCGGGCCAGCGCACCTTTGGCCGCACCAACTCCATCATGCTGGAGGAAGGCTACCTGCTGGGCGCCACGGACACCCGACGCCCCGGGGGTTACGTCGCCGCGTACTGATCAGTTCTTGCGTGGCAGACGCACTTTCGCGGTCTGCCGGGAGAGGGCCACGAGCTTGCCGGCACTGTCCCAGTACTCGCCGTCCTCCTCAACCACCCCGCGGGTGAGGAAGCGGGAATACAGGCGCGCCTGCAGTGGCCCCGGCGCAGGCCTGGCGCGCACCTGCACGGTGAGCTCCACCGTGGGCACCCAGCCGACCAGGCCCACGATATCAAACGCCGGCGGCGGAAAGGCATCGGCGAACATCAGCAGGTCCAGGGCTTGCGGCGCGCTGCCATCAGCGTGGGCAACCCAGCCCGCGAATTCCCCACCCCCGGTGGGGCGGTGGTCGCGAAAAACCTCGCCCCCCTGTGCCAGGCGGATATCCACCCGCTCGCGGAATTCGAGCTTGCTGGCACCGCCGGACGCGCATTCTTCCCAGGGCGGATAGAGCGGGCGCTCCACTCCTTCCCAGTCGGGCCCGGAGAGCGCATCGAGGTCGGTGTAGGCCGCCGTTACCTGCACCTTGACCTCGCTGTCCTGGATCAACCTGGCGGTGGCAAAACTGGTGCTGCGACCGCTGCGCAGCACCTCCACCTGGCATTCCACCGAACCCAGGCGGGTGGGGGCCAGGTAGAACGCGTTCACGCTCAGCGGGTCCTTGTGCGGCAGGGCCTCCGCCAGGGCACGCCCGGCGAGGGCCAGCACATAGCCACCGTTGGGCACCTCGCCGATGCGCCAGCCACGATGAAGTTCACCGACCCATGTGGTGTCGTCGCGGCGGGTCACCGCCGTTTCCTGCTCAAACTGCCCCATCATTTCCTCTGAACTACTGGCAAAGCGCCGCATCATAGCGTAAAGCCGATTGTGCTTTCAGCGCGTATTTTTTGTGAGGCACCCCAAAGCCCGAGTGCATTACCATTGTTCAGAGGTGCCTTCAGAGTGGCTATACTGCTGTAAGGCCCGAGGATGAGACCGTGCCTGTGACGATTCGCGATAATTCGATGATGAACGATCCACGCGGCGCGCGCCGCGCCCCGGCAACGGCGTGGGCCCTGATGCTGGTCCTGTCCGCGCTATGCCTGTCCCTGGACGCGCTGGCAGAGACGCCATCCCCGGCACAGCCGGACACCAGCACTGCGGCCACTCAGGCCCCGGCGACGGCCAGGCCGGACTCACTGCAATCCCTGACCAAAGACCAGGCGGCCCTGGATATTCGGCGCTACCAGAGCCGGATTGCGGAGATCGAGCGGCGCGAGGGTGCCTACAGCCCCAATATGGCGGAAGATCTGCTGGGACTGGGCTCTGCCCTGCAGCAGGCGGGGCTGCACGCGGAGGCCATCTCGGTATTCAAGCGTGGCGTGCACCTGTCGCGGATCAACGACGGCCTCTACGGCGGCGACCAGGTCCCGCTGCTGCAGTCCGAGATTCGCAGTCACATCGCCCTGGGCAATTTCAGCGCCGCCGACGAGCGCCAGGTCTATCTCTACCGGGTGCAGCTACGCACCCTGTCCAGCGGCCCCCGGCGCGCCCAGGCCCTGATCCAGCAGGCGAACTGGCAGCAGCAGGCCTACAAGCTGGAACTCGGCGACCAGGGATTCAACCGGTTGATGAGCATGTGGGAGCTGAACCGGCTGGCCCTGGGCGACATCATCGAGCGCGAGGGCGAGACCTCGCCGGCGCTGCTACCGCCCCTGTTTGGCATGTTGCGGGCCCAGTACCTGATCTCCGACTACCAGACACAGTCGAGCAGCGCCGATTACGATTTCAGCGAGCGCACCAGCCAGAACCGCTTCAATGCCTACCGCGCCCAGAGCTTCGACAAGGGCCTGGCGGTGCTGCGGGCGATTGCGGACATCGAATCGAGTCATCCCGACGCCGACCCGGTCAGCGTGGCCAGGAGCTACGTGCGCATGGCAGACTGGATGCTCTGGCACGGTGAAGACGACGAGGCCATGGACCTGTACCGGCAGGCGCACGAGGAACTTCAGGCACTGGACGATGCCCAAGAAAAGGTACGGGCACTGCTCGGGCAGCCCGTTGCCCTGCCCGCCCTGGACGGGGTGGAGGCGCTGCCAGACACGGTCCCGGAGGCGCAGGGCAATGCCCTGCTCGAGTTCGACGTCACTGCCACTGGCAGGCCTGTCGACCTGGAGCGGCTGGACGATTACGAGGACAACGACGCGGTGGTCAACCGCCTGATGCGCAAGCTGCGCAAAACCCAATTCCGCCCGCGCTTCGACGGCGGTAAACCGGTAGAGACAAACAATGTGGTCTGGGCTTATGACACAACACGCTGGTAAGCACACCGGCCTGCGGGCGCAAGTCGCTCGCGCCACCGGCGTGGGCGCGGCCTGCCTGTTGCTGGCGGGTTGTCCCAGCTCCAGCAACCCCACCATGCCGCAGCCCCCTTCGGTGCCCTCACCCAGTTCCAGCTCGAGCCCACCCAGCCCGAGTTCCAGTTCATCCAGTTCCAGCTCCTCGAGTTCAAGTTCCTCGAGCTCAAGCTCCCAGAGTTCGAGCTCACCGAGTGCACCCTCCCAGGGTAGTTCCGCGCCAACCGGCGGCGGACCGCCGCCCGCCAGCGCGGGAGGCCCATCCGCCGGACAACAAACGGCGGAGAGCGGTGCCCAGGACGAATCCACGCGGGGCGGACCTCCGCCGGGCGCTCCTGAGCCGGGCGCCCCTGAGCCGGGCACAACCATGCCTGAGATGCCCGAGGCCGGGGGCGAGGGCCAACAGACCGCCGGCACCGAGGGCAGTGCAGCCGAGGCAGGTGAACCCGGATTCGGCGAAGGCAGCGGCAGCAGCGATGCCCTTCCTGACCTGCGCGACACGCCGGTCACCGCCGGCGGCCTGCCCGGCATGCGCGATGTAATGGCCGAGGCCGGCGGCAACCAGGGCCAGGAGGGAGAACAGGGATCTGCAGGTGGTCAGGGCCAGCCGGCCGGACAGCAGGGCCAGGCCGGCAGTGGCAGTGGCCGGCCCGGGGGCGTCCCGGGTACGCCGGGGCAGGAAGGTGCCAGCGGGCTGCCCTCCGGCATGCCCGGCGGCGGCCAGGGTCCGCTGACCCCGGCAGAACAGGTGGCCATCCTCGATGGTCACCTCGAGCGCGGCAAGGGCGAGTTTGACGCCATGATCCTCGAGGAACAGGCGGCCCAGCGCCGTGAGCAGCGCGAACAAACCGCACCGATCGAGGAACCCCAGGAGCAGCGCGGTGGCGGTGGCGGCAACAGCCCCTATGGTGGCGGCATGGCCGACGCCGGCGACTACGGCTCGGGCGGCGGTGGCATGGGCGGTGTTTCCCGCGGCGGCGGGATACCCCAGAACACGGCCAAGTATCCGCCGCCGGCGGACATTCCCAGTGGCGATGACGACGACGTGGTGGCGCGACAGCTGCGCGAGGCGGCCATGCGCGAACCCGATCCCGCGGTGCGCGAAAAGCTCTGGGATGAATACCGCAAGTACAAGGGCATCACCCCGTGACCCGAACGCTCAGCCTGCCCTGTGCCCTGTTGCTGGCGCTGTCCCTTGCGGGCTGTGTCAGCCAGACGGTGAAGAGCACCGCGGTACCGCCCCTGGAAACACCCCAGGAGCCGGTGCCCGAGGAGCTGCTGCTGGACGTGGGCATCGCCATCTTTGATCCCGGTCTGGAAAATTACGAGGAGGACGCCCAGGTCTACCCGGAGGTGCGCAAGGCGGAAGCGCGCTACATGCCAAAGCTGCTGGGTGAGACGATGCAGAACAGCGGCGCCTGGGGTGCCGTGCGCGTGGTCCCCAGCGCCGCACAGATCACCGACCTGCGGGTGGAGGGTAAAATCCTGCACTCCGATGGCGAGGAGTTACAGCTGCATGTGACTGCCTATGACTCCCGCGACGTGGAGTGGCTGGACGAGACCTATACCGGTCACGCCAGTCGCTACGCCTACGACAAGACCACCCGCCGCCAATACGACCCATTCCAGGCGGTCTATCACCAGATCGCCAACGACCTGGTGCGTGCCCAGGCCGAGCTCGGCAACCTGGAGCGTGAGCATATCCGCGTGATCAGCGAGCTGCGCTTCGCCCGCAGCTTCTCTCCGGAGGCCTTTGACGGCTATCTCGGGGAGACCCGCAAAGGCCATTACCGGATCGAGCGCCTGCCCGCCAGCAATGACCCGATGCTGGAGCGGATCCGCAATATCCGCAAGCGCGACCACATGTTTGTCGATACCATGCAGGACTACTACGGCAACTTCAGCGGCGCGATGCGCGGCCCCTACCAGGAATGGCGCAAGCTCAGCTACGAAGAGGCCATCGCCCTGCAGGAGCTGAAAGCAGAGAGCATGCGCCGCCTGATCGCCGGCGGGGTCTCGGTCCTCGCGGGCATTGCCGCCGCCAGCAGCAGTGAGGGCTCGAGCCGCGCCGCGGGCAATGTGGCCATTATCGGCGGCGGTTACCTGCTCAAGAGCGGGCTGGAAAAGCGCAGCGAGGCACAGATTCACGTGGAGGCCCTGGAGGAGTTGGGCCTGTCACTGGAAGCCGAAATCACGCCCCAGGTGATCGAGCTGGAAGACCGCACCGTGATGCTCAGCGGTAACGTCGAGGACCAGTACGCCCAGTGGCGGGAGATTCTCGCGGACATTTACCGCGCTGAAATAGGCGACCTGACGCTCCCGGAGAACACCGGCAGCGAAGCCGATTAGCCCGGCACCACTCCTCACCCCAAGGCCAGAATGTCACGAGACAGCGACCAACTCACCCCCACGCCTTTCGAGCCGGCTCCCCGGACCGCCGACCCGGGCAGTCAGGGCGCGCCCGCCGCTGCCGACCCGTCCCGTCCCTGGGTCTGGCCGGCGCTGAGGCTTCTGGTGCTGCTCGCGGCAGTGGTGGTGTTCTGGCTGCCACAGCCGACAACGGAGCGTCCCGCGCCGGCCGAGGACCCGGTCGCCAGTTCCTCCCCGGTTGCTCCCGGCGGCAGCCGCCCCCAGGCGGCGCGGGAACCGGCCGCCACCCCCTACGCCGACGCCCAGCAGGCGCGCCTGCGCAAGGAGGCCCAGGACGTACTGGCCCAGCTGCTGGAAATCCAGGAAGCCCTGGAGGAATTGGCGGTGGAGCAGTGGGCCGGTGAAGCCTTTGCCGCTGCCGTAGCCACCGCCGCCAGCGGCGATCAACGCTACCAGGCGCGGGAGTTCGTGGCCGCGAAGAAGGACTACGATCAGGCCCTGGCGGCCCTGCAGGCCATCGAGGCTGAGCGGCCGGCGCGCGCCGCCAGCCGGCGTGCGGCGGCGGTGGCGGCGATCGAGGCACGGGAGCCCGACACCGCCGCGGCCGAGCTCGAGCTGGCGACGCAGATGCAGCCGGAGCACGAGGACCTGACCGCCCTGGAGCAGCGCCTGGACGCCCTGCCGGCGGTGATCAGCGCCCTGGAGCAGGCCGGGGTCGCCGAGGAGGCTGGCCGGCTGGCCGAGGCCGAATCCGCGCTGCGGGAGGCCACCGAGAGCGACCCCGCGCACCAGTATGCCGCCAGAGAGCTCGCCCGGGTCGCCGACGCCCACCGGCGGGCACGGTTCAATGCCGCCATGAGCGAGGGCTACGCTGCCCTGGACGATAACCGCTTTGATGCCGCGCGCGAGGCTTTCCGCCGCGCCCAGGGTCTCAGACCCGAGGCCGCCGAGGCCGGCAGCGCCCTGCGCGAACTGGAGGCCGCCGCCACCGCGCACCGCCTGGCGGTCCTGCGGCAACGGGGCGCTGCCGCCGAGGCCGCGGAAGAGTGGCCCGCTGCGGTGCAGCGCTACCAGGAAGCCCTCGCGATTGATGCCAGTGTGGTCTTCGCCCAGGAGGGCCTGTCCCGGGCGCGGCCGCGAGCCGAACTGCACGAACAGTTACAGGAGGTGCTGGAGCAGCCGGACCGCCTCGCCGACCCCGGGGTCGCCGCGGCGACCGACAAATTGCTGCAGCGGGCCCGTGCGGTCCCCGGCGGCGGGCCCGTGCTGCAGCAGCAGATCGCGACCCTGAGCCGCGCCCTGGAAATCGCCAATCAGCCGGTTGCAGTGACCCTGCGCTCGGACCAGCAGACCGCGGTCACGGTGTACAAGGTCGCGCGCCTGGGCACCTTCAGCGAACGGGAGCTGGAACTGCGCCCCGGCAGTTACACCGCGGTGGGTACCCGCCGCGGCTTTCGCGACGTGCGCCGCAGCTTTACGGTAGACCCGGAGCAGCCGCCGGACCCGGTCGTCATCATGTGTACGGAACCGATCTGAATGTCGCGTCAACAAACCCAGGGCGATGCCCCGATCACGCCCGCGGCCTTCCAGCCGCTGAACCCCGATGCCGGCCCCGCCCGTCGCGGGCCGCACCCGGTGCGCGCTCTGGTACTGGCAGTGGTGCTGGTGGCGGCGGTGATCATGGGCTTCCTGTTCACCGCCCGCTCGGTACTGATTACCACTGTTGCCACGGCGCCCGCGGAGGTCGAGATTGACGGGCTTTACCTGCCCTTCGGGGAAAGGGTGCTGATTCGCCCGGGTCGCTACGACCTGGCGGCGACCGCCGAAGGCTATTTCCCGCTGCAGCAGGAGCTCATCGTGACCCGTGAGGACAGCCAGGCATTGGAGCTGACCCTGCAGCCGCTGCCGGGGCGGGTCACGATCACCAGCGAGCCCGCGGGTGCCGAGGTGTTGCTGGACGGTGAGCGCATCGGCACCACACCCCTGGAAGAGGCCAGCATCAGCGCCGGGGAACATCAACTCAGCCTGCGCGCCGAGCGCTACCTGCCCTGGGCGCAAACGCTGGAGGTGGCCGGCCGTGATCGTGCCCAGGCGGTCAGCGCCGAGCTGGCCCCGGCCTGGGCAGATATCAGCGTCAGCAGTGAGCCCGCGGGCGCCACCGTGACCGTGGACGGGGAGCCGGTGGCGACCACCCCGGCGGTGGTCGAGGTGCTGCAGGGCGAGCGCGAGCTGGGACTGCGCCTGGTGGGCTACGCGCCCTGGACCCGCTCCCTGGGGGTCACCGCCGGCGAGGCCGCCAGCCTGGACCCGGTCACCCTGGAACCGGCCGCGGGCATTCTCAGCCTCAATTCCACGCCGAGCGCGGCGAACGTGACCTTGGACGGCGAGTTCCAGGGCCAGACACCGCTGCAGCTCGCCCTCGCCCCCGACCGGGCCCAGCGCATCACCCTGTCGCGCCCCGGCTACCGACGCCACAACGAGACCCTGACCCTGGCCGCCGGCGAAGAAGCGCAGCGGGATATCCGCCTGCAGGCGCTGCTGGGCGACATCCGCCTCCAGGTCACGCCCGAGGAGGCCGAAGTCAGGGTGAATGGCAAGCGCGTCGGCACCGGCAGCCAGCAGCTCACCCTGCCCGCTTTCGAGCACACCCTGGAAGTGGTCCTGGCGGGTCACGCCACCGAGCGCCGCCGGGTCACGCCGCGAGAGGGCCTGGAACAGCAGCTCTCGATCAGCCTGCAAACCCAGCGCGAGGCGAAGCTCGCCGCCCTCAGCCCCGAGATCACCACCGCCCTGGGCCAGACCCTGAAGCTCTTTATCCCCGCGGAATCGGCGCTGAGCGAATTCACCATGGGCGCCTCGCGCCGCGAGTCCGGGCGCCGCGCCAATGAGGTGCTGCGCCCGGTCGCGCTCCAGCGCATGTTCTACCTGCAGACCACCGAGGTCACCAACGCCCAGTTCCGCCAGTTCCAGGCCGAGCACAACTCGGGCCAGGTGGAGAGCAACAGCCTCAACCGGGAGCACCAGCCGGTGGCCCAGGTCAGCTGGCAGCAGGCGGCCCAGTTCTGTAACTGGCTCAGCCGCCGCGAAGGGCTGCCCCCCTTCTACCAGCAGCAGGAGGGCATCGTGACCGGTTTCAACCCGGAAGCCACCGGGTATCGCCTGCCCACCGAGGCAGAATGGGCCTGGGCGGCACGATCCGCGGGCGCGGAGCTGCTCAAGTTCCCCTGGGGTGAGACCTTCCCCCCAACCGAGGCAGTGGAGAACTACGCCGACAACACCTCCGCCTACGTCACCGGCCGCATTCTCAGCGGCTACACCGACGGCCACGTGGTCAGCGCACCCGTGGCCTCCTTTGCCGCCAACAACAAGGGCCTGTACGACATGGGTGGCAACGTTGCCGAGTGGGTGCACGACGTCTACCAGATTCCACCGGCCAACAGCACCACCGAGACCGACCCCCTGGGTCCCCAGAGCGGTGACAACTATGTGGTGCGCGGGGCCAGCTGGGCCCTGAGCAAGCTCTCGGAGCTGCGCCTGTCCTACCGCGATTATGGGCAAGCCGGGCGCGATGACGTAGGATTCAGGCTCGCGCGCTATGCGGAGTAACAGCATGAACCTGCCCCGCCTGGTGAGTCTGGGGGTGACTTTGAGCCTGCTGGCCTGGGCCCTGATCGCCACGGCGCAGCCAGCGCCAGAGCCAAATACGCCGGCGGCTGAGGGCGCTTCATCAGTCGCTGAGGGCTCTTTACCAGGGGCTGAAGGCTCTTCACCCGCAGCTGAGGGCTCTTCACAGGCCGCTGAAGGCTCTTTACCAAGGGCTGAAGGCTCTTCATCAGTCGCTGAGGGCTCTCCCTTTGAGTACGAGGCCTCGGAGCAGATCTCCGAGGACCTGTCTGTTTCTTTCCCGGTGGATATATAGGACCGCGCATGAAAGCCAGGATGTCATCCGAGTTCATTTACCAGATATTCGCCCTGCTCATCGCGGTGATCGTGGTGCACGCCCTCTACGTGGGGGCTATCCGGCCCAGCGCCGACGCCCAGCTGCGCGAGGAGCTGGCGCTGCAGGCGGCCGGGGAAGACTACGTGCCAGAGCGCAGTTTCGCGGTGGTCATCCGCGACTTTGAGCAGGAAGCCTGTTTTATTCTCCTGTTCTGGGCCCTGGCGATCATGGCCTACAAGGGGCGCCGCACGATGCTGGAGCAGCAGCTACTGGACCGCGCCCTGCTGGAAGTGCCCGAGGGCACCAGCCTCCTGCCCGAGGACGCGCGGGAATACAGTCGCGCCCTCGAGGCGCTACCGGAGCGCGAGCAGGACTTTCTCCTGCCGAGGACCCTGCTGGCGTCGCTGCAGCGCTTTGCGACCACCGGCAGCATCCAGGCGGTCTCCGACACGATCAAGGAAAGCTGCGAGGTGGAATCGGACCGCCTCGACTCGGAGCTCTCCATGGTGCGCTACATCGCCTGGGCGATTCCCTCGATCGGCTTTATCGGCACCGTGCGCGGTATCGGCGACGCCCTGGGCCAGGCCTACAAGGCCGTGGAAGGCGACATTTCCGGGGTCACCGTGAGCCTGGGGGTTGCCTTTAACAGCACCTTCGTCGCCCTGGTCCTGAGCATCGTGATCATGTTCTGCCTGCACCAGCTGCAGCTGTCCCAGGAGCGCCTGGTCCTCGACTGCCAGCGCTACGCCGACAAGCGCCTGCTGCGCCATCTCGTGGCCCACTGATGTCGCGCGCGCTACTGGACATCAATGACAGCAACCTGCGGCTGTGGCACGGGGAGTCGCTGGTGCAGAGCCCCGGCTATGCCCTGCTGGAGGGCGGCGAGTACCGCTTCGGCGGACCAGCCCGCGCCGCCGCGCGACTGCGGCCGCGAGATGTGGCCACCCGCTACTGGTGGCAGCTGGGCACGCGGCCGCTGCAGCCAGCCCTGGGCCCCGCCCGCCACACTGCCGACCTGGTGCACGCCCACCTGCTGGCACTGCACGCGGAAGCCGGAGCACCGGATGAGCTGCTGCTCGCGGTACCCGACAGCCTGTCGCGGGAACAGTTGGCGCTGCTGCTGGGCATTATCGAACAGTGCCCCTTCGACGCGGTGGGGCTGGTGAATCGCAGCGTGGCCCTGGCGCGGGCCGCGCCGGACGACGGTACTCTCTACCACCTGGAGTTCCAGCTGCACCAGGCCCTGCTCACAGAGCTGGAAAACCGCGATGGTGAATCTCGCCTGGTGCGCTCGCAGGCCCTGCCCGGCTGCGGCCTGCTGCAGCTGCAGGAGCGCCTGGTGGAGGTGATCGCGGCGACGTTTATCCGCCAGACCCGCTTCGACCCGCGGCGCCAGGCGGCGACGGAGCAGCAACTTTACGATGCCCTGCCCCGCACCCTGCAAAGCCTGCAGTCCGGCCGCGAAACCCAGCTGGAGCTCAGCGGCTACACCGCACGCCTGGAGGCCGCCGGCCTGCGCGAGGCGGGCGAGCGCCTGTTCAAGGCGCTTGAGGAAACCACCGGCAAGCGCGGCGGGCGCCTGCTGGCGGACCCACTGGCCGCCCTGCTGCCGGGCCTGGCGCAGCAGTTCCCCGGGCTCCAGCTGTTGCCGGAGCACGCCCTGCGCGAGAGTCTGCCCCTGCTGGCAGAGGAAGCGGCAAGCCCGGGCCAGCCGCTGGCCCTGGTGACCCGTCTGCCCCTACCGGCCTCCCCGACGCCCGCACCGACCCCGGCACCGGAAGTCCAGGCTCGCGAAACCCCGGCGCCTGCCCCGGCGGTCACCTCTGCGCCGGCCGCGACCGCACCCACCCACCTGCTGCGTGGTTTCCTGGCGGAGCCCCTGGCGGCCGCGGGCACCGATCTCGGCGGCGGCTGGTCCCTGGCGCGTGAAGGCCGGCAATGGCTGCTGCAGGGCGGGCGTGGGGCGAATCCGGCCACGGTCAACGGGCAGCCGGCCACCGCCGGCCGGGCCCTGCACTGCGGCGATACCCTGGTGATTGATGGCGCTGGCACCTGCTTTGTCATTCACGTCCCCGGGGCAGACGGGAGCACCTGATCCGTGGCCCGCAAGAAGCGCTCCTTCACCACCTTCAACCTGGCCTTCCTGGATATCATGTCCTGCGGCTTCGGCGCGGTGGTCCTGGTATTCCTGATTATCGATCACTCCATCGAGGTCCAGTCCCGGGAGCTCAATGTCAACCTGCTGTCAGAGGTCACCCTGCTGGAGGAAGACATCACCGATGGCGAGGAGGGGCTGGTGCGCCTGCGCAATACCCTGTCCGACGTCGACATGCAGATGGTGGAGGCCCAGGGTCGCGCCACCCGTATTGTCGAGGAGATCGAGGAGTACGAGGCACTGATCGCCGGCCTGCGGGCCGAGGGTTTCACCGAGCGCGAGGACATCGAACAGCTCAAGGCGGAAATCCAGTCCCTGGAAGAGGAGGTCAAGAAACTGCGCGAGTCGGCCCTGGATAACAGCGGCACCAGTGCGCGCACCTTCCTCGGCGAGGGCAACCGCCAGTACCTCACCGGTCTCAATCTCGGGGGCAGCCACATCCTGCTGCTGGTGGACGTGTCGGCGAGCATGCTCGCCGACCGCCTGGTCAACGTGATCCGCCTGCGCAATATGGCCCCGGCGACCCAGCGCCAGGCGGACAAGTGGGTGCGTGCGCTCAACACCGTGGACTGGCTCACGGCGCAGCTGCCGGTAAACAGCCAGTACCAGGTGATGACGTTTAATACCGAGGCGGCCCCGGCGCTGGCGGGCACCGGGGGCAAGTGGCTGGAGGTGGCCAACCAGAAACAGCTGGAAAAGGTCTCCGCGGCCCTGCGCGACACCACCCCCAGCGGCGGTACCAGCCTCGAGAACGCCTTCGCCGCGATCGAGCAGCTGTCACCGCGGCCGGACAACATCTTCCTGATTACCGACGGCCTGCCCACCCAGGGCAAGAACCCGCCCCGGGGCAGCAAGGTGTCCGGGAACGAGCGCCTGCAGCACTACTCGCAGGCGGTCAAGTTGCTGCCGCGCAACGTTCCGGTCAATATTATCCTGGCACCGATGGAGGGCGACCCGATGGCGGCCTCGGCATTCTGGCAGCTGGCCCAGAGCACCCGCGGCTCCTTTCTCAGTCCCTCCAGCGACTGGCCATAGGGCACCTCTGAACAATGGCACGCAAACGACGCGGCACCGAAGAGTTTTCCCTGTCCTTCCTGGACGTGATCTGCTGTGGGTTCGGCGCCGTGATCCTGCTGCTGATGATTACCAAGACCGTGCAGCCGCAGATTATCGAGGCCTCTACCGTTAACCTCGAGGGCAAGGTCGCCGACCTCCAGGAGCAGCTGTTCGAGATCCGCGGCGAGACCCGGGTGCTCAACCGCGATCTCAACGCCAAGCAGGAGCAGCTCTCGGACTACCGGGAGCGGATCGCGATCCTGCGCGGCCAGCTCGCCAGCGCACGTTCGCGGCACGACAGCATCCAGGTACAGGACAGCAGCAACGACATCGTGGCGGGGCAGCTGGCCGATGCGCGCCAGTCCCTGACCGCGGAGATGGAGCGCCTGCTTGGCAGCCAGTACCAGTCCAAGAACAACCTGATCGGCGGTATCCCGGTAGACAGCGAGTACATCATTTTCATCATCGATACCTCGGGCTCCATGTTCTCCTACAGCTGGGACCGCATGCTCAAGGAACTTGAGGCCACACTAAGCATCTACCCTAATGTAAAGGGCATTCAGGTGCTCAATGACATGGGCGAGTATATGTTCAGCCGTTACCGCGGACAGTGGATCCCGGACACCCCGGGACGGAGGCGGGTCATTATCCAGAACCTGCGCAACTGGAACGTGTTCAGTAACTCCAGCCCGGTAGAGGGGATTACCCAGGCGATTCGCACTTTCTACGACCCGGGCAAGCGCATCAGCATCTACGTGTTCGGCGATGAATTCACCGGCGAGTCGATCGCCCAGGTGGTGGATACGGTAGACCGCATCAACCGCGAGGATGCAGACGGCAACCGCCGGGTGCGTATCCACGCGGTGGGCTTCCCGGTACAGTTCATCAGGCCACCGCACCTGCAAACCACCGGCATCCGCTTTGCTACACTGATGCGGGAGCTCACTTATCGTAACGGAGGCACCTTTGTCGGGCTCAATGACTTCCGTCCCTGAGGCGGGATCCGCCCCCGCCGTCTGCCGCGCTGCCTGGCTGGCCCTGGTCGCGGCACTGCTGGTGGGCTGCGGCCCCAGCGAGGTCGCGGTCAAGGGCCAGTTCCCGGCGCCGCTGATGCAGCGCCTGCCGCTGGTGATCGGCGTCTGGTACGACGAGGAATTCAGCCAACACGAGTTTTTCGACGAGGCCAAGGGCCGCGCCGAGTCGGGCTGGATCGTGAAAACCGGGGCCGCCCAGGTCGATATGTGGGACACCCTCCTCAACGGCATGTTCCAGCGGGTGGAATACATGGAGGAACGCCCGACCCCCGGACAGATGAGCCGGGCCGTCGACGCAGTACTGATTCCCCACGTCGAGGAATTGCAGTACGCGATTCCCGCCCACACCAACGTCAAGGTTTACGAGATCTGGATGCGCTACCGCTTTGAGCTGGTGACCACCGGGGGCAAGCCCCTCGCCGAGTGGACCATGACCTCATACGGCAAGACCCCGACCGCCTTCCTGCAAAGCGACGAGGCCGCGGTCAACCTCGCGGCGGTGGTGGCCCTGCGCGATGCCGGCGCCAACTTCGCCACCAATTTCACCCGCGTGCCCGAGGTCAAGGACTGGCTGGCCCAGCGCCAGGACCAGCGCCGCAGCCAGAAGCAGGCACCCGCGCCATGAACCCTTACCTGCGCACAGTCTGCCTGCTGGTCGTGCTGCCCCTCACCGGGTGCGTCACCGCCACCGTGGACGAGATGGTGTTCAACAGCCCGGAAGAAGGCATTGGCGATGCCAGCGTGGTGATCCTGGGCCGGCGCCACGCCAGCGACTACGAAACCGAGCCCGACTTCATCAATTGCGTGGGCAAACACATCCAGAATCGCGACGACAGCGTGCAGGTGATCGGCGAGCTGGAATTCCTTAACGCCCTGTACCCCTGGTTCGAGCCGCGCACCGCGCCGCTCTACCCCGAGGACCTGGAAAAGCTCACCCGGCAGCCGCCGGTGGCGCAGAAGCTCGCGGAGTTGCGCACCGAGTACATTATCTGGATTGACGGCAGCACCGTGCAAACGGACTCGGCCGGCTCCATGACCTGCGGGATCGGGCCCGGCGGCGCCGGCTGCTTTGGCTTCGGCACCTGGGGCAACGACTCCAACTACGAGGCCACGATCTGGGATTTCACCAACCGCGCCGAGGTGGGGCGGATCAATACCACCGCCAGTGGCCAGTCCTACATGCCCGCCGTAGTGGTACCGATTCCGATTATCGCCCCGGTACAGGGGACCGCCTGCGACAGCGTGGGTGAACAGCTGCTGCAGTTCCTTTCCAGCGAGTACTAGCGATGAATACCCGCCTCTCCCTCAGCCTGATGATGATTCTCGCCGTCCTGCAGCTTGGCGGCTGCGCCAGCTCAACCTCCAGCGGGGGGTCGGGTGTCGTGGTCACCGCCGGCGGTCGCGAAGTCACCATCGACGACGAGAGTGACGAGCTCTACGCAAAGATGATGGAGCAGGGAGCCGCCTACGACGACCCCGAACTCCAGGCCTATGTCGATCGCATCGGCCAGCGCCTCGTGGCACACAGCGACCGCCCCAACGACACCTTCATTTTCACCGTGATCGACAGCCCCGACATCAACGCCTTTGCCACGCCCGGCGGCTACATCTACGTCAACCGCGGGCTGCTCGCCTACCTGGACAACGAGGCGGAGCTGGCGGGCGTTCTGGGCCACGAGATCGCCCACGTCACCGCCAACCACCACGGCCGCCAGAAGACCGGGCGCATTACCAACCAGGTACTCGCCACCACTGCCTATATCCTCACCGGCAGCGGCGACCTGGCCGACGCCTCCTCCATGTACGGCCAGGAGTTGCTCAGCGGCTTCGGCCGCGAGCACGAGCTGGAGGCCGACGGCCTGGGCTCCGAGTACATGCACAAGGCCGGCTACGACGCCCAGGAGCTGCTGGAGGTGATCGGCGTACTCAAGGACCAGGAGCAGTACCAGCGGCTCAAGGCGCGCTCCGCGGGCAAGCCCTCGGGGACCTACCACGGGCTCTATGCCACCCACCCGCGCAATGACCAGCGCCTGCAAACCGTGATTCGCGCCGCCGCAGAGCTGGACAGCGGCGAGCGCTCGCCGGACCCCACGGTGCCCGGGGAATTCAAGCAGCGTATGGACGGCCTGGTGTTCGGCCCCTCGGTGCAGCGGCAGAATGACGAGAACCGTTTTTACCACAACAAACTGGCCTTCACCTTTGCCCACCCGCCCGGCTGGACGGTCAACACCGGCGCCTCCGCCATCGTCGCCAGCGCCCCCGCCGGCGACCCCAGCCTGACCCTGAGCATCGCCCGGGGGGACAGCTCGAAAACGCCGGAGCAGGCCCTGCGCGAAAGCGCCAGCGGCGAGCTCAGCCAGGGTAAAGCGCTGGAACAGGCAGGGCTTGAGGGTTACGCCGCGGTAGCCACCGCGGGCGGCGTCTCCAAACGCCTGGCGGTGATCGAGTACCGGGGTCTGAACTATCAGTTCGAGGGCGCGGCGGCCGACTTTGCCGCCGCCGACCCGGCGCTACTGGAGATGATCGAGAGTTTCCGGCCGATGCTGGACCGCGAGCGCCAGACCGGCACGCCAATGTACGTACGCTATGTGCAGGTACCGCGTGGGGCGACCTTTGCCAGTATCGCCAGCAGCATCCGCCTGCCGGACGCGGAGGCGCAGCTGCGCCTGCTCAACGGTTTCTACCCCCGGGGCGAGCCCCGCACCGGCGACTGGATCAAGGTGATTCAGCCCGGTCCCCGCTAGCCGCTTCCTGCACCAGCACCCAGGGTGGCGCCACCACCGCCCATAGCAGGGCGTCGGATTCGATCCAGGCCAGGGCCTCGGTATCGCTGACCGGGGCGACATCGCCGCGCCGGGTCCAGGTCTCGAACTGGCGGGCATTATCCAGGCCCAGCTGCACCGCGACCTCCACGAGGTCCAGAGCCGGGGCCACGCGAATCACGCTGCCGTGGGCGTAGTAAGCCTGCAGCTCCCGCCAGGGAATGCGCGCTGTCTGCCCGTTAAACTCCCGCCGCAGCAGCGCCTCGCGCTCGCTCTCAGCCATAGCGCTGGTCGGCGACAAAGGGGTTCGCCTGGCGTTCGTGGCCAAAGGTCGAGGTGGGACCGTGGCCGGGGATAAAGGTGATGTCGTCCCCGAGCGGGAACAGCACGTTGCGAATGCTGGCGATCAGCTCGTCGTGATTGCCCCGGGGGAAGTCGCTGCGGCCCACCGAGCCCTGGAACAGGACATCGCCCACCCAGGCCACCCGCTGGGCCCGGTGCAGGAACACCACGTGCCCGGGCGTATGCCCCGGGCAGTGGTACACCTCCAGGGGCTGCTCGCCGACCTGCACCGGATCGCCCGCTTCCAGCCAGCGGTCCGGCACAAAGGCATCGGCGTGGGGGAAACCGGCCATCTCGCACCACTCGGGCAGCTTCGAGATCCAGAAATCGTCCGCCAGCTGCGGCCCCTCGATGGGCACATCGAGCTGCTGCCGCAGCACGTCCGCGGCGGCGCAGTGGTCCATGTGGCCGTGGGTCAGGAGGATTTTCTCCACCGTGGCGCCCATGCTGTCCACCGCGGCCAGGATGCGCTCGACATCGCCACCCGGGTCAATGATCGCCGCGCGACCGCTCGCCTCGCACTTGAGCACCGAACAGTTCTGCTGGTAGGCCGTGACCGGCACGATATTGACCTTGATCGACATTCACCGTTCTCCTGACTGGGTCGCGGCTGCGGGCGGCGGCGCGACCTCGTCCCGTTCGGGCTCCAGGTCCGCCTGGGGATTCAGGAACACGCCCTCGTCAAACTGGTTCTCGCTGCGACCCACCACCAGCGCCACCGTGGCATCCCCGGTCACGTTGACCGCGGTGCGCACCATATCCAGCAGCCGGTCGACGCCGATAATCATGGCGATACCCTCGACCGGCAGGCCGGCCTGGTCGAGTACCATCGCCAGGGTGATCAGGCCCACACCGGGCACCGCCGCGGTGCCGATCGAGGCCAGGGTCGCGGTCAGGATCACGGTGATGTAGGCGGTCATGGACAGGTCTACCCCGTAGACCTGGGCGATGAATACCGTCGCCACGCCCTGCATGATCGCGGTGCCATCCATATTGATGGTCGCCCCCAGGGGCACCGTGAAGCCGGCCACCGAGTTGTGCACCCCGAGGCGCTTCTCCACGGTGCGCAGGGTGATCGGCAGGGTGGCCCCAGAGGAGGCGGTACTGAAGGCGAAGGCCCAGACCGAGCGCATCTTGCTCATCATGATCCGCGGCGAGACGCCCGCGAGTAATTTCAGCAGGCCGCTGTAGACCACCACGGCATGGAACAGCAACACCGCGATCACGGTAAAGAAATAGGCCGCGAGGTCGACAATCGCGGTGAAGCCCATGTCCGAGAACAGCGTGGCGAGCAGCGCAAACACGCCGTAGGGCGCGAGGCCCATGAGGATACCCACCATGCGCATGACCACGGTTTCCATGTCGCGGAAGAAATCCGCGATGCGGCGGCCGGCATCACCGGCATGGGAGATCGCGTAGCCAAAGAGCAGCGCAAACACGATGATCTGCAGCATCTTGCCCTCGGCCATGGCCTGCACCGGGTTGGAAGGCACAATGTCTGCCAGCACATCCACCAGCGGCGGCGGCGCGGTGGCCTGGAAGTCCGCCTGGCCGGGCAGCGACACGTGGGTGCCGGGACCCACCAGCACCGCGAACAGCAGCGCCGCGCTGATCGCGATCGCCGTGGTGGCGAGATAAAACATCATGGTCTTGATCGCGATCGGGCCCATGCGTGCACTGTCGCCCAGGGAACTGGAGCCACAGATCAGCGACACCAGCACCAGGGGCACCACCAGGAGCTTGAGAGAGGCGATAAACACCCGGCCCACCAGGTCGAGCACACCGTTGACCAGGTAGTCCTGGATCATCTGCCGCAGGCCGCTGTCGATGCCCGAGCTGTTGAGAATCAGGTCGAGCAGCGAGCCGAACAGAATGCCCGCCACCATGGCGATCAGGATGCGGTTGGTCAGGCTCATAGGATGACTCTTATTGTTGGCTGGGAGGGGAGGCGCACATCAGCCCTGGTCGGCGCAGGCGCCATCGACGTAACCATTGACCGCCACGTCCGCGCAGGCATTGCAGGGCGAGGAGTAATCGCCGCGCCCGCCGCTTTGCAGCTCAGCGCACACGGGATTGTACTCCATGGTGCAGACCTGCGGCCGGGGCTCGGCGCAGGCGGTGCCATCCGACAGGGAGTCGGGCTGGGACATCGACACCGGGGCCGGCGTGGAGGTCATGTTACAGGCAGAAAGCAGAACGGCCAGACAAATTGGCAGCACTGAACGCGGCATCGGGGGCTCCATGGCATCTCTGTATCGGAACGAGGTGCAAGCCTACCATTCTCGCCGCGCAAACGCAGCCAGCGCCCGGCCCCTGCCGGCTGGGCCGTAGGCGCCCGACTAGGCGAATTTACCGCTCTGGTAGTCGCGGATCGCCTCCTCGATCTCCGCCGCGGTGTTCATCACGAAGGGGCCGTAGTGCGCCACCGGCTCGCCCAGCGGGCGCCCGCGCAGCAGCAGCAGCGACGCACCCCCGGCGCCCGCCTGCAGCGTCCAGGCCTCACCGCTGGAGCTCAGCGCCAGCTGCTGCGCGTTCACCGGGTGAGCGCCACCTTCCAGGCCGCCATCATAGACATAGGCGATCACGTTATGCCCGGGATCGGTCTCCACCGTGACCGCGGCCCCCGACTCCAGGCTCAGGTCCAGCACGTCGGCCAGGGGGGCCAGCTCCACGAGGGGTCCCGATACCGCCCGCTCATCCAGGCGCCACTCCCCGGCAATGGCGTGGGCCCTGAAGCCCGCACCCTCCAGGGCCGCGAGTTCCGCTGCCGGGATGTCGCGATAGCGCGGCGCGGACAGCTTGTCTGCCGCGGGCAGGTTGATCCAAAGCTGGAAGCCGTGCAGGCCGGATGAGTCCTGGGTGGGCATCTCCGAGTGGATCACGCCCCTGCCGGCGGACATCCACTGGGCACCGCCACCGCGAATTTCCCCCCGGTTGCCCTGGTTGTCCTCGTGAATGATGCCGCCACTTTTCATGTAAGTGAGCGTTTGCATACCCCGGTGTGGGTGCGGAGGAAAGCCGCCGGCGAAGTCCTCGCGGAACTCGGACCGCAGTTCGTCAATCATCAGGATCGGGTCCATCCCGGCGTGTCCCATGCCGGTGACCCGTTGTATAGCGACGCCGTCACCGTCACGGCTGGCCCGGGCCGGGCGTATTTCACGGATATCTCTGGTACTCATGACGTGTCCTCCTGAACTTTGGGCTATCCTAGCCTCGTTTTTTTCGGACATAAATTGCATAATTTCGCCACTATTATTCGATCTGGTCGAACTAACGAGGGCAACAGGAGCCACTGAGCATGAACCGAACCACCCTGGAACAGTGGCGTATGCTGCAGGCCGTGGTGCGCCACGGCGGCTTTGCCCAGGCCGCGAAGGCGATCCACAAGAGCCAGTCGACGATCAATCACGCGGTCCACAAGCTGCAGGACCAGCTGGGCCTGCCGCTACTGGTCGTGGTCGGACGCAAGGCCGAACTCACCGCCGCCGGGGCGCTGATGCTGCGCCGGGCGGAGCAGCTGCTGGACCAGGCGGGCCAGCTCGAGGCCCTGGCCGAGAGTCTCGCGGTCGGCACCGAGGCGGAAGTGAGCGTAGCGGTGGACGAGGTCTTTCCCTACGAGTATCTCGCCTGCGCCCTGCATGAGATGGCCCTGGCCTACCCCAATACCCGGGTGCAGTTGCACGAGGTGGTGCTGTCCGGCGGCCCGGAGATGCTGCTGCGCGGCGAGGCCGACCTGCTGATTGCAGCCACGGTGCCCCAGGGCTTCCTGGGAGAACCCATCCTGCGCGCAGAATTTATCGCTGTCGCCCATCCCGACCACCCCCTGCTGCAGCTGCAGCGGACCCTTAATCTGCAGGACCTGACCGCCCACAGGCAGATCGTGATCCGCGATTCCGCCCTCGGCAAGCGGGTGGATTCCGGATGGCTGGGGGCAGAACAGCGCTGGACCGTCACCCACGTCGCCACCTCGGTGGACATGATCCGCCGCGCCATGGGCTTTGCGTGGCTGCCGGCGACAAGGGTGGCGGAGCATCTTGAGCGCGGCGAGCTCGCTCCCCTGCCACTGCAGCAGGGCGCACGCCGCCACGTGCAGCTCTACCTGACCTATGCCGATCCGGAAAAAGCGGGCCCGGCAACGCGGCAGCTGGCAGAGCTGTTGTTCGGGCAGGTTCCCGACGAAGAATAATTCTATTTTTTAGAATATTAACTGCAATTTTATGGGTTTTTAATTCTGATTTTTAGAACCTAGACTGCGCCTTCCAATCAAAACCCAACCCCATCATATTCAGGGAGGCGCTTATGGGCATGTTAGTAGATGGTCAGTGGCACGATGTCTGGTACGACACAAAATCCTCGGGCGGCAAGTTTATCCGCGAGGACGCCCAGTTCCGCCACTGGGTCACTGCCGATGGCAGTGCCGGGCCCAGCGGCGAGGGCGGCTTTGCCGCGGAGGCCGGGCGCTATCACCTGTATGTCTCCCTCGCCTGCCCCTGGGCGCACCGCGCGCTGATCATGCGCGAACTCAAGGGCCTGCAGAACATCATCGATGTCTCGGTGGTCAGCCCCTACATGCTCAGCGAGGGCTGGACCTTCAATACCGACGAGGGCAGCACCGGCGACCGGCTGCACGGCCTCGACTTTCACCACCAGGTCTATACCCGGGCCCAGCCCGACTACAGTGGCCGGGTGACCGTGCCCGTGCTCTGGGACAGGGAGCGCAACACCATCGTCAACAACGAGTCGGCGGAGATTATTCGCATGCTTAACGGGGCCTTCAACGCCCTCACCGGCAACGATGACGATTACTACCCGCAGGACCTGCACGGGGAGATTGACGCCTGGAACAAGCGCGTGTACCCCGCAATCAACAACGGCGTATATCGGGCGGGCTTTGCCACCAGCCAGGAAGCCTACGAGGAGGCCTATCGCGAGCTGTTCGCGGAACTGGACCATATCGAACAGCACCTGGCCCGGCACCGCTTCCTGGCGGGCAGCCGGCTGAGCGAGGCGGATATCCGCCTGTTCACGACCCTGATCCGCTTCGACGCCGTTTACCATGGCCATTTCAAGTGCAACCGCCAGCGGCTGGAGGATTTCCCCAGCCTCGCGGGCTACGTGCGCGACATCTACCAGCTACCGGGCGTGGCGGATACCGTGGACTTCCACCACATCAAGACCCACTACTACGCCTCACACGGCAATATCAACCCCACGGGCGTGGTCCCGGCGGGGCCCGATATCGACTACGCCAGCGCGCACCACAGGGCCGCCCTGGGCGGCTAGTCCCGCGCCAGCTCGCGAGGCACCAGCAGCATGTCGGCGCTGGCGGGAACCTCGCCTGCCTGACGCCAGGTATTCCCGGGGAGCTGCAGGCGCACATAGCCGGCGGTGGGCAGGTTTTCCAGCCACAGTTCGCCGAGCAGGGTGTTGACCAGCTCGGTGAGGGCCGGGTTATGCCCCAGCAGAAACAGGCTGTCACGCGCGTCACTGCAGCGTCGCAGCCAGGCCAGCAAACGCGCGCCGGAAAACGTATAGAGTTCCTCCTCCACCTCATGTGGCTGCGCCGCCAGTGCCGGCCACCCCTCGCACAATCCCTGCAGGGTCAACCTGGCGCGGGCCGCGGGGCTCACCGTCACCGGCATGGGCGCCAGCTGCGCGGCGAGCGCCGCGCCCATCGCGGGGGCGTCACGTCGCCCCCGGCCATTCAGCTCTCGTTCCCGGTCATCCAGGGAAGCGTCCTTCCAGGACGATTTGGCATGACGCAGCAGGTGCAGGGTTTTCATCGCCGGGCGCTCCCATTCGGTCACTTCAGTGTAGGCGGCCTGCCGGCGCCGGGGAAAGCTTTTCACGCGCCTCAGTCAGCTTGCGCTTGCGAGGTATCCTGTCTAGGCTGATTGACGATGTAGGCGGTGGCTGTACCCGGTCGACGACTTAACCCGACACCTCACGGTGTGGGCAAGTGGCCTCCAACAAGACCCCAGCGGTAATGTGGAGATCGAATGTCAGCAGACGACACAGGCGTACCAGTTCTACGACAGATCGCGCGCCGCGACCTGCCAACGCCCCCCTATTGTCCAGGCGAAACGCGCCGATGCATGCCAACCGGCCTGCCTTCCCCGGGCGGAGGACGCCGTGCCTGAAGCCACTTCCGTCTGGCCATTTCTGGTGTACGTTCTCGCGGTCCTGATGCTGGTGGCCACCATGCTGCTACTGTCCTGGCTGCTGGGTCAGCAGCGCAGCAATCGCGCGACCAACACGCCCTTTGAATCCGGGGTGCTGCCCGTAGGCAGCGCCCAGCTGCCGATCTCCGTGGAGTTCTACCTGATCGCGATATTTTTCGTGATCTTCGACCTGGAGGCGGTCTTCATCTTCGCCTGGGCGGTGGCCTTCTTTGAACTCGGCTGGTCCGGCTACATCGCGGTTGCGGTATTCATCGCGATTCTCGGGGTGGCCCTGGTTTACGAGCTCAGCACCGGTGCCCTGGACTGGGGCATCAAGAGCCGTAAACCCCGTTCCTCGGCCTCGGTCGCCGTGCGGGAGGATGCCGACTGATGGAGTGGAACCTCACCCGGCCGGGCGACACCATCGCCAGCAGCCCCGGGGGCATGGACAGCGTGGAGGAGCAGGTCAGGCGCAATGTATTTTTTGCCACCCTGGAAGACCTGATTGCGTGGGGTCGGGCACACTCACTGTGGCCCTTCAATTTTGGTCTCTCCTGTTGCTACGTGGAGATGGCGACCTCATTTACCAGCCGTCACGATATCGCCCGCTTCGGCTCCGAGGTGATCCGGGCCACTCCCCGCCAGGCGGACCTGATGGTGATTTCGGGCACTGTGTTTCGCAAGATGGCGCCGGTGGTGCAGCACCTCTACGACCAGCTGCTGGAGCCGCGCTGGATCATTTCCATGGGCTCATGCGCCAACTCCGGCGGCATGTATGACATCTACAGCGTGGTCCAGGGGGTAGACAAGTTTATTCCCGTGGACGTCTACGTACCCGGCTGTCCCCCGCGTCCGGAAGCCCTGATGCAGGGCCTGGTGATGCTGCAGGACGCCATCGCCAGCGAGCGGCGCCCCCTGAGCTGGGTGGTCGGTGACCAGGGTATCTATCGCCAGACCACGCAGCCCAATCGCGACCGCCTGCAGGCGGAGCGCAACCTGGCCACGGAACTGCGGACGCCGGACGATGTGTGAACCACGAATCGGGAAGCCCTCAGATGCTGGCTGACGCGGCCGTCATGGAGAGCACCTGGGCCGCGCGCCTCGGCGGCGCCCTCCTCGGCGAGCAGAGCTGCGCCGACCGGATACCCACCCTGTGGGTGGCGCGGGAGCAGATCACCGACACGCTGCGCGGCCTGCGCACGGACTTCCCCGTGCTGCTGGACCTGTTCGGGATCGATGAGCGTCTGCGCGAGCACCGCCCGGCGCACGCAGCCGATTTTACCGTGGTCTACCACCTGTTCAGCATTGACCGGCGCGAGGACCTGCGTCTCAAGGTCGCGGTCAATCCGCCGGAAGCGGTGCCCTCCGCCTGCGAGGTCTGGCCCAACGCCAACTGGTACGAGCGCGAAGCCTGGGACATGTTCGGGATCGAGTTCAGCGGCCACCCCAACCTGCGCCGGATACTGCTGCCGCCGACCTGGGAGGGCCACGCCCTGCGCAAGGAGCACCCGGCCCGCGCCACCGAAATGGAGCCCTTCTCCCTGGATGAGGAAAAGCAGGAGCAGGAACAGGAGGCCCTGCAGTTCCGACCGGAGGAATGGGGGATGCTGCGGGCCAACGAGGACACGGAATTCATGTTTCTCAACCTCGGCCCCAACCACCCCTCGGTGCACGGAGTGTTTCGCATCGCCCTGCAGCTGGACGGCGAGGTGGTGGTGGATGCGGTGCCGGACATCGGCTACCACCACCGGGGCGCGGAGAAGATGGCCGAGCGCCAGAGCTGGCACTCCTTCATCCCCTACACCGACCGCATCGACTACCTCGGCGGGGTGATGAACAACCTGCCCTACGTAATGGCGGTAGAGCAGCTGGCGGGGATTGAGGTCCCGGAGCGCGCGCGGGTGATCCGGGTCATGCTCGCCGAGCTGTTCCGGATTTCCAGTCACCTCGTGTTCTACGGCACTTTTGCCCAGGACGTGGGCCAGATGTCGCCGGTGTTCTACATGTTCGCTGATCGCGAGCGCCTGTTCGGCATTATCGAGGCCATCACCGGCGGACGGATGCACCCGGCCTGGTTCCGTATCGGCGGCGTGGCCCAGGACCTGCCCCGGGGCTGGGACACCCTGGTGCGCGAGTTTATCGACAGCATGCCGGCGCGCCTGGACCACTACCAGAAGATGGTCATGGACAACAGCATCATCAAGCAGCGCACCGTGGGCATCGGTGCCTACAACAGCCAGGAAGCGCTGGACTGGGGGATTACCGGGGCGTCACTGCGGGCCACGGGGATGGACTTCGACCTGCGCCGTGATCGCCCCTATGCTGGCTATGAGCAGTTCGACTTCGAGGTGCCGGTGACGCACCGCGGCGACAGCTACGATCGCGCCGTGGTGAGGGTGGAAGAAATCCGCCAGTCCCTGCGAATTATCCGCCAGTGTGTGGATAACATGCCAGAAGGACCGGTAAAGAGTGAACACCGCTCCGCGACCCCGCCGCCGCGGGACCGGATGCTCAATGACATCGAAACCCTGATCCATCACTTCCTCAACGTGAGCTGGGGCCCGGTGATACCCGCGGGCGAAGCCGCCTTCGCGGTCGAAGCGACCAAGGGCATCAACAGCTATCACCTGGTCTCCGACGGCGGCACCGGCAGTTACCGCACACGCATCCGCACACCGTCCTTTCCCGCGCTGCAGCAGCTGCCGCTGATCAGCCGCGGGCTGATGATCCCCGACCTGATTGCGATCATCGCCAGTATCGATTTCGTCATGGCGGACGTCGACCGATGAGCGCGCAGATCGCAAACCAGGATATCGCGTCCGTGCTGTCGGCAGATGAGCTCGCCGCCATTGACGCCGAGATCGAGCATGCCCCCTACCGGGAGGCGGTGGCCATCGACGCCCTGAAAATCGTGCAGCGCCATCGTGGCTGGGTCTCCGACACCAGCCTGCGGGCCATCGCTCGCCACCTGCGGATGTCGGCGGACGAACTGGAGGGCATCGCCACCTTCTACAACCTGATCTTCCGCGAACCCGTGGGCGAGCGCGTGCTTCTGCTCTGCAACAGCGTCACCTGCTGGATCAAGGGTTGCGAGTCATTGCGCGAGCATTGCCGGCAGCAACTGGGCATCGACTACGGTGAGACCACCGATGATGGTGGCCTCACCCTGCTGCCGGTCACCTGCCTCGGCGCCTGTGACCGGGCACCCGTGCTGATGCTGGGTGACGACCTGCTGCAGGACGTCACCCCCGAGACCCTGGACCGGGCCCTGCAGGGTGATTCAGGAGGGCGGCGGGAATGAGCGCGCTGGACCGCCCCCTGACCCGTAACGTGACCCCCGAGCGCCGCCCGGTAGACCTCGCGGGCTACGAGGCGAACGGCGGCTACGCCGGCCTGCATACGGCGATCGGCAAGCTGAGCCCGGAAGAATGCCTGCAGCGGGTCAAGGACTCCAGGCTGCGCGGCCGCGGCGGTGCGGGCTTTCCCACCGGGCTGAAGTGGAGCTTTGTGCCCATGGAGGAGGCAGCCGGCCCCGGCAGGCACAAGTACCTGATCTGCAACGCCGATGAAATGGAACCGGGCGCCTTCAAGGACCGCTTGCTGCTCGAGTGCGACCCGCACCAACTGATCGAGGGCATGATCCTCGCCGCCTACACCATCGGCGCCGATGTGGCCTATATCTTTATCCGCGCCGAGTACCTGCTGGCGGAACGCCTGCTGCGAGAGGCGATCCGCGAGTGCCACGCCAGGGGCTATCTCGGGGACAACATCCTGGGCTCGGGCTACCGGCTGCAGATGCACGTGCACGCCAGTGCCGGCCGCTACATCTGCGGGGAGGAGACCGCGCTGATCAGCTCCCTGGAGGGCAAGCGCGCCAACCCGCGGGCCAAGCCGCCCTTCCCCCAGGTCAGCGGCCTCTGGGGCCGGCCCACCATCGTCAACAACGTGGAAACCCTGTGCAACATCCCCCACATCATCGAACGCGGCGCGCAGTGGTTCCAGGACCTGGGTCTCACCGAGGACACCGGCACCAAGCTCTACGGCATCAGTGGCCAGGTGCGCAATCCCGGCTGCTGGGAACTGCCGATCGGCACCCCCATCCGTGAAATCCTGGAGCAGCACGCCGGCGGGATGGCCGATGGTTACAGCTTCCGCGGCCTGCTGCCCGGCGGCGGCTCCACCGATTTCCTGGTGGCGGAGCACCTGGACGTGCCCATGGATTACGACGCTATCGGCAAGGCGGGCAGTCGCATGGGTACCGGCACCATGATCGTACTTGACGACCGCACCTGCCCGGTGGGCTTTATCAAAAACCTGGTGGAATTCTTCGCCCAGGAGTCCTGCGGCTTCTGCACCCCCTGCCGTGACGGGCTGCCCTGGTCGGCGCAGGTACTGGACGACATCGAGTCCGGCCGCGGCCGGCCCGAGGACCTGGACACCCTGGAGATGCACGTGGATTTTATCGGCACCCCGGGGAATACCCACTGTGCCCTCGCTCCCGGGGCGATGGAGCCCCTGGCCAGCGGCCTCAAGTATTTCCGCGCCGACTTCCAGCGCCATATCGACGCGGGCGCCTGCCCCTGGTGCCGGCGGGAGGTGGCGGCGTGAAGATTCGCATCGACGGGGTCGAGTACAGCGTCACCGAGGGCAAGAACCTGCTTGAGACCTGCCTGGGGCTTGGCCTGGACCTGCCCTACTTTTGCTGGCACCCGGCGATGGGCTCGATCGGCGCCTGTCGCCAGTGCGCCATGCTCCAGTTCCAGGATGAGGAAGATACCCGCGGGCGCCTGGTGATGGCCTGCATGACCCCGGTGAGCGACGGTGCCATCCTGTCCCTGGCCGGCGAACGCGCCAGCCGTTTCCGCCGCGGCATCATCGAGTCCCTGATGATCAACCACCCCCACGACTGCCCGGTCTGCGCGGAAGGGGGCGAATGCCATCTGCAGGATATGACGTTGATGACAGGGCACCGCGATCGTCGCTACCGCGGGCGCAAAAAGACCTACCGCAACCAGTACCTGGGACCGCTGGTCCATCACGAGATGAACCGCTGCATCACCTGCTACCGCTGCACCCGCTTCTACCAGGATGTCGCCGGCGGCCGCGACCTGGTCGCCCAGGCCTGTCACGACCACATCTTCTTCGGGCGCCAGGAAGACGGGATCCTGGAGAGCGAGTTCGCCGGCAACCTGGTGGAGGTCTGCCCCACCGGGGTGTTTACCGATAAAGCGCTGGTCCACGACTACACCCGCAAGTGGGACCTGCAATCAGCCCCCTCCGTGTGTACCGGCTGCGCGGCCGGCTGTAACACCCTCCCCGGGGAGCGCTACGGCAAGGTGAAGCGGGTGCACAATCGCTACAACGCCGCGGTCAACGGTTACTTCCTGTGCGATCGCGGCCGCTTTGGCGCCGGCTACGTGAATCACGCCGACAGACTCGAATACCCCGGCCTGCGGCGGGAAGACGGGCGCTTCGACGCGGTGGATCACCATACCGCCCTGACCTACCTGGGCCAGAGCCTGGCCGAGCAGCGCGTGGCGGCGGTGGGCTCGCCACGGGCCTCGGTGGAAGCCAATTACCTGCTGCGCCTGCTCAGCGGCGGGGCGGACTTCTGCCCGGGCGCCAGTAAACGCCAGCAGCGGCTCGCGGCAACGGCCCTGCAGCTGGCGCGCTCGACCCCGGCGCACACCCCCGATATCGCCGAGATGGAAGCCGCCGATGCGGTCCTGATCCTGGGAGAGGACGTCACCAATACCGCGCCGCGGATCGCCCTGTCCCTGCGCCAGAGCGTGCGCAATCGCGCCTATGCCCTGGCCGAGTCACTGCAACTGCTGCCCTGGCAGGATGCGGCGATTCGCAACCTGGCCCAGGATCAGCGCAGCCCGCTGGCGATTGCCGACGTCGCCGCCACGCGCCTGGACGACGTCGCTTCCCACTCACTGCAGCTCACCCCGGAGGAGATCGCCCGCCTGGGGCAGGATATCGCCGCTCACCTGCGCGGCGCGACCTCCCCCGGCACGCAGGCCGCGGAGATCGCCGACCTGCTCAGCGCCGCCGAGCGCCCGCTGATCATCGCCGGCAGTGGCCTGGAGGATGCCGCGCCGATGCAGGCTGCGGCAGAGGTGGCCACCGCCCTCGGTGAGCGCGGCGCGCAGGTCATGTTCAGCCTGGTGCTGCCCGAGGCCAACAGCCTGGGACAGGCCATGCTCTGCGAGGGGCAGGTATCGCCGCCGGACCTGGACGAACTGGCAAGCCGCGCCCGGCGCGGGGAAATCGACACCCTGCTGGTGCTGGAGAATGACCTCTACCAGCGCGCCGACCCGGCCCTGGTGCAGGACCTGTTGCAGCACTGTCCGCGGGTGATCAGCCTGGACGGCCTGGATAATCCCACCACCTCCGCCAGCCACCTGGTGCTTCCCGCAGCCAGCCCGCTGGAGAGCGAGGGCACCCTGGTCAGCCTCAGCGGGCGCGCCCAGCGCCACTTCCCGGTGTTCCAGCCAGCAGGTGAACGGCGCCCCGCCTGGGTCTGGTTGCTGGCGGCCGCGCGGGAAGTGGGTCTGGCAGAAACCGCGGACTGGCAACACTTCGACGATATCACCCGGGGCTGCGCCGCGGCGGTACCAGCCCTGGCAGCAATGCCCCGGGCGGCTCCGGATCACCTGTTTCGTCGCGCCGGCGGCGTGCGCGTGCCACGCCAGCCCCTGCGCTACAGCGGGCGCACCGCGATGCGCGCTGACCGGTCGGTGCACGAGCCACGCCAGCCGCGGGATGAGGAGAGCGCCCTGGGTTTCACCATGGAAGGCCTGAACCGCGATACGCCGGGCGCCCTGCTGCCCTTTGTCTGGTCTCCCGGCTGGAATTCCAACCAGAGCCTGCACCGCTTCCAGGAAGAGGTGGGTGGTGCACTCAAGGGCGGCAGCGCCGGGGTACGCCTGCTCGAGGCCGGGAACAACGGCCAGGCCGGGGCCGCGCCGACCACTTCAGCGCTCGCTGGCACCGGCGGTAACGGCAGCCTGCGCCTGGTGCCGCGCTACCACATTTTTGGCAGCGACCCGCTCAGCGCCCTGAGCCCCGGTATTCGCGAGCTGGTGCGCCCCGCCTGTATCGAGCTTGCCCCCGACGATGCCAGGGCCCTGGGCGTCGCCGATGGCGACGGCGTGCGCATCGGTGAATTCCCCACGCCACTGGCGGTGCGCGTCAACGCGAGCCTGGTCGCCGGCTGCGCCGGTTTCAGCGCCGGCTACCCCGCCACCGCCCATCTTCACGGCGGCCAGCGGGTCGATCTACAGCGGGCAGCGGATTTCGTGCCGCCGCCACCGACGCTGATTGGCAGCGACCGGGAGGGACAGCATGGCTGAGCTCCCCCTCGGCACCCCCGCCACGATCCTGTTCGGGCTGGGCCTGATCGGCGCCGCGGTTGGCGGTGCTGCCGTGCTCACCTGGTTCGAACGGCGCCTGCTGGGCATCTGGCAGGACCGTCACGGCCCCAACCGGCTGGGGCCTTTCGGCGTGCTGCAGGTTGCGGCGGACATGCTCAAACTGCTGACCAAGCACGACTGGGTACCGCCCTTTGCCGATCGCGTGGTGTTCGTGTTCGCGCCCACCGCGATCGTGGTGACGATGCTGCTGGGCTTTGCTGTCGTGCCTTTCGCGCCCGGGTGGCAGGTGCTGGACCTGAATATCGGCCTGCTGTTTTTCCTCGGCATGACCTCGCTGGCGGTATACAGCGTGCTGCTGGGCGGCCTCGCCTCAAACAACAAGTACGCCCTGCTGGGGGGCCTGCGCAGCGCCGCGCAAATGATCAGCTACGAGGTATTCATGGGCCTGTCGCTCATGGGCGTGGTGATGCTGGCGGGCAGTTTCCGCCTGCAGGACATCGTCGAGGCCCAGCGCGGCCTGTGGTTCTGCGTCCCCCAGGTCCTGGGCCTGTTCTGCTTCCTGATTGCGGGCATCGCCGAGAGTCACCGCCTGCCCTTTGACCTCCCGGAAGCGGAGCACGAGCTGACTGCCGGTTTCCACACCGAGTACGGCGGCATGAAATTCGCCATGTTCATGCTCGGCGAGTACCTGGGCCTGATCCTGATCTCCTGCATGATCGTGACCCTGTTTTTTGGCGGCTGGCTGGGGCCCTGGCTGCCGCCCATTGTCTGGTTCAGCCTCAAGGTGTTCGTGCTGATCTGTTTCTTTGTGCTTCTCCGCGCGGCGATACCGCGACCCCGCTACGACCAGCTCATGGCCCTGGGCTGGAAATACCTGCTGCCCCTGACCCTGTTCAACCTGCTGGCCACGGGGGCCCTGGCCCTGTGGTGGAGGGGGTGAACATGCTGCGCGCCCTCTGGTCACAGCTACGCACGATCGGGACG
The DNA here is from genome assembly GCA_965222335.1 of Sediminihaliea sp. Classification (GTDB taxonomy): domain Bacteria; phylum Pseudomonadota; class Gammaproteobacteria; order Pseudomonadales; family Halieaceae. The sequence continues at coordinate 2,562,555 of OZ244944.1, read as the reverse complement.
ATCCTGCAGCACAGCTTCAGCCGCGCCGAGACCGTACAGTACCCGGAGCAACAGCCCTACCTCGCGCCCCGGTACCGGGGGCGCATCGTCCTCACCCGGGATCCGGACGGCGACGAGCGCTGTGTCGCCTGCAACCTCTGCGCTGTTGCCTGCCCGGTGGACTGTATCGCCCTGCAGCAGGGCGTGCGCGATGACGGGCGCTGGTATCCGGAGTTCTTCCGTATCAACTTTTCCCGCTGCATTCTCTGCGGGATGTGCGAGGAAGCCTGCCCCACGGGCGCCATCCAGCTCACCCCCGACTTCGAGATGTGCGAGTACCAGCGCAGCAGCATGGTGTACGAGAAGGAGCACCTGCTGATCAACGGCACCGGCAAGTACCACGACTACAATTTCTACCGGGTCGCGGGCCTGGCCATCGACGGCAAGGACAAGGGGCAGGCACAAAACGAGGCCGAGCCGGTCAACGTGCGGAGCCTGTTGCCATGAGCCTGCTGCTGTTCTACCTCGCGGCCGGCATTGCGGTCGCCGCCACCGGCCTGGCCCTGACTCGCGCCAACGCCGCCCATGCCCTGATCTACCTGATCGTCTCCCTGCTGGCGGTGGCGGTGGTGTTCTTCCTGATCGGCGCGCCCTTCGCCGCGGCCCTGGAGATCCTGATCTATGCCGGGGCGATCATGGTCCTGTTCGTGTTTGTGATCATGATGCTCAACCTCGGCCAGGAGGGCGAGGCGCGCGAGCGCAGCTGGCTGCAGCCGAAATCCTGGCTGGTACCGGGCCTGCTCTCCCTCCTGCTGCTGGCAGAACTGCTGGTGGCCATCGAGACAGGCATTGTCACCAGTGGCACTGCGGTGTCACCCAAGCAGGTCGGCCTCACCCTCTTCGGCCCCTATGTGCTCGCAGTGGAGATTGCCTCAATGCTGCTGCTTGCGGGCCTGGTGGGGGCCTACCACCTGGGCCGGCGATTCCTGGTTCGCGGGGGGGCGCACTGATGGGCGCGACCGCGGTACCCCTGGAGCACCTGCAGGTGCTCGCGGCGGTATTATTCAGCATGGGCCTGGGGGGCCTGATGCTGCGCCGCAATATTATCTTCATGCTGATGTCGCTGGAGGTCATGCTCAATGCCGCCGCGCTGGCCTTTGTCGCCGCCGGCGCCCGCTGGGGCCAGGCCGATGGCCAGGTGATCTTCCTGCTCATTCTCGCGGTCGCCGCGGCGGAGGTCGCGGTTGGCCTGGGCCTGGTGCTGCAGGTGCAGCGCCGGTTCAAATCCCTGGACATGGACGCCGCCCGGCGCCTGCGGGGTTGAGATGCCGCTTGCTGCCCTCATTCCCGCACTGCCCCTGGCCAGCGCCCTGGTGCTGCTGCTGTCCTGCGGACGCCTGCCGCGGCTTGCTGCCGCCTGGCTGGGAGCCGGCTCCGTGGGCCTGTCGGCACTCTGCGTGGCCTTGCTGACGCTGCAGTTCCTGGACGGTCGCGAGGTACAGAGCCTGACCCTGTGGACCTGGTTCCAGGTGGGGCAGCTCAGCCCCGGCATCGCCTTTTATATCGACGGACTGACGGTGGTCATGCTCGGCGTGATTACCGGGGTGGGCTTTCTGATCCACCTGTACTCCATTGAGTTCATGTGGGAGGACGCCTCCTTCACCCGCTTCTTTGCCTATATGAACCTGTTCGTTGCCGCCATGCTGGTGCTGGTCATGGCCGACAACTTGTTGCTGCTGTACCTGGGCTGGGAGGGAGTTGGCCTGTGCTCCTACCTGCTGGTGGGCTTCTGGTACCAGGACCCCGCCAACGGCCGCGCCGCACGCAAGGCCTTCGTGGTCACCCGGGTGGGCGACACCCTGATGGCGCTGGGCCTGCTGCTGCTGTTTACCGAGCTGGGCACACTGCAAATCCAGCCACTGCTGGAAGGCGCCGGGAATACCTGGCAGACCGGGGATACCCTGCCCACGGTCGCCGCCCTGCTCCTCCTGGGCGGCGCCGTGGGCAAGTCCGCCCAACTGCCACTGCATACCTGGCTGCCGGATGCCATGGCCGGCCCGACCCCGGTGAGCGCGCTGATCCACGCGGCCACCATGGTCACCGCCGGGGTCTACCTGATCGCCAGGACCCACGACCTGTTCCTGTTGTCGCCACTGGCGCTGCAGACGGTCGCCTGGCTGGGCCTGCTGACCCTGCTGCTGGCGGCCAGCGCGGCCCTCGCCCAGCGGGATATCAAGCGCATCCTCGCCTACTCCACCATCAGCCAGATCGGCTACATGTTCCTGGCCCTGGGCGTGGGCGCCTTTGCCTCGGGCATTTTTCACCTGGTGACCCACGCCTTCTTCAAGGCCCTACTGTTCCTGGCTGCGGGTAGCGTGATTCACTGCCTGCACCACGAACACGACATCTTCCGCATGGGCGGCCTGCGCACCCGCCTGCCGGCGGCGTTCTGGGCCTTCCTGGTAGGCGCCGCGGCCCTCGCCGCCCTGCCCTTTACCTCGGGCTTTTACAGCAAGGACGCTATCCTGCTCGCGACCTGGGAGTCCAGCGCCCTGCTCTGGGCGGGCGGCCTGCTCGGGGCGCTGTTGACCGGCATCTACAGCTTCCGCCTGATTTTTGTGGCCTTCTTCGGCCCCGCCCACACCGAGCCGGACCGCCAGCCCGGCTGGCAGATGGTGCTGCCACTGGGACTGCTCGGGCTGCTGTCGCTGCTCGGTGGCGCCCTGATATTGCCCCTGGACGCGGTGTTCCCCGCAGCCACCGGCCATGCCCCGGCCCACCTGGTGGAGGGCATCGGTATCGCCGTGCCCCTGCTCGGCGTCGCCATCGCCTATGGCTGTTACCTCGGTGGCCAGATCCCGGTCGCCCGCCTGCTCGCCCCGGGACCGACCAACGCCCTGCAGCGCCTTTGGTTGCGGGGCTGGGCTTTTGATGACCTGTACCGGGCCCTGTGGGTCGCGCCCTACCGTGGGCTGGCGCGACTGTGGCGCAATGAGCCAGTGGACGCCTTCTACAATCTCCTGGTCAGCATAACGCGGTGGGGCCACCGCGGCCTCGCCGCGCTGCAGACCGGCGCCCTGCGCTGGTACGCCACCGCCCTGGCCGGGGGCCTGTGCCTGTTACTGGCCCTGATCCTGCGGGGGACTGCATGAGCCTGGTGTGGCTGCTGGCGCTGCTGGCCCTGGGGGGCCTGGCTGCCTGGGTGGCTGAGCGCTTCGCCCCGCAGCTGCCGCGATGGCTGTCCCTGCTGGTCTGTACCCTCGCCCTGGCCTGGATCCTCGCCGCCGCTGCAGCGGCACCGGGCTCTGCAGAGTCCTGGCTGATCTACCTGAAGACGCCCTGGATTCCGCGCCTGGGTATCAGCCTGGAGCTGGCCCTGGATGGCCTGAGCCTGCTCATGGTGGTGCTGACCCTGCTGCTGGGGCTGGTCGCCATCGCCGCTTCCTGGGACGAGGTCGATTTTCGACCCGGCTTATTCCAGGCCAACCTGCTCTGGACCCTGGCCGGCGTCTGCGGCGTGTTCCTGGCCCTGGACCTGGTGCTGTTCTTCCTGTTCTGGGAGATCATGCTGGTACCCATGTATCTCCTCATTGCCATCTGGGGCCACGAGGACCGGGCCCGGGCGGCAATGAAATTCTTTATCTTTACCCAGGCATCGGGTTTGTTGATGCTGGTCGCAATCGTGGTCCTCGCGGTGCAGGCCAGCCCCGCGGGCGGCCTGGACTTCAGCTATGGGACACTGCTGCAGGCCGACCTCCCCCCCGGCACTGCCTACCTGCTGATGCTGGGGTTCTTCATCGCCTTCTGCGTCAAGCTGCCCGCCTTTCCCTTTCACACCTGGCTGCCGGATGCCCACACCCAGGCACCCACCGCGGGCAGCGTACTGCTGGCGGGCATCCTGCTGAAAACCGGTGCCTACGGGCTGATCCGCTTCTGCCTGCCGCTGTTTCCCCAGGCCTCGGCGGAGTTCGCGCCGATCGCCCTCGCCCTGGGCGCAGCCGGGATCATCTACGGCGCGGTGCTGGCCTTCGCGCAGACGGACTTCAAGCGCCTGGTGGCCTACAGCAGCGTCAGTCACATGGGTTTCGTGCTGCTCGGCGTGTACGCCTTCAACCAGCTCGCCCTCACGGGCGCGGTGATGCAGATGGTGACCCACGGTGTCAGCACCGCCGCCCTGTTCATGCTCGCCGGCGCCCTGCAGCACCGCCTGCATACCCGCGACATGGGCCAGATGGGCGGACTCTGGAACCTGGCCCCGCGGATGGGTGCCTGCGCCCTGTTCTTCGCGGTCGCCTCTCTCGGCCTGCCGGGCCTGGGCAACTTCGTGGCTGAATTCCTGGTCCTGGCGGGCCTGTTCGCGGTGGCCCCGTGGATGACCGCGGTGGCTGCCCTGGGGCTGATCACCGCGGCGATCTACGCCCTGTGGATGCTGCAGCAAAGCTTCCTCGGACCCACCCGGGAGGGGGTCGCGATCACCGACTTCGGCACCCGGGAGATGCTGACCATGGCGGCCATGATGCTGGCGCTGCTCTGGCTGGGGCTGTATCCACAGCCCGTGCTGGACCTGGCGGCGCCGGCGATTAGCCAGCTCCTGCAGCTGGACTTCAGCAGCGGGGTCCGGCCGTGAACGCGCTCTCACTGACTGCCATTGCACCGCTGCTGGTCCTGCCCGCGGGTATCGTTGCGATCATGCTGCAGGTATCCCTGTGGCGGCACCCCGGACTCACGGTGTGGGTCAGCGTTGCCACCCTGCTGCTGGCGCTGGCCGCCGCCATGGCCGGTGAAGGTAGCGCGCCGGTCACCCTGCTCCTCACCGCCGATCCCTATGCGCGTGTATTTACCGCGCTGTTCTGCCTCGCCGCCGCGGTTACCGCGGTTCTGGGCGCCGACTATCTGAGGCGCAGTGGCGACGCGGTGGAAGAATTCTTCCTCCTCCTGCTCCTCAGTACCCTCGGCGCCTGCACCCTGGCTTATGCGAGCCACCTGGCATCCCTGTTGCTGGGCCTGGAGCTGTTGTCAGTCGCGCTTTATGCCCTGGTCGGGTATCCGGACCGCAACCCGTTGGCCCTGGAGGCGGCGATCAAGTACCTGGTGCTTTCGGGCGCGGCCTCGGCCACCCTGCTGTTCGGCTTTGCCCTGCTCTACGCTGCCACCGGCACCCTCGAATTTGACGCCATGGGCGATGCCCTCTCCGCCCCCGACCTGCCCCGAATCACGCTGGCAGTGGGGGCGCTGATGGTGCTGGCCGGCCTCGCGTTCAAACTGTCCCTGGTGCCCTTTCACCTGTGGACCCCCGATGCCTACCAGGGCGCGCCGGCCCCGGTGACCGGTTTCCTGGCGTCGGTGGCAAAGGCGGCCGTGGTGGTGGTACTGCTGCGCTGGTGGGTCAGCGCTGACCTGTCGCGCTTTCCCGCACTGGTGCAGGCACTCGCGGTCCTCGGTGTCATCAGCATGCTCGCCGGTAACCTGCTCGCCCTGCTGCAGGAGAATCTCAAGCGCATGCTTGCCTATTCGTCGATCGCCCACATGGGTTACCTGATGATCGTGCCGGTCGCGGCCGCCGCCGTCGGTGCGCGCGCCTTTGCCCTGGAGGCGGGCAGCTTCTACCTGATTGCCTATACGGCCACTACGCTGGCGGCCTTCGCTGTAGTCGCGTCGCTGGAGTCCCGCACCGGCGACCCCGGCGCCCACTGCCAGCTGCAGGACCTGGGCGGCCTGTTCTGGCGCCACCCGGGACAGGCGCTCCTGATGCTGGTGGCCATGCTGTCCCTGGCGGGCATACCGCTGACCGCCGGCTTCCTGGCCAAGCTCTACCTGGTTGGCGTCGCCAGCAGTGGCGGCCACTGGTTCCTGCTCGCGGCCCTGGTCATTGGCAGCGCCATCGGCATCTACTATTACCTGCGGGTGATCTTCTACATGAGCCGCCCGCCGGCGGAGGGCTCACCCGGCCCGGCTGTCGCCTGGCCTGCCTCCGTGGGGATTACCGCCTGGCTGTTGCTGGCCTCGGTGCTCCTGCTGGGCATTCTGCCCCAGCCCCTGCTGGCCTACTTAGCGTCTATACTTTAGGGGGCCATCTGCCTGGCAGTCCGGTCCGGAGGAGAAAACCATGCTGCAATCAGTCAATTTGCGTGACTACATGCTGACCAACCCGGTCAAGGTGAAGCCGACCGACAATATCCTGGAGGCCATGCAGGTCATCATCGACAACAAGATATCCGGGGTCTGCGTGGTCGATGAACAGAACAACCTGGTTGGCATTCTCTCGGAGCTGGACTGTCTGCGCGCCGCCCTCAGCGCCATCTACAACAACAGCAAGATTGGCGAGGTCAGCGAATTCATGGCCAGCGACAACCTCGTGGTCTCGAACCCCAACGAAGACATCGTTGACGTCGCCCAGGACATGCTGCTCAAGAACAAGCGACGGCGCCCAGTGGTGGAAGACGGCAAGCTGGTCGGCCAGATTACCTGCCGCCAGCTGCTCGCCGCGGTCAAGCGCTTCAAGAACTGACCGCGCCGGGCACCCCGCCGCCGCAGGGGCTCGATGCACAATCCCCGTTGAATTTCCAGGCTGTTTTCGCCCCGCGCGTGACGCATAATGCCGGCGCTGAATGTCCCCCGCGCCAAGGAGTGTTATGCGTCACTTGATTGCCCAGCGTCTCGCCAACGAACTGAACGTGCGTGAGGCCCAGATCACCGCCGCGGTGGAGCTCCTCGATGAGGGCGCTACCGTGCCCTTCATTTCCCGCTACCGCAAGGAGGTCACCGGGGGCCTGGATGATACCCAGATGCGCCGCCTGGAAGAACGCCTGCAGTACCTGCGGGAGCTGGAGGATCGCCGCCAGAGTATCCTCGCGGCCATCGACGAGCAGGGCAAGCTCACCCCGGCGCTGCAGCAGTCCATCGTCGACGCAGAGACCAAGAACCGGCTGGAGGACCTCTACCTCCCCTACAAGCCCAAGCGCCGCACCAAGGCGCAGATTGCCCGCGAGGCGGGCCTGGCGCCCCTCGCCGAGACCCTGCTCAAGGATCCCGGGCGTGACCCGGATAGCGAGGCCGAGGCTTACCTGAACCCGGAAGCGGGCATCGACACCGGCCGCGCCGCCCTGGATGGCGCACGCCAGATCCTGATGGAACAGTTTGCGGAAGACGCGGACCTGCTCGCCCGGCTGCGCGAATTCCTCGCCAGCAATGCCCTGCTGGCAGCCCGCCTGATCGAGGGAAAGGCGGATGAGGGCAACAAGTTCAGCGACTATTTCGAGCACACCGAGCCCCTCGCACAAGTGCCCTCGCACCGGGCGCTGGCGATGTTCCGTGGGCGCAACGAGGGCATACTGCATCTCAACCTGATCATGCACAGCGAGGAAAAGCCCGGCGATCCCCACCCCTGTGAGGCGATGATCGCCGACAGCCAGGGCGTGCAGGACCGGGGGCGCCCGGGAGACCGCTGGCTGCTGGATACCGTACGCTGGGCCTGGCGGGTAAAGCTGCTGACGCACCTGCAGACCGATCTGCTGGGGCAACTGCGCGAGCGCGCCGAGACGGAGGCCATCGGGGTATTCGCCCGCAACCTGCAGGACCTGCTGCTGGCCGCACCCGCTGGCGCCCGCGCCACCATGGGCCTGGACCCGGGCCTGCGCACCGGGGTCAAGGTGGCGGTAGTAGACAGCAACGGCAAACTGCTGGACCACGCGGCGATCTTTCCCCACCAGCCCCAGAACAAGACCCGTGAGGCCGGCGCCATCCTGCTGCGCATGATCCGTGAGCACGCGGTCGAAATGATCGCCATCGGCAATGGCACCGCGGGCCGGGAAACCGACCGTTTTGTCGGTGAACTGCTCAGGGAGCAGGGACTGCAGGGCGTGCGCAAGGTGATGGTCAATGAAGCCGGGGCGTCGATCTACTCCGCCTCGGAATTCGCCGCGCGTGAATTCCCGGACCTCGACGTCACCATCCGCGGCGCGGTCTCCATTGCCCGACGCCTGCAGGATCCGCTCGCGGAACTGGTCAAGATCGAGCCCAAATCCATCGGCGTGGGCCAGTACCAGCACGATGTCAGCCAGGTCGAACTGGCGCGGCAACTGGATGCCGTGGTCGAGGACTGCGTCAACGCCATCGGCGTGGACGTCAATACCGCCTCGGTGCCCCTGCTGACCCGGGTCTCCGGCCTTAATGCCTCCCTGGCCGAGAATATCGTCGCCCATCGCGATCGCAGCGGCAGCTTTGCCGACCGCCAGAGCCTGCTCGGGGTCAGCCGCTTCGGCGACAAGACCTTCGAGCAGGCCGCGGGCTTCTTGCGCATCAATGGCGGCAGCAACCCGCTCGACAGCTCAGCGGTACACCCGGAATCCTATCCGGTGGTGCAGCGCATCGCCGCCGCCAGGGAGCGCGAGGTGCGTAGCCTGATCGGTGACAGCCAGTTCCTGCGCGACCTGCGGGCCGAGGACTTCGTGACCGACCGCGTCGGCCTGCCCACTGTGGTCGACATTATCAGCGAGCTGGACAAGCCCGGCCGCGATCCACGCCCGGAATTCCGCGTGGCAGCGTTCCAGGACGGGGTGGAGAAAATCTCCGATCTGCGCCCGGACATGGTGCTGGAGGGTACCGTGACCAACGTGACCAATTTCGGCGCCTTTGTCGACATCGGGGTCCACCAGGACGGGCTGGTACATATCTCGGCCCTGGCCGAACGTTTCGTCAAGGACCCGCGGGATGTGGTCAAGGCGGGAGACGTGGTCCGGGTCAAGGTGATGGAAGTCGACGAAGGCCGCAAGCGGATCGCCCTCAGCATGCGCCTCGGCGACAAGGCCGGCGAGCGCCAGGGGCAGCGCGCGCAGCGGGGCAAGCCCGCGGGCAGGAACAAAGCGGCAGCGGCCGACAAAAAACAGAGCGCGACCGGCAATAACGCCTTCGCCGCCGCCTTCGCCAATGCCAGGCGCGAGCGCCAGGGCTAGCCGGCAGCGACGGTCCGACTGGCAATCCAGTCCAGGAATGCCTCGGCCGGCAGGGCCGGGGTGTACAGGTAGCCCTGGATAATGTCACAGGACAGCGCCTGCAGCATGGCCTCGGTGGTTTCGTCTTCCACGCCCTCGGCCACAACCGCCAGGTCAAACAGGTGGGCGATCTCGATAATGATGCGCACCAGCTCCTGGTCCCGCGGACTGTCCGACATGCGCTGGACAAAGGACTTGTCGATCTTCAGCTCCCGGGCCGGCATGTACTGGAAGTAGGACAGGGAAGAATATCCGGTGCCGAAATCGTCGATTGCGATATTCACACCGAGATCGAGCAGCGCCTGGAGAATCTGGTAACCGGCCTGGCTGTCTTCCACCACGGCATCCTCGGTAATCTCTAACGTGAGGCGCGCCGGTGCCACGCCCCAGATCGACAGGGCGTCATGGATCATGTTGACCAGGTCGGGGTGGCCTACCATGCTTGCTGGGATATTGACCGAGAGCGGCGCGGTATAACGCTCGCCCCACTGACGCAGTGCGCGCAGCGCGTGGTGAACAACCCACTTGGTTAATTCGTAAAGCTTTCCGGCGTCCTCCGCCATTCTGACCACGCGGTCGGGCGCCACCGCACCGTAGCCCTCGATGTGCCAGCGCAACAGGGCTTCAGCGCCGCAAACCTCACCACTGCCGACACGCACCTGGGGCTGGTAGCTCAGGGCCATGGCGTTCTCGTGCAGGGCCTCGGCAAACAGCTGCTCCAGCTCGGTATCCGCTTGCTCGGCAGGTGCCTCTGCGAGGAGCTCCTCCATCGCCAGGGCGCGGCCGAGCTTGACCTGGGCAAGACTCGCCTCCGCCTGCGCGAGGACCGCGAGGGCCGACTTGCTGCCGCCGCGGCTTATGCCGACACCGATACGGACTGCGGGTGTGAATTGGGCGTCCTCCAGCGCCAGGGAGTCCTCCAGCACCCGCTGCACGCGATTCATGGCAAGGGCAATGAAGCCCGGGTTCTGCAGCAGTGGCAGCAGAAATGCAAAGCCGTGGCCGCCGACACGAAACACGGTGTCCGGTAACTTGCTGACAGCAAGCAGCTGGGCGTGGGCATTAGCCAGCATCCTGTCGCCAAGGGCATAACCGAAGCGGCGATTGATCAGGCCAAGATTGCTGATATCAACCAGCAGCAGCCCCATGGTCGTGGGCGTGCTCCTGGCTTCTGCGGCGAGGCGCTCAAGACTGGCCAGAAAGTCATCGCGCTGGATGGGCGGGGATTCGCTCACGCTGTTATAACTGGATGCTCGACATATCGATGCCGTAGGCTTCCGGTTCCAGGCTGCCCACAATCTCCAGCGGCTTGCCGTCGGCGATCGTGGTTTCCTGCACCAGGTCCTCGACGCGCATGTCGTTCACGGGCTCGCGATTGGCGTCCAGCAGTACCATCACGCGAGGGCGCAGCCGCCGGGTACGGTACTCGGATATCACCACAGCCACTTCACCCGAAGACAGTTCCACCAGCGAACCCGCGGGATAGATGCCCACTGCCTGAATGAACTCTTCGACCAGTTCCGCCTGAAAGTCCACGTCGCGCCAATCATAGAGCATCTTGATCGCTGCCGAGGGCGATGTAGCCCGGGCGTAGCTGCGATGGCTGGTGATCGCGTCATAGCAATCCACAATGGCGGCAATACGGGCAAAAACCGGTATCTGGTCCCCGGCCAGACCCTGTGGATAACCCGACCCGTTATGCCGCTCGTGGTGATGAGCCACCATGTCCATGACGTCCTGGTTCATCAGGCCACTGTCACGCACCATTTCCACGCCGAGAGCCACGTGTCCCCGCACCTGCTCGAACTCGGCATCCGTGAGCGAGCGATTAGCGTGCAGCAGATCGGGATCGATCCGCAATTTACCCAGATCAAACAGCAGGCCACCTATCGCCAGGGAACGCAGATCCGCACGAGGGAGGCCCAGCTGACGTCCCAGGGCCACCGCCCAGATCGAAGCGCCCAGGGAGTGCTGGTAGGTGTATTGATCCTGCTGCTTTAACCGCGCCAGCCAGATGCAGGCATCAGGGTTGCGCGCAATGCTGTCGATCATCGGATCCACCGACTTGCGCACTCGCAGCACATCCAGGGAGCCGCCTTCGCTGACATTGCGGAACACGTCTTCGATACCATCGGACAGGGTAGACACTGCCTCGCGCGCCCGTGGGAACTCTTCGGACCATTCAGCCTTGTCTGCATAGACCTGCAGCTTCCGCTTGCCAAACAGCTCCTGCGCGCTGCGCCTGGGGCGACTGCTCAGGTTTTGCCGCCTGGGTGCTGCAGACTGCTCGCTCTTTTCGACGTCGACGTATACGTACTGACAGAGCTCTCGCACCCGGGACAGGTCCTTCTCTGAAGCAATGCGAAAGCCCTGCAGCGCAAACGGGGTTTCCAGCCACGGCCTGTCCAGGGCAGACACGTACATGCCTACTTCAAGATCTTCGCTGTATACCTTCTCGATGCCGATCATTAATCAAGCCCCAAGCATCTGCCCAACATCATGTTACCGGAGCCACGGAGAAAAACCCTTACCATCGTGAAAGAATTCCACCATTTTGAATCCAGGCCGAGCGTGGTTTCAATCGGCGGCCGCAGACCAACCCAGATCGCTGGCGAACAATTTAAGTTCGGGATTCCCGCCGGCCAGGCGCTCGCGCAACCACGGGGTAATGCGTTTTAAGCCCGAGTCACTGCCGGCCAGCAGGGGCAGCGGCAGCAGCACGGCGTCGCCGGCCCGGTTAAGCTGTAGCACGTGCCCCGGCCGGTCTGCCCGCCGCCCCAGCGACATCGAATCCCATTCAGGCACCACGCCACGTCGACCCTGCCACCGAACTTCCAGTTCCAGGGCTGCCAGTTCAGCATGAAACTGGGCGCAAATGTCGCGAACCCTCGCAATATTGTAGCCCTGTGCAAACTCCAGCGTCACGCCCCGGGCACTACAGGCAGAGCCACCAGCGGTAAAGTTGTAACTCACCGGCACCGCCTGGGCTGTGACGGGAATCGGCTGGGCCGGTTGCGCTGGGTTTGCCTTCAGAAGCCTTCGGCAGTCTCGAGCGCTGCAGAAGTCAGCAAGTACTAACTGTTCGTAAACTTCCTGCTGAGCCTGGCGTGGGTGGTCCAGGATTATCTGTTGCCCTGCAACTTGCAGGAGTACGCCCCCCGCAGTGACCGGCGCAAACAGCTGCACCGGTGGCGTGACCTCGCCCTCAAGCCCGGCCAGCAGTTCGAGTAAACGCTCGACGTAGGCGTCCACCGCGCCTACCCAGACAGCGCTATCCCGATTGCTGTCGGGATCCGCGGCCATCTCGCTGCGCGCCAGGTCGACCTCGGCGATATACACCTCTACCAGAGCCCCGAGGGCCGACCGGGCAAAGCTCACGCGCTCCCCAGTTTCCGCCTCTCCAAGTGCCAGGACCAGACGATCAAAGCTGGACAGGGGCTGGTCAGCCACCTCTTCAGCGGGCGTCGCGAGACCCCGCCCGGCGCCAGCCAGGAACAACATCAGCCCGTAGCGAGCGACCAGGCGCCTGCAGGCGCGCAGCCGCCGTCCGGCTTGCGTCCTCACTGGCACTTGATCCGGGCTAACACGCATGGCGTAAACAAGCGCGTATTAACGGCAACGAGGAGGTATCTGCCGTGATAGAACAGAATCTGGGTAACATTGAACGCGTTGTGCGACTGCTGCTGGGGCTCACGATGGGGGCCTGGGCCGTCACCCGGCCAGACCTTAACGGCGTGGAGTGGTTTGTGGTCGCGATATCCGTGGCGCTGATCCTCAATGGCATATTCTCGCGCTGCTACCTCTGGTACATCTTCGACATTAACACGTGCCAGGGGTCCGAGTGTGCCGGGCGGCAGCGTGACTGCGCCTGAACCCGCGGGCGGCACGCTCTATTACGACGGAAACTGCCCCATTTGCGTGCGTGAGATCGATCGCCTGCGGGAAGCCACTGGTGATAACGTCGCCTTCAGCGATATCCATGTGCAAACTGAAGCCTGTCCTTACAACCGCGAGCAACTCCTGCAGACCCTGCACTTCGAAACCACGGAAGGGCTGGTCTTGCGGGGACTCGATGCCAACCTGCACGTGTGGCGCCACACCCGCTTCGGTTGGCTCCTCGCCTGGCTGAACTGGCCACTGCTGGGACCGGTTGCGCGCCGGGCGTATGATGCGTGGGCGCGCTGGCGTTATCGCCGCCTCTACGGCTGATCCGGATTTCCGGACGCCTCAGGCCCGGCTGACAAAATTCTCTGATCCGCTCACTGTCAACCGTCGTATACACCTCGACTGTCAACATATCTGTAACGCAGACAACGAGGGTACTGGCATGATTGAGCGCAACCTGGGTAATACCGAACGACTGGTCAGGTTCTGCCTTGGCTTGGCGATGGGCATTTGGCTGCTACGGGCGGAGTGGTCCGCCCTGCACTGGCTGGTCGCGATGGCGGTTGCGGCACTTCTGCTGAACGCACTGACCTCGCGCTGCTACCTGTGGGCCACCCTGAACATCAACACGCGGCGTCAGCAGCCCGCCGACCAGGTCGCAGCGAGCGTTGAGCGGCACACTCTGGCGCAATAGCCATCAGCTCTCATTGACCAGTCCTGCGGCAGCGCTGCGAATACTGCCCCAGGCCAGCAAGGCATCTGCATAGCCTGCCGCCGCCTGGCGGATATGGCGCGCAACGCGTTCGCCGGAGTCCTCATCCCCGGCGCCCGGAAGGTCTGCAAAACTCACCGGCCTCTGCAGTGCCTGGCCACAGGCAGCCACGTTCTTGCTCAGGTACTGCTGCCAGTCCTCATCCCAGGAACCGGTCTCCCGCAGACGATCTCCCTGGGTCTGCAACGCAAATGCCTGGGCCCGCGAGACGCTGCGCCGCAGGCGGGCGAGCAACATGTTGTCGGACATCTCCGCCAGCTGGTGCAGCCTGGCCGCAGCGAGAGAGACCCGGGTCGCGTAGCTCACCGAGGCTTCCTCGGGCCTGACATCCGAAAGATAGCTCGCTACCAGCTGCAGGCCGATCTTCGGTACCACACTGTCTCCCGCCAGGTTCCCGCGCCGCTCTTCCAGCGGCAGGTGCGGAACCGACCAGTTGTACTCCAGGGCGACCGAATCGGGGTAGAGGAAGTCCAGCAGGGCACCGAAGAGGAGATCCTCCCCTCGCAGCGCCGGGAAGTAAGGGGGAAGGTGACGGCGGTTGTCCAGGCCAGTCACCTGGGACATCACCGCGCGCTTGGATACCGTGGGCCGCGTCTGGCCCAACCAGGTTTCCCGCGTCGCCAGGGCCAGGCCCAGGCCATTGGGCACTGACAGTGCGCGCCGCAGGGAATCCCTGGTCATATTGCCCAGCCAGGCATTGTCCGGCGTACCCGGGTCGCCCAGGGTACCCGACTGGGTCACCAGCACCGGTGAAGACGCACTCAGGGGATAAAACAGCCACGCGCTGACGCCGCGCAACATCGCCGGGCTCAGCTGCTCCATACCGTACTCGCGTAACACCTCCGCCAGGTCCCGCCCCAGGCAGCGGGCGTGCCCCGCGAGGGGATCAAAGTCCGCCCGCGGATGCAGCTGCTCCCACTCCCGCGAATGGGCAAAAAAAGCGGCCTCGGCGAAACCGTCGCTGAAGCCCAGGTCATCCGTCGCACCGGGGGTCTGGCGTGCCTCGCAAAGTACGTCGTCGTCCATCACGATGCAGCGCTCACCTACCGAAAGCAGCAGGCAAAGGGAACGACTGCGGCCGTAGGTAGGCAGGGGCGACCAGTGCTCCCGATCGAACAGAAAGTCCACGGCGGCAGAGGCGTCTCCCGGAAGCCGCGACTTCAGGCTTTCCAGGAAGCTCGCCTGCTCCGAGGCACCGAAATAGTTCATCGCCACGGGGCTGCTCAGGTTGAATTGCGCCAGCGCCTCGCGGTTCTGTTCCATGTTGGCGGGGTCACGTGAATCATCGACCAGATAGAGCCGCTTCAGCCGGGACAGCCTGGCGCCCGCCATCATCGATTCGAGCAGGCGCGTCACCGCCTGCGGGCGGTCGCAGGTAATCACAAACCCCACGCAGCGATCCTGCGCAGTGCCCTCATTGTCCGCGCGGTTTATCCGCGCACAGATGCTGTCGGCGGTGATAAACAGGCCGCTACTGTGAACCTGCTCGAGCACACTGATCACGTCCGCGACGTTGCCACCCAGCTGCGGAATAACTGACACCAGATGCTCTGCGTGCTCCCGCAGCGTGCGAAACACCATACAGTGCTGCAACACGGTCTCCACCTCAGGCTGCACCAGCATCTGGCCGCCGGTAGTCTGACCTACAAGCAGCACACCGCCATCGACCGGGCAGCTGTCGTAGCGATCTGCGGCTAGCAGGGTCTCCTCTGTCCCAGCTGGCGCCGTTACTTCGGGTGCCGTGTCTGTTTGCATCTGGAAGGAATAGGAGATCTGGGGCTGGTCGCTCATGGGAGGCTCTTGGAGGTGCTCGGAGAAACGCGTGATTCTAGGGGGTGGGGGGGCGGGTGTACAGGGGGGTGCGCACCGTGGCTGCGCTATGCCCTGCTTTGAAGGTGGCGTTGTTGGGGCTTGGGGAGCGTTGATAGTCGCGCCGGGTGCGCGTTGGGGCCAAGCCTTCGGCTTTTGGGGACCTGGCCCGCATTATTGGGTGTGACCTGGCTCCCGTAGCGCCGTTGGCGGAATGAATTCGGCCATAAATGGGGCCACGGAGGGCGCGTTGGTGCCAAGCCTGCGGCTTGGTTATGACCTACTTTAAGTAGCGAGCTTTGCTCGCTATCCCTGCGGGACGCCTGCGGCGCTTAAAGCCCGCACCGGTGGTGCAGGGCTTTTCACATGGCAGCCCTGCGGGCTGCGTCTGGACGGAAGAGAGAATCACGCATCCTAAAAAACAAAACCCCTGCAGCTTTTGCTGCAGGGGTTTTCTTTTTTAGGAGCCTGGCGATGACCTACTCTCACATGGGGAGACCCCACACTACCATCGGCGATGCATCGTTTCACTACTGAGTTCGGAATGGAGTCAGGTGGTTCCAATGCTCTATTGTCGCCAGGCAAACTGGCTTGACGGGTTTCGGTCTCACGCACCTCAGTGCCGCCTACTCTCGTCAAATAAGTCGGTAAATCAAGCTGATTTGTCAGTTCTAACGCGCCGCATGTTCGGTACCTGACTTGCAGTACCACTTCTTCACAACTTCTGTGACTCGATCACAACACCCAACAGTCGTCTGCTTCCCTGCACCTCAACTGCGTGCAGCAGATCACTTGGATTATATGGTCAAGCCTCACGGGCAATTAGTACTGGTTAGCTCAACGCCTTACAGCGCTTCCACACCCAGCCTATCAACGTTGTAGTCTTCAACGGCCCTTCAGGGGACTTAAAGTCCCAGGGAGAACTTATCTTGGGAGGGGCTTCCCGCTTAGATGCTTTCAGCGGTTATCCTGTCCGAACATAGCTACCGGGCAATGCGTCTGGCGACACAACCCGAACACCAGAGGTTCGTCCACTCCGGTCCTCTCGTACTAGGAGCAGCTTCCCTCAATTCTCCAACGCCCACGGCAGATAGGGACCGAACTGTCTCACGACGTTCTAAACCCAGCTCGCGTACCACTTTAAATGGCGAACAGCCATACCCTTGGGACCGGCTTCAGCCCCAGGATGTGATGAGCCGACATCGAGGTGCCAAACACCGCCGTCGATGTGAACTCTTGGGCGGTATCAGCCTGTTATCCCCGGAGTACCTTTTATCCGTTGAGCGATGGCCCTTCCATTCAGAACCACCGGATCACTAAGACCTACTTTCGTACCTGCTCGTCTTGTCAGACTCGCAGTCAAGCGCGCTTGTGCCTTTACACTAACCTCATGATTTCCGACCATGATTAGCGCACCTTCGTGCTCCTCCGTTACTCTTTGGGAGGAGACCGCCCCAGTCAAACTACCCACCACACAATGTCCTCGACCCCGATCAGGGGCCTGAGTTAGAACCTCAACTTTACCAGGCTGGTATTTCAAGGACGGCTCCACAATGGCTAGCGCCACTGCTTCAAAGCCTCCCAGCTATCCTACACAAATAAAGTCAAAGTCCACTGTGAAGCTGTAGTAAAGGTTCACGGGGTCTTTCCGTCTAGCCGCGGGTACACTGCATCTTAACAGCGATTTCAATTTCACTGAGTCTCGGGTGGAGACAGTGTGGCCATCGTTACGCCATTCGTGCAGGTCGGAACTTACCCGACAAGGAATTTCGCTACCTTAGGACCGTTATAGTTACGGCCGCCGTTTACCGGGGCTTCGATCAAGAGCTTCGCATAAGCTAACCCCATCAATTAACCTTCCGGCACCGGGCAGGCGTCACACCCTATACGTCCACTTTCGTGTTTGCAGAGTGCTATGTTTTTAATAAACAGTCGCAGCCACCTGGTCACTTCGACCGGCCCAGGCTCAGGGAGCAAGTCCCATCACCCAAACCGGCGTACCTTCTCCCGAAGTTACGGTACCATTTTGCCTAGTTCCTTCACCCGAGTTCTCTCAAGCGCCTTGGTATTCTCTACCTGATCACCTGTGTCGGTTTACAGTACGGTTCCTTCATATCTGAAGCTTAGAGGCTTTTCTTGGAAGTTTGGCATCAACCACTTCGCGTTACCTTTCGATAACACTCGTCATCAGCTCTCGGCCTTGATCGCCCGGATTTACCTAAGCAACCAGCCTACAACCTTAAACAGGGACAACCAACGCCCTGATGGCCTAGCCTACTCCGTCCCCCCATCGCAATATGAAGAAGTACGGGAATATTAACCCGTTTCCCATCGACTACGGCTTTCGCCCTCGCCTTAGGGGCCGACTCACCCTGCGCCGATTAGCGTTGCGCAGGAAACCTTGATCTTCCGGCGGGGAGGTTTTTCACCCCCCTTATCGTTACTCATGTCAGCATTCGCACTTCTGATACCTCCAGCAAACCTCCCGGTTCACCTTCAACGGCTTACAGAACGCTCCTCTACCATGCATACAAGTATGCATCCGCAGCTTCGGTACACTATTTAGCCCCGTTACATCTTCCGCGCAGGCCGACTCGACTAGTGAGCTATTACGCTTTCTTTAAAGGATGGCTGCTTCTAAGCCAACCTCCTAGCTGTCTTCGCCTTCCCACATCGTTTCCCACTTAATAGTGTTTGGGGACCTTAGCTGGCGGTCTGGGTTGTTGCCCTCTCGACGACGGACGTTAGCACCCGCCGTCTGTCTGCCGTGATTGTACTCCTGGGTATTCGGAGTTTGCATGGGGTTGGTAAGTCGGGATGACCCCCTAGCCCAAACAGTGCTCTACCCCCCAGGGTAAGACACGACGCTCTACCTAAATAGATTTCGAGGAGAACCAGCTATCTCCGGGCTTGATTAGCCTTTCACTCCGATCCACAGCTCATCCCCTCATTTTTCAACATAAGTGGGTTCGAGCCTCCAGTCAGTGTTACCTAACCTTCACTCTGGCCATGGATAGATCGCCCGGTTTCGGGTCTATTGCCTGCAACTGAACGCCCTATTAAGACTCGGTTTCCCTACGCCTCCCCTATACGGTTAAGCTTGCTACAGACAATAAGTCGCTGACCCATTATACAAAAGGTACGCAGTCACCCCATCTTCAAACCATCTCTGCCTTGTTTTAGCGGTTGGTCATCGCTACGCGATGACAACCCTAAACAGGCCGATGGCAGCTTCTCCAGCCGAAATGGCTTGAAGATGGGGCTCCCACTGCTTGTACGCACACGGTTTCAGGTTCTATTTCACTCCCCTCTCCGGGGTTCTTTTCGCCTTTCCCTCACGGTACTGGTTCACTATCGGTCAGTCAGTAGTATTTAGCCTTGGAGGATGGTCCCCCCATCTTCAGTCAAGATATCTCGTGTCCCGACCTACTTGTCGCAAGCTCAGTACCACATCGAGGTTTTCGTGTACGGGGCTATCACCCTCTATCGCCGCACTTTCCAGAGCGTTCCACTAACCAAAATGCTATCACTTGCAGGCTCATCCCCGTTCGCTCGCCGCTACTGAGGGAATCTCAATTGATTTCTCTTCCTACGGGTACTTAGATGTTTCAGTTCCCCGCGTTCGCCTCTCTAACCTATGTATTCAGCTAGAGATACCTGGCTTGCACCAGGTGGGTTTCCCCATTCGGACATTCCCGGATCGAAGGTTGGTTGCCACCTCCCCGAGACTTTTCGCAGGCTCCTACGTCCTTCATCGCCTCTGACTGCCAAGGCATCCACCGTATGCGCTTAGTCACTTGACCATATAACCGAAGTCATCTGATCTCGCAGACTGTTCCCCGACCCCCTTAAGCATAGGTCGGGTACTTTGAGACAGGCACCGATCAAAGTGCCTGCCCGCCGGATGTTGTGACGCTTAAGTCACAGTGTTGTATTTACAACTCGTTTTGACAGCGGGGAATTGAAACCCGCCATCAAGAACTTCTTATCTATGGATCGCTCCTTCCACCACAACCCGTAGGTCATAGTCTCAGGTTACAATCCAAAGACTCAGCTTGATTTACCTTGTTAAAGAACTGTCCGGTCGTAAAAACCAGATTTAAAGACTCTTGTCCAAAAGCCCTTAAACCTGGATTTATTGATGCGTTGGATTCACCACCCGGGAAGGATGGTGGAGCTAAGCGGGATCGAACCGCTGACCTCCTGCGTGCAAGGCAGGCGCTCTCCCAGCTGAGCTATAGCCCCAGAAACGTACTTGCAGCAATCTCGATAACCTGCCAAGTAAACCAAATCGTTGCTAATCGAGGCGCAGTATCGCGACGCATAGCCTGCTATGCGAGTGATGCTGCAACGAAGAGTAGCGGCGATTTGGTAGGCCTGGGCAGATTTGAACTGCCGACCTCACCCCCCTTTTGTTTCATAAAGAGCGGGGTGCGCTCTAACCAACTGAGCTACCGGCGCGTCTGCACAACCCCGGGGCGTGTCTCAACAAATCTGCAGTACCAACCTCGACTTTCGGTGGTAGGCCTGGGCAGATTTGAACTGCCGACCTCACCCTTATCAGGGGTGCGCTCTAACCAACTGAGCTACAGGCCTGCAAAAATGCCCGCAAGCGAGCTCATATTACTTTCGCATCAACCGTACAAGACGAAGACAAATGTGTGAGCACTCATCAAGAAGTGTCACTATCGTTTAAGGAGGTGATCCAGCCCCAGGTTCCCCTAGGGCTACCTTGTTACGACTTCACCCCAGTCATGAATCACTCCGTGGTGATCGCCCTCCCGAAGGTTAGGCTAACCACTTCTGGAGCAACCCACTCCCATGGTGTGACGGGCGGTGTGTACAAGGCCCGGGAACGTATTCACCGTGACATTCTGATTCACGATTACTAGCGATTCCGACTTCACGGAGTCGAGTTGCAGACTCCGATCCGGACTACGAAACGTTTTGTGGGATTCGCTCCCCCTCGCGGGTTTGCTGCCCTCTGTGCGTTCCATTGTAGCACGTGTGTAGCCCAGGTCGTAAGGGCCATGATGACTTGACGTCGTCCCCACCTTCCTCCGGTTTGTCACCGGCAGTCTCCCTAGAGTTCCCGCCATTACGCGCTGGCAACTAAGGACAAGGGTTGCGCTCGTTACGGGACTTAACCCAACATCTCACGACACGAGCTGACGACAGCCATGCAGCACCTGTCACAGAGCTCCCGAAGGCACCAATCCATCTCTGGAAAGTTCTCTGGATGTCAAGACCTGGTAAGGTTCTTCGCGTTGCATCGAATTAAACCACATGCTCCACCGCTTGTGCGGGCCCCCGTCAATTCATTTGAGTTTTAACCTTGCGGCCGTACTCCCCAGGCGGTCTACTTAGTGCGTTAGCTGCGCCACCAAGGACTCAAGTTCCCCAACGGCTAGTAGACATCGTTTACGGCGTGGACTACCAGGGTATCTAATCCTGTTTGCTCCCCACGCTTTCGCACCTCAGCGTCAGTATCGAGCCAGGAGGCCGCCTTCGCCACCGGTATTCCTCCACATATCTACGCATTTCACCGCTACACGTGGAATTCTACCTCCCTCTCTCGTACTCTAGTCGGCCAGTATCGGGTGCAATTCCCAGGTTGAGCCCGGGGCTTTCACATCCGACTTAACAAACCGCCTACGCGCGCTTTACGCCCAGTAATTCCGATTAACGCTCGCACCCTCCGTATTACCGCGGCTGCTGGCACGGAGTTAGCCGGTGCTTCTTCTCATGGTAATGTCAGGGCTGTTACGTATTAGGCAACAGCTTTTCTTCCCAAGTGAAAGTGCTTTACAACCCTAAGGCCTTCTTCACACACGCGGCATGGCTGCGTCAGGGTTGCCCCCATTGCGCAATATTCCCCACTGCTGCCTCCCGTAGGAGTCCGGGCCGTGTCTCAGTCCCGGTGTGGCTGATCATCCTCTCAGACCAGCTATGGATCGTCGCCTTGGTGAGCCTTTACCTCACCAACAAGCTAATCCAACGCAGGCTCATCCGATAGCGCGAGGTCCGAAGATCCCCCGCTTTCCCCCGTAGGGCGTATGCGGTATTAGCTCGAGTTTCCCCGAGTTGTCCCCCACTACCAGGTAGATTCCTACGCGTTACTCACCCGTCCGCCGCTCTACTCACACCCGAAGGTGCTTTCGCGCTCGACTTGCATGTGTTAGGCCTGCCGCCAGCGTTCAATCTGAGCCATGATCAAACTCTTCAGTTTAATCTTTATCCTCTATCCCGAAGGATTAAGAGGGGTCATTTACGTGGTTACCCCACGGCAACAACCAAATCTCGGCTCAGACACTCGAAAATCAAGAATTCGTAATGAATCAATGAGTCACTTGTGTCTGATAATAGTCGTGACTACTACCTCAACAAGTGCCCACACATCTGTCTTCGTCTTCTTGTTAAACAACACCCTGGCCGCCAGGGCTCAGGGAGATCGGTGAGATTTCCTGGCGCGCCTGTACAAGGCCCGCCTCTCAACCGGGACGCGTATTATACCGATCAGCGACTTGATGGCAACTGCTTTGTGCCTCGAAAGGTCACGCGAGCTGCCTCGCATCCGGCTCCATCTCTTTGGCCTAAGCCATTGAAACTACAAAGTTTTCAGGATGGTCTTCGCGGGTTACTTACGTCCTTAGCCCGGCGAAGGGAGGCGAACTATACGCAGCGCTCGAACCGGGCGCAAGCCCTTTGCAAATTATTTTTCCAGGCCGTGCCAGAAACACCCGAACCCGGGGTCTCGAAGCCGACCTAGGCGAGCTCGAACAGGTGGTATTTCTTCTTGCCCAGCCGGGCCAGGAAGTAGCGTCCGTGCAGGGCGCGCTCAGCGGCAAAGGCCTCGGCCGGAGACGCGTTATCCTCCCAGCCCAGCGCCGAACCGTTCAGCAGTACCGCGCTGCGCCCCAGGGCATCCTTGACCTGCTTGCCCGAGGCCGCCATACCCGCTTCGGTCAGTAGCTGGGTCAGGGTTTCCGGCAGCCGGCTGAGGTCCAGCGAACTGGCCGGCAAGCCATCCTGGCGCAGCTGGGCAAAGTCCGCCGCCGAGAGTGTGGCGAGTTCGCCGCTGAACAGGGCGTCGGTGATCCTGCGAGCGGCGGCCAGGCCCTCCTCACCATGCACCAGGCGCGTAACCTCACGCGCCAGCACAGCCTGGGCCTCGGGACGACCGGCGCGCTCGCCATCGGCGCGCTCCAGGGCGTCAATCTCCCCCACCTCAAGAAAGGTGAAGTACTTGAGAAAGCGGTACACATCCGCGTCCGCCGTATTCAGCCAGAACTGGTAGAAGGCATAGGGCGAGGTGCGCGCGGCATCCAGCCAGATGGTGCCGGACTCGGTTTTACCGAACTTGGTACCGTCGGCCTTGGTCACCAGGGGCATGGTCATCCCAAAGACTTTTTCGCCATTGACCCGGCGGGTCAGGTCGATGCCTCCGGTGATATTGCCCCACTGGTCCGAGCCGCCCACCTGCAAACTGCAGCCGTAGCGCCGGTTGAGTTCAGCGAAATCATAGGACTGCAGGATCATGTAGGTGAACTCGGTGAAACTGATCCCGGCACCCTCGCGCTCCAGGCGCTGCTTGACCGACTCTTTCTGGATCATCGCATTGACCGAGAAATGCTTACCCACGTCGCGCAGGAAAGTCAGCACATCAACGCCGGCGATCCAGTCGAGATTGTTGACCACCTCGGCGGCATTATCCCCCTCCTCGAAGTCGATAAACCGGGACACCTGGCTGCGGATCTTGTCCACCCAGCCGGCGACCACGTCGGGGGTATTCAGCTGCCGTTCCTGGGCCTTGAAACTGGGATCGCCGATCAGCCCGGTCGCGCCACCCACCAGGGCCAGCGGGCGGTGCCCGGCCAGTTGGAAGCGGCGCAGCGTCAGCAGGGGTACCAGCGAGCCAATGTGCAGGCTGTCAGCGGTCGGGTCGAAGCCGCAATAGAGCGTACGCATGCCCCCGTCCAGCCAGGCGGGGAGTTCCTCTTCCCCGGCGATCTGGAAAATCAGTCCGCGGGCGCGAAGGTCCGCTAACAGGGCGCTGCTCATGGTCATGTCTCGGCTGGGGGTGATTCGGGGCGCCAAACCTTACAACACCCCCCGGCAATAGGAAACTCCCAGAATACCATTCTGTTGATTTGCAGGGTTTTTTTATATACTCACCGGGCAATTTGAATATACTCCGGCAATCGGAGCGCAAAAGATCATTGGGGATATGAAGAGAAATAACAGGCCGCGCGGGGCAACGCCGATCCGCGAAGACAGCGCTGTCGCTGCCCAACACCACAAACATTTGCTGCTTGTCGCGGCCCTGTCCGTGTGTGTGGCGATTGCCGCCAGCCTGGCGCCAGGAGGCAAGGTAGAGGCCAACCGCCAGGCACCCAGTGAGGCGGAGACCGCTGCCGGCGCAGACAGCACCGAAGACACCGTCGATCGCATCATCGCCGCTACCGATGATACCCCCACCGAAAACACCAGTACCCCAGAACCCACCGCCCCACCCGTCGCCGAATCCGCCGTAACATCGGCGCCGGCCGACGGCTGGATCGCTCAAACCGTGCGCCCGGGGGACAACCTGTCGCTGATTTTCAATCGCGCCGGTTTCGACAATGGCGACGTCCACGAACTGGTCTACGGCACGGAACAGGGCAAGCAGCTGGCGCGCATTTACCCAGGGCAGACCATCGCCTTCCGTACCAGTGACGCGGGCGAGTTACTGGGTGTCCGGCACGTGCTGTCTCCGCTGGAAACCATTACCTACCTGCGCGACAGCGAGGGCCAGTACCTTACCGAGCGGGTGGTGAGGGAGCCGGAGGTGCGCGAGGCGCGCAGCAGTGGCGAAATCACCTCTTCCCTGTTTATTGCCGGCCAGGACATGGGCCTGTCGCACACCAAGATTATCGAACTGGCCAGCATCTTTGGCGGCGTCATCGACTTCGTCCTCGACCCGCGCAAGGGTGACACCATCCACGTGGTGTACGAAGAGCTCTACCTCGACGGCGAAAAGTACGGTGACGGCAACATCCTCGCCGCGGCCTTTACCAACCGCGGTAAAACCTACGCCGCCTACCGCTACGAAGATGCCCACGGTGACGTCGGCTTCTACAGCGCCGACGGGGTCAGCATGCGCAAGGCCTTCCTGCTGGCGCCGGTGGACTTCACCCGGATCAGCTCCAACTTCAACCTGCGCCGCCTGCACCCGATCTACAAGACCACCCGCCCCCACCGCGGCACCGACTACGCAGCCCCCACCGGCACCCCGGTCTACGCCGCTGGCGACGGCCGCGTGACGCGCGCGGGCTACACGCGGGCCAACGGTAATTACGTGTTTATCCAGCACGGCGATCGCTACGAGACCAAGTACCTGCACCTGCACAAGCGCCACGTGAAGCAGGGCCAGCGCGTCACCCAGAATGACGTCATCGGCACGGTGGGCAGCACCGGCGCCGCGACCGGTCCTCACCTGCATTACGAATTCCTGATGGACGGGGTCCACCGCAACCCGCGTACCGTGCACAAGGAACTGCCCAAGGCCAAGGAGCTGCCCGCCAGCGAGCTGGCCAGTTTCCGCCAGGCCATCGCCCCGGCAGAGCAGCAGCTGGCCATGCTGCAGTCAGGCAGCCGCCTGGCCCTCAACGAGTCGGGTAGCGACCGCAACCAGCCCTGACGGCCATGCCCGACAGCCTGTATGTCGGCCTGATGTCGGGCACCAGCATTGACGCGATCGACTGCGTGCTCGCGCGCTGCGACGACACCGGCACGGAACTGCTGAACTGCCACGAACATCCGGTGCCCGGGGAGACCCGCGGGCGCATCGCCGCCCTCAGCCAGCCCGGGGCGGACGAAATCCCCCGCCAGGGCGCGCTCGACCGGGAACTGGGAGAGCTGTTTGCCGAGGCCACGCTGGCCCTGCTGGAAGACGCCGGTGTCGCGCCCGACGAGGTGCGCGCCATTGGCAGCCACGGCCAGACCGTGCGCCACCACCCGCCCTCGCGGCAGGCGGGCCGCGGCTTCAGCCTGCAGATCGGTGACCCCAATACCATCGCCCACCTTACCGGTATCACCACGATCGCCGACTTTCGCCGCCGCGACATCGCCGCCGGCGGAGAGGGTGCGCCCCTGGCACCCGCCTTCCACGCGGCGGCATTCGCCCGCGAAGGCGCCGCGCGCGCCATCGTGAACATCGGCGGTATCGCCAACGCCACCCTGCTGGATGGCAGCGGCGGGGTGCTGGGTTTTGATACCGGGCCGGGCAATACCCTGCTGGATCACTGGGTGCAGCGCCACCTGGGCACTGCCTATGATCGCGACGGGCAGTGGTCGGCAGAGGGTGAGGTCAGCGACACCCTGCTGCACAGGCTGCTCGCCCACCCCTTCCTGTCAGCCGCCGGTCCCCGCAGCACGGGTAAGGAAGAATTCAACCTGGACTGGCTGGGGCAGTGCCTGGTGGGGCTGGATGAGGTCACCCCGCAGCAGGTGCAGGCGACCCTGGCGGAACTCACCGCACAGAGCATTGCCGCCGGCATCCGTGCCGCGGCGGTTGAGGTCAACGAGGTCTATGTGTGCGGCGGTGGCGGCCGCAATACGGATCTGATGCGGCGCCTGTATCGGCATCTCGAACCGGCGACCCTGGACACGACCGCCGCCCTCGGCATGGAACCGGAATGGGTGGAAGCGGCAGCATTCGCCTGGCTGGCCTACCGCAACTGCCAGCGCCTGCCGGGTAATTTACCGGCGGTCACCGGAGCGCGGGAAGCGGTGATTCTCGGGGGTATTTACCCGGCCTGATTCCGTTCTACCCGTGGGTCCGAATTCATTCGGCCAGACGCGCAGCTGGGCAAGATTGTGGCCGAATGAATTGCCCGAAAAAGAGGGGCACGCTGTCGGCCCTACGTGAAGAAAGCGGATATCCGAGCTGGGACCCGGCAATCAAATCGAGAAGGAGGCACCACAGCCGCAGGTGGTGGCGGCATTGGGGTTATTGACCACGAAGCGGGACCCTTCCAGCCCCTCGGTGTAGTCAACTTCCGAGCCGGCGAGGTACTGGAAGCTCATGGGGTCAACCAGGACCGTTACCCCGTCGCGCTCAATCGCGGTGTCGTCCTCGGCGGCATCCTCTTCGAAGCTGAAGCCGTACTGGAAGCCGGAGCAGCCGCCGCCGGTAATGTAGACCCGCAGCTTCAGGGCCGCGTTCTCCTCTTCCGCGACCAGCTCACGCACCTTGTCCACCGCGCGGGCGGAGAGATTGATTCCGGTGGGATTGAACGACTCAGCGACTGACATGCATACTTTCCGGGGCCGCAGGCGGCCATTGGGACAAACTGGACCGCAAGGTTAGCATAAACCCCAGTAAATCAGTCAACTTTACACGCCTCTCAGGACCCGGGCGCCAGTTCGCCACGCTCAGCCATGACTGCGGGGTCGGCGGCTGCCGCGAGTGCCTCACTATCACGGTGCACCAGCCGCCCGTTCACCTCCGAGCCGACGGCCATCTCCACCTGCTGGTAGAACACATCGCCCTCGACCCGCGCCTTGGGTGCCAGTTCAAGGTGCCGCCAGGCATAGACGTTGCCGGTCACCTCGCCGTTAATGACCACCGCCGGGGCGTGAATCTCCCCCGCGACGCTGCCCTTGTCCACCACCCGCACCAGGGCATCTTTGCCCTCAACCGCAAGAATTTTGCCGTTTACCCGGCCCTCGACGTCGAGGTTGCCCGAGAAGTGGATATCACCCACGATCTCCGTGTCACGCGAGATCAGCGTGGTCCCGCCGGGCACGTGTCCGCCCACCTTCTTACTTCCCAACATGGGTGAATTTCTCCTGTAATAGCCATGGATAGCGCTCGCTGAGCGACAGGGCACGGGGGCTGCTAAGCTCCGCCACCACCTCTACTGCCGACGGCGCAAAACCCTCGGGGAGCTGCAGTTCCCCCTCCACCGCCTGGAAATAGCGAAAGCGCAGGTCGATGGTCGAGCCCTCCACATCATCTGCCAGCCTGGACAGGGCGAAACTCGCGGGCTGACCGTCCAGCTCACCCTGCAGCGACACCCGCAGTTCACCGCGCACGGTCTCGTGTTTGCGCGCCTCCTGTTGCACCACCAGGCGATAACCGAAGCGGCCCGCCGGCTCCCGGGCCACCAGCTCCACGCCCCGCAGGCTGACCCCCTGGGCGATTTCCCCCGGTGCCATCAGGCTGCGGTAGAAACGCAGACCCTCGTCGAGGTCGGCAATCTGCTGCCGCTGCAGGGCCAGGTCCTGGCGCACCATCTCCAGGGCCGCACGGTCCACCTCGTGTCGGGTCCGGGATGCGGCCAGTTCGCGCTCCAGTTCGGCCACGCGGTCCCGGGCTTCCGGCAGCGCCGTCCGCATCTGGCGGTACTCACCGGGGTCAATACCGAGGCTGCTGTAGGCGCCGCGCAGGCCGAGATAGATACCCAGGCCCAGGACCAGCGCCAGCCCCAGGGCCATAGCCAGCACCAGCATCTGCCGGTGCCGCACAGGATAGCGCCGCAGTTCGGTCTGCTGCGTCTCGCTCAGGGCAGCAGCCCCGCCTGGGTCAGGCCGCGATTCTCGGGCAGGCCCAGCATGATATTCATGTTCTGGATGGCCTGGCCGGAGGCGCCCTTGACCAGGTTGTCGATGACCGACATCACCACCAGGGTGTCCCGGCCCTGGGGCTGGGCCAGGGCAAGCTGGCACATGTTCGCCCCCTTCACGCTGCGGGTCTGCGGCAGCGCTCCCGGTGGCAGCAGGTCGACGAACGGCTCGTCTCGGTAGCGCTCAGCAAACAGCGCCTGAAGCGCCTCCAGCGAGATCGCCGCCGGCGCCAGCAGGCGCGCGAACAGGGTGGCGTGTATGCCGCGGACCATCGGTAACAGGTGGGGCACGAAAGTGACCGCCACCGGACCGCCCGCGACATCGGCAAGCCCCTGCTCGATCTCGGGCAGGTGGCGGTGGCCGCTGGCGCCGTAGGCTTTGAAACTGCCGGAAGCCTCGCTCAGGAGGTTATCCACCTTGGCCTGGCGGCCGGCGCCGCTGGCGCCACTGGCAGCGCTGGCGATCAGGTTTCCGGCATCCACCAGCCCCGCCTCCAGCAGCGGGATCAGGCCGAGCTGAATCGCGGTCGGATAACAGCCCGGGCAGGCAACCAGACGGGCCGAGGCGATCTGCGTGCGGTTCACCTCGGGCAGGCCGTAGACCGCTTCCGCCAGCAGTTCCGGGCTGACGTGCGGCTCGCCGTACCACCTCGACCAGAGGTCCGCATCGCGAATGCGGTAATCCGCCGACAGGTCTACCACCCGGGTACCCTGCGCCAGCAGTTCCGGCACCAGGTTCATGGCGACGTTGTGTGGGGTCGCAAAAAACACCAGGTCGCAGGCGGCGAGTGCCGCGAGGTCGGGTTCGCCAAAGCTGAGGTCGTAATGCCCGCGCAGGTTGGGGTAGAGCTCGTCCACCCGGCGCCCGGCCTCGGCGCGGGAGGTGATCGCCACCACCTCCGCGTCCTCGTGCTGCGCCAGCAGCCGCAGCAACTCCACCCCGGTATAGCCGGTGCCCCCTACGATGCCGATCCTGACCATTTGCCTCTCTCGTTTGTCCTGTGCATCAACCGCGGCGTCGCCGCGAGTAACGGCACAGTATAAAAGCAAAACGCGCCGATTTAACTGGTAACATTGGGATTTTCCCCGAAGGCAGAACGCGCTTGCGCCACTGGCTGAGCCAATACCGACGCTACCTGACCAACTACCAGTCAGTGCTCGCCTACGCCCTGCTGGGCGTGTTGGGCGGCGTCGCCTCGGGGCTCGTGGTGCTGGCTTTCGAGCTGTCGATCGGCGAACTCGCCCTGCTCTGGGGCGTGGGCGACCGGGGCGAGGCCTTTGAGCAACTCGCCCCCTGGCAGCTCTTCGCCCTCCCGGCCCTCGGGGCCCTGTTGCTGGGGTTGGGCTTCACCCTGCTCGCGCCGGAGGATCGCGAGACCGGGATCGTGCACGTGCTCAGCCGCATGCACAGTCATTACGGGGTCCTGCCCCTGCGCAACGCCGTGGTCCAGTTTATCGGCGGTGCTTTCGCCCTCGCCACCGGCCAGTCCGGTGGGCGCGAGGGGCCAGGCGTGCACCTGGGGGGCGCGGTCAACAGCCTGCTGGGCCAGCGCCTGGGCTTGCCCCACAACAGCCTGCGGGTACTGATCGCCTGCGGTACCGCCGGCGGTATCGCCGCGGCCTTCAATACCCCCCTGGCCGGGGTAATCTTCGCCATGGAAGTGATCGTCGCCGAATACACGGTGGTCGGCTTTATCCCGGTCATGCTCGCAGCGGTGGCCGCGTCGGCGGTCAGTCGCAACCTCGGTGCCGGCACCGAGACCCTGAGCATGCCCGGGGTGGAGCTGGTGTCCCTGTGGGAGCTGCCCTACATTGTCCTGCTGGGTATTGTCTGCGGTCTCGCGGTAACCCTGTTTATCCAGCTGAGCCGGATGTCTGCCCGGGCCACCGCCTGGCCGGTGGTAGTGCGATTCACCCTCGCGGGCTGCCTTACCGGCGGCCTGGCGCTGCTCGTGCCCGAGACCCTGGGTATTGGCTACGACACGCTCGACCTGGCCCTGCAGGGTGAGCTGACCCTGTTTCTGCTGCTGGCGATTGCCGGCTGCAAGCTGCTGGCAACGGCGATCAGCAGCGGCGTGGGCATGCCCATCGGCATCATCGGCCCCAACCTGCTGCTGGGGGCCTGCCTGGGCGGCGCCCTGGGCCTGATGGGGCATTGGTACGCCCCGGAGCTGGCCTCGGAGCCCACGCTGTATATCGCCCTGGGCATGGCCGCCTGTATGGGCGCGGTACTCAATGCCCCCCTGGCGGCGATTCTCGCCGTGATTGAGCTGACCCAGTCAGCCAGCGTGGCCATGCCCGCCCTGCTCGCGATCATCGCCGCCAACCTGACCAACAACGGTGTGTTCCGTCAGCGCTCGGCGCACCATACGGTCCTGCGCCAGTTACAGCGCCTGCTGCCGGACGATCCATTGAACCAGCTGCTGCACCGCACGGATGTGACCTCCAATATGGAGGTCAGCGTGATCAAGATTCCCATGGTATTGGAAGCCTCCAGCCTGCCCACCCTGCTCAACGCCACCCCCGCCTGGTGCCTGGTAACCCGGGAGGGTGAGGACCTGTTCCTGCTGCGGGGCAGGGATCTGGCGGAATGGCTGCGCGAGAACGCCGCCGCCGAGGGCCAGACCAATCTCTCGGATGCGGACCTGCGGCGCTGGTCCATCGCCACGGTGCCGGTACAGGCCACCCTGCGCCAGGCCATGGACCGGATCAAGGAGCGCACGGTGGAGGCGGTGTGCGTTTACGCCCGGGGTACTGGCGGCAGTCGGGTACTTCAGGGTATCGTGACCCGCGACAGCATTGAGCGGTTTACGCTCTCCAACCTGTAACCGGGAACCCACGCGGCATGCTCTGGCTCAAGGCTTTCCATCTGATTTTCATGGTGTGCTGGTTCGCCGGCCTGTTCTACCTGCCGCGGATCCTGGTGTATTTCGCCGCCAGCGAGAATCCCGAGACCCGCGCCCAGCTCGCGATCATGGCGCGACGCCTGTACCGCTTCGTGACCCCCTTCATGTATCTCACCATCGGCTTCGGCGTGGCACTGATCACCACCAACCCGGACTACTATCTCGCCGCGCACTGGCTCTGGGCAAAGCTGCTGGGTGTTCTGTTCCTGGTGGGCTACCACATCCAGTGCGGTCGCTACGTGCACGCGGTCAATGCCGACACCGACGGTCACAGTCACGTGTACTACCGTTTCTTTAACGAGGTCCCGGTCCTGTTTTTGTTCGCCATTGTGATCCTGGCGGTGCTCAGGCCGTTCTAGTGACGGTGGATATTGGTGTCGGCAACGCTGATAATTGCGCGATGATTGCCGGTTGGGCAGTGACTGAGCCGGCGACGAACACGACGGGGCATGCCGCGACACGCCGTGAACCCGTCCCTGGGGGCTCGGGTGCAGCTTCCATGCTGCACACGGTCGCGTCAGGCCCCATCGCGCCCGCCGCCTCGCCCCGAGCAACATTCACTTAAGGCAGTCGGCGAAAACAGAACAGGAGAACCATGTCTACATCCGAGCAGTTATTCGAGAGCGCCAAGACCCACATTCCCGGCGGGGTGAATTCCCCGGTGCGGGCCTTCAAGGCGGTGGGCGGCACGCCGGTGTTTATCGACCACAGTGACGGCGCCTACGTGTTCGATACCGAGGGCAAGCGCTATATCGATTACGTGCTGTCCTGGGGCCCGATGCTGATGGGGCACAATCACCCCGAGGTGCGCGAGGCGGTGATTCGCCAGTGCGAGAAGGGCCTGAGCTTTGGCGCGCCCACGGAGCTGGAAACCCGGCTCGCGGACCGGCTGTGCGAGATCATGCCCAATATGGACCTGGTGCGCATGGTCAACTCGGGCACCGAGGCGACCATGAGCGCGATTCGCCTGGCCCGTGGCTACACCGGGCGCGACCGGATTGTGAAGTTCGAGGGCTGCTACCACGGCCACTCGGACTCGCTGCTGGTGAAGGCCGGCTCCGGCGCCCTGACGCTGGGTGTGCCGAGCTCACCCGGCGTGCCCGCGGCGCTCGCAGACCACACCATGACCCTGACCTACAACGACAGCGAGGGGGTGCGCGCGGCCTTTGCCGAGCACGGCGACAGCATCGCCTGCGTGATTGTGGAGCCGGTGGCAGGCAACATGAACTGCATCCCGCCGCAGCCCGGGTTCCTGGAAACCCTGCGCGAGGTCTGCAGCGCCAGCGGCGCGGTGCTGATCCTGGACGAGGTGATGACCGGTTTTCGCTTCGGGCTGCAGGGCGCACAGGGCTACTACGGCATCGAGGCGGACCTGACCGCCCTGGGCAAGGTCGTCGGTGGCGGCATGCCGGTGGGCGCCTTCGGCGGCAAGCGCGAGATCATGTCGCATATCGCCCCCCTGGGACCCGTCTACCAGGCGGGGACGCTGGCCGGTAACCCGGTGTGCATGGCTGCGGGCCTGGCAACAATGGAGATCATCTCCCGCCCGGGGTTCTACGAGCCTATCTTCCAGCGCACCGAGGCCCTGTGCCGGGGCATGGAGCAGGCCGCCGCCGATGCCGGCGTGCCCTTTACCACCAATCACGCGGGCACCATGTTCGGTGGTTTCTTCACCGCCGAAAAAACGGTGCAGAATTACGGCCAGGTCATGGCCGGCGATACCGAGGCCTTTAACCGGTTCTTCCACCACATGCTGGAGCAGGGGGTCTACCTCGCCCCGGCCTGCTACGAGGCGGGCTTTATGTCGGCGGCCCACAGCGACGCCGACATCGAGGCCACCGTGGCAGCGGCGAGTCATGCCTTCAGCCACCTTTGAGCGGATACCCGAGCAAGGAGTTCACCATGGGTTTTACCTCTTCCCGCGGCCCTTTTCCCAGCACGCGCATGCGCCGCCTGCGGGCCAGCGCCTTTGCCCGCGACCTGGTGCGCGAACACGGCCTGTCACCGGCGGACTTTATCTACCCGGTATTCGTGCTTGAGGGCAGCGGCCAGCGTGAAGCGGTGCCCTCCATGCCCGGCATAGAACGCCTGAGCATCGACCTGCTGCTGGCGCAGGCCCGGGAGGCGGCCGACCTGGGCATTCCCGCCCTGGCGCTGTTCCCGGTGGTGCCCGGTGAGCGCAAGAGCCTGGCGGCCGAAGAAGCCTGGAATCCTGATGCCCTGGTACCGCGGGCGATCAAGACCCTGAAAGACGCCCTGCCCGAGCTTGGCATCATGACCGATGTCGCCCTGGATCCCTTCACAACCCACGGCCAGGACGGGATCATCGATGAGCAGGGTTATGTGCTCAATGACGTCACCACTGGCGCCCTGGTCAAGCAGGCCCTGTGCCACGCCGACGCCGGCGCCGACGTGGTCGCCCCCTCGGACATGATGGACGGGCGCATCGGCGCGATCCGCACACAGCTGGAGGAAGCGGGCCACGTCAACACGCTGATCATGGCCTACGCCGCCAAGTACGCCTCGTCCTATTACGGTCCCTTCCGCGATGCGGTGGGCTCGGCAACCAACATCCAGGGCGGGGACAAGTACAGCTACCAGATGGACCCGGCCAACAGTGACGAGGCACTGCACGAATGCGCCCTGGACCTGGCCGAGGGCGCGGACATGATCATGGTCAAGCCGGGCATGCCCTACCTGGACATCGTGCGGCGGGTGAAACAGGAGCTGCAGGCGCCCACATTTGCCTACCAAGTCAGCGGCGAGTACGCGATGCACCAGGCCGCCTTCGCCGCGGGCTGGCTGGAGGCCCGCCCGGTGATGCTGGAGTCACTGCTCGCCTTCAAGCGCGCTGGCTGCGATGGCATCCTGACCTACTTTGCGCTGGAGGCCGCGCGGGCGCTACAGTAAGTCCATGCGCTATTTACTGCCGCTATTCCTGATCTGCGGCCTGCTCGCCCAGGGCGCTGCACGCGCCGAATGCCAGTGTCTCTGGGAGGGGAGCTTCGCCGAGGTCCAGGGCGGGACCGACCTGGTGGTCAGTGGCTCGGTGATCGACGCCCAGGGCAATGCCATCGATCTTTATATCGACGACGTCCTGCGCGGCCCCCGCGAGGGGCGCGACGAGGTCAGGGTGTGGCTCAAGACCGGCGACTACTGCCGCCCCGAGCCCAGCGCCTTTCCCATCGGCACCCAGTGGGTCATGGCCCTGCATGAAATTACCGAGCAGGTGCCCGGCGGCTTCGACCCCGGCACACCCAATTACAGCTACGGCCGCATCGGCGACTACCGCCTCTCCGCCTGCGGCGGCTACTGGCTCAGCCGCGACGGCGACTGGGTGACCGGCAATCTCGTGGACGCGCCGCGCTGGGTCCGGGAACCGGAGATGACCCCGGTACTGATCGAGCTGCTGGCAGAGTTCGTCCGCGGCAATGCCAGCCGGGATGCGCTGCTGGCGGCCAGCCGCGAGGATCCCGCGCTGCGCGAGCTGATGCTCGACACCAAGTCCTTCCTGCGCGGCCAGGACCCGAACCATGTCCCGGCGGATTAGCCGCGGCGCCAGCGCTTGCGCGCCGGGTTGCGCCCCTCCACCAGGTCCAGCAGTTCATCCAGCATCATCAGTGACAGGCCCCAGATGCGGCAACCCCGGTAGAAGTAGCAGGGCAGGGTCAGACTGGCCCGTCCGTGACGCCAGGTCATGCTTTCGCGGCGACTCACGTCCAGCAGGAAAGACAGGGGCACCCACAGCACATCGTCCACCTCGTGATTCAGGGTGAAGTGCGCTTCCCGTTCCAGCTGGAATACAAATGGGGTAACCACCATACCCAGGGAGCGGCGCCGGTGGCGGGCGCGGATTTCCGACAGGCGCCCGATGCAGCGCGCGTGGTCCGCGAGGCGCAGGCCGATCTCCTCCTCGGTTTCCCGGGTCGCAACCGCGAACCCGTGGGCATCCCCCGGGTCCATGCGGCCTCCGGGAAAGCCCATGTGCCCGGACCAGGGATCCCCCTCCCGCTGGGCGCGTTTGATCATTAGAATATGCAGCTCTCCCCCGCGCAGGCTGAGAATCAGCGCCACCGCGGAACGCGCCCGCCAGCGGCGGAACCAGGCGCCACCCGGGCGGTGGGCCGCCAGCTGCGTCTCGATATGCTGTAACAGGGGATCTGACACCGAAAACCTTTCATGCCGTGCGTGCAACTGCACGGGATTAAGCCAGCCCGGGACCGACGATACAAGGTTCGTGCCCCGCAACATGAGTGACACATGTCCCAGACCACCCTCCTCCAAATCGCCGACCTCAGCCTCACCTACCGCGCGCTGCCTGCCCTGCGGGGCATCCACTGGCAGCCCCGGAGCGGCGAGCAGTGGGCCTGCGTCGGTCCCAACGGCAGCGGCAAGACCAGCCTCGCGCGGATTCTCAGCGGCCAGGCCAGCCACTTCGCCGGGGATTTCGCCCGCAGCGAGCGCCTGCAGCGCCGCGGCGTGGCCTACGTCTGCTTCGAACAGGCGAAAACCCTGTGCCAGCGCGACGCCAAGCTGGATGACTCCGAGTTCCGCGCCGACGCCGCCGACCCGGGCACCCGGGTGCGGGACCTCCTGCCCCGGGATTTCAGCGACTCGCCCGCTGCCCTGGCCTGGATCGAGCGCCTGCGTCTCGGCGCGGTGCTCAATCGCG
This sequence comes from Sediminihaliea sp., assembly GCA_965222335.1. Lineage (GTDB taxonomy): Bacteria > Pseudomonadota > Gammaproteobacteria > Pseudomonadales > Halieaceae. The sequence goes on along the minus strand of OZ244944.1, from coordinate 2,526,934 downwards.
GCCTGCGCTTCGTCTCCACAGGCGAAATGCGCAAGTCGCTCTTGCTCTCGGCGCTGCTGAGCGAGCCCGGACTGCTGATCCTGGACAGCCCCCTGGACGGCCTCGACCAGCACAGCCAGGTCGAGTTCCAGGCGATCCTCGCTCAGCTGCTGGTTACCGACCTGCCGCTGTTGCTGCTGTGTCGCAGCCTCGAGGATATCCCCCCCGGGATCAGCCACCTGCTGGTGCTGGAAGGCGGCCGCACGCTGGACAGCGGCCCGCGTGAGCGAGTCCTCGCCAACCCCGAAGTGCAGGCCCTGATGCACCCGCCCCTGCCCGCCCTGGGCCCGGTCCCGGCACCGGTTCCGCGCCCCTACGCCCTGCCCGTGGAGGGACCGCTGCTGGTGCTGCGCGATGTCAGCGTGCAGTTCGGTGAGCAGCGGGTGCTGGACCGCGTCAGCTGGACCCTGGACCGCGGCCAGCACTGCGCCATCGCCGGACCCAACGGCTGCGGCAAGACCACCCTGCTGAGCCTGATCACCGGCGACAGCCACAAGGCCTACGGCCAGGACATCACCCTGTTCGGGGTGCGCCGGGGCAGCGGTGAGAGCGTCTGGGACATCAAGCAGAAGTACGGCCAGCTGGACACCCAGCTACACCTGAGCTTTCCGCCGCGCATGGGGGTACTGGAAGTGGTGGTATCCGGGTTTTTCGACAGCATCGGCCTGTACGACGACTGGGGGGAGACCCAGCGCCACACGGCGATGGGCTGGCTGGAAGCCCTGGGCATCACCCACTGCCTCGGTGAGTCCATGGGGGCCCTGTCCTTCGGCCTGCAGCGCATGGTGCTGCTGGCGCGGGCTATGGTCAAAAACCCGGCCGTGCTGTTGCTGGATGAACCCACCCTCGGCCTGGACGCCCACCACCGCAACATGATGCTGCGCGCAGTGGACCATATCGCCACCACCACCGACACCCAGGTCATATTTGTCAGTCACTGCGCCGCCGACGTCCCCGCCTGCATCAACCAGTTCCTGACCTTTGCGCCCCGGGAGGGCGCGGAGGGCTACGTGCTGCGTTGTCAGGAAACGGACCCGGCCCAGGAACAGGCCGAATGAATTCGGCCCTACAGGGCAAGCCCTGACGAGCTAGCGGGTGAGTGCACGCAACCGGGCGCACTCGGCGTCGCTCCGGCAGTAGAGCAGACCGCGCTCGGCGGTGGCCCGGGCCCGGGCGGCATCACCCTTGGCGGCATAGGTCCGGGCCAGGGCGAGATACACCTCGGCGCTGTCCGGGTCGACCCGCTGGGCGCGTTCCAGCAGGGCCAGGGCCTGCTCGTAGTCACCCCGGCCGCTGGCCTCCTGGGCCCGCATGAGCAGGCCACCGTAGGCGTGGCTGGCATTGGGCTCCGGCGGCTGCGGGGCCGACGGTGTCGATGGCGAGGGAACCGGGGCGGGCGCCGTTTCCGGGGCCGGTGGCGGCCGGGTCTCTACCGGGGCGGGCTTGCTGCCGGGGACGCTGTACACAGAGCAGCCGCCGGTGACGGCCAATACCGCCAGCAGCAGGACCCGCAGGATCCCCCCGGCGCGCGTCACGACTTACCGCCAAACAGGGACTGGAACCAGTCCTTGATCGGGTTGCTGCGCCCGGCACAGTTGCTGCGCCGGCTCGGCTCACTGCCGGTGATAAAGGGCAGCAGGCGGGCATCGGGACAGCCCTCACCGGTGAGGTAGCCCGTGGAGCTGTCAATCCAGTGCGGGGTCATCTGGTCGGGCATGCGGTATCCCAGCGGGCGCTGGCTGGCCCGGGCCATGAAATGAGCCCACACTCTCAATGCCCCCGTACTTCCCGTCAAGCCCGTACCGCCGTTGTCGTCCCGACCGATCCAGCTCACCGCCAGCAGGTCACCGGAGAAGCCGGCGAACCAGGAGTCGCGGCCGTCATTGGTGGTCCCGGTCTTGCCGGCCACGTCGAACTGCGGCCCCAGGTAGTTGTAGACGCCGCGCCCGGTGCCCTCGCGCACCACTTCGCGCAGGCTGTAGTGCAGCAGGTGCACCGCCTGCAGGCTCACGGTGCGGTCGTATTCCAGCGGGTAGCGGCGCAGGGCTTCGCCGCGGGCATCGACGATATCGCGAATGCTGCGCAGGGGCATGCGGAAGCCTCCCGCGGCGATGCTCTGGTACATCGCCGCCATATCCATGGGCGAGTACTCCCCCGCCCCCAGGGTCAGCGCCGGCACCTCGGGAATGGGGCCGTCGATCCCCAGGCGCTGCAGCATATCCACCACCTTGTCGATCCCCAGCTCCATGCCCAGGCGGGCGGTCGCCAGGTTGTAGGAATTGGCCAGCGCCCGGTGCAGCAGGACATCACCGTGGCTCATCCGGTCAAAGTTGCGCGGCGCCCAGACCGAACCGTCCGGGCCCGCGACCTCCAGCGGGGTGTCTGCGAGCGGGGTGGCCAGGGTGTAGCGCTGCGGCTGCTCCAGCGCCGCCAGGTAGACCGCAGGCTTGAGCAGTGAGCCCGCGGGCCGGCGCGCATCCAGGGCGCGGTTGAAACCGGCGTAGCGCACCTGGCGCCCCCCCACCAGGGCCGCCACCTCGCCGGTGTCGAAGCGGGTCACCACGGTTGCCGACTCCAGGTCTCCCCCGGCATCGAGATGGTCCAGTACGGCGTTGGTGCTGCGCTCGGCCTGGCGCTGCAGGATGGGGTCGAAAGGCGTGAAGATACTCAGCCCCAGGGTGGTCAGGTCCTCCTCCCGGTACTCTTCCCGCAGCTGCCGCCGCACCAGGTCGAGGTAGGCGGGGAAGGTATCGCGGATATTGCGCTGGCTGTTGAGGCCGAGCGGCATGGCCTGGGCCACGGTCGCGTGCTCGGCGGAAATCACCCCCTGGTCCACCATCACATCCAGCACCAGGTCGCGGCGCTCCTTCGCCCGCTCGGGGTTACGGCGCGGATTGTACAGGGACGGGCCCTTGATCATGCCGATCAGCAGCGCCTGCTGGTGCAGGCCCAGCTGCGCCAGGGGCGTATCGAAATAATGGCGCGCGGCGAGGGCAAAACCGTGGATTGCCCGCGGACCCTCCTGGCCGAGGTAGACCTCGTTGATGTAGCTCTCCAGGATCTGGTCCTTGCTGTAATGAAAGTCCAGCAGGACCGCCATCAGCAACTCGGTGAGCTTGCGCACGATGGTACGCTCTGGGGTCAGGTAGTAGTTCTTGACCAGCTGCTGGGTGATGGTGCTGCCGCCGGCCACGACGCCGCCCGAGCGCACGTTGCTCAGGGCCGCGCGCAGGATCCCGGTGATCGAAAAACCCCAGTGCTCGTAGAACCGCTGGTCCTCCACCGCCAGCAGCCCCAGGCGCAGGCTGTCCGGCACATCCGCCAGGCGCACCAGGATGCGGTCCTCGCCGTGGGACGGGTAGATACCACCGATCTGCACGGGGTCCAGGCGCATCAGGTCAACCGCACCACTGGCATCGCTCAGGCTGCGCACCCGCTCACCGGCAAGGCCCACCCGCACGCGGCGGGCGGTCTCGCGCTCGCCGGGAAAGTCGAAGCCGCGGGTATACAGCTCAAAGCTGCTGCCCTGGCGGCTCACCTGGCCGGGCTGGCTCACGCGCGCCACCGTCCGGTAGCCCAGCACCTCCAGTTCGTAGGCGAGGTCTTCCGCGCTCAGGTGCTGGCCCTCGAACAGCTCCAGCGGCCGCGCGTATACCTTGGCCGGCAGCTCCCACATCTTGTCGGTGAAGGTGCTGGTGATCCGCGCGTCGAGGTAGACGATCAGCCCGGCAAACACCGCCAGGGCGGTCAGCAGGATTTTCAGCAGGGGTCGGCGAGTTCGGGGCATCGGTGGAGTGTACCGCAGCGCATCCGCCGGCGGGGCGGCGTCACACCGGCAAGCGCTTTCAATTACCAGGGGGATCGGGATAATAGCGGGCTCAACGCAGGGGGACCACACCACGATGAAAAAATACTGGGTTTACGGCATCGGCGCGGCGCTGGTGGACAAGGAGGTCGAGGTCAGCGACCGGGATCTGGCCGACATGGGCGTCGAGAAGAGCCTGATGACCCTGGTCGACGAGGCCCGTCAGGATGAGCTGCTGTCACACCTGGAGGATCACCTGGTGCATGCCAACCACGCCAGCGGCGGCAGCGCCGGAAACTCCATGATCGCCACTGCCCAGTTCGGCGGCCCCACCTTTATGTCCTGCAAGGTTGCCGCCGACAGCGACGGCGATATCTACGTCGCCGATCTCGAGGCCGCGGGCGTGGAGCACTGCCTGCGCAACGGCCGCGAACCCGGCACCACCGGCAAGTGCCTGGTACTGATCACCCCCGACGCCGAGCGCAGCATGAACACTTTCCTGGGCATCTCCGAGACCCTGTCGATCGCGCAGCTCGATACCGGGGCCCTGGCGGATTCCGAGTACCTCTACCTGGAAGGCTACCTGGTCACCTCGCCCACCGGTCGCGCCGCCGCCATCCGCGCCCGGGAGGAAGCCGAGGCCCGGGGCGTGAAGACTGCCCTGAGCTTCTCCGACCCGGGCATGGTGGAGTTTTTTCGCGAGGGAATGCAGGACATTATCGGCGAACAGCTGGACCTGGTGTTCTGCAACGAGGAAGAGGCCCTGGGCTGGGCCAGGACCGACACCCTGGATGCAGCCATGGAAGAACTGCGCAAGGTCGCGCGCAGCTTTGTGGTGACCCGCGGCGCCGCCGGGGCGGTGACCTTCGACGGCAGGGAGCTGGCACGGATTGCGCCCCACAAGATTGAGGCCGTGGACAGCAACGGCGCCGGCGACATGTTCGCCGGAGCCTTCCTGTACGCCATCGGCCGCGGCGAGACCTACGCCCGTGCCGGCGCCTTCGCCAGCCTCGCGGCCAGCCGGGTGGTGTCCCAGTACGGGCCGCGCCTGCCCGCCGCAGACTACCCGGCCCTGCGGCGGGAATTCTTCGGCGAGTAATTCACCCGCTGAACAGGCCAATCTGGCGGTCCACCAGGCCGCGAAAGGAGGCCCCGACAAAACCGAGGATACCGTCCGCGATCGGCTCCAGCTGCCGATCCACGTAGTGCTGGTAGTCCAGCGGTGACAGGGCCCGTGCCGCGGGCTCGGCCCCGGCAGTGGTGACCACGTAATCGACCCAGTCACCGCGGGCCGGCACCGGCAAGCCGCGTTCGGCGCAGCGGCGCGCCGCCTGCACGTGGGGCGGGACGTTGCGCTGGTAATCATCCAGCCGCCGGCGCAGCCGCTTGCGGTAGACCAGGCGCTCGTCACAGGCACCGTCCAGCACCGCCTGCACCTGCGCCTTGACGTATTCCGCGAAGGGCTCGCCGGCAAAAATCCGGCGGTACAATTCATGCTGGAAATCCCGGGCCAGGCGGGTCCAGTCAGTACGCACGTTTTCCAGGCCCTTGAATACCAGCTCCTCCCCGTCCGCAGTGACCACCAGCCCGGCGTAACGCTTCTTGCTGCCCTTGTCCGAGCCGCGCACCGTGGGCATCAGGAAGCGCCGGAAATGGGTCTCGAACTCCAGCTCCAGGGCGCTGTCCAGGCCAAACTCCCGGGCGACCTCCTCCTGCCACCAGGCATTGAGCGCCTGTTGCAGCTCGCGCCCCGCCTGCTGTGCCTCGGCGCTGGAGGTGGCGCGCTGCACCCACACGAACACGGAGTCGGTGTCGCCGTAGATGACCCGGTGGCCGAGGGCCTCGATGCGGTCGCGGGACTGCTGCAGGATGCTGTGCCCGCGCAGGGTGATGGAACTGGCGAGGCGGGCGTCGAAGAAGCGGCAGCCAGGGGAGCCAAGGACCCCGTAAAAGGAGTTCATGATGATCTTGATCGCCTGGGACAGGGGTCCGTCGGCGGCCGCCTTGGCCGCATCCCGCAGCGCCCACAGCTCGCTGATCAGCGCGGGCAAGAGGTGACCCTCGCGGGCGAAGCGGGCACCGATAAAGCCGGGTACCGTCGCCGCCGCCGGAAGCTCGCCCACCAGGGCCAGGCCCAGCGGGTCGATAAAGAAGGTACGAATAATACTGGGGTACAGGCTTTTAAAGTCCAGGACCAGCACGTGGTCGTAAAGGCCCGGCGCCGAGTCCAGCACGAAGCCGCCGGGGCTGGGTGCCTGGTCGCGGGCGGCGTTGGGAGCAACGAAGCCGGCCCGGTGCAGCCGCGGCAGGTACAGGTTGTCGAAGGCGGCTACCGACCCGCCCAGCCGGTCCATGTCGAGGCCGGTCATGGCACTGCGGGCCAGGGCGAAGTCCAGCAAGCGGGCCCGGGTGAAGATTTCACTGACCAGCTCACAGTCGCGCAGGTTGTAGGCGGCCAGCGCGGTCTTGTCCTCCCGGAACAGGCGCCCGATTTCACCGCCGCGGTCGCTGCCGCTGAGCAGCTTGTGCTCCCCCAGAAGTTCGCCGGCGACGTGATTCAGGGAGAAGCTCTCGAAGCGGTAGAATGCCGCCCGCAGCAACTCGATGCCATCCAGCAATACCCGGCCGGGCAGGCGCGCCGCCCGCCGCTCACCGTCATCGCTCAGTTCGCGCCACTGCACCGCCTGGCCCCCGCGCCCCAGGGTCAGCGGCCGGCGGTGCTTGTCCGCCACCCGCTGCAGGTACCAGGTGTCGAAGTTGACCACGTTCCAGCCGATCAGAACGTCTGGGTCGAACTTGGCGATAAAATCCAGAAAGGCGCGCAGCAGGGCCTGCTCGGAGTCCAGGGTCACCACGTAGTCCTGGGTCGCTCCCGACCCCAGCATGAACACCCGCCGCGTGTGCAACTCGCCGCGCCAGGCGTGCACGCCGATGGAGAACAGCTCGACCCCGCGCATGGCCGTCTCGATATCAAAAGACACTACCGCCAGTGGCGCGCGGCAGGACGCCGGCTGCAGCCGGGCATTGCGCACACAGAGCCCACCGGGGGACGCCTCGGCCCGCCCGCTGACGCGCGCGGCGCCGCGAATAAAGCGCTCCATCAGGTAGCGGTCCGCGGGGTGGATATCCGCTTCCAGCGGGGTCAGGCCCGCATCCCGCAGGCGCCCCGCGCAGCGCCGGGCCTGACGGTAGCCGTGACAGTACAGGCCCACTACGGGGGCAAGGTCGAAATCGCGCAATGCCAGGGGCCGCAGTTGCAGGCCGCGCTCAGCCGCGAGACAGGTGCCGGCGGCTTCCGCCTGGGCCGCGGGCAGGAAGAACACACTCTCCTGTCCGGGAATTTCCACCCGCAGGGGCCCCTCGCTGGTGGCGAACCAGAACTCCAGGCAGACACCCTCGGGCGTATCGCGGGCGTGGCGCGAGAGCAGGCTGCCCTCGCGATCGATATCGGTCACCGCGGCCCTCCGGGGCCGGCGCGGCCTGTGCTATGCTCTTGCATCATCGCGCCACCGGCCCGGCCGGGCCGCTCCCGGCCGGGCCGCTACTTCAAACCGCGCAGCGCGACGCGGTGTGGTACTGCACAAGGAATGGAATACATCCGCCATGACCAAGCCTGTCATCAAGCAAGACCCGTTATACCAGCTGCTGCGCAACGAGGACATTGAGGGCTTCAATAAACAGCGCGATACCCTGGATACCGGGGAACTGAAAAGCGGCGATTACCGCGGCCGCGACCTGCGCAAGATGAATGCCAGCGGCCTCGATTTCAGCAATGCCTATTTCCGCAATGCCGACCTCTCGGGCATCGACTTTCGCGACACCAACCTGGAAGGCGCCAGCCTGCTGGATGCCAAGCTCTCCGGCACCTATTTCCCGGCGGAAATCAGCGCCACGGAGATCCGCCTGTCCCTGGATACCGGCACCCGCCTGCGCTACGACCGCAAGGGCTGAAACCCGCGTCGGTCAGCCCTGGGCCAGCAGGTCCCGCAGGTCGACGATCGCGGCGTTGGCGCGACTCAGGTAGTTCGCCATCACCAGCGAGTGGTTGGCCAGCATGCCAAAGCCGGTCCCATTCAGGACCATGGGGCTCCACACCGTGTCCTGGGTTGCCTCCAGCTCACGGATGATCTGCTGCAGGCTGACCAGGGCATTCTTGTTCTCGAGGACATCGGCGAAATCCACCTCCACTGCCTTGAGGAAGTGAATCAGGGCCCAGGCGGTACCGCGGGCCTCAAAGAACACGTCGTCGATTTCCAGCCAGGGTGTGCGCACGGTCATTTCCGACGGCGCCGGGGTCGCCTGGGCAGCGCTCTGGTCACCGGCCAGATCGGTATTCAGGCGCCGCTGGCCGACGCTGGCACTCAGGCGCTGTGACAGGCTGCCCAGGCGCGAGTCCACCGTGTTCAGCCAGTAGCGCAGGTTATCGGCGCGGGCGTAAAACTGGGCGTCGCTGGCATCATCGTCTACCAGTCGGGCCAGATAGCCCCGCAGGAAGCGGATGCCGTCGCGATACTCGGACTCCGACGCCGGCAGGATCCAGCTGTTGGCGTTGAAGTTGAAGCGCGGTTCCGCCTCCGCCAGGGCCTTGTCCTCCGTGGACTGGCTCTGGGAACGGCTGTACACCTCGCGCATGGCCCGCGCCAGGTCCCGGGACTGGATCAGGGCCCCGTATTCCCAGTTGGGGATATTGTCCAGCCACAGGCCCGGGGGGAAGCGGTCATTGCTGAGGTAACCGCCGCGCTTCTCCAGTAGGGTCTCCATCACCCCGATCAGGGCGCTGGTGGTGACGGCACCGGTGACCACGCGGCCGTTCTCTTCGCTCACCAGCACCTCGGCCTTCGCCTCGACGTCGAACTGCGCCGGCGCCAGGCTCCAGTACATACCCAGCAGCACGGTGATCACCAGGTAGGCCGCCAGCAGCCGCAGGGGCCAGCGCCAGCCGAGGCGATCGCGCCAGTCCTGCCAGCGATCAGACCATGTGGTCACGGTGTCCCGGTTGTGGTCGTTCATTCCCTGCTCCTGTGGTTAATTCCAGCTGCGGCGTAACGTGGTTTCAGTGGTGATGAGCGTGGCCGGCGTCGCCCATGTCCCGGCGCACCGGCGCATCACTGCACACGGGATCGGCGCCCTCTACGGTCAGGCAGAGGGAGAGTGTATCCCCGGGCGCAGGCATGCGTTCCAGGCCCAGCAGCATCAGGTGCACGCCGCCAGGGGCCAGTTCGCGGGTCTCCCCCGGAGCGAGGCTCAGCGCCTGTAGCTGCCGCATGCGCATGATGCCATCCTCGGACACACTCTCGTGGATCTCCACCGCTTCGGCAAGTGCCGTGCTACCGCCGGTGATGCGCACCGGGGCCGCGCCGGGGTTGTGGACCTGCAGATAAGCCGCGGTGTTGCGCTGGGTCGGGGGCAGCGCCCGCACCCAGGCGTCACTGATCGTCACCGCGGCCGGTTCCGCATGGGTTGCAGCCCCCAGCGTGAGGCCTCCCGCCGCCAACAGCAGACACGCCAGGCGACGATAACCCAAACCTGTGTCCAATTTATTGCGCATACCACCACTCCCTGAATCCAGCACCCGTTGACCGCGTGCGGGGAACCTATCTCACGCCCGCAGCGTCAGACACTATAACATTGACCTCGTTCCCACGGTTCGGCCAGCCAATGCCCCGGCGCGCAAACGATCGGGCCTTGATATAATGCGGCCCTTAATTACAAGGAGTTTACATGCGTCTCGTCCTTGCGAGCCTGTTATTGCTGGCTAGCAGCCTGAGCTTCGCCCAGTTTGGCAACGACGGCCCAGCCGCCGGCGCCTCTTTCGGCGCCTCCACATCCGGCCCGGAATTCCTGCCGGTGGAGGAAGCCTACCCGCTGGCGATAGAGGTGGTACCCGAGGGCCTGCGCCTGTACTGGCAGATTGCCGACAATTACTACCTGTACCAGCACCGCTTCAGCTTTCATCTCGAAGACGCCGATGGTGAGGTGCCACTCACCGCGGATTTTCCGCCGGCGATCGAGCGCACCGATGAGTTCTTTGGCGACACCCGGGTGTACTACAACAGTGCCGATATCAGCCTGGCAACCGAGCGCAAGGACGGTCGTGCCCAGCTCACCGTGACCAGCCAGGGCTGCGCCGATGCGGGCCTGTGCTACCCGCCCCGGACCCAGGTCTTCGCCGTGGATTTTGCCAGCGGCGCGATTGACGAGCAGGCGCCGCCGTCACGCGCCGCACCCACAACGAGCCAGGCACCCACCGCCGCGGTGGCGGACCCGACCAGGGTTTTGTATATGGTGGTGCTGGCCTTCCTCGGTGGCACCTTGCTCAACCTGATGCCCTGCGTATTTCCCGTGCTGTCCCTCAAGGTGCTCAGCTTCGCCCACAGCAGCGCCCATGCCCGCCACCGCCAGAGCTGGATCTACGCGGCCGGCGTGGTGGTGAGCTTCATCCTCGTGGCCGCCCTCCTGATTGCCCTGCAACAGGCCGGCCAGGCCATCGGCTGGGGCTTCCAGCTGCAGAGCCCCGGCTTCGTGATCGCGCTGGCCTACCTCTTCCTGGCCATGGGCCTGGCCCTGTCCGGGGTGATTGAGCTCGGAGCCGGGTGGATGAACGCGGGATCCGGACTCGCCGGCCGCCAGGGTGACAGCGGCAGCTTCTTCACCGGGGTCCTGGCTGTGGTGGTTGCCAGCCCCTGCACGGCACCGCTGATGGGCACCGCCCTGGGCTTCGCGGTTACCCAGCCAGCGGCCATTGGCCTCGGCGTGTTCGCCGCCCTGGGGGCGGGCATGGCGGCACCGCTGGTGCTGCTCAGCTACAGCGGCCTGGCGCGGCGCCTGCTGCCGCAACCGGGGCCGTGGATGGAGACCCTGAAACAGGCTCTCGCCTTTCCCCTGTATGCCAGCGCGATCTGGCTGCTGTGGGTGGCCGGCCGCCAGGCCGGTGTGGATACCATGGCCGCTGCCCTGCTGGGGGGGCTGTTCCTGGCCCTGGCCCTGTGGGCCTGGCGCGCCAGCCTGTTGCGCCGGGTCGTGGCCCTGGGCTGCCTGGTCATTGCCATTGCCCTCGGCGCCTGGCGTGGCACCCCCCCGGATGCGGCCGATCGCGAGCCGGGCTACGGCGTGGCCTGGTCCGCCGATGCCCTGGCTTCCCTGCGCGCCGCCGGTACCCCGGTGTTCGTCGACGTGACCGCCGACTGGTGCATCACCTGCATCGCCAATGAGCGCGCGGTGCTGCACACCGAGAGAATCCGCGAGAGCTTCGCCCGCCTGGGGGTGACCTACATGGTGGCGGACTGGACCAACTACGACGCCGACATCGCCGCCTTCCTGCGCGAGCACGGGCGCAACGGGATCCCCCTGTACGTTCTCTACCCCGGCGACCGCTCGCGGGAGCCGCTGATCCTGCCGCAAATCCTGCGCCAGTCCACGGTCCTCGAGGCGCTGGGGAGCATAACGGGCGAGAATCCGGAAATTGCCGGCAAGTTTTAGCTTAATTCCCCGAATTTACGCCATAAATCCTGTAATTTCCGCTATTGTGCCGCTGCCAGTGGCGGAGATCGCCGCAAAATCCCGAAACAGGTAAACTTCCGCAATCCGGTCGGTAATTGCGGTTAAAATCCGGTAAGTCTGGGGCAAACATGGACAAACCCGATTTTTTGCGCCAGAATCCTGCCCCATGTGCCAATAACCGGGAGCACGTCTGCCATGGCTACCATCCTCGTCCTGCATGGTCCCAACCTGAACCTGCTGGGTGAGCGCGAACCCGAGATTTACGGGGATACCACCCTCGCGGCGATCAACTCGCGCCTGGAGGAGCTGGCCCGTGACCAGGGACACCATCTGCTCAGCATGCAGAGCAATGCCGAGTACGAGCTGGTAGAGCGGGTCCAGGAGGCGCGGCACGAGGGGGTGAACTTTATCCTGATCAACCCGGCGGCCTTTACCCACACCAGCGTCGCCCTGCGCGACGCCCTGGCAGCGGTGGCGATTCCCTTTATCGAGGTACACCTGTCCAACACCCATGCCCGCGAGGCCTTCCGCCAGCAGTCCTATTTCTCTGACCTGGCCCGGGGTGTGATCTGTGGACTGGGCCCCCAGGGCTACGAACTGGCCCTGCAGGCGGCATTGCAGCAACTCGAACGAACATAACCAGAAACCCGAGAGACCCGACTATGGACATTCGCAAAGTAAAAAAGCTGATCGAACTGTTGGAGGAGTCCAACATCGATGAGATCGAGATCAAGGAGGGTGAGGAATCGGTGCGCATCAGCCGTAACAGCGCGCCGCAGATGATGGCGGCCCCGCACTGGGCGTCGCCACCACCGCCCCCGGCACCGGCCGCCGCACCAGCGGAGGCCGCCGAGCCCGCCGCCACCGGCGACAGCGGCGGTGAGCCATCAGTGACCGGCCACCAGGTTCTCTCGCCCATGGTCGGCACCTTTTACCGCGCGTCCTCCCCCTCCTCGCCGCCCTTTGTCGAGGTCGGCCAGCAGGTGCAGGCGGGCGACACGCTGTGCATCGTGGAAGCGATGAAGATGATGAACCAGATCGAGGCAGAAAAGTCCGGCACCATCGGCGAAGTCCTGGTCGAGAACGGGGAGCCGGTCGAGTTCGAGCAGCCGCTGTTCACCATCATCTGACCCACGTGGCGGGCCGCGGCCCGCCGATTGCACAGCTACAGAGGATCGAAAGATGCCGATTTTGGACAAGGTGCTGATCGCCAACCGCGGGGAAATTGCCCTGCGGGTACTGCGCGCCTGCAAGGAACTGGATATCAAGACCGTGGCGGTGCATTCCAAACCCGACCGCGAATTGATGCACGTGCGCCTGGCGGACGAGTCCGTGTGCATTGGCCCGGCGGCGAGCAGCGCCAGCTACCTTAACGTGCCCGCGATTATCAGCGCTGCCGAGGTCACCAGTGCCAGCGCGATCCACCCGGGCTACGGCTTCCTCGCCGAGAACGCCGCCTTCGCCGAACAGGTGGAAAAAAGCGGCTTTATCTTTATCGGCCCCACCGCGGACACCATTCGCCTGATGGGCGACAAGGTCTCGGCAATCGAGGCCATGAAGCGCGCCGGGGTGCCCACGGTGCCCGGCTCCGACGGTCCCCTGACCGATGACGACGAGCGCACCCTGGCCGTGGCCCGGCGCATCGGTTTCCCGGTGATCGTCAAGGCCGCCGCCGGCGGCGGCGGACGCGGCATGCGCGTGGTGCACAATGAAGCGGCGCTGATCAACTCGGTCAAGGTCACCCAGTCGGAAGCGGGCGCGGCCTTTGGCTCGGAAGTGGTGTACCTGGAAAAATTCCTGCAGAAGCCGCGGCATGTGGAGATCCAGGTGATCGCCGACGGCCAGGGCAACGCGATCCACCTGGGTGACCGCGACTGCTCCCTGCAACGGCGCCACCAGAAAGTGCTGGAAGAGGCCCCGGCGCCGGGGATCGACCAGGATCTGCGCGACCAGGTCGCGGAGGCCTGCGTCAATGCCTGCATCGAGATCGGCTATCGTGGCGCCGGCACCTTCGAGTTCCTGTACGAGGACGGCGGCTTCTACTTCATCGAGATGAACACCCGGGTCCAGGTCGAGCACCCGGTCACGGAACTGGTTACTGGCATCGACATCGTCAAGGAGCAGCTGCGCATCGCCGCCGGCATGCCCCTGTCAGTGAAACAGGAAGACGTCAAGATCACCGGCCACTCCTTCGAGTGCCGGATCAACGCCGAGGACCCCCACAGCTTTATCCCCTCTCCCGGCAAGGTCACCACCTTCCACGCCCCCGGCGGCCCGGGGATCAGGGTCGACTCCCACCTGTATGACGGCTACACCGTGCCGCCTTTCTACGACTCCCTGATCGCCAAGGTGATCAGCTACGGCGAGGACCGCAAAACCGCCCTGGCACGCATGCGCCAGGCCCTGGACGAACTGGTGGTGGAAGGCATCCGCACCAACACGGCCCTGCACCGGGAGCTGGTGATCGACCGCTCCTTCCAGGCCGGCGGTGTGAGCATTCACTATCTGGAGAGCAAGCTGGAGGACTGAGGTCCTCCGCCAACGCCCATGAGCTGGCTGCAGCTGCGCCTGGACACCCGCCCGGATCGCGTACCCGCCCTGGAGGAGCAGATGCTCGCCACCGGGGCGGTGGCGGTCACCCTGGAAGACAACGCCGACCAGCCGGTGCTGGAACCCGCCGTGGGGGAGACGCCCCTGTGGCAGCAGACCCGTCTCGCCGGCCTCTACCCGGCGGATACCGACATGGACGCGGTCCTGGCGCAGTTTCCCCCGGCACTGCTTGCCGATGCCCACCAGCGGGTGGAGATCCTCGAGGACAAGGACTGGGAGCGGGAGTGGATTCAGCACTACCAGCCGATGCGCTTCGGCCAGCGCCTGTGGGTCTGCCCCTCCTGGCTGGCACCGCCGGAGCCCGACGCCGTCAACCTGCTGCTGGACCCGGGCCTCGCCTTCGGCACCGGCACCCATCCCACCACCGCCCTGTGCCTCGCTGCCCTGGATGGCATGCACCTGGATGGCGTCGATGTGGTCGACTACGGCTGCGGCTCTGGCATCCTTGCGGTGGCCGCCCTCAGGCTCGGCGCCCGCAGGGCGCTGGGCGTGGACAACGACCCCCAGGCCCTGGCCGCGACCCGGGACAACGCCCGGCGCAACGCCATCGCCGACCCGGACCTGGCGGTTGCCCTGCCCGGGGCCGCGGCGATCACCCCCTGGCAGGGCGGCGCCGACCTGGTGATTGCCAATATTCTCGCCGGTCCCCTGCTGGACCTGTCCGCTACCCTGCTGGCACTGGCCAGGCCCGGGGCGACCTTCCTCCTCTCGGGCCTGCTGGAGAGTCAGGCCGATACCCTCTGTCGCCACTACGCGCCGCGCCTGGTACTGACCGTCGCGGGACAGCAGGACGGCTGGGTATGCCTGCAGGGGCAACTCGCCGGGGACTAGCGCCGGACCCGCGGTTTAACATCACCGGCACGCGCGCCAATCTGACGAAATTTTAGCCAGTATCGCTTTTCCCTTCTGCGGCGGTCGCGTATCATGTCGCCCTCTTTTTCCAAGCCTATTCAGCCGGCAACGATGCTGCAGATCGGTCCCTACAAACTCGCAAATCGCGTTGCCCTGGCCCCCATGGCAGGGATCACCGATCTGCCCTTCCGGCGCCTGTGCGCGGCACAGGGCGCGGGCCTGGTGGTATCGGAAATGCTCAGCAGCGACCCCAGCCTGCGCGACTCACGCAAGACCCGCTGGCGCAGCCAGCACGACGCGGAGATCGAGCCGCGCTCGGTGCAGATCGCCGGGTCTGAGCCCGAAGCCATGGCCGCCGCCGCCCGCCACAACGTCGCCGGCGGCGCCCAGATTATCGACATCAACATGGGTTGTCCGGCGAAGAAGGTCTGCCGCAAGGCGGCCGGCTCCGCCCTGCTCGCCGACGAGCCGCTGGTGCGGGCCATTCTCGAGGCGGTGGTCGCGGCGGTGGATGTCCCGGTGACCCTAAAGATTCGCACCGGCTCTGCGCCCGAGCGCCGCAACGGCGTACAGATCGCGCGCATTGCCGAGGACGCCGGCATTGCCGCCCTAGCCGTGCACGGTCGCACCCGCGCCTGTGCCTTCCGCGGGCCGGTGGAGTACGACACCATTGCCAGCATCGTCGAGGCGGTGTCCATCCCGGTGTTTGCCAACGGCGATATCGACTCGCCGGCGAAGGCGCAGCAGGTCCTTGCCCACACCGGCGCGGCGGGGGTGATGATCGGTCGCGCCGCCCAGGGCCGGCCCTGGCTCTGCGGCCAGATTGCCGCGCGCATCGATCACGACGAGGACCTGCCCGAACCGGACCTGGCGACCCAGCAGGCAATCATCAGCGGCCACCTCGCCGCGCTGCACGAATTCTACGGTGACTTCATGGGCCTGCGCATCGCGCGCAAGCACGTGGGGTGGTACCTGCAACAGCATTCACTTCTGGCTCCCCGGCGCAAGGCGTTCAACGCCATCACCTGCCCCGAGGCGCAACATCGCTTCCTTGATCACCTGTTCCGCGAGAGCCAGCCACATAACAAGGAACTTGCCGCATGAGCCAGGCCGAACACCTGACCACCATCGCCACCAACGGCGCCGCCACCCGCGCCGCCAACAACGAAGAACGTGACCCCAGCCAGCTCAACGAGGCGGTGACCCGGGCCGTGCGTGCCTACCTGGCGGAGCTGGACGGCCAGCCGACCACCGACTTCTACCAGCTGGTGCTGGCCGAGGTGGAGGCGCCCCTGCTGCGTGAGATCATGGCCTACACCCGCAATAACCAGACCCGGGCGTCACAGATGCTGGGCCTGAATCGCGGCACCCTGCGCAAGAAGCTCAAACAGTACAACCTCATCTCCCCCAAGGACTGACAGGCAAGTATCACCATGGACTCGAGCAAGCTCATCACCATCCGCCGCGCGCTGATCAGCGTCTCCGACAAGACCGGCATCGCGGATTTCGCCAGCGCACTGTGTGACATGGGCGTCGAGCTGCTGTCCACCGGGGGCACTTACCGCCTGCTGCATGACGCCGGCCTCGCGGTGACCGAGGTGGCGGACTACACCGGTTTTCCGGAGATGATGGACGGCCGGGTCAAGACCCTTCACCCGAAGATTCACGGCGGCATCCTTGCCCGGCGCGGCCAGGATGACGCGGTCATGGCGGAGCACGGGATCGACGCCATCGACATGGTGGTGGTGAACCTCTACCCCTTCGAGGCCACCGTGGCCCGCCCGGACTGCAGCCTGGAAGACGCCGTCGAGAACATCGACATTGGCGGCCCCACCATGGTGCGCGCCGCGGCCAAGAACCATCGCTTCGTGAACATCGTGGTCAACGCCGCCGACTACGCCACGATCCTGGAAGAGATGCGGGCCAACGATGGCGCCACCACCCTGGAAACCCGCTTCGACCTGGCGATCAAGGCCTACGAGCACACCGCCGCCTATGACGGGGCCATCGCCAACTACTTCGGGCAGAAGGTGCCCGGCGGCGCGGAGGCCTTCCCGCGCACCTTCAACACCCAGTTCCACAAGGCCCAGGCCATGCGCTACGGCGAGAACCCCCACCAGGAAGCGGCCTTCTACGTGGAGGCCAACCCGGCCGAGGCCGGGATCGCCACCGCCAAGCAGCTGCAGGGCAAGGCCCTGTCCTACAACAACGTGGCTGATACCGATGCCGCCCTCGAGTGCGTGAAGAACTTCGACCAGCCTGCCTGCGTCATCGTCAAGCACGCCAATCCCTGCGGGGTCGCGGTGGCCGACGATCTGCTGCAGGCCTATGAGCTGGCCTTCGCCACGGACCCTGAGTCCGCCTTCGGCGGCATCATTGCCTTCAACCGCGAGCTCGACGCGACCACCGCCAGCGCCATCGTCGAGCGCCAGTTCGTGGAAGTGATCATCGCCCCCAGCGTTAATGCGGCCGCGGTCGACGTCGTGGCAAGCAAGAAAAATGTGCGCCTGCTGGCCTGCGGCGAATGGACGGCGCCGGCCCGCGCCCTCGACTACAAGCGGGTCAACGGCGGCCTGCTGGTGCAGGATCGCGACCTCGGCATGGTCAGCGAGGCCGACCTCAAGGTGGTGAGCAAGGTCAGCCCCACCGAACAGCAGTTCGCGGACCTGCTGTTCGCCTGGAAGGTGGCCAAGTTCGTCAAGTCCAACGCCATTGTCTACGCCCACCAGGGGCAGACCGTGGGCGTGGGCGCGGGACAGATGAGCCGCATCAACTCGGCGCGCATCGCCGCGATCAAGGCCGAGCACGCGGGCCTGGCGGTCAAGGGCTCGGTGATGGCCTCGGATGCCTTCTTCCCCTTCCGCGACGGCATCGACAGCGCTGGCATCGCCGGGGTTGCCGCGGTGATCCAGCCCGGCGGCTCGATCCGCGACGAGGAGGTGATCGCCGCCGCTGACGAGCACGGGATGGCAATGGTATTCACCAACATGCGCCACTTCAGGCATTAAGGCGCGCCAGGGCGGCGTGATACTTCGTTGTGCGGAGCGCGGCAATGCTCACGTACTCTCGTGTACGCTCCGGGAGCCGCGCTCCGCTTGCCGCGCTCCACGCGCCTCGTCTCACCCTCGCCCTGGCGCACCCTCAGGCTCAAGCGCAATGGATAGACTACGGACTCGTTAATGGATAAAGCCAATATGAATGTATTGATCATTGGTGGGGGCGGGCGCGAACACGCCCTGGCCTGGAAAGCGGCCCAGTCCGAGGGCGTCGACACAGTCTACGTGGCACCCGGCAACGCCGGCACCGCACGGGAACCGGGCCTGGCCAATATCGATATCGCCGTGGACGACTTCGAGGCCCTGGCGAACTTCGCCCTCGGCAACGACGTGGGCCTGACCATCGTCGGCCCCGAGGCGCCCCTGGTCGACGGCGTGGTGGATTACTTTCGGGCACAGGACCTGCGCTGCTTCGGTCCCAGCGCCGGCGCGGCCCAGCTGGAGGGTTCCAAGGCCTTTACCAAGGACTTCCTGCACCGGCACCGCATCCCCACCGCAGCCTATGCCAACTTCACCGAGCTGGAACCGGCCCTGGCCTACCTGCGCGAGCGCGGCGCCCCGATCGTGGTCAAGGCCGATGGCCTGGCGGCGGGCAAGGGCGTGATCGTGGCGGAAACCCTGGAGGAAGCCGAGGCCGCGGTGCGGGACATGCTCTCGGGCAATGCCTTCGGCGACGCCGGCTGCCGGGTGGTGATCGAGGAATTCCTCAGCGGCGAGGAAGCCAGTTTTATCGTGATGGTGGACGGCGAGCACGTGCTGCCCATGGCCACCAGCCAGGACCACAAGCGCATCGGCGAGGGCGACGTGGGCCCCAACACCGGTGGCATGGGCGCCTACTCCCCCGCGCCGGTGGTGGACGAGGCCGTGTTCCAGCGGATCATGGACCAGGTGATCTGGCCCACGGTGCGCGGCATGGCCGAGGAGAACAATCCCTACACCGGTTTCCTGTACGCGGGCCTGATGATCGACGAAGAGGGTCAGCCCAGGGTCATCGAATACAACTGCCGCTTCGGCGACCCGGAAACCCAGCCCATCATGCTGCGCCTGCGCTCGGACCTGGTAGCCCTGTGTCAGCAGGCTCTGGACGGCAAGCTGGGTACGGCGACCGCGGACTGGGACCCGCGCCCGGCAATGGGCGTGGTCCTGGCGGCCGGCGGCTACCCGGGCAGCTATCACAAGGGCCACCCGATCACCGGGCTGGACGCGCCCCAGGCGAAAACGGTCAAGATATTTCACGCCGGCACCGCGCTGGACGGCGACCAGGTGGTCACCAACGGTGGCCGCGTCCTCTGTGTCACCGCCCTGGGCGACGATATCGCCGCGGCGAAAGATGCCTGCTACCTCGCCACTGAGCAGATCAGCTGGGAGGGCATGACCCTGCGCCACGACATTGGCTGGCGCGCCATCTCCCGCTATAGTTCGGTGGAATAAACGCCACCCCGGCAGGAGACAGCAATCATGGGCACCGCAATCACCCAGCGCCAGAGACCGCGCCAGTTAACCCTGGTGGATCGCCTGCTGGGGGAGGCAGACACGGTGCTGCGCACCCTGAACCAGCGGCGCAAGACCAGCGCCCGGCCCTCTCCGGCCCAGGGCCACAGCGATACCGTCCTCAGCGACAGCCAGCGCAAGCACGTGGCCGGCCTGATGCGGGTTAACCATACCGGTGAGGTCTGCGCCCAGGCCCTGTACCAGGGCCAGGCCCTGACCGCCAAGCTGCCTGAGGTCCGCGAGGAGATGCGCGAGGCCGCGCGGGAGGAGGCCGACCACCTGGCCTGGTGCGAACAGCGCCTGCGCGAGCTGGACAGCCAGGGCAGCCTGCTCAACCCCGCCTGGTACGGCCTGTCCTTTATGCTGGGTGCGAGTGCCGGCGCCGTGGGGGACAAGTGGAGCCTGGGCTTTGTCGCCGCCACCGAAGAGCGCGTGTGCCGGCATCTGCGAGACCACCTCAAACAGCTCCCGGATGACGACCGCAAGTCGCGCCTGATCCTGCAGCAGATGCTGGCGGACGAGGAGCGTCATGGAGAGAATGCCCTGCGGGCCGGCGGCGCGGATTTCCCGGCGCCGGTAAAGGAGGCGATGACTGCCCTCTCGCGCCTGATGACCGGGACCAGTTATTTCCTGTAGGGCCTAATCCGCGCTGAATTCCTCGACCGTGTAATCGTGCGTGATCTTTACCCCGGCCGCGCCCAGCATGATGGAAGCGGAGCAGTACTTCTCTGCGGACAGCTCAACCGCCCGCTTGACCTGGGATTCCTTGAGCCCGACCCCGCTGACCACGAAATGCAGGTTGATCGCGGTGAAAACCGCCGGGATCGCATCGGCGCGCTCCGCCTGCAGTTCCACCCGGCAATCCACGACCTTCTGCCGCGCCTTGCGCAGCATGCTCATTACGTCGTAGGTGGCACAGCCGCCCACGCCAAGCAGTAACATTTCCATGGGCCGCACGCCGAGATTGCGGCCGCCAAGGTCTTCGGGGCCATCCATTACCACGCTGTGGCCGCTGCCGGATTCACCGACGAACATCGCGCCGTCGGTCCATTTAACCGTTGCTTTCATAGATTGTTTTGTTCCTGAAAAAATGCCGCCGGTGTTGCTATTGCGCACACCGCAGGCGCGATGCGCTGCAGCTTAGCATAGCGCTACCCTTTTTACTTGGCGCCCCTCTGGGGTACTATGCATGCCGAGTATGATGCAGAGAACGCTGGAGAAACACACGTGCTGAAACCGCAGATCGTGAACATGCTACCCAACGTGGAGAGCTTCCTGCGCCACTGCCAGCGCGGCGACTACAAGGCCAAGAGCGTGATCCTCAAAGAGGGCGGTGACAGCGACGCCCTGTACCTGATCCTGGACGGCTCCGTATCCATCCAGGTGCAGGACGAGACCGATCCCGACCACCTGATGGTTGTCAGCTATCTGAACCCCGGGGACTTTTTTGGCGAGATGGGCCTGTTCGGTGACGGCGAAGAGCCGCGCAGCGCCATGGTCGTGGCCAAGACCCGTTGCGAGGTGGCGGAAATCAGCTACGAGCGCTTCCACCAGATTCGCAGCCAGTACCCGGACATCCTCTACGCGATCGCCAACCAGATGGGCGCGCGCCTGCGCCAGACCACGCGCAAGCTGAAGGACCTGGCCTTCGTGGATGTCTCCGGCCGCGTGGCCCACACCCTGCTGGACCTGTGCCAGCAGCCGGACGCCATGACCCACCCCGACGGCATGCAGATCAAGGTCACCCGGCAGGAGCTGGGCAAGATCGTCGGCTGTTCCCGGGAGATGGCCGGGCGGGTACTCAAGGCGCTGGAGGAAGACGGCCTGGTCTCGGTATCCGGCAAGACCATGGTGGTCTACGGCACACGATAACAACCGCTTGAACCCGGGCCGCTAGGCGAAAAACAGCTCCTGCAATTTCTGCCCCGGCTCCGGGGCGCGCATAAACGACTCCCCCACCAGGAAGGCATGCACACCGTGCTCGCGCATCAGGGCCACGTCAGCGGCGCTGTGGATGCCGCTCTCGGTAATCACCGTGCGGTCCGCGGAAATGTGCGGCAGCAGCTCCAGGGTGGTTTGCAGGCGCGTGTCGAAGGTGTGCAGGTCGCGGTTGTTGATGCCCAGCAGGGGGGTCGGGAGTTCCAGGGCCCGCTCCAGCTCCGCCCGGTCATGTACTTCCACCAGCACGTCCAGGCCGTGTTCACTGGCCGCCGACGCCAGCTCCGCCATCTGCGCGTCCTCCAGGGCGGCGACGATCAGCAGGATCGCATCGGCGCCGATCGCCCTGGCTTCCACTACCTGGTAGGGATCCACGGTAAAGTCCTTGCGTAGCACAGGCAGGGTGCAGGCGTTACGCGCCCGAGACAAATAGGTATCCGTCCCCTGAAAGAAATCGATGTCGGTGAGGACGGACAGGCCGGTGGCACCGCCGGCGGCGTAGCTGGTGGCGATGGCGGCGGGATCAAAATCGGGACGGATCACCCCCTGGCTCGGGGAGGCCTTTTTCACCTCGGCGATCACCGCGGCCTCCGCCGCGGCCACCTGCCCGATGAGGGCACCCGCGAAGCCACGGGGCGAGGACTGCTCGCTTATCCGGCTGGCGAGATCCGCCAGCGAGACCTTGCTGCGACGTTCCGCCACTTCCTCTTGCTTGCGCGCCAGGATCTTGCGCAGGATGGTGGGGGTAGCTGTGTTCATGCGGTATCCCTCACCATCTGGGTGAAGTCGACAAAGGCCTTGAGCTTTTCTTTGGCCTGGCCGCTGGCGATCAGGTCCTCGGCGGTAGCCACGCCCTCGGCGAGGCTGGAGGAAACACCGGCAACGTAGAGTGTCGCCCCGGCATTCAGGGCAATCAGGTTCGCGGCCTTGCGCGCGGCGTCATGCTGCTCGCCCTCGAGGGCCGCGCGAATCAGGGCGGCCGACTCGGCGGCGCTGGTCACGGTGAGCCCCTCGAGGCTCTCCTGTGGCAGGCCAAAATCGCCGGGGGCAATCGTGTAAGTCGTGATCTCGCCGTCGCGCAGCTCGGCCACCCGGGTAGCGGTCGCGATGGAGATCTCGTCCAGGCCATCCTCGGCGTGGACGACCAACGCGTGTTCATGGCCCAGAGATTTCAGTGCCGCGGCCAGAGGTTCGCACAGGCCGCCGTCGAATACCCCGAGCACCTGGCGCCGGACCCCCGCGGGGTTGGTCAGCGGCCCCAGGATATTGAACAGGGTACGCATACCCAGCTCCTTGCGCGGGCCGATGGCGTGGCGCATGGCGCTGTGGTGGGCGGGGGCGAACATAAAGCCCATGCCGACACTGTCAATGCAGCGGGCCAGCTGCGCCGGGTCCAGGTCCAGTGGCACCCCAAGCGCCTCGAGGACATCGGAACTGCCGCTGGTGCTGGAGACCGAGCGGTTGCCGTGCTTGGCCACCCGGGCCCCGCCGGCGGCGGCGACAAAGGTGGCGGCGGTGGACACGTTGAACAGGTTGGCGCCGTCGCCGCCGGTGCCCACCAGGTCCACCAGATAGTCCTGGGACACCTCCACGGGCAGGGCCAGCTCACGCATCACCCCCGCGGCGGCGGCGATCTCGTCGATGGTTTCGCCCTTCATGCGCAGGGCCACCAGCAGGGCGCCGATCTGCGCGTCGGTGGCACCGCCGGACATCACCTGGCGCATCACCTCCGCCATTTCACCGGCGCTTAAATCCTGCCGCTGCACCAGCCGCGGCAGGGCCTGTTCAATATTCATCGCACTCCCCTGTGTTGTGTTGGCACTGCTCAATCCCGCTCCAGGAAATTGCGCAGCAGGTCATGGCCGTGGGCGGTGAGGATCGACTCGGGGTGGAACTGCACCCCCTCCACCGCCAGCTCACGGTGACGCAGGCCCATGATCTCATCCAGCTCCCCGTCTTCGGTCTCGGTCCAGGCGGTGATCTCCAGGCAATCCGGCAGCGACGCCCGCGCCACCACCAGGCTGTGGTAGCGGGTCGCCTCGAAGGGCTGGCTCAACCCCCGGAAGACACCTTCGCCACGGTGGTGGATGGGCGAGGTCTTGCCGTGCATCACCTGTCGTGCGCGCACTACTTCGCCGCCGAAAACCTGGCCGATGGCCTGGTGCCCCAGGCAGATACCCAGCAGGGGCAGCTTGCCCGCGTAGGACTCGATCACTGCCATGGAGATGCCCGCCTCGTTGGGGGTGCAGGGACCGGGCGAGATCACGATGCGCTCCGGCGCCAGGGCAGCGATATCCGCCACGCTGATCTCGTCGTTGCGCACCACCTGCACCTCGGCCCCCAACTCGCCCAGGTACTGGACCACGTTGTAGGTAAAGGAATCGTAATTGTCGATCATCAACAGCATGGCGCCCTCCCCACCGGCAGCGACCGGCCCCCGGTGTTCGGGTCTTTCAGTTCAACGGGCATCGGCACGCTCCAGTACCAGGACATCCTGGAAAAAGGGGCCGGGCACTTCTTTCCAGTTGCCCGGGTAATGCTGCACCAGGCCCAGGCCCGCCGCCTCCAGGGCCGCGTGCAGGGCACGCTCGGTGATGGCGATGGCGGCTTCCGGTACCTCTGCCCAGGCGGGACAGAACCAGCCCTCATCCTCCGCCACAGGCTGGTCGAAAATCCAGCGATCTTTGGGCGTGCCGTGAAATCGGGCCGGTTCACTGGTGCGCGTCGCCAGGCTGGCGGCGTAGGCTTCATCCAGCACGAAGGCCGTGATCAGGGCACGGCCGCCAGGCACCAGCGTACGCGCCACCTCCTGCAGGTAAAAGCGGGCATCCGCCGGGCCAAAGTGGGTCCACACCGAAACCGCGGTCACCAGGTCCTGGCTGGCGCTATCCAGGGGCCAGGCCTGGGGCGCGGCCGCCTGCCCGGGGGCGTAGTAGGCATTGGCGGTATCCAGGTGGATAAAGCTGCAGCCCTGCGCCGGGTAGTGCTCGCGGCAGAAGGCCACCTGCTGCTGCGAGACCTCGACCCCGGTGTACTGCCCGCCGCCGCCGACGAAGGGCTCGCAGGCGATTGCCATCAGCCCCGCGCCGCTGCCCACATCCAGCACCCGCAGGCCCTCGGCGCAGGTGACATGGGCACAGATCAGGGTCTGGAAGATGCCGATCACGTGGGCCCATTCGGCATAGGCGTATTTGCCGCCGCGCCGGCGCGACTCCCCGGGGATCAGGCGCAGGTTGCGGGTACGCTTGAGCTGCGCCATGTCCAGCGGCAGGTAGACCTCGTCCAGCAGGGCGTAGGGGGTGTCGCTGTCCGCCAGCAGTTGCGCCAGGCGCTCGCGCTCAGTCATGGTCGGTGGCCCCCGCCAGTACCATGGAGGCGGCGCGGAACATGGCCCGGGCCTTGTTGTGGGTTTCCTTCCACTCGAGCTCCGGTTTTGAGTCGGCAACCACGCCACCGCCCGCCTGCACGTACAGGCGCTGGTCCTTGATCACCGCGGTGCGAATGGCGATCGCGGTGTCCATGTCCCCGGCCCAGGAAATATACCCCACGGCGCCGCCGTAGACGCCCCGGCGCACCGGCTCCAGCTCGTCGATAATTTCCATGGCGCGGATTTTCGGGGCACCGCTCAGGGTGCCGGCGGGCAGAGTCGCGCGCAGGACGTCGATCGCCGAGCGCCCCGGCAACAACTCCCCGGTGACATTGGACACAATGTGCATCACGTGGGAGTAGCGTTCCACCACCATCCTGTCGGTGAGGTTGACCGTGCCGGTGCGGGCGATGCGGCCCACGTCATTGCGGCCGAGGTCGATCAGCATCAGGTGCTCGGCGATCTCCTTGGGATCGGCGAGCAGTTCCGCCTCCATCGCCGCGTCTTCTTCCTCGCTCCGGCCCCGGCGCCGGGTGCCGGCGATCGGACGCACGGTGACCTCGCCCTCCTCCAGCCGCGCCAGAATCTCCGGGGAAGAACCGACGATGTAGAAGTCCTCGAGATCGAGGTAGTACATGTAGGGCGAGGGATTGAGGTTGCGCAGGGCGCGGTAAAGGTTCAGCGGCGGCGCGGCGAAGGGCACGCTCATGCGCTGGGAGGGCACCACCTGCATCACGTCTCCCGCGAGCACGTACTCGCGTACGGTCTCCACCGCAGCGGCATAGCGCTCGTAGGTGAAGTCGGAGCTGGCGCTGGCCTCCAGCTGTTCGTCCAGGGCCGCCTGCAGATCCACCGGCGGCAACGGCGGCACCGGGGCCGGCAGCTGCGCCACCAGTTCGGCGAGGCGCGCCTGCGCCCGCTCGAGGGCATCTTCAGTGCCGGGATCCACATTGACCACCAGCCGCAGGGTGCCGGCGAGGTTGTCGAATACCAGCACCTCCTCCGACAGCATCAGCAGGATATCCGGCGTTCCCAGGCCATCCGGCGGCGCAGAATCCTTGAGGCGGGGTTCCACGTAGCGCACCGTGTCGTAGCCGAAGTAGCCCACCAGCCCCCCGTGGAAAACCGGCAGGCCGTCGAGGTCCGCACTGCGAAAGCGGTGCTGGAACGTCTCGGCAAAGGCCAGGGGATCGGCAACCTCCTCACACTCGGTGCGCTCGCCGTCGACCCAGACCTCCACCCGCTGGCCGAAGACCTTGAGCACGGTGCGACAGGGCAGGCCGATAATCGAGTAGCGGCCCCACTTCTCGCCCCCCTGCACGGATTCAAAGCAGTAGGAATAGGGGCCCTCCGCCAGCTTGCGGTAGGTGCTGACCGGGGTTTCCAGGTCGGCCAGCACTTCGGTGCTGACAGGAATGCGGTTATAACCCTGTGCCGCCAGCGCGGCAAAGTCTTCGGGTGTCATGGGCGGTCCTTGGAGAATATTCGGGTGAAATCAGGTCGCGCGAAAGCCCTGGCTACCATCGCCAGCAAGTGATCTCGCGCATCGACAACACGCCGACACTGTTACCCGGGACTGCAGGCACAGCATGCTCCAGAGGGGTGGGAAAGGCCCCTATTGTACATGGGGTCCCCGTGTTGGCAAATCCCGAAGCCGCACCCCCTGTAGGGTCGAATTCATTCGACCGGTTCGCGGCGCGCTACCCGAATCGGCAATGCGCACGGGCCGGCTCACCCGGGAACGGCCGAATCAATTGCCCGAAAAAGAGGGGCACGCTGTCGGCCCTACAGTGACGCGAGCTGTGCTCTCATCTCCTTGATCACCGCCGCATAGTCAGTCTGGTTGAAGATCGCCGAGCCGGCGACGAAGGTGTCCGCCCCCGCGGCGGCGATTTCGGCGATGTTGGCGGCGGAGACGCCGCCGTCAACTTCCAGGCGGATGTCGTGACCGCCGGCCTCGATCAGGGCGCGGGCCTCGCGCAGCTTGTCCAGGGTGCCGGGAATAAAAGACTGGCCGCCGAAGCCGGGATTCACCGACATCAGCAGGATCATATCCACCTTGTCCATCACGTATTTGAGCGCTTCCAGGCCCGCGGCGGGATTGAAGACCAGCCCGCTCTTGCAGCCGGCGTCGCGGATCATCTGCAGGGAGCGGTCGACATGGGTAGTGGCGTCCGGGTGAAAGGTGATGTAGGTGGCGCCCGCCTCGGCGAAGTCACCGATCATGCGATCCACCGGGCTCACCATCAGGTGCACGTCGATGGGCGCGGTCACCCCGTGCTTGCGCAGGGCCTTGCATACCATGGGGCCGATGGTGAGGTTGGGCACGTAGTGGTTGTCCATCACATCGAAGTGCACGATGTCGGCACCGGCGGCGAGCACATTGTCCACCTCCTCCCCCAGGCGGGCGAAGTCGGCGGAGAGGATGGAGGGGGCGATCTGGTAATCGGCCATGGGAACGGCTCCGGGCGGCAGTTGGATGGCCTCCATTCTACTGGCTGGGGCGGGGGAGTTCACCCGTCATGCGGCCGGTTTTGATGTGGAGCAACGCGTCACGCCGAGAGAGAATTGTGGAAAACCACCTCGAGAGCCAAGCTTTATGGCCGTCATCGCCTTTGATACGCTTAACTGCGCCCGCCGATTGGTTGCGGCGGGTATTCCCCAGCAACAGGCTGATGCACTGGCGGAGATTATGGCCGAGGCGTTTGTTTACAACGTGGATCAACTGGTGACGAAGGATTACCTCGACGCCCGGTTAGACGCTTCTGAACAACGCTTGGAAAGGCTCCTGGACGAGCGTTTCGGGCGTGTGGATGGTCGTTTTTCAAGCATGGAGCTGCGATTTGCCGCCATCGACCAGAAATTTGTGGAAATCGATGGCAAATTCCGCCTCATCTACTGGATGCTGGGCGTGGTGATTGCCAGTACCACCTTACCGGCACTGGCGAAGCTGTTCGGCCTGGGCTAACGCCCGCATCGCACGAGTACTGCAACTACCCCCGTCGCCGCAACAATCTGTCCAGCGCCTCCAAGCGCTCCGGTGTGCCGATATCATGCCAGTGGCCCGGATAATGCTCCCCCCGCAGCCGGTCCTCATTAATCGCCCGGTCAAACAATGGCAGCAGGGGTGTGACTCCCGGCGCCAGGCCGGCGAAGAATGCGGGTGAGTACACCGCAATACCCGAGAAGGTGTAGCCTTCTGCGTCGGGCTCACGGGGCCTCACCAAATCACCCTTCAGGCGAAAATCCCCCAGCGGATGCTGGGGCGGATTGTTGACCAGCACCAGGTGGGCGGTGCCCGGAGCCGGCGATATCCGCGCAGCCGCGGCAAAGGGATAGTCAGTCCAGATATCGCCGTTTACCACCAGGAAGGGCGCATCGCCCAGCAGCGGCAGGGCCTGCCGTATGCCACCGGCGGTCTCCAGCGGCGCATCTTCTTGAGATACCTGAATATTCGCGCCCCAGGCGCTGCCGTCCCCGCAATAGTCCGCCACCTGCTCTCCCAGGTGGGAGGCATTGACCACCAGCTCCCGGTAACCCGCGGCCACCAGACGCTCGATATGCCAGCCCAGCAGGGGTTTGCCCCCCGCCTGTAGCAGCGGCTTGGGGGTGTGATCGGTAAGGGGGCGCATACGCTTGCCCAGCCCGGCGGCGAGGATCATCGCTTTCACGCGGGACGGTACCAGTTTTGCTGCGCAATCACCGGCCGCACCCGGCCTTGCCACCAGGCGCCAAATTCTGCCAGGGCCGGATGTTCATCACCGCGCGTGGCCACCACCTCCTCCACGTACGCCAGCACCCGCGGCAGGTCATCCAGGTAGCCGGGCTTGGCATCCCGCAGGTAGAGCCGGGCAAAGGTGCCCAGCACCTTCAGATGCCGCTGCAGGCCCATCAGGTCAAACCAGGCGGTAAAGAACTCGTCGGGGGTATCCTCCAACAGCCCGGCGGCCACCAGCCGGTCGCGATGATCCAGGGCCCATTGCTGCGCCTCGGCCTGCGGCCAGCGGATATAGCAGTCCTTGAGCAGCGAGACCGCGTCGTAAGTGATGGGACCGAGGACAGCATCCTGGAAATCAATCACCCCCAGTTCGCCGCCCGCCTGGGGCATCAGGTTGCGGCCGTGGAAGTCCCGATGCACCAGCACCGCGGGCTGCGCCAGCGCGCTGTCGATCAGCACCGCCTTGAGTCGCGCCAGCAGATCAAGCTCTTCCGTCGATAAGTCCAGGCCCAGCAGCGCCTGCAGGAACCACTCGGGCAGGCGGTCCAGCTCTTCCCCGAGCAGGGCGCTGTCATAGGCGGGCACCCGGGCCGCCCGCGCATCGACCCGGGCCAGCCGTAACAGGACCTCGCTCGCCCTGGCGTACCAGCCGGGTGCGGAATCCGCATCCAGCAGGGGCAGCAGCAGCTGATCCCCCAGGTCCTCCAGCAGCAGGTAGCCCCGGGCCAGGTCCGCCGCATACAGGGCCGGTACCCTTACGCCTCCCGCGGCGAGCGCCTCGCGCACGGCGAGAAACTCGCGGTTTTTCTCCGTGGCCGGCGGGGCCTCCATCACTACGGCCGAGCGCTCTTTTGCCGAACGCGGCCCGGCCCGCAGGCGAAAATAACGGCGATTGCTGGCATCCCCCGCCACCGGTGCCAGGCTGAGGCCCTCGGGCTCCAACCCCAGCGCGGCGCAGGCCCAGGGCAGCAGGTCATCGGGAACGGGACGATGGGCAGGGGCAGTCAAGCGCGGCTCCTCAGACAGAAATTTACCGGACATCCCGGGGGTGGATGCTTTATCATCCGCGTTTATACCAAAAAATGCATCCGAGCTTGATGATACCGGCCTCCCCGACACCCCTGACAGGATCGCCGCTGCCCATCCGCCCGCTTCCAAACCGCCTCGCCCGGGCCCTGCGCCCGGGGCTCAAGGTGCTGGCCCTGCCCCTGGCGGCCACCCTGCTGGCGGGCGCATCGATGACGGCAGTGGCGCAATCCGACGCGACGCCCACGCCCGCGCCCCGGGTTTACCCGCTGGACTGGGTGCCCGAGAAGGAAGTGCCCCCTGCGCTGCGCGACGCCGAGTGCGAGGCCTGCGGCGGCCGCTATATCGACCCGCTGGCGAATACCGAGGCACAGCGTCCCCCGGAAGAGTCCGATATCAATGCCGAAGCCAGCAGCACCGAGCTGCAGGGTGACGACGTCTACCTGCGTGGCGGAGTAGCGGTGAAGCAGGGTTACCGGCGGCTGCGCGGCGAGGAAGCCTACTATAACCGCAGCGAGGGCGCCGGCACCCTGACCGGCGGCATCCGCATCCGCGAGCCGGGCATCCTGCTGCAGGGCAGGGAGGCCAGCTTCTCCTCGGATACCGGGGAGGCAGAGATTGAGGGCAGCGAGTTCGTGCTGCACCAGCAGCATATTCGCGGCGCCGCCGAACGCCTGCGCCGGGACGCGGAAGGCCTGGTGCATATCGAGGACGGCGAGCTCACCTACTGCGCCCCCGGGGACCACGACTGGCTGATTCGCGCTGATGATATGGAGCTGGACCTCCAGGAGGGCCTGGGCACCGCACGCGGGGCCAAGGTCGAGCTCGGCGGCGTGCCCGTGATCTACCTGCCCTGGCTGCGCTTCCCGCTGGACGATCGCCGGCGCACCGGCTTCCTGTGGCCCGATGTGGGCAGCGACAGCCGCGGCGGCGTCGACATCGCCACCCCGGTCTACTTCAACCTGGCCCCCAATTACGACGCCCTCTACACCCCCCGGTACATCCAGGACCGTGGCTTCAACCACGAAATCGCCCTGCGCTACCAGCACCCGTACGTGGGTAGCTGGGCCGTGGGGGGCGCTTTCCTCGGCGATGACGACCGCTACAAGCAGGAACGGCCGGACCTCGACGACCACGACCGCTGGCTGGGCAAGGTGCAGCACCGGGGCCTGTTCGACCAGCGCTGGCGTTCGCTGGTGGATTACAGCAAGGCCTCGGACGTGGATTACCTCAAAGACCTGCAGACCACCAACCTCGCCACCCAGCGCGAGACCAGCCTGCTGCAGCTGGGTTCCCTGGACTACCTGGGGGACGACTGGCTGGTGGGGATGGACTTCCAGCAGTTCCAGTCCCTGGCGGACGACATCCGGGAAGACTACAAGAAACTGCCCCAAATCACCGGCCAGTACCGGGGTGACCGCACGCCCTTCGAGCTCGACCCGATCGCGCTGGCCCAGTACTCCTACTTCGACAGTGACGACGACCGGGTCACCGGCCAGCGCCTCTACGCCGAAACCGGGGTGACCTACCCGATGCTGTGGCAGTTCGGTTTCCTGCGGCCCACGGCCAAGTACCGCTACCTGGAATACGAGCTGGAGGATCTCACCCCGCTACAGGATGACGACAACCCCTCCGCGGGCTCTGCCCTGGCCAGCCTCGACGCCGGCCTGGTGTTCGAGCGCCCCACCCGGCTGCTGGGCCGCGGCCTGCTGCAGACCCTGGAGCCTCGGGCCTTTTACCTTTACAGCGAGTACGAGGACCAGAGCGACCAACCGGATTTCGACAGCGCCGAGCTGACCTTCAGCTACAACCAGCTATTCCGGGAGACCCGCTTCTCCGGCCGCGACCGGCTGGACGATGCCAACCAGCTCGCCCTGGGCCTGACCACCCGCTATATCAGTGACGAGGACGGGCGCGAGTACCTGAACGCCAGCCTGGGCCAGATTTTCTATTTCGACGACCGCCAGGTACGCCTGGGGCCGCGGGACCCGGTGCTGGACCAGGCGAGCTCGGAAATGGCCGCCGACGCCAACTTCTACCCCAATGAGCGCGTCACCCTGCGCAGCAGCCTGGTCTGGGACCCGGCCACCGGCAACATGAACGCGGGCAATATGCAGGCGGGCTACCGGCGGGATGACGGCAGTGTGTTCAACGTGGGCTACTCCTACCGCCGCCCGCTGGCCTTCAGCTCCGCACAGCCGGTCACCGAGCAGGTCAACCTCTCGGCCTACCTGCCCCTGAACGCGCGCTGGAGCGTGTTCGGGGCGATCAACTACAGCGTGGAGGCCGACACGCCCGTGGAAGATCTCATCGGCATCGAATATGATACCTGTTGCTGGAAAGTCCGGCTGTTACACCTGCGCTATTTTGATACCGTACCCGGCCAAAACACCGATTTCACCGATCCGAACCTGGAACGGGAATACTCCACACAGGTCCAATTCATCCTCAAGGGGATGGGTGGCTTCGGCAACCGCGTCACCGACCTGCTGCAGGACATGATCAGAGGATTTGAAGAACGTGAGTATTAAGCAACGCCACACCGTGCACACGCACCGTCACGCGCTGGCCCGCCGGCAGGTGGCACCCTGGCACATTGCCCTGCTCGGCCTGGCCCTGGCAATGACCGCCCTGCTGCCGGCACCGGCCAGAGCGGCGACCGAAATGCTGGACCAGGTGGTGGCCATCGTCGACGACGACGTGATCATGGCCAGCGAGCTGCGCGAGCGCCTCGAGACCGTGACCCAGAGCATCCAGGCGCGCGGCATGGACATGCCCCCGGAAGACGAACTGATACGCGAGACCCTGGACCGGCTGATCCTGGAGAGCATCCAGCTGCAGATCGGCCAGCGCGTGGGCGTGCGCATCTCCGACGCCCAGCTCGACCAGGCGGTGCGCCGCATCGCCGCCCAGAACCGGCTGTCGGTAGAGGAATTCATCAACCGCCTGGAGCAAGAGGGGGAATCCTACGCCAGCATGCGCGAAAACCTGCGCCGGGAGATGGTGCTGCAGCAGGTGCAGGCGGGCAACGTGAGCCAGCGCATCCAGATCAGCGAGCAGGAAGTGAACAACTTCATGCAGACCGAGGAAGGCAAGGCCCTGACCCAGCCCGAGTACCGCATCGTCCACGCCCTGCTGGCCATGCCCCCGGACGCACCGGACGACGAGGAAGCCGCCGCACGCGCCCATGTAGAGAAGCTACTGGGACAGATTCGCGGCGGCGAGCCCTTCGACCAGGTAATCGCCAGCAGTGGCGAGCCCTACAGCTTCACCGGCGGCGACCTGGGCTGGCGCCGGCAGGGCGACCTGCCCTCCCTGTTCGCCGACGTTGCGCCGGATCTTGCCGAGGGTGAAACCGCGGACGTTATCCGCAGTGCCAGCGGCTTCCACCTGGTCAACATGGCCGCCAAGCGTGGCGGACAGCAGATGGTCGAACAGACCCAGGTGCGACACATCCTGATCAAGCCCAGCGAAATCCTGACCGACGAGCAGGCCCGGGAGCAGGCCGAGAGCCTCAAGGCCCGCATTGAGGAAGGCGAGGACTTCGCGGAGCTGGCGAAGGAATACTCGGAAGATATCGGCTCCGCCCAGGAAGGCGGCAGCCTCGGCTGGACCCGCCGGGGACAGATGGTGCCCGAGTTTGAAAATGCCATGGAGTCCGCCGAGATCGGCGAAATTGCCGGCCCCGTGCGCAGCCAGTTCGGCTGGCATATCCTGGAGGTCACCGACCGCCGCGAGAAGGACATGACCATGGAAGTCCGCCGCAACAAGGCGGCGGAGCACCTGCATGGCCGCAAGTACGAGGAAGAGCTGGACGCCTGGCTGCGCAAGATCCGCGACGAGGCCTTTGTGGACATCAAGTGAACCCCATCCCCGTCATCGCCATCACCACCGGCGAACCCGCCGGGATCGGGCCGGATGTTACGCTGATGGCGGCGATGAAAGTGTGGCAGGCGCAGCTGGTCGCCATCGGCGATGCCGACATGCTGCGCGAACGAGCGACCCAGCTGGGCCTGGATATCGACCTGACCGACTATGACCCGGCCGCGGCCCCGGTCGCCCATGCCATCGGCCAGTTACCCGTCCTGCACACTGCGGTCGCCGAAACCGTTATCCCCGGCGCGCTCGACACTGCCAATGCCAACTACGTACTGCAAACGCTGGATATCGCGATTGCAGGCTGCCGCAACGGGCAATTCCAGGCCATGGTCACCGCACCGGTGCAGAAGTCGGTGATCAACGACGCGGGCATCCCATTTAGCGGCCACACGGAATACCTGGCGCAGAAAACCGGCACCGAGCATGTGGTGATGATGCTGGCGACGGACAAGCTGCGGGTGGCGCTGGCGACGACGCATTTGCCGCTATCGGCGGTACCCGAGGCAATCACCCAGGGGAGCCTGGAACAGACGCTGCGCGTAATTCACGCCGAACTGGCCCTGAGTTTCAGGATCCAGGAGCCCCGCATTGCAGTACTGGGCCTGAACCCCCATGCCGGCGAGGGTGGACACCTGGGACACGAGGAAATCGAGATCATCAATCCGGTACTGGAGCGGCTGAGAGGGGAAGGAATGCAGCTCTCGGGGCCGCTGCCGGCAGACACTGCGTTCAGCGCGCAGCAGCTGGCAGCTACCGATACCTACCTGGCCATGTATCACGACCAGGGCCTGCCGGTATTGAAGTTTTCAGGGTTTGGCGAAGCGGTAAATATTACCCTTGGCCTGCCGGTGATCCGCACCTCGGTGGACCATGGTACGGCCCTCACACTGGCCGCATCCGGTGAGGCTAGCAGCGGCAGCCTTTGCAGCGCAATCAACGCTGCCGTGTCCCTGGCGGCCGCCTGAGAGACTGGACCGGTTTACACCCCCAAGAGAGCTACCTACAATAACGGGCTCCGCGTCACCTTTCGGCAACAGTATGACGCAGCGAGCAACCAGACGGCCTGACAGTGGCCGCAACCAGCATCCTGCCACTGAGTAAAGAGGCCACGAACACATGGCAGACCCCGCCGTTCCCAGGAACTCGCGCCCCTCCGTCACCACCGCGCAAACCGGCATACAGATGAGTACCCGGGAGTTCCTGCTGCAGGCGCTCCAGGCTATCCTGGCCCTGCTGCTGAGCGGCATAGCCCTGATTACCTACTACCTCTATTTCGACAGCGACATTCAGGACATCCGGCAGGCCGCAGCGCAGAACGACAGCCAGGATACCCGCCTCATTCGGGGCGATGAGCTCACGATGCGGCTGGGGGCCGGGAACCACACGGCGGACGGCAGCCTCTCCCTGACCGTTCTGGCGCTGATCGAGGATGACATGCGGGCCATCGCCACCCGCAAAACCCGTTTCGAAGCCGCTGACTTTCCGCTCGTTCGATATCACCTCAGCGAGCGCCATGGCGGCGAATTTGTATACCTGATATGGCGCAACGACGAGGAACCTGACCGTGTGTTCTACACGCCGCTGTTGTGGGACGGCAGCGATGTATCGACCGCGATGCCGGCGGCAGATGCCGGCTGGCGCGGCACCATCACAGAGATCGGGGTAGACGTGTATGGCGAATTACGCGGGAAGGCCCTGCACGTTGACAGTCTTCGCCTGCTGCCCTTCTCTAACTGGGGCGTGCTGCAAAGCACCTGGAAACAGTGGACCGCGTTTGACATCTGGTCGCAAAGTTCAGCGCACTATCTTCCGGGAAGGCACCGCCAGGGCAGCACCCACTCCCTGACCACGGTGATGATGCTCTGGGCCGGCGGCGCAATAATTGGGCTACTGCTGTGGCGCCGGGTGTCAGGGCGCAGCGGCCGGGCATGCCTGGTTGTCGCAGGCTTCATCCCCTGGCTTACCCTGGACCAGGTATGGCAACACACCCTGGCCAGCCGGGTTGCAGACTCGCACAGCCTGTTCCACGGCAAAACCATGCACCAGCGGCACCTGGCGGATCTCGAACACGACACTTATGCCTATGCCCAGCGCCTGAAATTGCTGCTACCGGAACCCGGCGTAAAAATCCAGTTGCTGCACGATTCGCCGCTGCGTACCTACCAGCGGCTCAAGACACAGTACTACCTGTTTCCTCACAACACCTACAACTTTGACCGCTACCCGCGCAAGGAGTCGAGCCGGCCGGGAGATTACATCCTGATACTGGGGGATATCCCTGGACTGAGCTATGACGAGGGGCAGCAGCAGCTGCAGTGGCACGGCAACACCATGGCCGC
Organism: Sediminihaliea sp.; assembly: GCA_965222335.1. Classification (GTDB taxonomy): domain Bacteria; phylum Pseudomonadota; class Gammaproteobacteria; order Pseudomonadales; family Halieaceae. Next base: position 2,491,314 of record OZ244944.1, on the reverse strand, counting down.
CGAGCGACTCGACACGCACCCGCTTGGCTCCCTGTACCGGGTGAAGGAGGGCGGGACGTGATCGACCCGAACATCTCTGTTATTGGGGCGATTTCAGCGCTGCTGCTACCCTGGCTGGTCGGCACTGCATGGACTTTCTGGCTGCTGCGCCCTTCCGGCCGCTGGAACGCATTTGTGCTCGTGGGACAGGGCTACCTGCTAGGGATCCTGCTGCTGGGGTTGTTTATGCGCGGCTGGGACGCCATCGGGCTAACGTTCAGCTACTGGCCAATGGCGTCGGTATTTGCCCTGCTCGGGCTCGCGGCGCTGCCCGCGATCCGGTTGCAAACTATGCCGGTGAGGCGCACCGCGCCCAATGGCAGTCTTCCTGCCTGGGCGTACGCGGTCATCGGCGTGCTCCTCGTTTTGATTGCCATGCGCTATTTCACCATTGTGCAGGAGGTACTGCTGCGGCCGCTGTTTCCCTGGGACGCGTGGATGAACTGGGCGCCCAAGGCCCTGGTCTGGTTCCACTACAGTGAAATGGTTCCCTTCGTGCCCCAACAGGAGTGGCTTGCTGCCGCCGCGGAGGCGCACAGCCACCTCGAGGGCGCCAGGAACGCCTGGAAGTACCCCGTGACGGTGCCACTGGTCCAGCTCTGGGGCATGCTTGGCGCCGGCACCAGCGATCACACGCTGCCCTATATGGCCTGGGTGATGGTCGCCCTGGCGATGGGTTCGGCACTATACGGGCATCTCAGGCTCGCAGGTGTTGGCGCTCTCGCGGCGACAGTGGCCGCCTACGCACTGCTGAACATGCCGTTTGTGAACGTACACTCAGCGCTGGCTGGCTATGCCGACATATGGGTGGCGGCGGCGTTCGGGGGCGCCACGTTTGCGTTGTACGAGTGGAGTCAATCGCGCCATACCGCCTATGCGGCACTGGCACTGCTGTTGGCGCTGCTGGGTGTACAGCTCAAGATACCCGGGTTGATCATGGGCGGCTTTATACTGGCTGCCATGGCGCTCGCCATGTTGCAGTCAAGGCCAAACCTGCTGCTACTGATGCTTGGAACGGGGATTGCCCTGCTACTCTATATTTTTCTGGTTGGAATTGATGTAAAGCTACCCGGGCTGGGAAGGCTCTCACTGTCGCATGAGCGGTTCCTTATACCCTACGTCGGCAACTTTGAGTTCTCATACCATAATGTTTGGGGAGACTTTTACAGGGTCCTGCTGACGCAGTTGAACTGGAACCTCCTTTGGCCTGCAAGCCTCATCGCGGTGCTAGCCGCTGCACTAGCCGCGAGGCCTCGCTGGGAGAGCTTCCTGGCGCCGGACGTTGTCGTGCTCCTGGAGACGCTCGCATTTTTGCTCTTCGTATACCTTTTCACCCCCAGATATGAGTTTGCGCAGGACAATACCCAGATAAACAGGGCGGTGTTGTACGCAGTGCCGGTTGTAATCTTCCTGGCGTCCAGACTATTTTGCGGAGTGCCAACACCCAAGCTCGGAAGTAAGGCGTCTCTCATTCAAGGAAGCGGCACCTGATATGAGTATGAGCCTCAATACCCAGTTTAATGGCCATGCCAAGAGAACAGCTTGTAGCGCTAAGACTATGTTGCGTCTTAGATTCTCATTGTTGCGCTTGCAAAAAAGGGCGCGATTACGCCAAGACGCCAGCTCACGCTGCAAATACTACCGATGAGTGCAAGAAAGCGCATCTTCCTGCATGTTGGAAACCTGAAAACAGGTTCATCCGCAATTCAGCAATACTGCCACGCCAACTATCGTGACCTCATTCGGCTGGGTCACGATTACTTGCAAGTCAGCAGACCCAGAAGCAACCCAACGAACCACGGGCTTATACCCCTCAGCTTGCTACAGAAATACAACGGATATCTGCCCAACTGGTACAGGCAAAACATACCCTTTGATGATGTTCAATCCATCACAAGGAAAGCCATTGCACATTCTAGCTGCGTGGACATCATTATTTCCTCTGAGGAATTCTATCGCTTGGCTGGGTACAAGCACGAGACGCAGCTAAAATTTTCTCAGGACTTACAGAATTTATTCCGCGGATATGATGTTTTCGTAATCATGTATCTTAGAGACCCCTTATCTTTTTGCCGCTCTTGGTACAGCGAAATCAATAGAGCTGGCCAACCAGTTCACAGGTTCCTCGATTTCTTTACCCGCCTAAATTCTTCCTATCTCCTGCCACAAAGAAATGCGCGATTCTGGCGAGATAATTTTGGTAAAGAGCGATTAATGGTGCTGCCGTATCGAGAAAAGGGCTCTCAACACATCAGGCGGTTTCTGAGAGCATGCAGTGTTGAAGATGCCAGTCTACATATTGATGAAGATTTTGAAGTAAACAGAAGTCTCGACCTATGTTGGTTAGAAGGCGAAAGACTGCGCAACATTGCCCGGCTAGACTCTGCTGAAGATCGCAGGGAATACATGATTAGCCACGCATTAAGCGACCTGACATCTATTCAGAAAACAAAGGCAAAGATCGACAAGGTCAACAGGCTATTTGAGGAATTCTGCGCTCAAGAAAGTGTTGAGATTGAGTATGAGAAGCTCTCTTTCGACAAGCTCCTCGTATACGAAGAACTAGTAAATCGAAAGGATGCTTTGATGCTTCCTGCCACGCCGATGCTGAGAGCAAGGCTTTCGACCGACTGGATAAAGGCATTGGCAAAGTGGGCGCGAGATCATTTGTATCGCGGTTGAGCTCATCTTTAACCTGAATGTCCTATGGTTTTATTTCGCCTCAAATCCACCTATTGACCATTCGAATCATGCCAAAAGAAATCAATTGTCTATCGCGTAGAGCGCCCCGCATACTCAGGGATGAGAGAGTGCCGCGGAGTAACGATCTCGTTCGAGGCACTCCATTTCATGAAACTACATTGTCTTTCACTACGTACGAGAGCGAAGAAAAGAAACTGCCAGACTTGACTCCACCGATGTCTACTAGAACAAAGGGACTTAAGCGCAACGATTCACGCTCTGTAGCGGAATCTGCCCTACTACAGGCCATAAGAATTTACATAGTATGCCGAGATCTGCGATTAAAACCGGTACTAGATATCTCATATGGTAACTTGAGCTGGTCTCGCCATGATACTTTAAGTGAGAACATTCATGCCGATGGTGACAACGTTCTCCCCATAGCAAGAGATACAGAAGCTGTGGTTAATATGAAGTACATACCTCCGTATTTACAGAGACAATACTTGACCTGCTGAATGGCCTTCTCGGCTGAGTGGCGTCTCTGCTTCCAGCATAGGTATAGGTCGCATTTTTTAAACAATCAGATCTTATTTCTATAAGGAATTGAGTTATGGACAAGAGTGTTGCAAAGCCGAAAGATGAAAAATTAGCGGCGTTCTCGAACAAAACCCTACTCATAGTTGGCGGCACAGGGTCGTTTGGGAACGCTGTACTCAAGCGATTTTTGTCATCTGATGTCCGCGAGATCCGGATCTTCTCAAGAGACGAAAAAAAGCAAGAAGACATGCGTATTCGATATAGGGATGAACGAATAAAGTTCTATATTGGCGATGTTCGGTCATATCGCAGCGTTGACAATGCAATGCGCGGGGTGGACTACGTATTCCACGCAGCAGCTCTCAAACAGGTACCAACCTGCGAGTTCTTCCCCGTAGAGGCCGTCGAAACTAACGTTATTGGCACTGAGAACGTTATTCAGGCAGCGATCGAAAGGCGTGTCCTCAGAGTAATTGTTCTTAGTACGGATAAAGCAGCATACCCAATAAATGCCATGGGCATGTCCAAGGCTCTGATGGAGAAAGTAGCGGTCGCTATGGGGCGTAATTTACCCGACGGTAGCACTGTTATCTGTAGGACGCGATACGGGAACGTGATGTCCTCTAGAGGGTCAGTAATACCGTTGTTCGTCGATCTAATTGGACGCAATCAGCCAATTACCATCACAAATCCGTCCATGACCCGCTTCATGATGACCTTGGAACAAGCGGTTGACCTTGTCATTTACGCATTCAATCACGGTGAGCAAGGAGACCTCTTCGTACAAAAGTCTCCGGCGGCTACTATAGAGGTACTCGCTCAGTCCATACAGGAACTGAAAGGCAGCGATGTCCCGATAAAAATAATTGGAACACGCCACGGTGAGAAGCAAAAAGAGACTCTCATTACTCAGGAGGAGATGGTGAACGCCATAGACCTGGGTGACTATTTCAGGATACCAGCGGACAATCGCCAGCTAAATTACGCAGAGTATGAGGTTCAAGGTGATAGCATGCTCGAGGAATTTATCGAGTATAATTCAGACAACACGGAGAGACTGGATGTCGAGAATATGAAGTTTCTCCTTCAAAAGTTAGATGCCTTCGCACCGAAGTTTTAAACGCTTAGACAACGTTTGACTTGGGTGCTTCTATCATTGTGGTTACCGCTGTCATTTTAACAATACCATGTCCAGCTCCTTATGGGACCGCTACACCCTTGGAGAGTGTCCAAGGGTCGCAGACTCGTGATCCAGACAACAAATGAAGCTCCCTCTCTACACTGGACTTAGAACCGACGCACGTTTTCGTCGACCCCGCTCGCTAGCACTACGATCCCAACGATCCCTGCTCTATTGACTTAAGAAAGTTTGCTCTGACGAATTCGGGGGCGTGTTCTGAACTTGCAGGTAACACTTTGTTCAGATTTTTTATTGCCATAAGCGCACTATATTTTTTCCCCAGCCGCCTTTCTTCTTCGAGAAAAGCTTCATGGCAATCTTTACAAACGAAGAACTGCCAGCCTTCACCAAAGTCTTCTGGATACCAACCCGATTTATGCTCCTGAAACTCAGTACCATCTAAACCCCAGGCATCCTTCTCTTGGCCCCCAGAGTAGTGCATTGGGTAAAACCCGTATGGCGTATAAACTATAACTTGCTTCCGGGCAACTCGCTCCGCTTGCTCTAGTAGTATCAAGCCCTCACTCTTTTCAAGGTGCTCAATTACATCCAGCATAAATATTGAATCGACAGAGTTATCATCGAAAACTGCCAATGATTCGAGAGCTCCATCTCTCAGGAAAATAAAATTACTTCTACTTGGAAAATACGGTCTTAATGCTTCCCGGTATTGTTCATAGGGTTCGATGCAGATATGGAGTCGGGGGGTGAAGAAGGCCTGCGGCCTTAGCCCGACCCCGATATCAATAATAGTATCTACCGCAAGGATGTGCTTCTTCATCTCGTTATGAAATGCCGAACTTGAGCGCTCAAGCTCAACAATCGAACCGGAAGTCGCGCCTGGTTGCACGAATCTCGCGCCATCTGCACTAATATCCAGGCCAACTTGGTCTACTGACGCAAGGCGAAATTCATCGATACTGCAATCGCTAAGTTTACGTTCGATAACGTCCAATCGTAGCGCAATTGACTCAAGATTCTGGTTGATTGCCGCTGTGCTCCTCTTTTCCAGGTCGACAAAAAAATCCCTGTTTCTTACAAGCAGTTCTCTGCTGGATTTGGTCATGCGATATAGAGGCGAGACTCTCCACCATACCTTCTTGAGAAGCGATTTGATTTGCTTCTTGATTGAACTGCCCTTCCGCTGCGATGAAGCCTTTGATCTTCCGGCGTTAATTTCGCCTTTCTTTCTAGCTAGTGCGACAGCTAACTTTCTATTTAAAGCCGCTATGTACGGCAGTGATTCTTCAGACAGGTAGTTGGTTATGGTGAAATGAACTATATTCTGGAGACCTCGAATCTGCTTATTCGTATCGTAGGCAACGTTAGATTCATGTCTTCTCACATTAGACAGATAAGAGTTATAACCGTGGCAATCTGCAATCCTGGAAAGCGTTATCCAGAAGCACACATCTTGACCCTGAGGGTACTGTTCCGGAAAGCGAGCCCCCTTGTTCTTAATCAGGTCAGAGTGAATCATTACCGTGGGGCAAGCAATTGAACAGCCGCCAATAACCTCCGGGAACGAGTAGCCACGAGATCCAGAATCAATCCGATTACTTTCCCCGGATCCTTGAAAGAGCTTGTACGACGTGTGACAAAACGAATATCCGTTCGCCACCATAAATGCTAACTGCCTCTCTACTTTATTAGCTTCAAAGAGATCATCAGAGTCAAGAAACGCAATATATTCGCCTTTTGAAATATCAAGCCCCGTGTTCCTAGCTCCTCCCGCGCCCCTCGAGCCTCGATTCGCAACCAGAGTAATCCGACGGTCGGTTTGGGCCAGCGCCATCAATGGCTTGATACTTTCATCGGATCCATCATCGACAAGAATAACTTCCACTTTCCGGTGAGTTTGATCTATTGCACTTTTGAGAGCCTCCAAAGTCCAATCTACTCTGTTGTGAAAGGGGATAATTATACTCACAAGAATGCTGGATAAGTCTCGAACCGAAAGGCCCCTCATTTCTCGTTCCAAGTATTTTACTACCCTGGTGTATCTAGCTTTCTTAAAGTGGTTTCGGGATTTTTCATAGAATAGGTATGTACCTCCATAAATTGCACTCTTCTGTTCTTGACTAAGGTGTCTAATTCTCTTGATCCATTCCAGTTCCCTCTCATCAGACCCACCGGAGATAGTCTTAGATCCCTGCTCAGCGTGAACTCGCGAATAAACTAGTGAGTCCGCCAGAAATATCAGCTTCTTATGTGGCAGCATTCTGTACCAAAGGTCGTAGTCTTGTGACACGAACAGGCTTTCATCAAACCCTCCGTACTCCAAATAGCATGGCCTCGGAACCAAAAGGGTGCAGCCATGAATCAATCCATTGAATATTGCATAAAGAGGCTCAGCGACCTTTTCTTCGTCGTGTAGCTCGTCAATCTTTCTAGCGGCAAAAACACGTGAGCTATCATCTATCAACGAGTAATTGGAATACACGACCGCGCGGTTTCTTTCATCTGGAGAAAGGTCTCCAAGCTTTTCTAGCTGTACTTGTATCTTATGCTTTGTGTATAAGTCATCGTGAGATAACCACGAAACATATTCGCCCCTAGCATTACCGATTGCTGTATTGAGAGCTGAAGCGACTCCTTTGTTCGGCTGATAAAAATAGCGGATCGCGTCTCCATAGGATCTAGCTATTTCGCTTGTTTTATCTGTGGATCCATCGTCTACAACGATTACTTCAATCTTCTTATATGTTTGTGAAAGAGCGCTATCAATCGCCTCTCTCAGGTAATTGTTTCCGTTATAAACGGGAATCACTATCGATACTAAAGGAGTGAAGGTATTGATCACTTGACCTGTCCTGAGTTAATTGCGGCATGGATAGACACGGAGCAGACTTCTACTACGCAGGGGGCTACACGTATTTGTAGTCACACTATACTATTTTTGGTCGGGTGACTCTGCCCCATTTATTCGAAACTAGCGGAACGTAAAAGCGCCAGCATCCGAAGCAGCTTTCTTCGGGCAAGTCGAACTTTGGACAGCCTTTCTTGAGCTCGGCATCAGTAGTAAAGGACTCGCTGGCTTGTCTTTTCCTGATTTAAAGTCAAGCGGTTGTTGATCTAACGTGGGCTCAATGCTAGGAAACCTCGGCTTCTAGTAGTGGAGCGTCGCCTCTGAGATACCAGTTCTGATATCGGGTCGGATCAACTATAGTTCTGTGAAGCTCGTTGCTTCCACGTCAGTAAGGGACGTGCTTTTGACTATAGTACGAGCCTCGCTCTGTAATCTCATTTCATACAAAATCGATAGGAACCCCACATACTATACGGTGCGAAATAACACGGCCGGATCGTTCCCTTTACCCAAAGAGCACAAATCTTCTGTCAAGGCACAGTTTCATACTGGGGTATCAGCTCTTTCTCCATGTCCGTGTATTTACAATATCGGTATAGCTCTGAATCACCCTAATAACTTTCTGGGACACATTGGTGTCCTGATAGTCTGCGACTGCGTTCGTGCGTGAAGAATCGAAAGTTCCCACAGCGATCTGTATTGCATTAACCAATGACTTACGGTCAATTCCGCCGAGCACGATTGACCCTGCGTCCAGCGCTTCCGGTCTTTCAGTACTTGTTCGGATCGACACTGCAGGAAAGCCGATAATTGCCGATTCTTCAGAGATTGTTCCGCTATCGGACAATACACAATATGATTCTTTCTGGAGAGCCACGTAGTCAAAAAAGCCAAGGGGCTCAATCAACTCAACTCCAGAGTCAAATTTGAGACCACTTTCTGCGATCTTCTTGGCGGTTCGTGGATGAACAGAAAATAACACCGGCCGCTCCAGTATTTTCGCGCTATAGTTGATCGCATCAAAAAGAGAAGAAAAGTTATCCACAATATCCAGATTCTCCTCGCGATGCGCACTCACCACAAGATATCCGCCCGACTCCAAGCCGTGACGTTCCAGAACATCAGATGCTGCGATCTTGCTTTCGCTTCGAAGCAGCACCTCGGTCATCGGCGAGCCAGTGACATACACGAAGTCTTTATCGAGACCTTCACTTATCAAGTAGCGCCGGGCATGTTCCGTGTATGCGAGGTTTATGTCGGATACATGATCAATTAGCCTGCGATTAATCTCTTCAGGAACGTTAAAGTCAAAGCACCTGTTGCCAGCCTCCATGTGGAAAATGGGGATTTTCAATCGTTTCGCTGATATCGCAGAAAGACCGCTATTTGTATCCCCCAGAATCAACAATGCATCAGGCCCTTCTTTGACCATGACTTCATATGACCTAGCAATGATATTGCCAATGGTTTCTCCCAAATGACCGCCTGGTGTTTCAAGATAGTAATCCGGCTCTCTTAAAGCAAAGTCGTCGAAGAAAACCTGATTCAAAGTGTAGTCATAGTTCTGGCCAGTATGCACAAATACAACATCAAAATAGTTTTCCATCTCCTGAATAGTGTAAGCCAACCGAATTATCTCCGGCCGAGTGCCGACAATTACCATTACTTTCATACGAGGTGACGTGGCAGACAAGTCAATATCCCTTCAATTATTGGCGCGTTGGTAGACACCCGGATAGATGACTGGGTGAGCTGATATCCACGTGGACAGTTCCGCAATCATGTTCTCGTAATCAGGCAGTGTTAGATTCAGGTCTGAGCGACCATTCTTTAAGCTCTTGTTCGAGATCCTGAACCTATCCTCGACAATTCTTACCTCGGGATGCATGTACTTGGCGAACAGTTCAAGCAAGCGGAACTTATCGATAAACTGATTGTTCACGAGGTGCACCAAACCGGTGACGTCCTGGGAGAAAAGGGTTTCCACCGATTTCGCGAGTTGAAGGGAGCTTACGCCACTCCATATCACCTTACTAAAACCCTTTACCTCACCAGACTGCCGCATGAACCAATTCAGTAATCCAATACCCTTCGGATTCATATCAGGGCCGATGATCGAGGTTCGTATAGTAAGGCTTCTGTCATTTATCACCTCGCCCAACGCCTTGCTTCTTCCATAGAATGTATCCGCGTCCGGCGTGTCTGACTCCAGGTATCCACCACGCGTCCCCGAGAAGACACAGTCCGTGCTGATATGAAAAAGCTTGAAATGAAGGTGGGCGGCGATCGAATCCAGATAATGTGGTAGGTAGGAATTTAGTTGAACAGCCAGATGCTTATGCTCATTCGCGTCCTCGTTCAGTATACCAATGCAATTTACCACCATTGTGGGCTGATAAACTCTTATGATATCCGAGATCTTGTACAGATCCTCTGCTGCATCAAAATACAGTACTTCGCTGGAACTTATCCGCCGCGTCGTAGTGAAAACCTGGTGGCCGCGCTCCTTAAGATAGGCCGCAATCATGTGGCCAGCCATCCCAGTCCCACCTATAATTAGCACTGTTTCGCTGCTTCGTCCTTTCACTTTTTCTCCTCGAACTCCCCGGGTAGTTTTCCTTCGACTCCTTGGTCGATCTGTTACGGGATATTGCCAATAAAGTATCGCTGCTGGCACTTCGGCGAGGCGCCCGTGACGCAACTAATACCAGCACTGCCCTCTAATTTTCCCCCAAACCCAGACCGGGGCTGCAGTGATTTACTTCCGCTTGACCACCTTCTCGTATGCCCGCGCAGGGTTAACCAATAGGTGAAGCACCAACTTCCACTTCACATACTTCCTTGTTCTCGAAAACCTGGCTCGCTTCAACGCGATTAGCGTTTGTTCGTAAAACTCTACCACGCTGTCGGCCATTAGTTGCATATCTCGCTTGCCTAGACTCCTTAACATGCGAATCCAGAAGTCATTCAGCTCACGGTATTCAGGATCAATATTTTTTGACCCCTGTTCTGCGTGCTTCCGGTAGAGTACTGACTGAGTCTCAGAAAATAACAGAGATTGTGTTCGAAACATTCGAAACCATAGATCATAGTCTTGTGTTACTTTCAGTTGCTCGTCAAAGCCGTTGTAATGTGCGTATAACCGGGTTGGGACTAGCAAAGTACAGCCGTGGATCAAACCTCTCAGAATTGGATATAAAGGCAACGTGAGCTTTTCGCGAGGATGCTCTTCCTGAAACCTGTATTGATTCATCTCCTCACCGAATTCATTAATGGTAGTGAAGTTTGACCATACTATCGTCTCTTCGCGCGCCGCTTCATCAAGTTGCCGCAGAAGATCCACTTGTTCAGCTATTTTCTCAGGGACATAAAGATCATCATGCGAAAGCCATGATATGTAACTGCCCGTGGCCTGGCGGATCGCGAAATTTAATGCCGACGCCACCCCACCGTTGTCCTTACGGAAATATCTAACACGGCTGCAATAGCCCTTCAGGATTTCTTCGGTAGAATCTGTTGATCCGTCGTTAACAACGATGATCTCGACATTTTGGTAGGTTTGGGACAATGCGCTATCTATGGCTTCCTGTAGATACTTTTCGCCATTAAACACGGGTATGACGATCGTCACCAGTGGAGAGAAGGAATCATTCATGTCAGCGGAGTACCAATTAGCCCGAGCTTATAGTGCAATTCTACCTAAGTATCTTTGCCCACACTGCATTTTTCACCAGACTTGTTGAGAGAATTTCGCGGTTTAAGCGATTTTATATCGACAACCTATGCTTAGCGGGATTGTGATGCGAGGCTATCAGCAATACTTTGAACTCGACATCATCGATGGCCACACCACTGCGGCACGAAGACTACTGCACAAAAACGGCCTGTTTTGCCATGAGCCTCCCACGATGACAAAATTCCTGTCTCTACTTGACTCAATGAGGGGCGAGAACGTGTTTTATTACGTTGGCGCCAACATTGTACTATGCGGTTCATTATGCGCTGATCTATTCACAAAGTTCCACGTGGTCGCCTTTGAACCTCCCCTGCTACCGCCAAGATCACCCGTCAAATCGTCGCGCGAAACCAACTTAAGGTTGTTATTGAGGAATGCGCGTTGTCCAATGTCGACGGCACCGCCGAGCTTTATCTTTCATTGAGATCGGGCTCATCTAACTCACTCTTTGCCGGCTTCAAGCCTTCTCAAGACGCAGTCAAGGTGAAAACCGCACCGTTGGACACCTATGTAGCGAACCATAATCGAGTGCCTAATGTGGTCAAGATCGATGTGGAGGGTATTCAATACTCTGTTCTCCGCGGTGCGATCAATACCATCTCGGCTTACAGACCGTAATTGGTGCTTGAGGTGCTAAACAGGAAAGGATACGACCATGGTCCGGAGATTATGGAAGCGATGCAAGCGCTCAGCTACTCGTACTACAAATTGACGAACCCTGCTACTTGAAAGGCCTAGGCAAGTATAGAAGGTACTCCTGGCGCCGCATACAACGACTGGCTGCTTGCTCCTCAACCCATTCACAGCGATTTTCTTGAATGCTGGGATTTCTACAACGACCTCTTCGTTCACAGTAGACATGAAATTAGCATCCTTGAGAACAAGTGGAAACTGTAGTTTTTGCGATCAGGATTCCATCACCGAATCAAGAGCTATATCCGAAAACAACTCAGCACAATCAGATAAACCGTCCTCCCGGATTAATCTTCAGATATTTCTGGACGCGTACCACTTTCGAGGGCACTTGGAAATGGATAGATGTTGCTCATCACGCCTTCAAGATCAAAATTATCTCGCTGTGTGTCCACATCATTCACGCAAAAGCAGGCGACGCGCTTATCGTTTTCAACCAATCGTTCTAGTCTCCGAAACGCTGCATCTTCGTTCAGATTGATGTAATCGTATCGAATGCATCCCGGGCTCGCCCACCCATTAACATAACCGAAGTGATGAGCCAGGGAAGACGCGATAGAATAGTCGGAGAGTGACCTGAATTTTGATCTACTTGTACTCTCAAAGATTTTCTTACAGCGCGCCTCAAGTGCACTTATTGTGCTTCGCTTCAAGGCGATTGGTGTGTGTTGGAATTTTCGCCTGGGCTGAAAGCCAAAAAGTTCGTGAATGAGCTTGGAGTTATTAGCTGCAGCCAGATCAACAGGAATCAAATCGTCGTCAGTCTCAAATGGAATATATGTGGCTTCGCTGTAAAAGAATTTTGAATAGCTGCCGAATGGCCCAAAAAAGTCGGCTTTTGCCGCAGAGGACCGGAGGAAGACGTCATCGTTAAAATATAGATAGTTCTCTGAAAGGCCATCAATCCGATGCAGGTTGGCTTCAATCGCGTGAGAGTTGAAAACTGGTAAATCAGACAGGTTGGGGAATATTTCTTCGTGAGAAATCACTTTCACGGGGTACTCAATCGATAACCAATCTGGAATCTGATTATCACTCACTAAATATACATTCCTTATCCAGGGTGCATACGTCAGCAACGCCCGCACCGCGTATTTAAGTTCATCCCTTGATTTAAAACGACTCTTAACTTCCGCCGTTGGGGGTAGTTGGTTTGCCGCTCTTCTATGCGCGGCCATTTTCTCGCTCCAGATGGGATCATCGCCGTCGACCCACGTAAAAACTGCGTCCACATCGAAATCGTACTCGCCAGCATTTTCTAGACTTACTCGAAAACTCTCTGACAAAAATTGCTCGCGATTGACCTCATTGAAGTATCCATTGACTGCTATCGACTGGTAGTAGTCTTTCGTATCTTCAATCAGGGGGAATAAATGTATACAGACATCATCACTAAACAAGACTGCGCCATTGCTCGCGATGTGACGCTGGCTGATTCTTGCTGGCTGCCGGGAGCTATTAACTTCTTGAAAATAGTTTCGCGAGAATTTGCCCAGTTTCTTTTGACCCACGGCTACATCGAAGCCAACGCTCGCTAGATGGGTAACAAGCTTATTAAAGTCTCTCTTGGTGGTGACCAAAGCATAGCAGGAATGAGAATCGTGGTTGCTGGGTAACTTGCGGTATACGCTGCCTGATACAGCGTCCTCAAACTGACCGTTCAGGCGACTTAGTGCTTCCATAGAAGACACCATGGAAGTCAGGAGAACTGCCGTTCTTCGTACCGCCGGACCTGCTAGCTTTTGGTCAAAAGATACTTTCCTGAACCAGCGCCATTGTAACTTTCTACGAACCAAAAAATACTGCCGGTAGAGCCAGTCATATAATTCTTCAGGAAGCTTGCTTTTTATCGCACGTAGAACAATTGTTCTGGCCATCAATCCGGCTCCTTACGCAGGTTGCAAGGCAAATCTACGCTCCCAGCTGCTCGTAGTTATCTCTTAGATAGAGCAAGAATTGCGGCGTATCAGGCGCGCGCAGGTTGGGCGTGTCTTTATCACAGTCAAACTCCTTTTTTTCAACGCGCCAATCTCCGTAGTTTTCGGTTAGATACCTATCATAATCGTCTGCGCCCCAGCATTTCATTCCGTAAAAATCGTACTTTGCCAGGTCAAATTTCGTATTCTCCCACAGATGAATTGAAGAACCGTGCACGTACGTTGTCGGTTCCTCAAAGTGTAGAAATATATCAATAGTCAGGTAGCTAGAATGTATAAGCTTTATAACGAGAGGCTTTGCGCTTCTTTGGAATTCGCCATTCTTAAACTCAGAAAAATAGCACACTTCTTTAATGAAAAATGTCTTGCTGGAAGCTATAGCCGACATAAGTGCTTCGCAGTCAACTTCTTCGTAGAAGCACCCCAGATCAATATCGTAGTCATGCTCAAGGAATCGCTGCTCTCGGATCATGCCAAGGAAGGTTCCACTTATCAGAAACAATTTTCCAGGCAGGGACTCGTATAACTTCATCATCTCGTCCAGTGCCACTATCGCATCATGTTCGCGAACTGATCGCCTGGTTTGGTGCCGTGCGAGCTTAAGTGATGAGTAGCTTTTGATCTCCAAGTGGAAGTCATCAAACTTCTTGTCAAACTCTTCCCGCCAGTACTTGGAATTGCTATCTTCCTCCAAGCCGCTCAATACAAGCTTTTCGTGGTCGGTTGAAAGAGCGGAATTCATTGGAAAGCGACTCACGTAAAGCTGCTTTCGTGCGTCGTCCGCTAGAACTGCGCCGATATTAAATCCAAGACCCATTGTATTGAATCGCATGTAACTATGGTTATATAGCCATAGGCTCGCGTGCACGGCACGGTAGAAATCACCATTCCAGAACATTTTGAATATGTCGCGGCCAACTCGCCAGGGAGGAAAGATGGGAACCAGCAGGACTGCCGAAGCGAACGCCAGCGCATATCTTTTGGGCCGGGACTTACCGCGGAATATCCATTTTTCCAGCTTTTCTGACACGCCTAGAAATTGTCGATTATGTTGCGAATGATATGCTTGTACTCAGTCGTTGAAAGATCTGGGGTGCGATCCAGGTAAGTCACCTGACAGATATCCGATAGGTCATCAAATGCACCTTTCCAATCATCGCCCATCACCAGGACATCTGCGTTCCAGTTCTCAACGTATTCACGTTTCTTGTCGAGACTCTCTTCCGTAAATACCGCATCTACACCCTTAATTTCTTTGACTATAGCCATACGGTGCTCTTGAGAGAAGATTGGGTACCTGCCTTTCTTGCTGAAATTAAGATCATCCGAGGAAACGCCGACAACCAGATAGTCTCCCAATTGTCTCGCTCTTTGGAGTATCCGCAAGTGGCCAAAGTGGAACAAATCAAATGTTCCAAAAGTAATAATTCTCGACATCAAAACCCTTCTGCTGGACCTTGCCCTACAGTCACTTCTTCACTTACAGATGCCGGTGACGGCAACCGTGAAACACATCCCACGCTGACAACCCTGACGCTACTAGCGAGTTAGCGGCCATAGCCTACACAACAAGCAGGCGCGATGACATATTCAATCACCGGCCTGGTCCGCTACAGAATTTAGCGCGGTTGAACTGCTTCAGCATAGCGGAGTCTGTCATATCAATGCAGAAACTCATCTTGCCGATTTGACAACGACATGCTTTGGCAACCAAAAAAACACCTCGGATGCATCCGACATTGTTGGGACCTACTCCGCTAGTCTTGACACCAGTCCAGTGTTAGCATCCCGTTTACACTCTAATTTCTTCCCCTAAGATTCTGTTTTTACAGGAATTTACCGCATTGCAAGCTAAAGGACACTTACGCGAACACTCCAGCTTACTTCTCTGGTTCATGCGCCTGGCGGACCTGGCATTGTCGTTGTTGTTCTGTGGCCTTGGCTATGCCTTCGTCTTCGCCGGCGATCATAGTCCGCCAAGCATCCTTCTCTATCAGATTGCCGTGCTATTTTCGATCCCCATCCAGGTTTTGATTTTGCAGGCGTTTGACGCCTATCGCCCCTGGAGAGGCGAGGATTACCTCCAGGAATTCGTCGCCGTACTGATGGCGTGGACAATTGTCTTCGCCATTCTAGCAATACTCTCTGTCATCACTAAGACCTCTGAAAGTTACTCTCGCGCCTGGCTGATAATCTGGTATGTAGGAGGAGGGTCAGGGATTCTTTCCTGCCGATTCCTTCTCAGGAATCTTCTCAAGCGATTAAGGGCGAAAGGCTATAACCTGCGTCACATCATTCTTTTTGCAAAGGGAGAACCCGGGAGACGAGTCTTTGAGACTCTGTCCGCCTCCCCCGAGACCGGGCTTAACGTACTCGCATACTTCTCTTCAAGTCCCGAGAGCCTTCCTGAACACGTAAGGCAGGGCAACATTGAGGAGGGTTTAGCGTACGCGATGAACAATAACCCTGATCAAATTTGGCTCGCCATGCCGCTCAAGGATGCGGACCTTATCGAACATATTATCAGAGGATTGCGGCAAACCACATCGGATATTCGACTCGTGCCTGATTTTTTCGGATATCGCTTGATCAATCACTCAATTAGCAGTATCGCCGATATGTCTGTGATCAATATTTCGGTCACTCCAATGGACGGATTGAATAGGTGGGTGAAGGCCGTTGAAGACAAGCTTATCGCCATTTTGATTCTGATTCTTTTGAGCCCTTTGATGCTTCTTATAGCATGTGCCGTGAAGCTGAGCAGTCGTGGGCCAGTAATCTACAGGCAGGAACGGCTGAGTTGGAACGGAAGGCCCTTTCAGATGCTCAAGTTTCGCAGTATGCCGATCAACGTAGAGGATGGCACGGGTCCGAAATGGGCCAGAAGTGGCGAGGTTCGCGCGACCGCCGTAGGTAGATTCCTTCGCAAGACTTCTTTAGATGAGCTTCCCCAGTTCTGGAATGTCATGAAGGGAGACATGTCGATAGTTGGACCAAGACCGGAGCGTCCCGTCTTTGTTGAACAGTTCAAGGAGGAAATCCCCAGTTACATGCAAAAGCATATGGTCAAGGCAGGTATCACTGGTTGGGCACAGGTCAATGGATGGCGCGGCGATACCGACTTGAAGCAACGGATTGAGCATGACCTATACTACATTGAGAACTGGTCGATCTGGCTTGATCTCAAGATTATTTTTCTGACGATATTCAAGGGCTTCATCAACAAAAATGCGTATTAGCATTTGCAGTAGTAGGGGTCTCACAGGCCCGGGTTATAAGTCCGCCGCTCGACTTCTACGTCCATCTCGGGAATAATGCCGCGGTTTGATCAGGCGCCCGAAAACGCCACTACCTGGCAGTAGATTCAAATGCCCAATGTTCAGCACATCGCCATCGTCGGCGCCGGCTTCTCCGGGGCGGTTGTAGCCCGCGAGCTTGCCGAGGCCGGATATCTCGTCCAGGTCCTGGAAAGCCGCCCGCACGTTGCGGGCAACTGCCACACCGAGCGCGACCCGGAAACCGGCGTCATGGTGCACAAGTACGGCCCTCACATTTTCCATACCGACAACGAGGAGGTGTGGGCCTACCTGAATCGTTACACGCGATTCATGCCCTACACAAACCGGGTGAAGACCACGACCCAGGGCCAGGTGTTTTCACTGCCGATCAACCTCCACACCATCAACCAGTTCTTCGGCAAGACCTTCTCGCCCGATGAGGCTCGCGCCTTTATTGAATCCAGGGCGGACCTCAGCATCGAGGATCCCCAGACCTTTGAAGAACAGGCACTGCGCTTTGTGGGCCCCGAACTGTATGAAGCCTTCTTCAAGGGCTACACCCAGAAGCAGTGGGGCTGCCACCCGAGCGAACTGCCTGCGAGCATCCTCAAGCGCCTGCCGCTTCGGTTCACCTACGACGACAACTACTTTTTCCACAAGTACCAGGGCATGCCCGAGCACGGCTACACGGCTATCGTTGAGCAGATCCTCGACCACCCGTCCATTGACGTGAGGCTTGGCACACCTTTTCAGCGCGAGGATGCAGGCGCCTTCGACCATGTTTTCTATACTGGCCCTATCGACGGTTGGTTTAATTATGAATCTGGCCGACTCGGCTACCGCACGCTCGATTTCAGGCAGGTTCGCGGCGAGGGCGATTACCAGGGTTGTGCCGTCATGAACTATGGCGATGAATCAGTTCCCTACACCCGTATCGCCGAACACAAGTATTTTTCGCCCTGGGAAGAGCACGACAAGACTGTTTGCTTCGAGGAGTACAGCCGCGCCTGCGAGGCAGGAGACATACCTTATTATCCCATCCGCCTGACGCAGGAACAGGCCATGCTGCGAGACTACGTGCAGAAAGCGCGAAGTGAACGGGGTGTTTCCTTTATTGGGCGCCTGGGGACCTACCGCTACCTCGATATGGATGTCACCATTGCCGAGGCGCTTGACGCCGCGAGACGCTTCCTGACTTTACGCGAGCAGGACGAGAGAATTCCGCCCTTCTTTGTCGAGCCGGTCTGACGTGTCCCATCCGGGAAATCTTGTCGCTGTTATAGTCACCTTCAACAGGCTCGAAAAGCTGAAGGAAACGATAGCCAGGACCCTTGAAAACCCGTTTTATCGCGTTGTTGTCGTCAACAATGCCTCCACCGACGAGACCGGCAAGTGGCTGGATTCGCTGGCAGACCCGAGACTTGTGATCATTCACAGTGAAAGCAACCTCGGCGGGGCCGGTGGTTTCAATCGGGGGTTTGCCCATGCGGCACAAGAATTGCCCGATGCCGAATGGCTGGTGTGCTTTGACGATGATGCCTACCCGGAACCGGACGTGGTAGAGACCTTCAATGCGCTGACTATCCCCGAAGACGTGGGCAGCATGGCCGGCGCGGTGTACCTGCCGGACGGCGTTCGCATCAGCGAGATGAACCGGCCAAGCAAGAATCCTTTCTGGCACTTCGGGGAGTTCCTGGGCACCGCGGGGAAAGGGCGCATGGGCTTCCACGTCAGCGACGAAGCTTACCAGAGCGAAATTCCGCTGGATGTCGATACGTCGTCATTTGTCGGCTGCTTTATACGCCTGGCCAACATTCGGGAAGGAAGGATAGACCTGCCTCGCAGCGAGCTGTTCATCTACGCCGATGACATTATTTACGTGCTGGAGTCACGCAAGGCCGGATTTCGCCACTGGTTCGTGCCGGCCATGCGCTTCCGCCACGATTGTGAGACGCTGGTCAATCAGCAGGATGTCTACCATCCCCTTTGGAAGGTGTACTACACCTATCGCAACAGGCTTGAGCTGTATCGAATCGCCTCAGGCCTGTTCTACCCGCTGGTCCTGCTGGTCAAGATTCCGGGGTTCTTTATGACGTTCAGGCACTATGCAAAATTCGAGCGGAAGAAGTTTCTGGCGATCACTGCCCGCGCCACGTGGGATGGCGTCAGAAGAGATTACCGCAAGAGTCATGGCGAGGTAGTGGGATTTAGCAAAATTGAGTGACCGCGAATACCTATTTTTTCATTGATGCGCGGTATTCGGCTATGACCTCTTTGGGCTCTCCTTCCGCACAAATACGGCCCTGGTCAATCCAGATAGCGCGGTCACACAGCATCTTGACCTGGGCATCCGAGTGCGAAACAAACACCACCGTCTGTTCCCCGGCCATTCGCTCTTTCATGGCCTTTTCGGCCTTCTTTCTGAACTCGGCGTCACCCACGCTGAGGATTTCGTCCACCAGCAGGATGTCTACGTGGGTCAATAATGCGGTGGTAAAGCCAAGGCGGGATTTCATTCCCGCGGAGTAGGTTTTAACCGGCTCTTCAAAGGAGTCCCCAAGCTCGGAAAACTCCTTGATGTGCTCCAGGTAGCCCTCCGCCTCTGACTTGCTCGCCCCCTGTAACATTGCCGACAGCATGGCATTGTCCCGGCCGCTCAAGTCCACTTTGTGCCCCAGGCCAATAGTCAGCAGTGACGCTGTTTTGCCCGGCCTTTTCCTGACCTCCCCGCGAGTGGGCGCAAGAATTTCGGCCATGATCCGCAGCATGGTGGTTTTCCCCACCCCATTGCGGCCTATAATTCCCAGCGTCTCATTCTCATAGAGCTTGAAGGAAACTCCATCCAGCACACGGTGCACGCCGTCGTCAAAGCTGCCCTTGCTACTCTGGAAGTTGAGCGAAACATCCTTCAGCTCCAGCATTACGCTTTTACCCTGCTCACTCATCAGGTGAGCACCTTCAGGGCCAGATACTGGCTGTAACGCTGCATGTAGATGTTGGTCAGGAAAATTACAACTCCCGAACCAACGGCAATTGCCAGCAGATGCGCAGCGTCGGGGCTGGCTGCATGCAGCAGTACCTGGCGATGGGCATCAATCATGAACGCCAGCGGATTCAGGGCCAGTAACATGTCAGCCTTGTCAGTGTTCGGTATATCGCGCACATCCCAGAAGATCCCGGACGTAAAGAGCAGGAAGGTCATCCCCAGTGGTATAAACTTCTGGAAGTCGCGCACGAGGCAAACCAGGCAGGATCCCACCAGGCCGCAGGCCACAATCAGCAGGTACATCACCAGTACGACCGGGATCATCCACAGCCAGGCCCAGGCAGGATTTACACCGCCAATAAGCAACAATATCACCAGCAGCAAATAGACGGACGACTGGCGGTACAGGCTCTCCTGAATCGCCGACATGGGCCACAACGACTTGGGCATATTGACTTTGCCAATCAGCCCCTGGCTGGCGACAATGCTCCCCGACGCCTGTAACACCGTCTTGGAAAACCATATAAAGGCAAACTTGCCGCATGCCAGGAAGAAGATGAAATCCCCTGACTTTCGTCCCGTGTCCAGAATCAGGGCAAACACAATATAGAACACGCAAACCCACATCAGCGGCTCAAGGAACCACCAGAGCACACCCAGCTTGAACCTGGAGGAGTCTGCCTTCAGCAACATGCGGGCCTGCACGTCGATCAGGCTGAAATACTGGCGGAGGGTCATACGGTCTTCTTGTAACCTGGATCCGGTGACGGGATTTGAACGGGCGGCAGTTTAGCAGAACTCTGACATTCAGTGGCGACGTTTGTAGTAATCACACCGATCCCCAGTAAAATGCGCCCATGGCAAAGAAACCAGGCACCCACACCCCCCGCAAACGCTTCGGCCAGAATTTCCTCCAGGACCAGGCCATCATCAGCCGTATCGCCTCCGCCATCCACCCCCTGGAGAGCGACCACCTGGTAGAGATCGGCCCCGGCCAGGGTGCGCTGACCCAGGCCCTGGTTACCAGCGGTTGCAGGCTGGATGTAGTAGAGCTGGACCGGGACCTGGTCACGGGGCTGCTGGCTGCCTTCAGTATTCACCCTGGTTTCAAGCTGCACAGCGCCGACGCCCTGAAATTCGACTTTGCCAGCCTTGTTGAGGGAGACAAGCCCCTGCGGATCGTCGGCAATCTGCCCTATAACATCTCCACACCGCTGATCTTCCGCCTCCTGGATTTTTCCAGGCATATCAAGGACATGCACTTTATGCTGCAGCTGGAGGTGGTGCAGCGCCTGGCGGCCTCCCCGGGCAGCAAGGCCTGGGGGCGGCTGGGGATCATGGCCCAGTACCTGTGCGAGGTGGAACACCTGTTCGACGTGCCACCGAGCGCCTTTTACCCGCCCCCCAAGGTCCAGTCGGCCATCGTGCGCCTGGTGCCGCGGCAGACCTCCCCCTGGCCGGACTGCGACCCGCGCCAGCTGAAGCGGGTGGTGCAGGCCGCCTTTTCCCAGCGGCGCAAGACCCTGCGCAACAACCTGAAAGGGCTGCTGGATGATGACGCGATCATTGCCCTGGGCTTGGAACCCGGCTGCCGATCGGAGACACTGGAACTGATAGACTTCATTCACCTGGCCAATGCTGTAGACGGATAACCCCACCGTGACCGAATTCGACCCGCGCGCCGTGCGCGTGCACGTGCTGACCACCTATCTCGCCAGCCACTCTGACCCGGAGCGGGACCAGTACACCTTTGCGTATACCATCACCATCCACAATGGCAGCGAGGTGCCGGTACAGTTGCTGTCCCGCCACTGGATTATCACCGACGCCAACGACGCGGTGCAGGAGGTCCGTGGCGAGGGCGTGGTGGGCGAACAGCCGTTGATTGAGCCCGGTGAGCAGTTCCGCTATACCAGCGGCGCTACCCTGCCCACGCCGGTGGGCTGTATGGAGGGCAGTTACACCATGATCGTCCAGGGCGAGGACGACGAGGTCGACCCCACGCAGCAGCCTGCCTTCGACGTGCCGATCCCCGTGTTCACCCTGCACAAGCCCAACGCATTGCACTGAGGCGCTTCCATGGCGACCTATGCCGTCGGCGACATCCAGGGCTGCCTCGGGCCCCTCAAGCACCTGCTCAAGGCGGTGCAGTTCAATCCCGACCGGGACAAGCTCTGGTCCGTGGGCGACATCGTCAATCGTGGCCCCAAGTGCCTGAAAACCCTGCGCTTTCTCTACGATATGCGGGACAACCTGGAGCTGGTGCTGGGCAACCACGATCTGCACCTGCTGGCGGTGGCGGCGGGCACCCGGGCGCCCAACCGCTCCGACACCCTGGACAAGGTGCTCGCCGCCCCTGACCGGGACCGGATGCTCAACTGGCTGCTGCATCGCCCCCTGGTCCACTACGAAAACGGCTTCACCATGGTCCACGCCGGTATCCCGCCCCAGTGGAGCGTGGAGGACGCCCTGGCCCGCAGCCAGGAAGTGGAGGACCGGCTGCAAAGCCCGGACTGCACCGAATTCCTGCGCCAGATGTACGGCAACCTGCCTGCCACCTGGTCCGATGACCTCACCGGCATCGACCGCCTGCGCCTGATCACCAACTATCTGACCCGCATGCGCTTCTGCACCAGGGAGGGGGAGCTGGACCTCACCAGCAAGGGGCCCACCCCCACCAGCAGCAAGAAGGTCACCGCCTGGTTCAGCCACCCCGAGCGCAAGACCCGGGACGACACCATCCTCTTCGGCCACTGGGCCTCGATTGAGGGCAAGACCGAAGGGCCCAATGTGATTGGCCTGGATACGGGCTGCGTCTGGGGTGGTTGCCTGTCGATGTACTGCCTGGAAACGGGCCAGTGGACCCGCTGCCAGTGCAAGGACGGCCGGGTGGCACGCTAGGCCCGGCGGTAGCCCCCGGGATTGCCCGACTGCCAGCGCCAGGCATCGGCACACATTGCATCCAGCCCAAGCCGCGCCTCCCAGTCCAGCACCTGCCGCGCCAGGGCGGGATCAGCGAAGCAGGTGGCGATATCCCCGGGGCGGCGGTCCGCCACCTCGTAGGGTATAGCACGACCGCAGGCAGCCTCAAACGCCGCCAGCAATTCCAGCACGCTGGTACCGCGACCGGTGCCGAGGTTGGCATACAGCAGCCCCTCCTCCGCGGCGAGATAATCCAGTGCCGCCACATGACCCGCCGCCAGGTCCATCACGTGGATGAAATCACGCACCCCGGTGCCGTCCGGCGTGGGGTAGTCATCGCCAAACACGCGCAGGCACTCGCGTCTGCCCACGGCTACCTGGGCAATGAATGGCATCAGGTTATTGGGCATACCCTGGGGGTCCTCGCCAATCAGCCCGCTGGGGTGCGCGCCGACCGGGTTGAAATACCGCAGGCAAGCGAGCCGCCAGCCGGGCTCCGCGGTATTGAGGGCGGCGAGTATGTCCTCTATCACCAGCTTGGTGTGGCCGTAAGGGTTGGTGGCGTGGCGGGGAAAGCTCTCCTGGATCGGGTTGCTGGCCGGGTTTCCGTAGACCGTGGCCGAGGACGAAAACACCAGCGAGCGCACCCCCGCCGCCCCCATGGTCTCCAGCAGGTTCACGGTGCCGCTCACATTGTTCCGGTAGTAGGCAAGCGGATTCGCAACCGACTCCGCCACCGCCTTCAGCCCGGCAAAATGAATTACCCCGTCAATGGGATGCTCGGCAAACACCCTGGCCAACACCGCGCGGTCGAGGATATCCCCGTGCACAAAGGGGATCGCTTCACCGGTGATCTGCTGCAGCCGCTTGAATACTTCCGGGTCGCTGTTACTCAGGTTATCCAGCACCAGCGGTCGGTAGCCCGCTGCCAGCAGGGCGACGCAGGTGTGCGAGCCGATATAGCCCGCGCCGCCGGTAACCAGGATTGTCTGGGGCATCATCGTCCCTGTTGCAGAAGGCTGAGGAGCGCCCAGTTTGCCGGGCGGGCAGTTGCCGCGCAACGCCCAAGCCGCTTGAGCCCCACCCCATTCCCCTCTACAGTGCCAGCCTCAACCTCGGCCTGAACTCGCGAATGAATATTTACCTCGTCGGCGGCGCCGTCCGCGACCAACTGCTGGGCTATCCCCATAGCGAGCGCGACTGGGTGGTGGTCGGTGCCCGGCCGCAGGAATTGCTGGACCAGGGCTTTCAGCAGGTGGGTCGGGATTTTCCGGTGTTCCTGCACCCCGAGAGCAAGGAGGAATACGCCCTCGCCCGCACCGAACGGAAGAAGGGCCATGGCTACACCGGCTTCGAGGTGCACTACGATCCGGATGTGACCCTGGAAGAGGATCTGCAGCGGCGGGACCTGACCATCAACGCCATGGCCAAAACACCCGATGGCGAGATTATTGATCCCTACGGTGGTCAGCGGGACCTTGCAGCACGGCTGTTGCGCCACGTGTCCGAGGCCTTTGTGGAGGACCCCCTGAGAGTGCTGCGTGTGGCGCGATTTGCCGCGCGCTACGCCCACCTGGGCTTCGGGGTAGCGCCCGAGACCCTGGCCCTGATGGCCGAAATCACACGACAGGGGGAGCTGGCGCACCTGCCCGCGGAGCGGCTCTGGGTGGAGATGGAGCGCGCCCTGCGCGAGCAAGACCCGGCGGTGTTTGTCCAGGTGCTGCGGGATTGCGGCGCCCTTGAAGCACTGTTGCCGGAAGTCGACGCCCTGTTCGGAGTACCCCAGACGCCCGAGCACCACCCGGAAGTGGACACGGGGGTGCACACCCTGATGGTGCTGGAGCAGGCGGCCCGCCTGTCTCCGGCCACCACCGTGCGCTTCGCCGCCCTGGTGCACGATCTGGGCAAGGCCATCACACCAGAGGCCGAGCTGCCCCGCCATATCGCCCACGAGCACCGGGGTCTGCCGCTGGTAAAGCGGCTCTGTGAGCGCCTGAAGGTGCCCAATCGCCATCGCCAGCTCGCGCTCACGGTCTGCGAATATCACCTGCACTGCCACCGCGCCCGGGAGCTGCGGGGCAAGACCCTGCTCAAGCTGCTCAGGGGCACCGGCGCACTGCGCCAGCCGGAGCAGTTCGAGGAGTTCCTGCTGGCCTGCGAGGCGGATGCCCGCGGCCGGGAAGGGCTGGAATCCAGACCCTACCCCCAGGCGGATTACCTGCGCCGGGCCCTGGCGGTGGCGCAATCCGTGACGGCCCTAGAATTCCGGGAACAGGGCCTCACTGGCAAAGCTCTCGGGCAGGCCATTGCGGATGAGCAGATCCGACGCCTGGAGGCGCTGCGCGATGAATAAAATCGCCCTGGTGACCGGCGGTGCCCAGCGCATCGGTGCCGCCCTGTGCCGCCACCTGCACGGCCGCGGTTACACCGTTGCCCTGCACTATCGCCACTCGGCGGCAGCGGCCAATAAGCTGGCCGACGAATTGAACGAGGCCCGCGCTGACAGCTGCAGCCTCTGGCAAGCAGACCTGGAGGATATCGAGGCCGTGCGCGAGCTGGGTGCGCGCTTCTTAAATACGTATCCGTCCCCCAATTTGCTGGTGAACAATGCCTCGGGGTTTGCGGCGACGCCGATAGAGAGTGCGACCGAGGCAGAGTTTGATGCCATGCTCGGCTCCAACCTGAAAGGGCCCTACTTTCTCGTGCAGGCGCTGCTGCCCGGGCTGCGTGCGGCCGGGGGCAGCGTGGTGAACCTGATCGACCTGCATGCCGAGCGGCCCCTGCGGGACTACAACGCCTACTGCGCGGCCAAGGCCGGGCTGGCCTCCCTGACCCGCAGCCTGGCGCTGGAGTTGGGGCCCGAGGTGCGGGTCAATGGCGTGGCGCCGGGAGCGATCCTGTGGCCAGAAAATGAGGACGCTTACGATGGCGAGGCGCGGGCGCAGCTCTTGGCGCGCACGCCCCTGGGACGGCTGGGGAATCCGGAGGATATCGCGCGGACGGTAGGGTTCCTCGCGGAGGAGGCGCCCTACATCACCGGGCAGGTCCTGGCGGTGGATGGCGGCCTGGGGCTGGTGCTTTAACCCGTCGTCACTCCGCCCGGGATATCAGGCGTCCGCGCCAGCTGAAGTCCACCCGCTGCAGGGCCTGGGAGCCACGGTCATAGCGCTGCCACAGCTCGGCGTAGGTCAGCCCGTTCTCCGGGTGCCGGGCGTCCGGGGCCAGCTCCGCCAGGGGGCGCAGGACGAAGGCGTTGTACAGAATTTCCGGGCGGGGCAGGAGCACGCCCTCCACGTCCCCCACCTGGTCGTCGTAAGTGAGGATATCAATATCCAGCTGGCGGGGGCTGTAGCGGGTCGCGTCCGGTGGACGCCCGTGCTCGATCTCGATCCGGCGTAGCACGCGGGCCATCTCTCCCACCGGATTGTCGGTGTGCACGCCTACCACCATATTCAGGAAGGGCCGCCCGGCAAAGCCGATGGCCTCGCTGTCGTAGACCGAGGATAACTGCAGCTCGCCGTAGAGTGCCTCCAGCGCATCCAGACCTGCCACCAGGTAGCGCTCGCGCTCGATATTGGAACCCAGGCCCAGGTACACCTGTGCCATCAGGGCCGCTCCCCGCGCTCGATCAGCACGCCCACGTCCCGGGCCGTGGCCACCGCCCCGGGCTTGCTCACCCGCAGGCGCAGCCAGGGCACGGCAAATTCCTCAAGTACCAGGGCCGCCACGCGCTCGGCCACGGTCTCGATCAGCTCGAAGTTGCTCCCGGCTACCAGCTCGGTCACCCGGCTGGAAACGGCAGCGTAATCCAGGGCCTGCGCCAGGTCATCGCCCTGGGCCGGCAGGCGGTTATCCCAGGCCATTTCCAGGTCCAGCACCAGCTGCTGACGTATCTGCCGCTCCCAGGGGTAGACGCCTATGACAGTGTCGATGCGCAGCTCACGAATGAAGACGGTATCCATCAACCGCCTGCCCCTTCTTCATACAGGGGCGGCAGCTCCGCCATGGGCCAGCGGGGGCGCACCGGCAGGGCCTCGCCATCCCGCTGCCCCGCCAGCAGGCGCTGGGCCCCGGCATAGGCGATCATCGCGCCATTGTCGGTGCAGAATTCCGGGGCCGGGTAGAACACCCGGGCGCGCTGCTTGGCGAGGGCCGCCTGCAGGCTGGCGCGGAGGTTGCGGTTGGCGCTGACACCGCCGGCCATCACCAGAGTGTCCAGGCCCTCCTGCTTCAGCGCGCGGCGGCACTTGATCACCAGGGTGGCCACCACCGCCTCCTCGAAGGCGCGGGCGATATCGCACTTGTCCTGCTCGCTGAGCTCGCCGCCGGCAGCGCAGTCTTTCACCGTATTCAGGGTGTAGGTCTTGAGGCCGCTGAAGCTGAAGTCCAGGCCCGGGCGGTTGACCATGGGGCGGGGAAAGTCGAAGCGCGCCGGGTCGCCCTGCTCGGCCAGGCGGGCGATATGCGGCCCCCCGGGGTAGGGCAGGCCCAGCATCTTGGCCGCCTTGTCAAAGGCCTCGCCGGCGGCATCGTCCAGGGACTCCCCCAGCAGCCGGTATTCACCGATGGCATCCACCCGCACCAGTTGAGTGTGACCGCCGGAGACCAGCAGGGCCACGAAGGGGAAGTCCGGGCGGTCTGCCTCGAGCATGGGCGCCAGCAGGTGGCCTTCCATGTGGTGCACGCCCAGGGCCGGCACCCCCCAGCCCCAGGCCAGGGCACGGGCCAGGGTTGCCCCCACCATAAGGGCGCCCACCAGGCCGGGGCCGGCGGTGTAGGCCACGGCATCGATATCGCTGCCGCTGCAGCCCGCGTCCGCCAGCAGCTGCTCCAGCAGGGGCAGCGCCTTGCGGATGTGGTCCCGGGAGGCCAGCTCCGGCACCACGCCACCGTACTCCTCGTGGATGTCCACCTGGGAGAACAGGCCGTGCGCCAGCAGGCCCCGGTCCGTGTCGAACAGGGCCACGCCGGTCTCGTCGCAGGAAGTTTCCAGTCCCAGAACGCGCATCAGTCAATCCAAGCGGATAAGGAGGGGCATGATACGGCCTCCGCGACCCCGAGTCATGGCCCAAACAAATGGGGACGGATACCAATTCAAACAAATGGGGACGGATACCAATTCAAACAATTGGGGACGGATACCTATTAAATGATAGCCAACCCCGGCGGGAGCCCCTCGCTACTTGGTATCCGTCCCCTTTTTGCCAATTGGTATCCGTCCCCATTTAGCCCATTAAATGATAGCCAACCCCGGCGGGAAGGACCCCGAAATTGGTATCCGTCCCCCTTTTTTGTGGCGGCGGGGGGCGGGCCTTAATTGGTATCCGTCCCCAATTTCCGGGCTTTGCAAAATGGGCGTTTTGTGTATAGAATTCGCGCCCTTTCCGGCGTTGTCTGCTCGTGTTGGCGGCAATGGCCCTAAATTATCGTAAACAGGTACTGATTTAATGCCTCACATCAAGGTCAAGGAAAACGAGCCCTTTGACGTCGCCCTGCGTCGCTTCAAGCGCTCCTGCGAGAAAGCCGGCATTCTCTCTGAAGTCCGCAAGCGCGAGAACTACGAGAAGCCCACCACCGTGCGCAAGCGCGCCGCCGCGGCTGCCGTCAAGCGTCACCAGAAGAAACTCTCCCGGGAAAACCGCAAGCGCGTCCGCCTGTACTAAGGTACAGCTCCCCCTTCCATGAGTGACCAGACCCTTGTCGAGACCATCAAGGCGGCGATGAAAGCCGCCATGAAGGCGCGGGACAAGGAGCGCCTGGGCACCATCCGGCTGATCCAGGCCGAAATCAAACGTATTGAAGTCGACGAGCGGATTGAGCTCGACGACGCCCGCGTGCTCGCGATCCTGGACAAGATGGTCAAGCAGCGCCGGGACTCTGCCGAGCAGTATCAGCAGGCCGGCCGCGAGGAGCTGGCCGCGCAGGAAAACCGCGAGATCGCCGTCCTGCAGGAATTCCTCCCCGCCCCCCTGAGTGACGATGAAATCACCGAGATGGTGGACGCGGCCATTGCCGCCGCCGGCGCCAGCGGCATGCAGGACATGGGGCCGGTGATGGGCCAGCTCAAGCCCAAACTCCAGGGCCGCGCCGACATGGGCGCGGTGAGCAAGATCGTCAAGGCGCGCCTGGGCTAAACCTGTTTTTGTAGGGCCGAATTTATTCGGCCAGGGTAAATTGAACCTCGCGCTTGCGCTTTTCCAGCGTGGGTTGGCCGAATAAATTCGGCCCGACGCGTTTGGTCATGGCCCGGGAGCGCGCTCACCCGGGCTGTACAAAACCCGCAGGCGTGGTTCAATAACGCGTCGACTGCCGCCATAGCGCAGACACGCACCAGCAAGATACCGATACCCCATGGCCGGACGGATACCCCAAACCTTCCTCGATGATCTGCTCTCGCGGCTGGACATCGTGGAGGTTATCGACCGCCGGGTAAAACTGAAAAAGGCCGGCAAGAACTACACCGCCCGCTGCCCCTTCCACGAGGAGAAGACCCCCTCCTTCAGCGTCAACCCCGACAAGCAGTTCTACTACTGTTTCGGCTGCGGCGCCGGCGGCAATGCCCTCGGCTTCGTCATGGATTACGAGAACGTGGACTTCCCCCAGGCGGTGGATACCCTCGCCGGCACCCTGGGCCTGGAAGTACCGCGGGAGCAGACCGGCGGCCGCGCCGCCCCCCAGGTCAGCCACAAGCCGCTGTACGACCTGCTGGAACAGGTCGCCCGCTTCTACCAGCAGCAGCTGCGCCAGCACCCCCAGGCCAGTCGCGCGGTGGACTATCTCAAGCAGCGGGGCCTGACCGGGGTGATCGCCAAGCAGTTCGACCTCGGCTTCGCGCCCCCGGGCTGGGATAACCTGCTACAGCAGTTCGGCGGCGATGACGCCATGCGCAAGCGCCTGCTGGAGACCGGCATGCTGGTGCAGAACGAGGCCGGCAAGACCTACGACCGCTTCCGCGACCGGGTGGTATTCCCGATCCGCGACCAGCGGGGCCGGGTGATCGCCTTCGGCGGGCGCGTCCTCGGCGACGACAAACCCAAGTACCTCAATTCCCCGGAGACCCCCATATTCCACAAGGGCCGCGAGCTTTACGGCCTGTACCAGGCGCGCCAGGCCAATCGCAGCCTGCAGCGGATGCTTGTCGTCGAGGGTTACATGGACGTGATCGCCCTCGCCCAGCACGGCATCAACAACGCCACTGCCACGCTGGGCACCGCCACCAGCCGCGACCACCTCGAGCGCATCTACCGATTGTGCCCGGAGGTGGTGTTCTGCTTCGACGGGGATGCCGCCGGGCGCAAGGCCGCCTTCCGCGCCCTGGAGGCCGCCCTGCCCTGCATGGAGGACGGCCGCGCCGCCCGCTTCCTGTTCCTGCCCGAGGGCCAGGACCCGGACGACGCCGTGCGCGCCGGGGGCCAGGACGGCTTCGAGGCCCTCCTGGCGCAAGCCCAGCCGCTGGAGGAATTCCTGTTCAATGCGGTCGCTGAGGACCTGGACATCGACAGCCTCGACGGCCGCGCCCGCCTGAGCAAGCTGGCATTGCCCTACCTGCGCCAACTCCCGGAGGGGGTTTACCGGGAATTGATGTACCGGGAACTTGCCCGACGCACCGGGCTCGAACTGCACAGCCTGCTGCAGCTGGAGGCGCAGGCGGAGCCGCCGCCGGCGCCCCCCCCCAACCGGGACGAACCACCGCCGCCGGCATCCGGACCCGCGCCCAAGCAGCGTCGCGCGGCACCGCCGGGCCAGGGCTACTCCAACCTGGCCCAGGGTGCCATCGCCCTGTTGCTGCACAAGCCGGCGGTGCACAGCCTGGTGGACCACGCGGGCCTTGACGCCATGCAGGGTGAGGACGTGGCATTGCTGCGGGAGATGCTGGCGCTGTTGCAGCGGCGCCCGGAATCCACCACCGCCATGCTGCTCGGGCACTGGTACGGCACCCCGGAGGGCGAGCTGCTCAACCGGCTGGCGGGGCAGGAAAGATTGATCCCCACCGAGGGCATCGAAAACCAGTTTGTCGACACCGTGGAAGCCCTTGCGCGCCTGCCCGAGCGCAGCGCCCTGGAGGCCCAGGTCGACAAACTCAGGCGCACCAACTACGCTGAAATGAGCGAGCAGGAAAAGCAACAATTACGCGAACTACTGCAAAAAAAACAACAACTGGATGCCGAACGCGGCAAGCGCGGGCGCTGATTCGAAGCGCGACCTTGCATTGCCGTCAGACGCCCCCACCTCCCGCCCTGAAGCCGCTACCCGGCAATGTGAAGGAACACGGTGGTAAACAGCGGGAAAATGGCGCCAACAGCCCGCGAAACGCACGGATTTGCGTCAGATTTAATGCCTGAAACGGTGTTAAGTGACACGTTGGTCGGCTATAATTGCCGGCTAATTTTTTTTTGAATTTCAACAGGTAACCACTTGATGACTGACGTCGTGCAACAACAGTCCCGCCTCAAGGAACTCATTGCCCGCGGCAAGGAGCAGGGCTTCCTCACCTATGCCGAGGTCAACGATCACCTGCCCGAGGACATCTCGGATCCGGATCAGGTCGAAGACATCATCCAGATGATCAACGACATGGGCATCCAGGTCTTCGAGGTCGCACCGGATGCCGACGAACTGTTAATGGCCGAGGGCGATGGCTCCGCGGACGACATCGCCGCCGCAGAGGCCGCCGCCGCCCTGGCCGCCGTGGAAACCGAGGCCGGCCGCACCACCGACCCGGTGCGCATGTACATGCGCGAGATGGGCACCGTGGAGCTGCTGACCCGCGAGGGCGAAATCGTGATCGCCAAGCGGATCGAAGAAGGCATCCGCGAACTGATGGCCGCCCTCGCCCACTACCCGGGTTCCGTGCAGGCCGTGCTCAATGAATACGAAGCCGTCAACAAGGAAGAGCGCCGCCTGGGCGACTTGATGGTTGGCTACCTGGACCCCGCCGAGCACGTGCCCTCCGCCGCGGAAGTGGCCGAAGCGATGGCCAACAGCAGCGACGACGACGAAGAGACCGACACCGGCCCCGACCCGGTGGAGGCGAAGAAGCGCTTCACTGCCCTCAAGCGTCAGTTCAACAAGACCGAGAAGACCATCGCCGCCAAGGGCCGCGGCCATGCGGAAACCCAGAAAGAGCTGGAGAAGCTGGGCGAGCTGTTCAAGTTCTTCAAGCTGACCCCGCGCGTGTTCGACCCCCTCAGCGACACCCCCCGCAATGTGCTGGCCGGCGTCCGCGACCAGGAGCGGGAAATCATGCGCATCGCGATCCGCGTCTGCGGCATGCCGCGCAAGGACTTTATCACCTCGTTCCAGGGCTCCGAGGCAGACCTGAAGTGGGTCAGTCGCCACACCCGTGGCAAGAAGGACTACGCCAGCAAGCTGGCGGCGCACAAGGACGAGATCCAGCGCCTGCAGCGACGCATTACCCAGATCGAAGAGCAGAGCGGCCTGAGCGTTTCCGAGATCAAGGAAATCAACCGCCGCATGTCCATGGGCGAGGCGCGCGCACGCCGGGCGAAAAAGGAAATGGTCGAGGCCAACCTGCGCCTGGTGATCTCCATCGCCAAGAAGTACACCAACCGCGGCCTGCAGTTCCTGGACCTGATTCAGGAAGGCAATATCGGCCTGATGAAGGCCGTCGACAAGTTCGAATATCGCCGCGGCTACAAGTTCTCCACCTACGCCACCTGGTGGATTCGCCAGGCCATCACCCGCTCGATCGCCGACCAGGCCCGGACCATCCGCATTCCGGTGCACATGATCGAGACCATCAACAAGCTCAACCGCATCTCGCGCCAGATGCTGCAGGAGATGGGCCGCGAGCCCACCCCCGAGGAGCTGGGCGAGCGCATGGACATGCCGGAAGACAAGGTGCGCAAGGTGCTCAAAATCGCCAAGGAGCCGATCTCCATGGAGACGCCCATCGGCGACGACGAAGACTCCCACCTGGGGGACTTTATCGAGGACCACACCATCCACTCCCCCGTGGACGCCGCCACCGGCCAGGGCCTGCAGGAGGCAACCAAGGAAGTGCTCGCCGGCCTGACCGCCCGCGAAGCCAAGGTGCTGCGCATGCGCTTCGGCATCGACATGAACACCGACCACACCCTGGAAGAAGTGGGCAAGCAGTTCGACGTGACCCGGGAGCGCATCCGGCAAATAGAGGCCAAGGCCCTGCGCAAGCTGCGCCACCCCACCCGTTCGGACTACCTGCGCAGCTTCCTGGACGAGTAAGCCCGACTTTGCAGTCATAGGGCCAGGGGCAGGCAACTGCCCCTGGCCTTTTTATATCCATGGATGGGCCGGGCCGCGAAGGCCGGGCCGCGCAGGCGGTAGATCGCGAGAGGCAGGAGAGTCTGCCCCGCTGTATCGGGCAAGCCGTTAGCGATCAATATAACTCTCCAGGAATACTATCGCTTACTGCCGCGGCCGCAGGGCCTGCATCAGGGCCTTCATCCCCTCCGTGTTCTGCCGATAGTAGGCACCCTTATCGACCGACTCGCCCGGTGTTAACAGGCTGATCAGATACTTGTAGCGCGCGTTCTCGAACACGAGGAAGTGCGCCTCCTGGGGGTAGGGATTGCCCTCCACCGAGGCGCTGAAGCCAATCGCCCGGGCATTGCGGAAGCCCGCGCCGGTAATCGGGACATCCGCGCGGCTCCATACTACCTCCCCCAGCAGGTAACCCATCTCGGCGATCAGCACCGACTCGACACCGACCAGATGCTGCGGCCAGATTGCCGCATTGTCAGGCTGCCCGCTGAGATCGTAGGAGAACAGCCGCAGGATGCCGATCAGTTCCTCGTCGAGGATCAGCATCATCTGGCAGCCCTGTACGAAGTCAGCCCGGGTGTCGACGGGAACATT
This sequence comes from Sediminihaliea sp., assembly GCA_965222335.1. Taxonomy (GTDB): domain Bacteria; phylum Pseudomonadota; class Gammaproteobacteria; order Pseudomonadales; family Halieaceae. The sequence goes on along the minus strand of OZ244944.1, from coordinate 2,457,655 downwards.
GATCCAGCCGTCGGGTGGCCCCGCGCTGATTTCCGCGATCTCGCACACCGGCGTTACCTGGTCCGAAAAATCAAGGTATTCGTCCTGTGCGGCCGCGGGCAGTGCCAGGGACAACAGGGCAATAAGGTACATCCTGAGCATGGCCATCTCCTGCCGGCGGATGCCGGGGCCTGCAAAACAGGATAGCACCTGCAGGCATTGGCGCCCGCGCGCATTACCATGCCAGGCCGGAGCGCTTGGGAGCGTCGGGAAGAGTCTGTTTTATACGTAAGTGCGTATGCTTAAGCAGTCAATCTACGCGTGGGAGATATCCAGCATGAACGCGCTTACACCAAAACCCCCAGGCCAGTTGCAGATCCTGCGCGAGCTGGGTACGCCCTTCGCGGTGGCAAGGTCAGTCTTGCGGGCACCCGGCCTGCGCCACTGCCCGCGCGGTCACGGTGAGACGGTCGTGGTGATACCCGGATATGGCGCCGGCGACCGCTCAACTGCGGTGATCAGGCGCTTCCTGCGGTCGCTCCGCTACCGGGCTGAAGGCTGGGGCCTCGGCATCAACCGGGGGGATGTGGAGGCATTGATCCCGCAGGTACAGGAGCGCGTGCAGCAACTGGGCGCCAGCGCTGAAAACCCCGTGCACTTGATCGGCTGGAGCCTGGGGGGCGTGCTGGCCAGGGAGACAGCCCGTGACCTTCCCGCTTGCGTGCGCAGCGTCATCACCCTTGGCACGCCCGTGATTGGCGGGCCCCGCTACACCGCAGTGGGGCGCTCGTACGCCCGCCGGGGCTTCGACTTCGATCACATCGATCGCGAAATCGCCAGGCGCAACAAGACGCCCATCCGGGTGCCTGTCACGTCGATCTTCAGCAAGACCGACGGTATTGTCGCCTGGCAGGCAACCATAGACGCCGCAACGCCCCACGCCGAGCATCTGGAGGTCATGGAGAGCCACCTCAGCCTGGGTTTTTCATCAACGGTATTCAGGATCATCGCCGAGCGCCTGTCCAGGGCCGCCGAATAGGCCTGCCACCAGTTGGGCTGCTCGGTCACTTCCAGCCGCCTTTTCACATCGAGCGGCGAACCGTATAATCGCCGCTTCCTCTTTTACGGGCCCATAGCTCAGCTGGTTAGAGCAGTCGACTCATAATCGATTGGTCGAAGGTTCAAGTCCTTCTGGGCCCACCACTTTCATATAGTTTTCAGATAGTTATAGCTTTCCAGACCACCCGATTATTCCGCGGGGATGGGTAACAGCGGAAAGCAACTATGCGGAGACTCACCACACCAAACCCCAAAACAGGACACAATGAATGCTGAGCATCAACAACCTCGAAAAAGTCATCGAACTGGAAAACACCCTCCGCGCCGAATACGAAGGCAAACTCGAAGCTGCCCAAGCCGAGCTGGAGCGCGTCAAGCGCGAGCAGGCTGAGCAGCAGAAACAACTGCAGGCGACAATCGACCAGCAACTGGAGACCATCCGGGAACTCACGGCCAAGGCCACCGCCAACCAGCAGGTGGAAAACAGTAACCGGGAGCTTGAAAATCGTAGCGACAAGCAGCAGGAGCGCATCACGACCCTGAAGAAGCGGGTAAAGGACCTGCAGATGGACCTGGCAAATGAGCGCGAGCAACTCAAAGAACTGACCCAGTTCGACCCCAAGCGCATGAAGAAGAACCTGGATGCGAACAAGAAGAAACTGGCGGAGAAGACCAGTGCGAATGAGCTGCTGCAGAAATCACTGAAGGATGTTCGGGGTGAGAAGGTTGAAGCAGAGCGGAAAGTGCAGGAACTCGAGCAGGAGCTTGAGGGACTTAAGGCAAAATTAGAGCCGGAGGAGCAGGCGGCGTAAGGATGGCGCCCTGACTCGCTGGAAGAATTCGGGCAGTGCCCGGGTAGCGGGATCGGGCCAGGCGCCCCGGTGTCACCCGTTAATGATTAACAGCCCGATTATTCCGGGGCACAGGTGGCACTTCTCACTATGAGCTCCTCATACGGTTACACTCTTTCCAGGGTACCTGAGGAGCCTCCCCAAATGCCTCGATTAGGTAACCTATCCGCCCGGAATAAAGTGGAACCTATGCGCCAGAAAGCTCATATATTTTTCAGATAGTTATAGCATCTTCGACCAGCTCGAAGTTGCACCTTCTTCCATTGAAGACTACGCTTCTGACATCCAAGCTTTCTTATCTGGAGGCATCTGTATGTTGAGTTGGGCGTTGATCTTTTTTATCGTCGCGATCATCGCCGGTGCGCTGGGCCTGACTGGCATTGCCGGCGCGGCAGTCGATATCGCGTGGATTCTGTTTGTACTTGGACTGATCCTTGCAGTTGTGTTTCTTCTGGCAGGACGGCGCAAGCCGCGATTGTAACGCTATCTCGCCTACGGTTCGGTTGCCACGACCTCGTGCCGCGGGGTGAATCGCACTCAAGGGCAGTCCATGGATGACCTGGTACCCGGCGTCGATGTCGAACTAGTGCTACGCCATCTTCGCCAGATTGGAATCGCTTTTCTGTTGTCTCTGCCCATTGCCATCAATCGGGAGTACCGCGCGCAGGCTGCTGGCATTCGCACCTTTCCGCTGGTTGCCATAGCCTGCTGTGCCTTCATGCTGGTGGGAATGGACGTCTACGAGGGTTCCGATGCCGAAGCGCGCGTGATGTACGGAATCATTACCGGTATGGGGTTTATTGGTGGCGGCTCCATTGTCAAAAAATCCGGTCAGGCCGACGGCACGGCAACGGCTGCCGGACTCTGGCTCACCGGTGCCATCGGAATTTCCGTGGCTTACCACCGCTACGAGGTTGCTATCGTCCTTTCGCTGATTGGCTTTGTCATTTTTCAGTTCTCGGACCGCCTGAAACGGCAATCCCGAGCGACGGAGTAATCAGCCGCCTCGTGAAAAGACATTGCATTCACCCCCCACCGTTGCGCCTGATGAGCGGCTAACGGAGAGGGTCTGCCCAGGGTCTGTGACACAACCCGCTACCCGGTCGCGTCGGCAGCTTTCCAACGTCGCCATGTCCGCCGAGCGAGACGGTAGCTGCCATACAGAAATCCGATGCCCATCAGGAGCAGGAAACCACCCGACGTCGAACTCTCGCTCCTGTCCCCGACCTCCCGGACTGTGGGAGGGCTGTCGTTGTATCCCTCCTGCAACCAGACCGGGACTGTCTCCCCGTACCGCTGAGCACCGCATGCCTCACCGCGCGCGCGCTCATAAAGCTCGTTTAGCCAACTCGCTCTTTGAAGGTAGGTCTTGCCTTCGTAAACAAATTCTACGGTATAGGCACAGCGGTAGCTCGCTGATGTACTTTGTTGCAAGCCTGTCTGACGGACACCCTCCGATCCCCATTTACGCTCCTCGGAGGACGTGATTGTCGCCTCTGTACGCTTGTAATCCTGGGTCAGGTCACTGTCATCAAAGAAGTAACCGACTCCGTCCCGGATCAGGATGAGACCCAGGAACGCCAACAGAGCCGAAAAAAACACGCCAAAAAATCTTCGCATCACAGCTTCCTGCCTGACCAATCCCCGTTAGCCATCGTGCTGAATCGAACCGACCGAGTCAAACGCTCCAGACCCACCAACGCACCGCAGTATTCGGTGGCCAGGGAAAACGCCGAAACGGGCCTGATGTCGCCAGAGGTTCAGATTATTCCTCCTCACGGTGAAACTTTATCCATTTCGCCAAACCGACCCCTCCAGATTCAGTTTGAGAGAGGTAAACTGTCACCAGAACCCCGTGCAATATTCAGGAGAACAAGCATGTCGCCACAAGACAATAAAAAGACCGCCCTCGCCTTCCTGAAGGCCCTTTCCAAGGGCGAACTCGACAAGGCACAAACCATGATGACCGAGGACGCAACCTGGCAGTCTCCCCCTTCGCTTGCCGGCGGGCCGTTTATCGGACGCAGTGAGGTTTTTGGTACCTATATCGCAATCGACGACGAACTGTTCGAGACCGGCACCAACAGCTACGAGTTTGAGATTCTGAACGCGATCGCCGAAGGCGATTCCGTCGCGGTGGAAATGCGTCACCTTGACACCGCGATGGACGGCGAAGGTTACGATACGGAGTACCACATGCTCTATTACTTTCGCGACGGCAAGATCTGCAGGGTGAAAGAGTATTTCGATTCGCTGTTTATGCACCGGGAGTTTGAGCGCCAGGGCCTGACTTTTCCCCAGGGCGAACCACCCGCCAAGCCGTACCCCAGGGGATAAGGAGCAGCTTATGAGCGATGATCTGCGCCAGGAATTGAATCTACTCAAGGCCAGGGTCCAAATCATTGAGGACCAGGAAGCCATCCGCGACCTGACCCACCGCTATATGCAGGGTATGCACGATGCGCGCTGGGACGACGTGGTCGAGTGCTTTAGCGAAGACGCGAGCTATGACCACGGCATGCTGGGCTACCTCCATACCAAGGCCGACATCGAGAGCTTCTACACCGAATTCATGCCCCAGTTCGAGCAGGCGGGCGGTTGGGCCTTTGACATGTTGGGCAACCCGGTAATCAGCGTTGATGGTGATCATGCCGAGGGCCGCTGGTTCCTCCTGACCCTGTTGATCAACCCGGACACCCAGGAGCCGGCGTGGAATATCGCCACGCTGGAGTACGAGTACATACGCGAGAACGGCCATTGGAAGTTCCGCCGCAATCGCTGCATCACCGAACATCAACTGGTGGACTATGCCAAAGGGTGGGGAAAAAGTGGTGGCAGCCGCGTATCCTCGGTGACTGAAATGGAGCAGGCACAGTCACCGTTCCGTTTCGAACACCTGAAAGCCCAGGGAGGCAAGCAGCAGCCCGGAAAATCGACGCGATCCATTGTTGGCTGGACAGTGCCCACGCTAGAACCAGAGTCGAAGCACAAGGAATAAGACTCGGCGGGCGGATGAAACTGGTGCATCCTGTGCTTACCGCGAAGGAGAACCAGCCATGTTGACCTGGATACGTCGCCTGAGCCTGACGGGCCTGTTCCTGGCGCTCATCACCACCAACGTACTGACCCTTACCAGCGTCGCCTTTAACGCAGCACTGTCGGGCGTGATGGGTACCGCCCTTGGTATCCGGACCGTGGCGGACGTCATGAGTCAGCGATTAAGCGCCAGGGACACGGTTATCAGGCAGCAGAAGGCTGTCGCCGTGAAGCGCAAGACCGCCGTAAAAAGGTTTGGCAACCGCCTGAGCCTTCGCACCAAACGCGTGGCCACCCGCAGCGTCGCTGCCATCCCCGGCGAGGCCATCCCCTACCTGGGCATTGCTGTATTGATCGGCGGGACAGCCTATGAGCTCTACGAGGCTTGCCAGAGCATCAGGGACCTGGAGACTCTGTACAGCGATTTGGGGCTGGATGAAACACCGCCTGAAGACGCCATCACGGCCGCCTGCAACCCGCAGCTACCCGGCGCTTTGTCGGTGGGTCGATAAAACCGTATCCAGTAAACGACTCACTGTAGTATGGTTTACTAATCCCCAATGAAATCTGCGGGTCTGTAACCAGACCGTAACACCTGCCAAGGGAGAACGCCCATGTCTTTATTTGACTCTGTCAGCCAGGCAGTAGAAAGCAAAATCGAGCAGTGGAACAAGCAAATCGAGGAAGAGCAGGCGAAGGCAGACAAGGAAATGGCCGCCGCTGAAAGCGAGAAGGCCAGGGCCGACATTCAATCTGAGGTGAAAGCCAATATCGAAGAGATTCACGGCAGGATTGAAGAAGCCCAGTCGAGGCTCAGCGAAGCGAAGAGCGCCGGGGAAGACCGCCTCAATGAAATCCTCGAAAGCCTGAAGGTCTAGGCCTTTCACTATGAAACGTGGGTCCTCATTGAGGGCCCTCTTCGTTGTCAACCCTTAGTGACGACGCGCCCTGGACCTCCTGCACTTGAGCTTGAGCAGACCCTTCCTGATCATTCAGCTTCGACCTGAGACTGAGGTCGCCGACGAGGAGCTTCGCGCCCTGCAGCAGCACGGGGGCCTGGCAGACTCGGAGGTAGTGCGTGTTCGTGCGGAAATTGCAGGCTTACCGCAGCTCGATCTGGACAAGTACTCGGGGATTATCGTCGGCGGGAGTCCATTTGACGTCAGCACACCGGAAGAAGCCAAGTCCAGTATCCAGCAGCAGATCGAGAACGACTTCAGGCGGCTGCTGGCCGAAGTCGACGCACGGGATTTCCCTTTCCTGGGCTGCTGCTCCGGCAATGGCCTGCTCGGCGCCTACTGCGGCGCAAGTATTTCCCGCCGCTTCGGCGAACCTGTCGGGGCGGCCAGCATTACGCTGACAGAGGCAGGCAAGACCGACCCCCTGCTGGCCGGCTTTCCCGATCGCTTTACCGTACTCCTCGGCCACAAAGAGGCCTGCGACGAGGTACCCCTGGGGGCGACCCTGCTTGCCAGCGGCGAAAATTGCCCTGTGCAAATGTTTCGCCTGAAAACGAATATTTACGCCACGCAGTTTCATCCGGAGGCGGACGCCGCAGGGTTTGTCCTGCGGATCAATGTTTACAGGCACCATGGGTATTTTCCGCCGGAGGATGCTGACACACTGATCGCGGCTGTCTCGGCGCAGCCAGTGCCGGAGAGCAACGAGATACTCAAACGCTTCGTAGAACGCTATCGCAGATGAAAAGGAGACCCCATTATGGCCAGGACGATCTTTATCACCGGCGCCTCTTCAGGCATTGGCGCAGCAACGGCGCGCGCAGCAGTAGCCGCTGGCTGGAACGTGGCGATGATGGCACGTTCCGAGGACAAGCTCAGGGCCCTGGAACAGGAACTTGGCGACGCTGCGTTGGCCCTGCCGGGTGACGCGACCGAGCTTGCCGCGCAGGAAGCGGCCGTCTCGGCAACCCTCGACCGCTTCGGTGCCCTTGACGCGGCCTTCGCCAACGCCGGCACCGGTGTCGACAAGCCCGGTACAGAGGCGGGTGACCCCGATGAGTGGCGGCGCCTGGTTGACCTCAACATCATGGCGCTGCTCTACACGGCAAGGGTTACCCTCCCCGAGCTGCGCAAGTCCAAAGGGCACCTGCTTCTGACCGGCTCGGCCGCCGGACGCACTCACATCAAGGGCTCCATCTATGGCGCGACCAAGTGGTTCGTGCACGGCTACGCCGGCAATATCGCGGATGAGATGCGGGAGTGGGGCGGCAGGTGTACGGTGATCGCGCCAGGGATGGTGGACACACCTTTCTTCTCTGAACCGAAACCGAACAAGATCAAACCCGAAGACGTGGCGGACGCCGTGGTCTACGCCCTCAATCAGCGCGCCAGTGCGTCAATCCGGGAAATCGCGATCATGCCAACAGGCTAAAGCGGGATCGTGTTACACAAAGCCAGGCCGTGCCCTCCCGCTAAACCACCCATGGTGATCTCATTCTTAGACGCGCAACCATCGAAGACCTGCCCGAACTGCTTGAGCTGATCAGGGAGTTCTGCGCCATCGATGGGCACCATTTCGATGAGCCGCGAATACTGCGCTGTCTGCCCGCCCTGCTGCACAGTGACGATCACGGCCTTGTCTGGCTGATAGGCGAGCCGACGAACGGGTACGCGGTCATCACCTGGGGTTACAGCCTCGAGTCCGGCGGTCTTGAGGCGCTGATCGACGAGATCTATCTGCGATCGCGGGGACAGGGCATGGGCGCCCGGGCGCTCAAGGGTATCCTTGAGGACTGCAGGGCCAGGGGGGCGAACATCGTCTTTCTCGAGACCGAGACACACAATACGAGAGCCCGGCGGTTTTACCAGAGAGCGGGCTTTGAAGCAGACGATTCCATCTGGATGAGCCTGCCCCTGAATGACAGGCGCATGTAGTCAACTCGGGGCTAAGGAGCGAGTGCCTGGCCTGCAAACTCGGTCAGGGCTGCGGAGCCGTCCCCACGACAAACTGCCTGGTTGTGCGGTGGCTGCCGCGTGCGTTGCTCACCTCCAGTGTGACTTCATAGCCACATCCGGCGGCCCCGGCTGCAAAGGCCGCCAGCTGGCGCGATTGGCCCTGAATGGCAGGAGGGGCCTCACAGTCCGAGCTTGCACCCCAGCTCACCTGCTCGGCGTAGTAACTACCGGAGGCGTCCAGTTCCACGACCGCGCCAGGCACGGGTTGCGCTGACAGGCTTCCACTTTCGCCGTCGCGAAAGCGCATTGCGAAGCGCGCGATTGGCCGCCCCGGGCGCCGCGCCGGATTGAGGCCCAGGCGACCTGCCAGGCGCCTGGCGGCACTTTCCTCACCCTCGAAATCTGACCAGAAGCGGTCATAGGTCAGGCGTGCCAGGGGCATACTGCCCTGATCGAACACGTAGGGTACCAGCGCGGGGTTGTCCAGCAGTTCGCTGGCATGGTCGAAATTCTTGTCGAGACTATCGGTCTGCGTATGACAGCTGCGGCAGTACTTGGCGAAGACGTCAAGGTAAAGTGCGGGTTCTGTACGCCAGCCGCAGGGTACAAAGCTGCCATCGAACGGCTCATCGGGAAGCTGGTCGACGCGCGCCGGCAGGGCTTGCCCGCCACCGGGCAGGCAGGCCGGATCGTCGCCACCGCTATACCATCCGTGAACCAGCTGGATCGGTGCAGCGAAGCGCTCTGGCCGTTTGCGATATGTATACAGCGCCCCCATATTCAACTCGCGTATCGCGGCGGCCAGGGAACTGCGTGTATTGGCATCCCGCACCGATTCAGCAACCCTGTCGTAGTCCGAGGTGAATGCTGGATCGTCATCCGCGAACAGCAGCGCATCCATATCCCAGGGTATGAAGGTACTCTCCATGTGGGCCAACTCGAGACGCGATGCATCGTCGAGGGCTTTGATCTCGTCCACGGTATAGGCGGAAAGGTCGGGAATCGAACCGCGGTGACAGGCAATGCACACGCCGGGGACAAACTTCTCACCGCGACCGTCGAAATTCATGCTCCGGGCCAATACGTCGCCGCCGGTGCTTTCGTCCGGTGCATACGTCAGAAATTTCACGACTTTCTCGCCGTGACAGCTGCCGTCGATGGCACTGTATTCCATGGCCACGGTGGCAAACCGGTTGCGCCGCTGCAGGGCATTCTCCAGGGTGGGGTAATTGTTGACGTATGAGTAGACGTCACCACACTCCCTGTCCACGCGCAGGTACATCTCGCGGCCGAAGCCAAGGTCGTAGTTGTTGAGGTAGTTGGCGTGGGCGACACCCTCCTGCGTCGCCGGCGAGGGTCCGAAACCGGCGCGCTGGCGCCATTGCTCCAGCGTTTCCGGGGCGTCGATCAGCGCGTAATATTTGCTGGCACTGTCGGCGCTCTCGAGCCCGGCTGTACTGTGCAGATTGGCAATCGGCACCAGGCCGCTATCAACCACGCCATCAATGGTGGCAAACAACTGGCGCAGCGAGCCATCGGGCTGCCGTGCGTAAATTCGCGCATTGCGATCAAAAGATGACAGACCTATGCGCAGGAACAGTTCGGCATCGTCAATCTCGTCAAGCTCCAGGCGCTGCTGGCGATCACCCTCCGTCTCGTAAAACCGGTTGACATCGTCTGCCTCGAATTCCGGCAGCGTCCGCAAGACAACCGGGTTATGGATGGCATTGGCAGGATTCGTGCCGTTTGCGTCCTGCGGCCAGCTGGCAGTGAGTGTTTCCGAGTCAAGCAGGCGCTCACGGATATTGCCATCGCGATCGGGCCAGCGCAGCAGGGTGTCCATCACGAGCCGGAACTCCCCGCCGCCTGTCTCCCCGGGCTCTGGTGTGATTACCAGGGCGTACTGGTAGAGCTCGGATTGGTCGACCTTCAGGCGCAGGAAGAGATCAGCGTCATTCACCGGCAGCACGCGGACATTGACCCTGTCGGTGCTCTGTTTGCCATCGGAATCAGTGATGATCAATTCGAAGCCGAGGGTGACGGCAGAATCAACCCGGGGGACGGCCAGTGCGCGGCTGTTGAGACTGCGCTCCACGAGCACCGCTTCAACTCCCGAATCATCCACCTGCCGCCACTGGAAATCCAGCACGGGGTCATCGTAGCCCTCGCTGTCCTGCCCGGTGAGCAGCAGTTCACCGCCGCTGCGGACGGGCACGGTCCCGGTAGTCGTCAGCGACCCGCCGATAGCCTGGGCGCGCGCCTCTGGTGCCGCATCATCCTGGTACCCGACGCCGCTGCCACCACCGCCACCACAGGCAGCTAGCAGGGTAAAGGTCACTGCCAACGCCGTCCCGGCCAGGCAGCGTCCTGCTTGCCAATCAGAATTCATAGCGCAGCCCCGCACTGATCAGATCGTGGGAGTAGTAACGCAGCCCCTGCACCGAGCGATAGGCAATGAATGCCTGGATGCCACCGGAGATCTCACCATTGTCAGCTCGCTGTTGCCCGCCGCGCAGTACCGTGGATACCCCCGCTGAGAACACGAGATACTGCGAATCCTGAGCGTCGGTAGCCACCCGGAAGCGCGCTTCCCGGGTGTCCAGCTGGTCGCGCGCGCGGCGGTATATTGCATCAATGCGCCGCGGTGCGTCCTCGAACTGGTGGTGGTATTCCGCGGTGAGAAAAGGAGTCAGCACGGCGAAGGACGGCGTGGCCGTGTATTGCAAACGCAAGCCGGCGATGGTTTCCACGGAGGGTATGTCCTGATCACCGACCTGGAGTTCGAAGCCTTCACCGTTGACATCGCGCTCGGTGAAACCATCGACCCGGGTGTCAGCAAAGTCGAGCCGGGCGTAGGGTTCGATACCGATGGCGTCGCCGAGCCGGAAGTTATAGCCAACGGTTGCGTTACCGGTCCAGGTGCGGCTACTGGTACTGCTCAGGGTCCGGGTATTCACACTGGCGACGTCGGGGTTCAGCGAGGGATACTTGATGGCACGGTCGGTATCGAAATCCATTGTCTGGTAGCCAGCTGCCAGACTGACGTACCAGGCATCCGAGTAGTAGAGGCCGAAGACCATCAGGCTGAGACCATCAGAGGTTATCCCGCCGTCTACCACGACCTCATTCACCGGCTCGAAGTCGACCTCGCGCTCGGTGTAGCCACCCAGGACTCCCGCCACCCATTGGCTGTCAAACCGATAGTCCACTCCCAGCGTGAGTTCAAAACCATCGAAGTCGAAAGCGTCTTCATTTCCGGTGGCTTCCCTGTCGCCAACGCCGTAGCTGCCATTGAGAAAGCCGCCCCATGGGGTGTAGGTTTCACTGATCTGCGGCTGGGTATCAGCACTGGCGCCAAGGCCCTGGGGAGCGCCGCTATCGCTGCTCGCGTAGGCGCCCTCATGGGCGGGGAAACCCGAGAGAAAGAAGCCGGTAGCGCCGCCGCGCAGGGCCGAAAGGCGTCCCGCCAGGCCCGAGAGCTGGCTGCTGACAAATTCGTTTCCGAGAGACTGCTGGGCCGAGAACTCTTCCCCCGCGGTCCAGCGCAGGGCCGTACCCAGGCCGCTCAGGTCCACACCCAGACCAAATTCCGTGGGCCCCTGGCCCGTGAGTTCGTTGGCGCTGTGTACCAGTTCCCGGGTACTTGCGAACACTTCAAACAGCTGGCCGCCACACTCGCCGGCGCCAAGACGCTGGCGTGCGCCACAGGGACCACCGTTGTCCGTGAGCAAGCTCTCGTAGGTAGCCTGGTTGGCGATAGCAGCGGAGGATTCCACGTCGTTGGCGTACTGGCCGAGCAGGTCTACCAGGGACGCTGCCGCAGAAAGCGGCTGCAGCAAGATCGGCAGTAGCCCGGCCCCGACCAGTGCGACGCGACGCACGCGCAGTGTGCCCCGGCGGTGCGCCGGCGTATCTGCGTCCATAATTGCCCCCTGAGTCCCGCCGACGCTTTTCTGCCCACGCATCGAATGCGGGATCGTTTTCGGCTTATTGTCTAACGAGGAGCATAGCGGCACCCGCCACGCGTTACCAGTGGCTCACTGGTCAAATCGTGACTTCGACCTGCCAGGCATACAATAGGCAAATTCTGTTTGCGGCAGCGCAGGACTGCGCGGTCCAAGCTATGCTGTACCCGCGATTCTGCCAATACATTCCGAGGATCACCCTGATGGCCGGCGAACACGCTCTCTCTCCCCGGGACACCCAGCGCTTGTCGGTGCTGGATCGAAGGATCGTTGCCTGCGCCAAAAACATCAAGGTCCTCAGCCGCCTGAGCTGGCCGGCCGAGGTTCGAACGCGGTTTCTGGCGGCACTCGCGAAAGGTAGCCCGGGGCTGCCCGAAGTCAGGTACGAGACCGGCGACCTGTCTGACAACATCACGGAACTGACCAGTATCTGCCGTGACCTGCAGGGCGACGACCATCCGCTGTCCACATTCCTGCGACACACGGCCGCTTCCTACGTGACCCTGTGCAGGTTGCTCCAGAGCGCGGGCACCCCCGACATGCTAGAGCATGCCCTGAACCTCTACGGCGGACCCCGCGACCCGCTGTCGGGCGGCAACCTCAACAGCCTGGACGCGGCCAGGCATTTCCTCGAAATCAGCGAGGAGTACTACCGCAACAGCAAGCTCGCGGACTCGGAATACTGTCTGTCGGCACAGGTGATCAAGGAAGAGTTGACCCAGCGCCTGGAAGACGTTTTCGAGGCAGGCGTGGTGAAGGTGGTCATCGACCCGCACATGGCATCCAAGGCGGCCGCTGGTGCCACCCAGATCCGGTTACGAGGCGGTACCAGCTTCAGCGAGTATGACCTGGAACAGTTGCTGCAGCACGAGGCCTTCGTGCACAGCCTCACCGCACTCAATGGCCGCGCCCAACCCCATTTCAAGTGCCTGAGTCTGGGCGCTCCCCGCACCACCGCGGCGCAGGAGGGCCTGGCCACCTTTTCGGAACTGGTCACCGGCGCCATCGACATCAGCCGTATGGAGCGCATCGCCCTGCGGGTGGTCGCGACCGACATGGCGCTGAATGGCGCCGACTTCATTGAGGTATTTCAATACTTTATCAACTTGGGCCAATCCGAGCTGGAGAGCTTCAGTTCCGCGATGCGGATTTTTCGCGGCGCGCCGCTCACCGGTGGCGCGGCCTTCACCAAGGACGTTGTCTACCTTCATGGCCTGATGGAGGTACACACCTTTTTCCGCTGGGCCATGCATCATCAACGCCTGGGGCTTTGCCGGCATTTTTTCAGCGGCAGAATGACCATCGGGGACACCATCCAACTGGCCCCCCTGTTCGCGGACGGCACATTAACCGGACCCAGATACCTGCCACCCTGGATGGTGCGCACCAACGGGCTTGCTGCCTACCTGGCGTTCTCGGTGTTCGCCAACAAGATCAGCATTGCCGACCTGGGCGAGAACCACCCCTTCAACCGCATCAGCGATATGGGGCTGTAGAGGCCGTCACCTCGTACCTGCGACAGTGGGTCAGCTCGCGACGTAGACCACTTTGCAGTTCATGGTGACACCGCTGACATAGGACCTGATGCCCGCCAGTCCGGACATGATGGGCGCCAGCCAGCCGCTGTTGAGCTGGTCGAGAAACTCGCCCAGGCGCCGGGCGGTCGGCGCCTGCACCACGACCAGCAGGTTGCCCGCCTGGTTCCCCGTCAGGAACGAATAGGCGGTCAGGGACACATCGGCGAAATTATTCTCACTGGCGACGTCATTGATCTTGTTCAGCTGCTGCCGGTAAAGGGCCTCATCCCCGGTCTGGATCACCAGGTTCCAGTTGGCGAAGCTGTCCCCCTCCGCCAGGATCAGCTGCTGCGCCATCACCAGGCCGAAGGCATCCGCCTGGGACACCGTGCGCTCGGTTTTCAGCTTACCGAGTTCCTTGCGCACGGTTTCGTTGTCGGTTTCAGCGCTCAGGGCGGTCGCCTGGTTTCTGAAGGTGTGCCAGTAGTAAAGCTCGCCGGGCGCGGCGTAGCCCGCGGTGGCCCTGCAGATACCTGCCGCGTCAGCACCGACGGACTCACCAATAGCCGGGCCGCTGCCCTGGGCCCACTCCATATATTTCACCGGATCTTTGGCGTGAATGGTAAGCACCGACATGGCGGGAATTGCAGAGGCCTGCGCGGCCATGGTGAGTGCTGCCGTTGCGAGGAGGGTTTTGCACTTCATGGTGTGCCTCCGGGTTCAAATTCTCGTTACGGTGCTTCCAGGTGCACGCACTCGCTAGTCAGGGATACTACTGAGCGCTACCTGGCAACATGTCGAGTTAGACAAGTGTAGTTCGCGGTCGGGGATTTGCCACAGAGGAGGCTGGACTGGCGGTCAACGCCGCTTGATCTGCCGGCGGCGCCCTACCGGGCCGATCCTGTTCAGCGCGAGAGTGAGATACCCAAACGCCGCCGCAACCTCGGTATCGGCCAGTTCCGCCAGCTCGGCCGCATTTCACAGGACTACAACATCGCCCTGCGGCCATCGGTTGCGCGCTTGCATATTCCGGACCGGATGCTAAACCTAAAGAACCTGCCGCTGACGTGCCTGAGGCGACCAACCGCGATAGCCCCAATCAACCACCAAGGACAACAGCCCATGGATATTGCACAACTGGGTGCCCAGTTACTCTCGGAGAAACTGGGCCTCAATGTAAATCAGGAGACGATCGCCCAGGCCCTTTCCAGCCTGCTGGGCGATGGCCAGGGCGGGATTGACCTCGCCGGACTCGCCGGCAAGCTGGCCTCCAGCGGCGAGCTCGGCAACATCGTCAAGTCCTGGCTGGGCGACGGCGCGAACGCGAATATCTCTGCGGACAGCATCCTTGGGGTACTGGGAGAACAGCCGGTCTCGGACTTTGCCTCGCGCATCGGCACCGATACCGGGACCGCTGCGGCGGGACTGTCGGACGTGATTCCGCAATTAATGGACAAGGCCAGTAGCGGCGGTTCATTACTCGAATCCGCGGGTGGCCTGGGTGGCTTGATGGGTGCGGCGAAATCCTTCCTGAGCTGAGCTCTATTGCCCATTATTGGATCTTGCACATTGGCTCAAACGCTAAGCATAAAACGAGCAGGGGCGGCCCAATGAAGATGACTCGACGCCAGGCGTTACTGGCAGGTGCAGCCATCGCGGCCACGCCTGCACTCAGTGGATGTGGCGGCAATGATTTTACGGTAGAGATCGACCAGAGCCTGCCAGTCGGACCATTCGGGCCCGACGCCACCGCAGAGGAAGTCACCGAGGGTCTGGATCTGTCTGGCGAGGTCGCGCTGGTAACCGGCTGCAACTCGGGGCTGGGCTACGAGACGATGCGGGTTCTGGCGCTGAGAGGCGCACATGTCCTGGGCACCGGACGCACCATGGAGAAAGCCCGGGATGCCTGCGCCAGCGTGGAGGGCAAAGCCACCCCACTGGTGCTGGAGCTGTCCGAGTTCCAGTCCGCCGTGGACTGCGCCGCCCGGGTGGCGGAACTGGGCCTGGCGCCGGACATGCTGATTCTCAACGCCGGCATCAATACTTTCGGCGACCTGGAACTGGTCAATGGCATCGAGAAGATTTTCGTGGTGAATTTCCTGGGCCACTTTGTCCTCGCCAACCACCTCCTGCCCCTCATGCGGGAACAGGACAAGGGTCGCATCGTCCACGTGAGTAGCCGTTCAGGCTACCGGCAGGCACCGCCCGAGGGCATCGATTTCGGCAATCTCCGTGGCGAGCAGTCTTTCGACGCGGGGGAAGCCTACGGCCGCTCCAAGCTGGCCAACGCCCTGTTCTCGCTGGAGCTGGCGGACAGGCTGAAAGGCTCGGGCATCACCTCCAACGCCATTCACCCCGGGCTGGTGCAGACCAATATTGCACGCAGCGCACCAACGCTGATTCGTGAGGGCTTCGAATGGTTCGGTGGACTGGTCGCCAAGAGCCCCGCAGAGGGCGCGGCCACCCAGGTTTATGTGGCAACCAGCCCGCGTCTCGAGGGCGTATCGGGTGCTTACTTCGAGGACTGCAGTCCGGTTGTGGTCACCGGCGCGCCGCACCATATGACGGACAAGCCGATGGCGGAACGCCTGTGGTCAGTTGCCGAGGAGATGACCGCGGGTTATCTCGTCTAGGCCGCGGTCGATGTAACTTTAGGACGGTCCGCGCCCGGCCAGCGCCCTCCCTGACTCGCTTTGGGCACTGCCTCCGCTAGAATGAGGCCATGGCCAGACAATCACGCGACGAACTGGAGTCAATGAAAACGTTAGCACGTCACTTGTGGCGCCACCAGCAGCCCCGACATAACGGGCGGGCCCGACGTGGTAGGGTGGTGTATGCAGTGACCGAAAACATCGACAAGCAGGCATAGGCATGTTGCAAGCGATCGAGGCGGGGCTGAACGCCTGGTTTTATCCTGGCCTCTCGGCGCTACTTTCCGTACTCCTGGCGTACGCACTCTACCGGCTGGCGCTGGCCACCGTGCGCCGCCTCACCCGGCGCAAGGCAGTGCCGCGGCTATTCCTGGATGCCGCGGCCCGGGCCCTGGGCTTTGTGATCTGCCTGCTGGTACTGACCGGCGTGCTGGAGGCCGCGCCGGCGGACCTGCCACTCTTGCCGCAGGTACAGCACGTCGCCACCCTGCTGCTGATCCTCTCGGTGACCTGGGCACTGGTGCGCGGCACCTCCGCCATCGGCGAGGTAATTGTTGCCCTCAACCCGGTACTCGAGGGGGAATGGAAGCGTGCCCGCAAAGTGGAAACCCAGACCCGGTTCCTGGTGCGCGGCCTCAATATCCTGATCGTTATCGTGGGCCTCGGTGCCGCCCTGATGACTTTCGACCCGGTGCGCCACGTCGGCGGCAGCCTGCTCGCCTCCGCGGGTGTCGGCGGTATCATCCTCGGCTTCGCCGCCAGGCCGGTGCTGGGCAATCTGTTGGCCGGCATGCAGATCGCGTTGACCCAGCCCTTCCGCATTGACGACGTACTGAACGTGCAGGGTGAGTGGTGCTGGGTGGAAGAGGTGACCGCCACTTACGTGGTACTGCGGGTCTGGGACCTGCGCCGCCTGATCATTCCCCTGCAGTGGTTTATCGAAAACCCCTTCCAGAACTGGTCGCGCAACAATGCCGATCTCCTGGGCACGGTATTCCTCCGGGTGGACTACGCGATGCCTATCGCGCCCCTGCGGGAGGAGTTCGCCCGGCTGCTGCGCGAATCGCCCCAGTGGGACGGTAAAACCGAGACGGTGCAGGTGACCGATGCCGACGACCGCACCATGCAGGTTCGCTTCCTGATGAGCGCCCCGGACTCCAGCAGGACCTGGGACCTGCGCTGTGCCGTGCGCGAGGGCCTGATCAGCTTCCTGCAGGCGCAGTATCCTGAGTACCTGCCCAGGATAAGGGCCCGCCTGGTGGACGATGAAAGCACCCTGCCCCCGGAAATGCCCACGCCGCAGGGCGGGCGCTAGCGCTTATGGAACCGGAGCTGCTGGACAGCCTGCGAGCGGAATTATTGAACCGCCGCTCGGAGCTGCAACAGTTACAGGCGGACAGTAAATCATCCGCTGGCACGGTGAGCCTGGATCAGTCGAGGGTGGGTCGCCTGTCACGCATGGACGCCCTGCAGGCCCAGCAAATGGCCAAGGAAACCGAGCGCCGCCGACAGACCGAGCTGATGAAGATCGAGAGCGCCTTGGGCCGGCTCGACTCTGGCGACTATGGCTACTGCTTCAAATGCGGCGAGGAAATAGCACTGCCCAGGCTGCGCTTCGACCCCGCGAGCACGCGCTGTATGGCGTGCATGGATCAATGACCACGATTCCGACCTGCTCGCAGGCCCGCTGTCTCAACAAGCACAGTGCAGAACGTTGGGCTTGTCATGACGCCGGGTCTATACTCAGTCGTCCCGCTGATACGCATAACGCTCTCTTGAGGTAAACCTGTGTCCGAATCCGCGACCGATGAATACCAGCAGCTGTCCGACGCCTACGTGCGCCTGCTGGCCTACGACCCGAATACCTGCGTGGAGCTCGGCCTGGACGATAAACTGGACCAGTTGCCCGATCCTTCCCTGCAAGCCCAGGCGCGTCACCGGGAGCAGGCGGAGGCGCTGCAGGCGCGTGCCGAGCGCTTTGCCGCGACCGCGGAGGATTTCCACCAGCGCCTGGACGCGCGCCTGATTGCCCTCAGCGCAGGCAGGCTCGCGCTGCAGTACGGGCTGGCATTTAACGGCGCTCTGCAGATACAGCAATTGCCAGACGCCGGTGAGCAAATCAGCTCTGGCATCTTCTACCTGGTGACCAACGACCCCCGGCCTGCGGAGCGTCGCCTTGCCGACATCTGCGCGCGCCTGGAGCAGGTGCCCGAGTTCCTGACCGCCCTGCTCGCGCGGCTGGATACACCCCTGGCGCGGTGGGTCGCCATCGACCTCGAGACCGTGGCAGAGCTGCCGGAGTTTTTTGCCAGCCTTGTGGCCTGGGCGGAGGAGGAAAGCTACGCCGGTCTGGAACGGCTGCAGACTGCCGTGTCCTCGGCCAATGACGCGCTGGAGGCCTACTCCCGGCAACTCGCCGATCTGTCCACCACCACGCAGCTGCATATCGGCGTCGACAAGGCGCGGGCGCTGGTCAAAGCCAATGGGATCGAACTCAGCCTGGAGGAGATTCACAAGGTGGCCCGGGATTTCGTCACCGGCACCCGCGCGCACATCGAGGCGCTGCGTGTGCGCCTGGTAGAGAAATACGCGCTGGATAGCGCAACTACCGCAGCGGAGCTGCAGAAGTTTCTCGCCCGTCGCTACGCCGTCAAGGTACCCGACAACGACTTCGCCCAGGTCATCCAGCGCTACAAGGATACCTCGACAGAGATCCTCAGCTTTGTCGCCGAGCGCGACCTGTTCCCGGTACCCGGCGGGCAGGACATGAACATCATGCAGACGCCCTCCTTTATGGCACCGATGATTCCCGCAGGCGCGATGATGCCGCCGGCGGCCCTGCGCGAGGGCACCCGCACCAGCCAGGTCTACCTGACCCTGAGTGAGGAGCTGCTGGACGAGCACACCGAGCTGGGCATCCCGCTGATGATGGTGCACGAGGGCATTCCCGGTCACCACCTGCAGCTTGCAACCGCCGCCATGCATGACTCCCCGGTGCGCAGGACCTTCTCTGCCAATGAACATGCGGAGGGCTGGACCACCATGCTGGAGGATTACATGCTGGACCAGGGGCTGATGGCGGGCCTTACCGACGAGGCCCGCTTTGTCACCAAGCTGGACCTCAGCCGCATCGGCGCCCGCGTGGGCATCGACCTGTATTTTATGACCGGCGAGGTGAAGTTCCTCGATATCGGTTATGACCTCGCCTTTGAAGGCGATGACCCCTTCGTCAACGCCGCCGCCCTGTTGATCGCGGCCACGGGCTTTACCCCGGGCCGCGCCCAGGCGGAGCTGAACTGGTACTCCCAGGAACGGGGCTACCCGCTAAGCTACCTGGTCGGCAACCACCTGGTTTGGCAGCTGAAACGGGATTACCAGCAGGCCGTCGGGGACAGCCTGTCGCCGGAGGAAGTCGATCGCCAGTTCCATCGCATCTATCTCGAATCGGGCAATATGCCGGTGGCCATGCTGCGCGAGGTCTACGCCTTTGAGTTGGGCGGCGAACTGGCGACAGCGGCCGTCTAGCTTGCCGACAGGTGGCTTGCGGCGACATATGCGGGTGCCAACAGCGCCCGGTCAAAAACTGCGGGAGTAGCTCAGGGACAGGGTGGAGAAATCTTCATCACTGTCCTGCAGCGAGCCGATGGCGTAGCTCAGCTTGATTGCATGGCGCCGCCGGAAGGGGTAAACGATGGTTGCCCCGACCTGGCTGTCCCGCTGGACGTTGTCGAGTTTGCGCTCATCAAGCTGGCCGCGCCCACCCTCGTAGAAGTTCGCATCCAGCGACACCCACAGGCCTCGCGGCAGAATGTGTACCAGGTGCATGGCGTAATCGTAGATCGGCTCCTGCTGCCGTCGCCGGCCGAGGAAATCATCATTGTCGGAAAAGCCCCACACCCCCGCCTGCAGCTCCCACAGCCAGCGCGGGTGCAGGGGTAAGATGGCGCCCACTTCGGCCTTCACCGCCCAGCGATTGGTGCCGACATTGATCAGCCGCTGCGGATCGTAGCGCCCGGTGGGCGCGACCACTTTCAGGCTCGCCCCAAGCAAGGGTTCAGGCTCGGCGACAAGCGCGAGAAACTGCTCGCGATCCATGCTTGGTGCCCCCACCAGGTTGACCGTCAGGGTACCGCGCAGATCGCCCATGCCCTGGTAGTCGCGCCCTACTTCACCCAGGCCATCCACGTCCGCCGTGGTCTCCCCGGCTGAGTAGGTCTGCTGCACGATCCCCGTCGCCGTGCGCCCCATAAGGGCAAAGGTCTGGCGCAGGGCCACGGACCCTGTATCAATTGAGGAATCGATCCCGGTGATCGGCAGGGAGGGATCGGGGATGGTGTCACCATCGGTGTGGGAAAAACCCAGGGCAACAATCCGTGTGCCCTCCGGCGCGGGCCAGTACCCCCTGGGAGTGAGACTCTGCGCATGGGCCTGTGAGGCCGCGAGGGCAGACAACAGCAGCCCGTATCCCAGTATGGCGACACGGCGCTTGCCGAGCATTACGCGCGCACGCATGGCGGGCAGCATTAGCGCGCGCGCCAATCCCAGGGCGGTACCGGCGCGTCAGCCTGCCAGAGGCCGCGCCGATAGCGGCGAGCTCGCTCCTCGCTGCTGCCCATCTCGAAATCGTAGGGCGTGGCTGACTTGTCCCACCAGGCACAGCCCCGCTCCACCAGCACCAGGGGCACCGACTCGGCGCTGTAGTAAACCTCGGTCACGAATTGCCCATCACGCTCGCGGACATCATCCCCGAGGCGCACCACCTTGCCCCCGATCATGGACTCCAGGCAGCGCGCCGCCTCGGGCCCGAAAGGCTGGTCGCGCTCGGGGGCGTCGACACCGCGCAGGCCGAGGGTGTAGGGCTGGTCCATGGAATCCGCCACCGCCAGGGTGTCGCCGTCGATAACCGCCATCACCTTGACGACCTTACCCGAGGGCGGGGCAACATCGGGCGGTAGCTCCGGGGAAGAACCACAGGCAGCCAGCATCGCCAGCAGTGGCAGAGGGAGATAAGTGAACCGCTTCATAATACGCTCAAAGTCTTACTTTTCCATCAACACAGGTCACCGTATCCCCGCCGACCCAGATCGCATCACCCGCCTGCGTCACATGCACCCGACCCGCCCTGCCCAGCACCGTGCCCTGGGAAGCCACGTAGGGACTCTGCAGGGTCCCGTTGCCGAGCAGCCACTGGGCGAGCGCGGCGTTGAGGCTGCCGGTGACCGGGTCTTCCGCCGGTGTGCCCCCGGCGCGGAAGAAGGCGCGCACTTCGATCGCAGGAGAAACTTCCGGCCCCACAGGGCCCGGGTCAGTGGCGACCTTGCCCACGACCCCCACGGGATGGGCGCCGACCACGCCGATGTCATAGCTATCCTCTGCGCCCAGGTCGGGCTCCAGGGACAGTACCGCCCCGGCATCCCTGAGCTGCACCGCGATCCAGCCTGGACCGTTGTCCGCCCATTGCGCCGCGACAATCTCCTCACGCTCGATTCGCAGCACCCGGCAAACCCGCTGCAGCAGGGCCTCATCGACCTCGCCGGCGCGCAGTAATGGCGGCGCGGTAAAGGCGAGACGATTATCCGACTGCCGCAGTGTGACCAGCCCCACCCCGCACTGCTGGATGACCTCTCCCGCGCTGCGCGGATTGCCGCCGGCCTCCAGCCAGGCGTGGCAGCTGCCCAGGGTCGGGTGCCCGGCAAAGGGCAGCTCGGCGCCCGGGGTGAAGATGCGCAGGCGATAGTCGGCCGCCGGGTCCGTGGGCTGCAGCAGGAAGGTGGTCTCGCTGAGGTTGGTCCAGTGGGCGAAGCGCTGCATCTCCGCGTCGCTGAGATCGTCGGCGTCAAACACCACCGCTACCGGGTTGCCGCGATAGGCGGTGGCGGTAAATACGTCGACCTGTTTGAAGGGTCTTGTTCTCAACCCGGCACCCCTGCGCGCGCCATGCGACACTCCTTATTCTTGCAGTAACCTGCGCATTAGAATAACCCAGAAAACGCACGCTCGCTCGCGCAACGCTCGGAGCCAGATGGCACAAACAGGTATACCCGCCCACGCTGGTACCCGTCTCGCCAAGGGCCTAACATCAGCGTGTACGCACGTTGTTTACGCAAGTGGAGTCATGGCGATGCAGCAAGTGGAAATTACAGCGCTGGAAGGTGGCATCGGGGCCGAGGTGAAAGGTCTCGATCTGACGCGGGATATCAGCACGGCGGATCGCGAGGCGATGACCGCAGCCTGGCTGGAAGCGGGCATCCTCCTGTTCCGGGGAATCGGTGACAGTCCGGAGAAGCAACTGGCCCTGAGCCGGGCCTTTGGCGAACTGGAGGTGCACCCGATCGAGAACATCCGGGTGGAGGGCTACCCCGAGCTGATCTGGCTATCCAATCGCAAGAGTGACGAAACCGCGCCGATCTACCACTACGACGGTGTCGCCACCGTGGGGCGCATCCCCTGGCACACGGACCTGGTGTACACCACGACCCCCAACCGCGGCGCCCTGCTGCGAATGCTGGAGATGCCCTACGCCGGGGGCGAGACCGGCTGGATCGATACCGCGGCGGCCTACGATGCACTGCCGGGCGCCACCCAGGAGCACATCGAGCACCTGGAGGCGCGTTTCAGCTTTATTGCCGACCCGCGGGAGATGCGCTTCGGGCGTCCCGATGTGGAGCGCCACGACGAAACCAACCTGGCGAAGGAGAAGGCTTTCTATCCTGACTTTCCCGACACCGTGCACCCCCTGGTCTGGCGCCACCCGGTCAGCGGCCGCAAGGCGCTATGCGTCAGCCCCCTGCACCTGCGGGAGCTGCTCGGCGTGCCGGCGGCGGAAGGAGACGCCTTACTGGAAAACCTGGTTGCGCACACGACCGACCCTCGCTTCAGCTACGTGCACAAGTGGCAGCCGAACGACATGGTCCTGTGGGACAACCTGCGCAGCATGCACCGGGCCTTCGGCAACCCACCGGACGCCTCCCGCCTGGTGCACCGCACCACCCTCAAGAGCGACGTGGCCATGGGGCGCCTGATGGAGCCCGCCGGCGACTGAGGTAGAGCCATCAGCGCTGGGTAAACAGCCTTCAGCGGCGCATAAGAAGCATGCAGCGCTGGATAAGCAGCCCCTCAGCGGTCGCGATACAGGCGCGCGTATTCGATCGCATCGCGGTTGTCGATCAGGGTGCCATTGGGCAGCTCCCCGGTGCGGGCGCTGATCTCCAGCATCGCGCGGCCGAGGTCGATGCCGCGGATCACCAGGTGCCCCGGTTTTAACAGCCATTCACCGGCGAGCATGCCCCAGTTGGCATTCTCCCGCGTGGGCCGAATCCAGGCTGAGCGATGGCCGAAGGTGCGCAGGCCGGTCCCCGCCGCCATCTCCGCCACCTCGCGCTCGGCCCGACCCTTGTCCTGGGCCCAGCGGGCGCTCTCCTCCTCTCCCGTACCCATGCCGGTAACATAGTGAAAGGCCATGGGGTCCTGCGTACGTGCCGCCAGCCAGCTGCGCACGAAGGCTGTGGGGAAGTCCACGTGAATCCGGCGGTAGGTATCGGCGTCCATTCCTATAGAAGATGCACCCAGGGCCCACATCACGGTATTGACCTCCTGCAGCGTTGCCGCAAGGTCCGCGTAGTCAGTGAAATCCTCATGCATGATGACCTGCACGCGTCCGGATGCCGCGCCCGCTTCCAGACGCGGCGACAGGCTGCGCGTCACGGCGTAGATGGTCTCCACCTCCGGGTCCGCCATCGCCGCCTTCAGCAGACCATCGCCGGCAGAGCCCGTGGCACCGAACACCATCACCACACGGTTGGCGCTGCTGTCGCGGTAGGCATCGGGGTCGGGATCAAGTTTACCCAGGGTCAGCGCGCCCCAGACATTCATCAACACCAGCAGGGCAACCACCAGCACGACCAACGCGAGCACCAGCCTGAACAACCATTTCATGGACACGAACTCCCCGGTTTTTTTCCATTCACGGCTCGTGCGCCGCGGCTCTGATTACCGACCTGATACTAGCAACGATCCCCCGCCGCGTCGCGGCAGCGCCTGTACGCGCAAAAATTGCGCGCCCCGGGCGATCGCGGATGGTATCGTGGGAATCTCGCGCAACCCGTAATTCCTGCCAATCAACACTGGTGAAGTCCTGATGCAAAAAATTTATCAAGCTGGCCGCTACCCACTCCTTCTTCTGGTCGCACTGTGCCTTGGCGCGTGCAGCAGCCAGCCCTCCTACGTGATCGACCACAACGAGCGCATCGACTTCTCGGAATTCAGGACCTACCGCTGGTACGACGACCTGCACCCTTCAACAGAGGCGGACTACCGTCAGTACAACAGCTCCGACAAGCGGGTGCGCACCTACGTCGACCGGGAACTGCGACGCAAGAACCTGCTGGAAAGCGCCTCCCGGGAGGCCGACTTCTGGGTCAATTACCACATTTCCAAGGAAGACCGGATGCAGATCGACAGCTTCAGCGGCTACCCCTCCGGCATGCACGGTGCCGCCGGGGTTGGCACATATGGCTCTGCTGTGAGCATCGGCTACAGCTCCGGGCCCAGCGTCAGGACCTACAAAGAGGGCACCGTGGTGCTGGATATCATTGACACCCGCGACAACAAGATTGTCTGGCGCGGCATTGCCGAGGGACGCCTGAAAAATTCTCTCTCGCAACAGGACAAGAACCGCATCGCCGCGGAAATATCCCGGGAGCTGCTGGCGGACTTCCCTCCCGACACGGCGCCCTGAATACCCGCACCGGCGCAACGCGCCGGCAATCTATTTTATAATCGGGCCCAGGGCCCACCACTGACCCGGGATACCAGGACGACAATGGCGAGCAAGACGCACACAGGACCGCAACCGTGGATGCAGAACACCCTGCGTGAGGGCTTCGCCCACCTGGCCGCCGGGCGGGTCAACGAGGCGGCCGCCTGCTGCAAGCGCCTGCTGCAGGCCAAGCCGGACCTGGTGGAGGGTCACTTCCTGGTAGGCCTGGTGGCCCTGGAATTGAAGCAGACCTGGAACGCGGTCAGCGCCTTCGGCTCGGTGACCAAGCTGCAGCCCGATCACGGCGCCGCCTGGGCCAACCTGGCACGCCTGTTTATGCAGGTGGGCCAGCCGGCGCGGGCAGACGGTGCCCTGGCCAAGGCGGTTGAGCACCACGACGGCAATCCGCTGGTGCTGGACCTGATCGGCACCGTTTACGGCTTGCTGGGCGAGCAGGAAGAAGCGTCGCGCTGGATCGGCCAGGCCCTGGACAAGCAACCGGACAGCATCCAGTTCCTGGTCAACCAGGCCAACAACCATATGTTCCTGGACCGGATGGACGAGGCCGAGGAACTGCTCAACCATGCCCTGCAGCTGCGCCCCAACCACCCCCACGCCCACTGGCTGCTCTCCGGACTGCGCAAGGCAACCGACCGGACCCACATCGAGGTCCTGGAAAACCTGATGCAGCAGGCCCAGCGCAACCCCCGCGCCCTCGCCTTCCTCGGCTACGGCCTGGGCAAGGAACTCGAGGACCTGGAGGACTGGGACAATGCCTTCACCGCCTTCGCCACCGGGGCAAAGGCACGGCGCAGTACCCTGGACTACGATGAAGCCGCGGAGATCGAGATGTTCGAGGCCTTCGCCGAGACCTTCACGCCGGAGTGGATGGCCGCGGGAGAAGGCGGACACGACAGCCCCGCCCCCATCTTTGTGGTGGGCCAGCCCCGCAGCGGCACCACCCTGGTCGAGCGCATTATCACCAGCCACTCCAGCGTCTTTTCCGCAGGGGAGCTGAAGCAGTTCGGCCACTGTGTTCGCCGTCTCGCAGACTACCGCGAGCCGAAGAACCACTCGGCCAGACTCGCACAGCTGGCGGCGGGGGTTAATCCCGAGCAACTGGGCAAGGCCTACCTGCAGACCACGAAAAAGCTGCGCGGCGATCTGCCGCGCTTCGTCGACAAACTGCCGCCGAACTACCTGTATATACCGCTGATCCTCAAGGCGCTGCCCAACGCCAAGATCGTGCACCTGCGGCGGGGTCCCATGGACGCCTGCTTTGCCAGCTTCAAGCAGCTGTTCGCTGATGCCTACCAGCATTCCTACGACCAGGCGGAGATGGCACGCCACCATGCCCGCTACTATCAGCTCATGGACACCTGGCGGGAACGTTTCGGCGACCGCTTCCTGGACATCTCCTACGAGAAAACCGCCAGCGACCTGGAGCCCAACGCACGGGCGCTGATCGACTTCCTCGAACTACCCTGGGAAGACGCCTGCCTGGAATTTCACAAGCAGGCGGCGGCGGTCACCACTGCCAGCGTGGTGCAGGTGCGCCAGCCCGCCCACACCCGCTCCATCGACCGCTGGCGTCGCTACGAGGCACAGCTCGAAGTGATGCAGCAGACCCTGCTGGCACAGGGCGTGCCCCTGGATGCCGCAGGCTGAGGGTACGCTGGCCCGGGAATTGCATCTCTACCCTTCTGGCGCCGCGCACCCGGACTGGAAGCAGGCAGTTTGCGCAGCCTGCAGCACGTCGCAGCGTATTTCCGAGCCTATAGGCGGCATTGTCGAACCCGACTGACAGGCGTAGCCTTAGCCTGCGAGTGGTGTATCCTGAACACTAATAACGGTCCCGTTGGAGGGCACATGAAATCCAAGAAGCCGGTTACCCAAGCTCAGTGGAATGTAAACCCCGCCCCCGCTCAGATGCCTTCCCGAAGTGCACTGAACCGCACTAGTTTGGCGCAGGCAGTCTCCCTGGCCCTGGTGACGGGCCTGTCCTCCCAGGCGCCAAAGGCGCAGATGCTGGAAGAGGTCATCGTCACCGCCACCAAACGCGCCGAGTCGGTAATGGATGTTCCCATTGCCATCACTGCCATGTCCGGCACGGACATTCGCGCGGTCAACCTCAATGACATCAAGGACCTGATTACCTACACTCCCGGGATCAGCGGCAACAGTAAGGACAGCTTTCTCGACTTTGTCAGTGTTCGCGGTATCCGCACCATCGACTTCGGCAATGGCGGCGACCCCTCCGTCAGCCTGTACAAGAACGGCCTCTATCAGGGGCGTAACGGCGCCGCCGTCTCCAGCCTCTACGATGTGGAACGCGCAGAAGTGCTGCGCGGACCCCAGGGCTTCCTGTTCGGGCGCAACTCGGTGAGCGGCGCAATGAACATCATTACCGCCAAGGCCAGCGTGGATAGCATGGAGGGCTACGCGGAACTTGACGTGGGCGAGCGTGGCGTACGCGTATTCGAAGGCGCGGTCAATGTGCCGATCTCGGATTCCTTCGCCGTGCGCCTGGCGGGCTATTCCTCCGAGGAAGACGGCTACGTCGAGAACCTCTTCGGCGGCCCGGACCTGATCGAACATGACAACCAGTCCCTGCGCCTGAGCGCCCGCTACCAGACCGAAAGGCTGACGGCCGACCTGATCCTGGAATACGATGACCGCGACCAGTTCGGCACCGTCTATCGCGCCACCGGTGAGGGCGAAGCCTTCAACGTGGCCCAGACCCGGATCAACGGTGGTGTACCCATCCAGACTTCATCCGATGGCCGCACGGTCAACAATGACAACATACTGCAGCCCACGGACGAGTCGGAAATCACTTCAATCTCGCTGCTGCTGGATTACGACCTGGGCTTTGCCACGCTGACCTCCATGACCGGCTACAAGGACCACGACTACGCCTACGTGGAGGATTATGACGGCCTGCCCACGGTCACGTTCAACTACGGCCAGGACCAGAGCGGCGACTACTTCGAACAGGAACTGCGCCTGACCTCCAACAGCGATGGGCCCCTGGACTGGTACGCCGGTGCGTCTTATTACACCGAGGACATCGATACTACCTTCCTGGGGCAACAGGCGGAGGACGTTTACTGCCTGGGCTACTGGTTCAATACCTGCCAGGACCTGTTTGACTACTACAACTATCTGGACAGCTACTACGGCAATACCTTCTACTGCGACTACTACCTCGACTACTACTTCGGCAGCTGTGACTGGACGGGCACCCCGGACGGCCTGATCAACGACCGCAATCGGATCATTGGCAAGTACGAGGGCTACTCCACCTATGTCGACCTGAAGTACGCACTCACCCAGACCCTGGATATCAACCTGGGCCTGCGCTACAGCTATGATGAGAAGGAATTCTCCCAGGAAGTGCTCGAGGATCCGCAGGGCTCGCTGCTGCGCTACAAGGTACAGTCCGGCTTCTCCACTCCCGAGGGCCCCCTCGAGGACACTCAGGACTGGGATGAGGTGACCTGGCGGGTGGTCGCCAACTGGCGACCGGATGACGACACCCTGATATTCGGCAGCCTCGCCACGGGCTACAAGCCCGGCGGTTTCGGGTCCTTCAATATCGAGGGTCCCGGCGCGAATGGCTGCCCCTTTGGCCTGTGCGTGGGGACGCCTGACACCGCGCGGCCGGGCGACTTTGGTCCGGAAACCGTGACCTCCTTCGAGGTGGGCTACAAGGGTACCCTCATGGAGGGCAAGACCCAGGTCGCCACCACCGCCTTCTACTACCAGTACGAGGACCTGCAGGCGATCTTCGGTGAGGGGCCGCGCACCATCGTCGACAACGTCGGCGAGGTGGATGGCTGGGGCCTGGAGGCCGAGGTCAATACCGCGATCAATGAATACCTGACCCTGCGCCTGGGCGGCTCCTGGTTTGACTCCGAGGCCAACGATGTCCAGGCCTTCTGTGGCGCCGGTGAAACCCTGACCGGTTCCGCCGATGTCTGTGAGGGCAACTCGATTCCCTGGGCGCCGGAGTACACGGCCTTCGCGGTGCTCAATGCGAGCTATCCCCTGGGAGACAGTGGCGGTGAAGCCTTCGGTACCATCGCCTGGTCCTGGGAAGACGATTACCGCGGTGACTGGCCCGACGAGAGCCTGATATACCAGCGCATCGAGGCCCTCAACCAGACCGATATCATCGTTGGGTACCGGCAGACCAACTGGCATGTCAGCGCCTATGTGGAAAACGTGTTCGACGATGTCTGGTATGACGGCAACTATGCCGACGACCCCAGCTCGACCACCATTTTCGTGCAGCATACCTTTGGTCCTGCGCGGCCGAGAACCGCCGGGGTACGACTGGGTTACGACTTCTGAACCGGCCCCGGTGACGGGGCCCGCTATGCCAAAGACGCCCGCGTCATTGATGGTGAACGCATGACACGCAAACTCACTCGCCGCGACTTTGTCAGCGGCGTGGCGCTGGGCGCCGCCGGGCTGCAGCTGAGTCCGCTGCAGGCGGTCGCCCAGGGCCTGCTGCCCGCCTCGGCGATCGGCCCCGATTACTACCCACCCGCCCTGACCGGCATGCGCGGCAGCCATGACGGTTCCTTTGAGGTCGCCCACGCGGTGGCACGTCACGGTGAGCGGTTCCCCGACCCGAAACAGCAAACCGAACATACCTACGACCTGGTGGTGATAGGCGCCGGTATTTCCGGACTGTCGGCGGCCAAGTTCTTCCGTGACCGTCGCGATGGGCCCAGCCGGATCCTGGTGCTGGACAACCATGATGATTTCGGCGGCCATGCCCGCCGCAACGAATTCCAGGTGGACGACAAGACCCTGATCGGTTACGGCGGCAGCCAGACGATCGACACCCCGTCCGCCTATTCCCCGGTCGCGCAACAATTGCTGCGCGATGTCGCCATCGACACGGAACGCTTCTACGAATTTTTCGACCAGGAGTACTTCCGCTCACGCGGCATGGGCGAGGGGATGTATTTTGACCCGCCTACCTACGGCCAACACCGTATTGTCGCAAACCCACTGGAGTCGGATCTGGCATCTGGCGAACTGACGGCAGCCGTGCGGGGGATGCCGTTGCCGGTCGCTGACCAGGACGCATTCCTGGCCCTGCTCACGCAAGATGTCGATTACCTGAAGGGACGCAGCCTGGCGGACAAGGAGCAGCTGCTGCGCAACACCAGCTACCTGGATTTTCTCGCCCAATACGTCGGCACCCCGGAATCAGTACGGGAGGTATTGCGCGACAGCTTTCTCCCGATGATCGGTGTGGGCTGGGAAGCAGGCTCCGCCTGGGAGGCCCTGAACTATGAGTTTCCCGGCACCTGGGGACTTGGCTTCAACGAAAGCCACACCCGGGAAGAGCCCTACATTCACCACTTCCCCGACGGGAATGCCGGGGTAGCACGCGCACTGGTACGGGACCTGGTTCCCGCGGCCATCCCCGGGCGCGGCATGGAAGACCTGGTCAGCGCGCGCGCGGACTACACCGCCCTCGACCGGCCCGACGCGGATATCCGTATCCGGCTGAACAGCACCGTCGTGCAGGTACGGCACAGCGCCAGCGAACAGGGCGTCGATGTGACCTACATCAACCGGGGCAATGCCTACCGGGTGCGCGCCAAGCATGTAGTCATGGCCTGCTACAACGCCATCGTGCCCCACATCTGTCCCGAGGTGCCCGCGGCCCAGGCCGAGGCGATTCGCTACGCCACCAAGATTCCCTTTGTCATCGGCAGCATCGCGATCCGCAACTGGCGCGCCTTTGCCGAGGCGGGGCACTACCAGATGTACACACCCGGGGACGTGTTCTTCAAGCGCCTGCGCCTGGACTTCCCGGTGAGCATGGGCGGTTACCAGTACCCCGAGAGCCCCGACGAGCCGGTGGTCATCTCCGCCTGGTATTCCCCCACCGTGCGCGGCCTGCCCGCCAGGACCCAGTACAAGGCGAGCCGGGCCAAGCTGCTGCAGATGAGCTACCAGGATTTCGAAAACAACATCTACAGCCACCTGGACGGCATGCTGGGACCCTACGGCTTCGATGCCGAGCGCGAGATCGCAGCGATCACCCTGAATCGCTGGCCCCACGGCTATGCCTACGAGTTCGAGGGTGTGGGCGTGCCCGCGGATTACGGCCGCTATAACGGACCCCACATTGCCGGACGCGCGCAGATCGGGCGCATATCCATTGCCAACTCTGACTCGGAAGCCTACGCCTACGTCGATGGCGCCATTGATGCCGCAGATCGTGCCATCAACGAGCAGCTGGCTGGCGGCGCCTGATGCACAGCGGTCTACCTGACCGGTGAGCGAAACCCACGCCGCACTTCTCCACGAG
Organism: Sediminihaliea sp.; assembly: GCA_965222335.1. Classification (GTDB taxonomy): domain Bacteria; phylum Pseudomonadota; class Gammaproteobacteria; order Pseudomonadales; family Halieaceae. Next base: position 2,426,584 of record OZ244944.1, on the reverse strand, counting down.
CGCACGGTCTTCGACGACTGGCGCACCATCGCCATGGCCATCTACATGGCGCTGGTGGGCTATGGGGTAATGGTCGCGGTCCCGGTGATCAGCACGGCCTGGGTCAACCTGCTGGGCTTTACCGAGGTCCAGGTGGGCCGGGTCGCGGGCGCCGACCTGGGGGGCTTCTCCCTGGGCGCCCTGCTCATCGCACCACTGGTCGCCCGGGTGAACCGGCGCCTGCTGGTGTTGATATCGGCGGCCGTGGCGATGGGCGCCAATGGCCTGTGCATGGTCATGCTCAGCTACGAGGAAACCCTGTGGCTGCGCTTTATCGCCGGCATCGGCAGCGGCGCCTTCACCGCGGTGGCCATTGCCACCCTGTCGGGCACCTCAAAGCCGGCCCTGGCATTCAACCTGATGCTGTTCGCCTTCGCCTTCTCCCAGGGGGGCGCCCTGTTCCTGCTGCCCAAGCTGAGCATGAACCAGATCTACCTGTTCTTTATCGGTACCTATGTGCTGGGGCTGCTGTTCCTGCGCTGGTTGCCGCCGCGGCCCGTGGACCGGAGCCTGGACGTCAAGATCGAAGTCGAAGATGCATCACACCATCACCACGAGGAGCACCGGCACGTGCCGCGCTCGGTACCCTGGCTGGTGCTGGCGGCGATCCTGTTTACCTACCTGAATATCGGCGCCTACTGGACCTATATCGAGCTCGCCAGCGCGGCCTCCGCGGCCGATCCAAAGTGGGTGGGTCAGCTCCTGGTGTACTCATCCATCTTTTCGGTCCTCGGCTGCGCCTTCGCCACGCTCATCAGCAACCGCTTCGGTCTCGCCCGCCCCCTGATGGTCACGCTCATCGTGCAGGCCAGCATCGTGGTGATGCTCGCCAACGGCATCGACAACATCAACGTGATGATCAGCATGTTCACCTTCAATTTCTGCTGGGTGTTTATCGACGTCTACCAGATGGCGACGGTGGCCAACGTCGACCACTCCGGTCGCTTCGGCGCGCTGATGCCGGCGGCCCAGGGCCTGGGCCAGATCATCGGCCCCAACCTCGCGGCGTCGATTCTGGCGATGGGGCTGGGCTACAAGGGCGTGTTTATCATGTGTGGCGCGGCATCGATGATCGCGCTGGGGATTTACGGGTTTATGTACCTGCGCCTGAAAAAAACGATACCCGCCCTGGCTGACGCCTCCTGAGGAGCTACACTAATCCCCGGCTGGCGTCCGGGCCGGTCGGTAGCGCTGCCAGATCACCACCGCACTGATCAGGCCCAGGGGTACAAACAGGACTGCCGGGCTCAGGGCCACCAGGGCTTCCGCCCCGGCCCAGTTGATGCCGCCATCTGCTGCCAGTTCCCCCGCGGCCGCCTGGTAGGGTCGGACGTACCAGTTGAGCAGCACCATCGGCATGAGCAGGCCGTAAAGCGCCAACAGCAGCGGCGCCACGAGCGTGCGGCGGGTCTTGGCGATGTCGCGGTCCCCGGCAGGGGTCTGGTGCAGGCGCTGTCGGTAATCCGCCTCCTGCGCACTGACCTGGCCCCGGCGCGAGATCAGGAAGATCGCCAGCAGGCTTGCACACGTCCCCAGGATTGCCGGGTGCAGGTAGCTCGGCAGGGCGATCCAGCCCGCCGCCTCCAGCGCCGCCGGCAGGACATTGCCGAGGAACCCACAAACGATGCCCCAGAAGGCGCCCGCGGCGGTAATGCGCTTGCTCCAGACACTCATAAAGCCCACGGGCCCCCAGGATGAGGCGAATACGGTGCCAATAAACAGCATGATCCAGAACACATTGGGCGGCACCCAGTAACTGATCACCAGCACCGATATCCCGGTCAACAGAACCGCCGCCCGGGTCTTGCCCAGAGTCAATACCATCCCCTCGCGCGTCACGTCATTGCTGAGGCTGAAGCCCACCAGGGACAGGAAGGTCGAGGCGGAGGACAGGGCCGCCGCCATGATCCCCGCCAGCAGCAGCGCCCCGAGGAGCTCCGGGACACCGTGCTTGGCCGCCCAGATAATCACGGTTTCCGACGGCGCAATATCCGGGTTGAGCAGATTGATCAGGCCGCCGATTCCGTACACCAGGATCTGCAGGACAATCACCGCGAAGCAGGCGTAGATCGCCCCGCGCAGCACCACATGCTCGTCACGGGCCATCAGATGCCGGCTGGCCTGCCAGGGACTCACCGCGTACACCACCCCCCAGGCCAGATCCACCACCACAAACCAGATCACGAAATCCAACGCCGTGGGCCATTCGGTGCCCGGGCCGATGATCCCGGTCCAGGAGGTGATCCCGGGCTTGACCCCGGAACTGCTCAGCGACTCCACCGCAATAGCAACGCCGCCGAGATCCTGCACGATGTAAATCACGAAGGCCACGGTGGCCACCGTGAACAGCAGGAACATCATGGTGTCGGTGATGATCACGCCGCGGGAGCCGGCGTACAGGGTAAACAGGGTGTAGCTCAGCCAGGCACCGAGGAGGGCCTGCGGGTAGCTCAGGTCGGTGAGGTCCGAGAGCAGGATTGCCGCGCCCTGGGTGACCACCAGCAGGTAGCCCCCGAGACCGAGGATAATGGTGATACCCGCCACCCGCTGCACCCGCCGGCTGTGGAAGCGCTGGCCGAGGAAATCGGCGACCGTGGTCGCGCGACTGCGGCGCAGATAGGTGCCAAACAGGAGCGCGCCGTACACGTAACCGGCGACCGCAATCCCGGGCAGCAGGATATAGGCGCCCATCTGGCCGTCGTAGGTAAAGCCCGCCTCCCCGAGGAAGATCGAGGTGCTGAACACGCTCGCCACCAGGGTGCCGACAATCAGGAAGGTCGGTGCGCGACGTCCGGCGACAAAGTAATCGTCCAGCTCCCGCACCTGGCGCCCGCTGTAGCTGCCGACGGCGACGAACAGCACCACGCTGACCGCGATAGTCGCGGTGTAAAGATCCATCAGCTTGCCCTCCGCCCTGCCGGGATCACGGCTCGCGCATCGACGTCGCTAGCGATCCCGCAAAATAGCACGGGCTGCATTGTGCCCCGGGAGACCGCTGACCCCGCCGCCGGGATGGGCTCCCGAGCCACACAGGTACACTCCCTGCACCGGCATCCGATAGCTGGCGTGACCCGGCAGTGGCCGCAGGGAATAGAACTGGTCCAGGTGCAGGGCGCCGTGGAAGATGTCGCCCCCCACCATGTTCAGGTCGCACTCGATATCCAGGGGCGTCTTGATCTGCCGCCCCACCACCGATGCGCGGAAGTTCGGCGCATACTCGTCGATCGTATCGATCACCTGGTCCGCCACCGCTTCCCGCACATCGTCCCAGCTGCGCCCATCCGGCAGGTGGCGCTGGAAATGCTGGCAGAACAGGCTGGCCACGTGCCCCCCCGGCGGCGCCAGGGAGTCGTCCTGGGTACTGGGCACCTGCATCGAGATCACCGGCCGGTGGGACCAGCCGTCCCGGCGGGCGTCGAAATAGGCTTCCTGGATGTAGCCCAGTGAGGGACAGACCTCGATCGCGCCGAGGAAGTGGTCGTCCCCCTGACCGGCCATGCTGGTGATGCGCGGCAGCTCCGAGAGGGCCACGTTCATGCGCAGAGTTGCCGAGTGGCTGCGGTAACTGTCGATCCGCCGCTGATCGCCCTCGTCCAGGACTTCGCCGGCATCCAGCAGTCGCTGCAGCAAAATCTGCGGGTGCACGTTGGCAGCCACGACCGGTGCGGTCAGTTCGCGGCCATCGGCCGTGGCCACGCCGCTGGCGCGCCCGTCTCGAGTGAGGATGCGATCGACCGGGGTTTCGGTTTCGATGCGCACGCCCTTGCTGCGGGCAAAACTGGCCATGGCCCGGGTGATCGCCCCCATGCCCCCGCGGGCGATGCCCCAGGCGCCGGCCTTGCCCTTGACCTCGCCGAAGGCATGGTGCAGTAGTACATAGGCGGTGCCGGCGTGGTAGGGCTCGGCAAAATTGCCAATCACGCCCTCGAGACCGAGCACGCCCTTGAGGGCCTCTCCCTCGAACCAGCTATCGAGGTAGTCGCCCAGGGACTTGGTCATCAGCTCTGCAAGCACAGCCTGGTGACGGCTACCCAGCTTGCGCATCAGGTTGCCGGACTTGAGCAGGGTAATGGCGTCGCGCCAGCCACCGCCAATATTGGGCGGCGCCTGGGTCGCCAGTTCCCGCAGCGCCATCGCCACCGCCGCGATGCCCTCCTCGAACTCATCGATACGCTCTGCGTCACGGGCCGAAAAGCGGGCCAGCTCCGCGCGCACCTGGGCCGCATCGCGTGACAGCCGCAGATGGTCTTCCTGCAGCAGACTGAGGGTACCGGCGGGCCGCTCGAGGATCTCCAGGCCATGCTCTGCCAGCTGCAGGTCCGCGATCACCTGGGGGTGAAGCAGGCTCACGGAGTAGGAGTACACCGAATTGCGAAAGCCCGGGTGGAATTCCTCGGTCAGGGCGGCACCGCCGACCACCGGCCGGGCTTCCAGCATGATCACCTTGAGCCCCGCCCGGGCGAGGTAGCCGGCGCAGGTCAGCCCGTTGTGCCCGGCACCGACTATGATGACATCCGCATCGTTCTGCACCGCATGACCTCCCGCTCGTCACCTGAGCGGCCCAGTATAGCCAAGGCACATCGGCCGCCACTTCCGCGCCGACACGCGCGGAGAACCTGCCTCGGCTATGTACCGGTGACTGCAGCGGCTCAGGAACGCCGGCGGCGCAGGTGCTCCCGGATCATGGCGATCTGTTCGGCAGTCAACGCATTCTTGATGGCGATCAGCAATTTGATGTGCGCTTTCTTGAAGTCGCTCTCCATCTGCAGGACCCGCTCCACCTGTGGCATGGCCGTGGCCATATCAATGGACCCTGGAGCCAGCACCCCCCGCAGACGCTGCTGTTCGTTCTGTAGATTCCACTGCAGCTCTGCAACCTCATCCTGGAATGCCCTGACCTGTTCCAGCATCTCGTCCCGCTGTGCCCCGGTGATACCCAGCCGTTGCTGATGTCGCATGATCAGATCCGGCGGATACAGGCCCATGGACAGAACCTCCCGATGGGAGCTGGCGTCGTCAGTATCGAGCGTTTGCGCACCAGGGGTCTGCGCCGCCAGCAGCGCGATGGTAAACAGCAGGACTGAATAAATGCGCATGCTAAATCCTCCTCGACTCAGGATCGTGACGGGCGCTTGTGGCCGGGCGCGGATCATACAGTGCCGGAGTGCCAGTTTTTTCAGGCAGCGCTACGGGCGACACGCTGAGCAGGCTGTCAGTCACCAGCACGCTGGCATCCATCACATCACGGTAAAGCGCGTCAGGCGACTGGGGCCGCTGGAAGGCCACCAGGGCCACCAGGATCGCGGCGGCCATGGCCGCACCGACTGGCACCATGTTGCGCCACCCGGCAGCTGCATACGCTGTGGCCCGGCGCACCGGCAGCTCATCCGGCAGGGCCGGCAACGACAGGCCTTCCTCGCGCCGCAACTGGTGAAAACGTCGAGCCAGTTCCCGTTCGATTGCATCCCGTTGTTCATGTGTCATTGTCATCAACCTCATCCAGATTCAGCAACCGGGCGAGCCGCAACTTGCCCCGGTGGTAATGCGTGCGCGCGGATCCGAGCGAAATCTGTAGAATGACAGCCGCCTCCTCGAGGGTCAGCTCACTGTAGAACACCAGGTGCAGAACCTCCCGCTGGCGCCGGGAAAGCCGCATCAGGGCGCTGCGCAGGGTCGCTGCCATTTCATTATCCAGCACACCGTCCGCCATCCCATCCGCGCCGATTCCCGCGGCTTCCTCGCTTGCTGTCAGCCGCACTGCCCGCAAATTCAGCACCGCTCGACGCTTCTGCGCACGGTGCGCCTCCAGCGCCACCCGTTTTATCACCGCGAAGAACCATGTCGTGGCGGACGACTGTCCGGCGAATACCGCGCGCTCTTCGAGCACGCGCATATACGCCTCCTGCAATACATCCTCGGCCTGCTCCCGGTGCCAGCCACAGCAGGCCAGGGCCCAGCCAAAGTTGCGATCGTGCTGTACCCGCAGGTCATCCAACAGTTTTCGCGCCACGGGCATCCTCTCCACCTTGGAGACCCATTGTAACCTTGGACCGGCGGCACCGCGGTAGCCGATGACCGTCGCGCCCATCGGCTCAGATGAATCCCAGGGGCGGCGACGGGAACCTCGCCAGCGCGGGCAGCGCCGTCGCCAGTTCCGACTCACCGAGGCCGAACCAACGTCCAAGCGGCGCGGCAAACTGCTCGACGGAGACCTGGGGTATCAGGCGCCCGTTGCCCGCATCCTGGGCATGACCCAGCTCGGATACAGGAATATCCCCGTAGATATCGCCACCCCTGACGCTGCCACCAACGACGAAATGGTGGGCTCCCCAGCCGTGGTCCGTGCCATCTCCGTTCACTGTCAACGTGCGGCCAAAATCGGCCGCGGTAAACGTGGTCACACTCTGCGCCACACCAAGTTCTTCGGTGGCCGCATAGAACGCAGCGATGGCATCACCGAGGTCGCGCTGCAAAGCGGGCAACGCGGTTGCCTGGGCCGAGTGCGTATCAAAGCCGCCCTGGGCAACAAAAAAGATCTGGCGTCCCACGCCAAGTTCACCGCGCACGGCGATAGTCTCCGCCACCGTACGCAGTTGCGCGCCGAGGGAACTCTGGGGAAATGGCGTGGCGAGGCCCTGGCCGGATGCCAGCGCAGAGGCCAGCGTATCGTTGGCATTTAGCGAGGTACGGCTCAAGTTCACGAAATCGCGTTCAAACAAGTTAGGCGGGGTCGCAGTACCACCCGCAAAATGTTCACGCATGGCCCCACGGGCAGCTTCCGAAACCCGGTCACCTGCAGCATCAATCAGGGCAATCGAGGGCACACCGTCGGGGCTGATCTCGTAGGGAGCAACCTGGTTCCCGGCAAGGAACACCACATTGCCCCCGAGTGATACCTGGGAAAAGATGCCTTGTGAGTTACCGCCCGACTGCATTATTGCGTCACTGAACAGACCGCCCCAACCGAACTGCGCTCCCTCTGGCGCGAATGACATCCAGGTCGACTGCTGGTCGTTGTGGGAAAACAGTCGCGCGGGCAAGGGCGCCGTGCCGCCCAACAACATGTCACGGTTCATCGGCTGCAGCAGAGGCCCCACGTTGCCGACGATGGCCGCCCTGCCCTGCGAAAACAGGCTGTGCATACCGGACAGCTCCGGTGGCAGGCCGAACCGGCGTGAGCCGAAGGAGCGGGTGAGTGGATCGAGTTCCAGCAGACTGGCGCGCTCACGACCGGACCCGGGCAGGGCAGCATAAGCGTCGAGCAGCGTTTCTCTAATCTGGGAATAACTGTTGTAGGATGCGGCGTCGACGGGCAACACCGTATCGTGAGAGTCCATGCCCCCGAACAGGAAGACGCAAACCAGCGCCCGGTAACCAGACGTGTCCGCCGCCGCTACCGGACCCGCCTGCAGCATCTGCAGGGGGCCGGCGGCCAGCGCCATGGAAAGGGCCGACTTCACAAAATCGCGTCTGCTTTGCATAGGTTCTCTCCGGCGCGCCAATCAGCCTAGCGCAGCACAATGTATTCCGGTGTACTCATGACCAGTACGCTAGCCACCCGCGCGCGCAACAGTCTGCCCTGGTCCGTGGGGGCGTTGAACAACTGCAGGATATCGACGATACGCTGCCGCGATTCCCGGCGCAGCGCGCCATGCACGAGTTTACGATCAAGATGGCTCACCAGCGCCTCGGGGTCGTCCGCCAGCGCCACCTCTTCGCTGTAGTCAGGCACAAACCGTCTTGGCAGGCCAGCCCGCTCTGGCGGTGCCGCCTCGAAGGCATAGAGGGTCAGGAAATTGGGATAGCCAACAACACTGGTGGCATTGGTAATCTGTAGCTCCGGGGCCGTCAAGCCAGCGTCACCGGTTGACCCGCCCACCGCAATATAGGCGGGCCTGTAGAAGTTAAACACCGATGGCGCCAGATAGGGGTGTTGGCCGAGCGCCTGGGGCGAACTCGTGTCGCGCAGCGCCGCCTCGTTGCTCGCATCTGCACTATTGACTTCAAAGGCCCGGGCCCAGTGGGTAAAGCGCAGCACGGGTTCGCGCAGCTTACCGAAGGTTGGCGCCTCCCTTGGCTCGGCGTTTCGCGCCTGGGGATCGAAGAGCACGGCGGCCAGTGTCGCTGCCAGATCGCCCCGGCGACCCTCTCCCACCTCGGTTCCCGATGCCGGTAGCTCGTAGCGACCAGCGTCGAAGGCGGCCGCCACCCGGGCGACGTAGGCCGGTTCAGGCGCGCTGGTGACAAAGCGCTGAATCAGCTGCCGGCCAATAAATGGGCCGACGTTGGGGTGGGCGAAAATAGCGTCCAGTGCGAGATCGATACTCTGCTCAGCATTTGTGCCCTCGGGAATATGTGTATCAAGCACCAACTTGGCTTCCTGGGCGTGAAAACTATCGAAGCTCGCCAGTGGCGAATGCAATGCTTCCAGGGGCACCTGACGCAGGGATGCGTTGAAGGGTGTACCGGCAAAGCTCAGGCCGGTAAAGACCTTGGCGAGCTCGGTGATATCGTCGTTGTCGAAGATTTCGATCTCGGCACCGCTGGTGTCTGTTACCGGGGTGCCATCCGGGTTCAGTTCGACCAGGCCGATGGTGAACAGCTGCAGCAGTTCCCGGGCATAGTTCTCATCGGGTACGCGGCCAGACTCGGGGTCGGCCTTCTGGTTGCGCAGGTAGGTCAGGTAAACTGCCATCGCAGGTGAGTAGGTGACCTCCTCCAGCAGATCCCGGTAATTGCCGAGCGCGCCAGCTGTGAGGATATCCGCGTAGTGAGCCATGGTTTGTGGCGCGCGGATGAGGTCACTGTTTCGCGCCGAGACCACAAGTATCTGCGACAGTGCAAACGCCATGCGCTGGCGGAGTTGGTCATCCGCCTCGATCATCGTGCGCCAGATCGAGTCCGAGGTCAGCGAAACGACTTCCGGCAATGGATTGCCATTCTCGTCAAGAAAGCCGCCATCTTCGGGCAGCCCGGAGAGCACGGCCTGCAGATGTAACGAGGGTGGTTTCTGCAGCTGGTCTGTGAACCAGGGCTCCAGCCCACTATCAACCAGCGCCGCCACGGATTGCTGGCTCGGCCCGAAAGTGGCCTGGCTGAGAAAGCGCGTCGCCTCGGTTTCGCTCAATGGCGCCGGCGCGGGTGCCGGAGAAGGTTCTGGGGAAGGTGTCGGGGAAGGTATCGGGGTGGCAGGCTCAGCCGCCCCCGAACCTCCCGACCCGCCACCGCCGCAGGCAGCCAGCACGAATGCCAGGCATAGCAGGAGAAAGAATGCCACTGGTCGGCGACGTGCTGTCATGACAATGTTTCCCGGTGTGTTTACCTGTTGGTGGCCCGAAAACGCCGGCGATATGACAGTGCGGAAAAATTACCCGCCACGTGGCCGAATGAACTGCCCGAAAAAAGGGGCACGCTGTCGGCCCTACAGTTCGTCGCGCAGCTTGAACCAGCTCATCCCCAGCGCCAGTCCAGGGCGGCGCAGCCACTTGCCCCCCGGAAAGGGCCAGTGGGGGATTCTGGCGAACACGTCGAAGCGCTCCGGCGATCCGGCGAGCATTTCCGCGGTGATGCGGGCGATGATGTGGGTGGGGGCGACGCCATGACCCGAGTAGGCCTGGATGTAGCTCACGTTGTCCGCCAGGTGCCCGAGTTGAGGCATCCGGTTGAGGCCAATGCCAATGTAACCGCTCCAGCCGTAATCGACGGCCACCCCTGTCAGCTCCGGGAAGACCGCTTCCATCTTGCGCCGCAGTACGCCCTGTAGATCCCGTGGCTCGAGACCGGTGTAATTCGACAGCCCGCCAAACAACATGCGCCGGTCAGCGGAGAGTCGGAAATAATCCAGCGCCGTGCGCGGGTCACAGACCGCAAGATCGCCGGGCATCAGCTCCCTGGCCAGATCCTCCGACAGGGGCTCGGTAGCGATCACGGAGCTACAGGAGGGTAGCACGCGGCTCGACAGGCGCTTGACCAGGTTGCCAAGATAGGCATTGCCACACAGCACCACCCGCTTAGCGCTAACGCTGCCGCGCTCCGTGAGCACCCGCACACGCTCCCCGTGCACCAGTTCAACCACCCGGGACTGCTCGAAAATGCGCGCGCCGAGACCCTCTGCCGCGCGGGCCTCACCGATGCACAGGTTCAGCGGGTGGATATGCCCGTTGGCATAGTTCAGCAGGCCGCCGAGGTAGCGCTCGGAATTGACGTACTGCTTCAGCTCCTCGCGATCCAGCACCCGGTACTCGTGGGGGTTGCCAATGCTGCGCTCGAAGTCGCGCCACTCGGCGAACTGGTGCATATGCCGGGGTTTCAGCGCGACGTCGCAATAGCCCCACTTCAGGTCGCAGTCGATGGCGTACTTGTCCACCCGTTCGCGGATCACCTCGCGCGCCTCCAGGCCCATCGCATAGATCGCACGCACACCCGACTCGCCGATCTGCTTCTGGAAGCGCTCCGGGTCGTGACCGATTCCGCCGATGATCTGGCCACCGTTGCGGCCCGACGCGCCCCAGCCGCAGCGATTGGCTTCCAGCAGCACCACGTCAATGCCACGCTCGGCCAGCTCCAGGGTCGTATTGATCCCGGTGAAGCCGCCGCCGACGACCACCACGTCCGCCTCGATGTCGTTCTCGAGGGTCGGGTAGTGTGTCTGCCAGTTGGCGCTCGCCGCATAGTAGGATGCCGCGTGCTCCCGGGTGTCGACCGTCTTGCTCAGTCCGAACATGATCTCCTTCCGTAATGATGGCGCCCGCTGGACGGGCCGGCAGATCACGGAATACGGCAATTGCCGCGAGAGGTCAAATTTCCTGCCATCCAGGAGCAGAATCCTGACCTATACGCCAGGTAGACGGGCGCTGCGGGATCGTTTCAGCTAAGCTCTTGTCACGAATGACGGTACACACGGCACCCGATACAAGCATGAAGATCGCCGACAGCGCCGCGCTGGCCCAGTTTCTCGAGCAGCAGCCACAGATCCAGATGCTGGAACTGCTGATGCCCGACATCAACGGTATCCTGCGCTGCAAACGTATCCACCGGCGCGAGTTCGCTAGCCTCTTCGAGCACGAGTTCAAGGCGCCGATTACGATACCGCTGCTCGGCATTCGCGGCGATTTCTACGACTCCGGGATCGCCGATGGCCAGATGAATGGAGACCCGGACCAGCTGCTGCTACCCATTGCCGGCACCCTTGCCCCGGTGCCCTGGCTCAGCTCCCCCACTGCCCAGGTGCTGACGGGCTTTGCCAACCTGGCCAGGGAGCCAGCCTGGACAGACCCACGCAATGTGCTGGAAAGCGTACTCGCGCACTACCGCGCTGAAGGGCTGCACCCGGTCGTCGCCACCGAACTGGAGTTCTACCTGTTACCGCCTGGCGAGACCACCGCGCCGCGGCCACTGCAGGGCAGGATTGCGGGCACTCGTCTGGAGCAACAGGGCATCCAGTACTGTATGGCGGACGACCTGATCGATTGCGATGCCTTCCTGGACGATGTGCGCGCCGCCTGCGACCTGCAGGGCGTGCCCATGACCGCAATCCACTCGGAGTTTGAAAGCGGACAGTGGGAAATCAACACCCATCACAGCGACGACGCCGTGCTTGCCTGCGACCATGCCATGTTACTCAAGCGCATCGTCAAGGGCGTGGCCCGTCAGCACGGACTGGCGGCAACCTTCATGGCCAAGCCCTTTACCGAACTCGCCGGCAGTGGCCTGCATATCCACGTCAGCGTGTACGACCGGGAAGGGCACAACATCTTTGCCGAGCCCGCCGGCTCTTCCCCGGAGGAAGCCAGCACTGCACTGAAGTACGCCATCGGCGGCCTCCGCGACACCATGCGCGAAGCGATGGCGGTGTTCGCGCCCAACGCCAACTCCTATCGGCGTTTCCAGCCGGGGGCCTTCGCGCCTGCGACCCCCACGTGGGGTTATAACCACCGCGAGGTCGCTCTGCGTATCCCGGTATCCGCGCCGGAAAATCGCCGCGTCGAGCACCGGGTCGCGGGGGCAGACGCCAACCCCTACCTGGTCACGGCCGCGGTGCTGGCCGGCGTGCACCGCGGCCTCAGCCAGAAGATCGATCCGGGGCCTGCCATTGCCGCCCGCGCTGACCTGTCCGATGCCGAAGTCACGCTACCGCGGCGCTGGGATGAGGCCCTGCAATACTTCCGTGCCAGTGCAGTACTGCCGCGCTATCTCGGGGAGGCTTACTGTGCGGCCTTCGCCATCCAGCGCCAGGGGGAATGCGATGACTTCCACGCACGGGTCAGCAATCTCGATTATGAGTGGTACCTGCGGGCGCTGTAGGGGCGCGGCGGGGGCCGGGATCGGGCGCCGGAACGGCCCGCTAGTCCGACAGCTCCGCCGTCTTGCGATACTGGGCCGGGGTCTTGCCGGTCACCTTGCGAAATGCGGAATAAAAGGTAGAAGAGGAATTAAAACCCACGGCCAGGGCAATATCGAGAATGGGCCGTGCATCGGGGGTGGCCAGCAGCTCCGTGGCCCGACGCACCCGGTAGCCATTGACGTAATCGTAGAAGCTCATCCCGCAACCGGCATTGATCACCTGCGACAGGTGGTTGACCGAGCAGTCCATCTCCCCGGCAAGCTGGGGCAGTGTCAGGTCCGCCCTGAGGAAGCAGCGCTCCCGCTCCATATGTGTTTCCAGGCGCCGCATCACCTGCTGCAGGGCATCCTCATCGAGACCGGACTTGGCATAGCGCTGCACCCGCCGCTGCCACTGTGGCCCGCCGGTGTCGGGCGCGAGCTCGAGGTCGGGGCTGCGGTAGTAGTCCTCGATCTGTACCGCCGCGTCGCCCTCGAGGGTGACAAACTCGGCGCCGGTCCAGGCGGCGCCGGCACCGCCGTCCTCCGGGACCGCCTGGTACTGGAAGGCGATGGTCGATTCACCGCTGAGAATTTCACCCACCAGGCGGTAGCGGTTGCAGTCCCGGGCAAAGTAGTCCTGCAGGTAGGCGATCAGCTCGGGGCCGGCCAGGGTACGCTGCAGCGGCATATCGCAGTAGGTACCGTCGCTGGCAAGGTGGCTGGCCACAGCACCTGCGTCCCGGTGATTCCAGGCCTCGAAGTAGCTGGCGACAAAGTCAGCGGAGATCATGGGCCCTACCTCGCAACTACGGCAGTAGAATCGCATTCTAGCGGTGGGCAACGGCGCTTGTCATGCCCCTCGCTCAGGCCGCGGCTCGACAGGCGAGGGCAATTCCCGAGGGCAGGAACGTGGTACTGCCGATGCTGAAGGTGGTGAGCGAGCTTCGCCTGGACCCGCGGCAGCTGATCAAGCTGGTGGTCTACGGCCTGCTGCTGGTGAATTTCGGCCTCTACCTGGCCGAGGATATAGCCATCTCCGCGCATACCCTGCGCAACGGCGCCAGCCTGCTCGACTACACTTCGGCGTTCGCGGTCTCGCTGGACACCCTGGCCTGGCTCACCCTGCTACTCCTGTTCGAACTGGAGACCTACCTGCTCTCTGACGAGGCGCAGACGCCGGGCCGGGTGCTCGCCATGCATCTCGCACGCGGCCTGTGCATCCTGTTTTTGGGCCACACGCTTTACGCCTACGGCATGGCCGGCCTCGACCTCACCGGCCTGCAGCCGCTCGCCGATACCAGCAGCCTGTGCCAGTTGCTGGGGCAGGACCTGTCCTTTGGCAGCAACCTGGCGTACACGGAGCTCAATGCCGGGAACTGCGCCGCGCTTTCCCCGGATAACCGCTTTTACCTGATCGAGAAGGGCACCGTGGTGACCGACAGTCGCGGCCTGCGCATCGAGCGCGAGCTGGTGTGGTTGGACCTTGCCGAGGCCATCGGCTGGCTGATTATCCTGCTGTGTATCGAGATCGTGGTACGCCTGCAGGATCGCGGCATCACCCGGGGGCCGGCCATCCGCGCGACCAACGGGGTGAAGCTCGCTCTCTACCTGTTCATGTGGGGCGCGGCCGCCTACTGGGTAATGCGCGGCCACTACATGTACGCCTGGGACGAGGCCCTCTGGATTCTGGGCTTCTTCGCCATCGAGATGAATATCTCCGACTGGAAAACCGAGATCCGCGCTGAGGCCTAGCAATCCGGTGGCGGGGTTGCCCGGGTCCGCGCGGGTGCCCAGAAGGGCTTGTCCTGCACCGTGCAGCGCGCCACCTTGCGGTAGTAGCGCAGTTCCTTCTGGTAATAGATTTCCGCCCAGATCGGGCCCTTGAGCGCCGCGGTCTCGATCATTGCCAGGGCGATATTGGCTTTCACCGCCGGGGACCACATCGCCGAGGTGACATAGCCAATTTCCCGGCGGCAGCCCTTGCTGCTGTAGAGGATCGCGCCCTCGGCAACCTTGTTACCCTCGATATCCAGCTTGGTGAGGGTATAGCGGGGTCCCCGCTGTTTTTCCTCGAGCAGGGCGCGACGGCCGTTGAAATGCGGCTTCTTGAAATTCACCAGCCAGCCCAGGTTAAGCTCGAAGGGCGTCTGGTCGTGCTGGTAGTGAATGGTCTTCAGGGCTTCGGAAAACTCCATGTCGGGCATGATAAAGCCGGCTTCCAGGCGCGCCATATTGGTGGCCGCCTCGCCGTAGGGGTGAATCCCGTAATCCGCACCGGCGGCATACAGCGCGTCCCACAGCAGCAGGGCCTGGGAAGCATCCGCCCACAGTTCATAGCCCAGATCGCCGGTAAAGCCGGTCCGGGACACCATCAGGTTTTCGCCGTGAAAGGGAAAACGCATGATGCCGAAGGGCTTGAGGTGCTCAATGCCGTCCAGGCCCATCGCCTTGAGGGTGGCGCAGGAGGTCGGGCCCTGCAGGGACAGGGCGGCGAAGTCCTCGGTCACATCGACAATGTCCAGGTCATCGAAGCCCAGTGAGCTCTTGCGCAGCCACGCCAGGCAGGGGCTGCCACAGGTGAGCATAAAGCGGTCCTCGGCCAGGCGGAAAACGGTGCCATCATCCACCATCCGCCCCTCATCCGTGCACCAGCAGCAGTAGGTCACCCGGTCCAGTTTCAGCTTGCCCAGGTCCCGGGTCACCATGCGGTCGAGCATGGCCAGCGCGTCCGCGCCGCTGACGAGGTACTTCTGCATCGGACAGATATCGTAGGTGCCGCAGGTGTTGCGAATGCAGAAGTACTCGTACTGCGCGTCGTAGTAGTAGTCCGCAAACTTGAAGCCGTTCCAGGAGGACCAGGCGTCCCGCAGGTTCATCGGTGCCTGCCGCTCGTGGAAGTGGGAGAGCTTCAGGCGCTCTCCGGCAAAGGGATCATCCTGGCGCTGGAGTTCACTCATCATAGCAATCATCCTCCGGCACCGAGTTGGGCCGCTTCAGGTCGAGGAGAATCTCGCGCGCCGCATTGGCGCCGCAGGCGGAGGACACACCGCCACCGGGGTGGGTCGACGAGCCGCACATATACAGGTTTTTCACCGGCATCCGGTACTGCCCGTAGCCGGGGAAGGGTCGGTTGAACAGCAGCTGGTCGATGGTCAGCTCACCCTGGAATATATTGCCCTCGGTCAGCCCGATCTCGTTTTCGATCTCGTGGGGTGTGCGCACCTCCATATGCACGATCAGGTCCTTGAAGCCGGGACTGTGGCGTTCCAGCTTGTCGATCACGGTCTGCCCGAACTGGTCCCGCTTCTCCGGTGTCCAGGGACCCGAGGCGAGTTCCGGCGGGCAGTACTGGATAAAATTGGACATCCAGTGCTTGCCCGCCGGCGCCACGGTCGGGTCCCAGGCCGAGGGAATAATGGACTCGATAAAGGGGTCCTCGGACCAGGTGCCCCGCTTCCAGCTGTCGTAGGCGCGCTCCATGGTTTCCAGCGAGCCGACGAAGGTCTGGCCGCCGCGATTCACGTAGCGGTTGTCAGGCACGCCATTGAAGCGCGGCAGTCCGGACAGGGCGATATTCACCTTGCCCGACGAGCCACGGATCTTGAAGTTCCTGGCCCGCTCGTAAATCCCCGGCGGCAGGTCCTGCTTGTTCATTACCCCGGTAAAGGTACGCCGCGCATCCAGGTTCGAAACCACCACCGGGGCGTAGATCTCGTCACCGTTTTCCAGGGCCACGCCCACCGCGGTGCCGTCCCTGACCAGGATCTGCTGCACCCCTGACTGGGTGCGGATTTCACCGCCGTGGGCCTGCAGGGCGCTGGCCAGGGCGCCGGAGATCGCGCCCATGCCGCCGCGGGCCAGGCCCCAGGCGCCCACATTGCCATCCACGTCACCCATTACGTGATGCAGCAGGATATAGGCGGAGCCGGGGGAATAGACGCCCAGTGCGGTGCCGATAATGCCCGGGGCCGCCATGGCGGCCTTGACCAGGTCGTTCTCAAAGTAGTCCTCCAGAAATTCGGCGGCACTCATGGTGAAGAAACGCACGTACTCGTACAGTTCCCGCTCCCCCAGCGCCCAGAACTCTTTGGCCAGGAACAGCAGCTCGCGGATGTCCCGGGGCTTGAAGGAGCTGGGGTCCGGCGGCGTGCGCAGCAGGGTCTTGCGGATCAGCTGGGCGTAGCGGCCGAGGTCCGCCTGGAACCGCGCCATGGAATCCGCGTCGTGGGCAGAGTGGCGCTTGAGCTCCAGGTAGGCGGCCTCATCGTCGTGATAATCGACCAGGGTGTTGCCGCGCTCGCCGAAAGCCACCGTACCCAGGTAGGGCACCAGCAACAGGCCGTGGCGGGACA
This sequence comes from Sediminihaliea sp., assembly GCA_965222335.1. GTDB lineage: Bacteria > Pseudomonadota > Gammaproteobacteria > Pseudomonadales > Halieaceae. Next base: position 2,409,869 of record OZ244944.1, on the reverse strand, counting down.
AATCCAGGTCCCGGTGGATGGCCTGGCGCATCATGCTGCACACGTAGGAGCAGCTGGAATAGAACCAGCCTTCGTGCAGTTCCCTGGTCACCGCGGCGCCGCCGATATAGTCGTTCTTCTCCAGCACCACCACATCCAGCCCGGCCTTGGCCAGGTAGGCGGCGTTGGTCAGGCCGTTGTGGCCGGCACCGATGACTATGGCGTCGTATTGCTTCATCGCAGGATCTCGCGGGCGGCGTTGTAACCGGGCCCGCCCATCAGGCCGCCCCCCGGGTGGCAGCCGGCGCCACACAGGAACAGCCCGGGTATCGGCGTGCGGTACTGCGCCGCCTCGTAGGTGGGACGCATCATCAACAGCTGGTCCACGGCGAATTCCGTGTGATGCCAGTGGCCACCGGTGACGTGGTGGGTCTGCTCCAGGTCCTCGGGGGTCAGCAGTTCCGCGTGCAGCACCAGCGACCTGAGCCCCGGCGCGTGCGCTTCCAGCCGCTCGAGCAACAGCGCCGTCAGCGCCGCTTTGGCCTCGTCGGTCCAGCCGCCCTTCAGCTGTGCCGGCACATACATCACATGGGCCGAGAGCACGTGCTGGCCGGGTGGCGCCAGGCTGGCGTCATGCAGGGATGGCAGCAGCACCTCCATCACCGGGTTCTCGGAGTACTGCCCGTACTTGGCGTCGTCGTAGGCGAATTCGATCGTATCCAGGTCGGGGGCGAGGATCATGCGCCCGTCGGGGCGCTCCAGGCCGGTGAACTCCGGCAACCCGGCGAGGGCCAGGTGCAGCTTGGCCACCAGGCCCTCGCAGCGCAGGCGCTGAATCCGATTGGTGAACTCGATTTCCAGGTAGCGGGGGCCCACCAGTTGCAGGAAGGTGCGCTGCGGGTCCGCGGAGGAGATCACCCTGTTTGCGGTGAGCGTCTCGCCACCGGCCAGCTCCACGCCCGTAGCGCGCAGCCCGTCCTCGTCGCCAGCGATACTGATCCTGGCCACCGGGGCCTGGCAGCGGATTTCCACGCCCGCCGCCTCCCCCGCCCGCCGCAGTGCCTCAACCAGGCTGCCGACACCCGCCGCGGGCAGGCTGTGCATGCCGCGGCTCTCTCCCAGCATGCGGTACAGCAGGGTGAATACTGCATTGTTCGGGGAGCGCGGTGCCAGGCGTCCGCCCACCAGGCCGTCCCAGCTCAGGGCGGCCTGCAGGCGGGGATTCTCAAAATACTCGTCCAGCAGGTCACGCATGGGCAGGGTCGCCACCCGCAGGAACTCGAGCATGTCATCCTTGCCCAGCAGGCGCAGCTTGAGCCCCAGTTGACCGAAAGTCAGCAGTTCACCCAGGCTGTTGTTGCCGATGCCGGGCATGGTCTTGTGCCAGAACGGCGATAACGCCGCGGCAAAACGCTTCAGAGACTGCCGGTATCGGCCGTAGGCCCGGGCGTCGGCATCGTCCACGCCCGACACCCGCTCGTCGTGAATCACGACGTGCCCGCCGTCGGCGGCCAGGCCCACGGTGGGCAGTATCTCCGCGGCCGGCGTGTAACCGTGCGCGGCGAGGTCGAGGTCAGCGAGCACCCGGGGCGAGAAATGGCTGATGGTATGCGCGACCGAGGCCTTGAACCCGGGGTGAAATTCGCGGGTCGTGGCAAGACCGCCGACCTGCGCAGAGGCTTCCAGCACCAGTACTTTATGCCCGCGCCGGGCGAGGTAGGCAGCGCAAATCAGGCCGTTATGGCCCGCGCCGATAATAATGCTGTCGTAGTGACTCAATGCCGGACTCACTGCCAGGGCGGATAGGCCCTGAAGCTACCCAAGCCCGGGCGGGCGAACAACCGCGCCTATACGCCGGGAATGGTGGGGGCGCCGAGCCCGGGCCGCGCAGGTGGGGGCGCCCAGGTCGAGCTATCGATGTCAGGCCAGCGCCTCCACGTCGACCCGGCAGTCGTAGTAACAGGCGCCCCCGGCCAGGTCCGCCTTGTGGCCCGGGATCAGGGCATTGATGCTTTGCCCCGTGGGGCTCTCAGCGAGCCAGGCGCCCTTGGGCACGAAGACCGTGCCGGGGCGCACACGGTCGGTGATCTCCAGGGGCAGATGGACCTCCCCCTGCTGGTTGCTCAGCTTGACCTTGGCACCCTCGCTGAGTGCCAGGGACTGCGCATCCTCGGGGTGCATCTCACAGAGGATGTCCTGTGCGTGTTGGTCCAGGCCGCCAAACGTGGAATTGATCCGTCGTTCCGAGGCCGGGCTCACCAGCACAAAGCGCCCGCCCTCTGCCGGCGGCTGGTAGCGTGGCAGGCCCTGTCCGCAGGCCGCCTCCAGCGACGGGCTGAACAGCTCGATCCTGCCGCTGGGCGTTGCCGGGGGCAGGCCGCGCAGCAGCCCTGGCGGATCACCCTCCGACATGTCCAATGCCTGGTCCAGGGGCAGTTCGCTGGGCCGCACCCCCCCGAGTGCGGCCGCGCCGCCGCTGATCGCCTGGTCCATCAGATCGGCGTCGGTGTCCTGGAAGCATGGCTCGTCAAAGCCGAAGCGCGCAGCGAGGCGCCGGAACATTTCCGTGTTGGAGAGCGCCTCGCCCACCGGCGGCAGTACCGGCGCCGAACGCTGCAGATAGTGGTGGCCGTAGGCGGTGTGCAGGTCGCCGTACTCCAGGTGGGTGGCGGCGGGCAGGATCACGTCGGCGCAGGCCATGGAGTCGGTCATGCTGACATCCGCACCCACCACGAACAGATCCTCGCGCAGCAGGGCAGCGCGCATCTCCCGCTGTCGCGGATGTACCGCGACCGGGTTGTGGTTGTAGATAAACAGGGCCTTCAACGGCGTCTCGTCGCCCGGGTCGGCGACATGCCGGGGCAGATCCAGCACATTGAATTCCCGCACCGGCGACCGTGCGAGGTCGGGTCGCGTCAGGGCATCATCGTCGACCGGGAAATAACCGGAGACATCGCAGACACCGGCGCCCGGGGCACCAAAGTTACCGGTCAGCGCGGGCAGGGCGAATATCGCCCGCAGGCCCGCGCCGCCGTTGCGGTTGCGCTCCGGTGCCACCCCCACCGACACCGCGGCGGGACTCAGGCGACGCCAGTCCTCGGCAAACTGCCGGATGGACTCCTCTGGCAGACCACAAATCGCGGCGGCACGCGCCGGGGTATATTGCGCTGCCTCCGCCAGGAAGGCCTCGGCGCCGCTCACATGGGCGGCAATGAAGGCTTCATCCAGCCCGCCATCCCGCGCCAGCAGGGCTGCCACCGCATAGGCCAGCACCACGTCGGTGCCGGGCATGATGGGCAGGTGCAGGTCCGCGTCCTCGGCGATCCGGGTGCGCTTGGGATCCACGACCACCAGCCGTGCGCCGGCCTTGCGCGCGTCGCGAATCAGCGTGGTCAGATGGAGGTTGCAGGCGGTGATGTTGTTGCCCCAGACCACGATCAGCCGGGAGTGCTGCATCTCGGTGTAGGCGATACCGCCCACCTCGCCGAACACACTGTCCCAGGCCGCGGTGGAGACACCGGCGCAGAGGGGCGCGGAATCGACCGCACTCGCCCCCAGGCGGTGGAAGAAGCGCCGGTCCATGGAGCCCCCTGCGAGCAGGCCCATGGGCCCGCCGTAACGCAGGGGGGCGATCGCCTCGGCGCCGTGCTCACGAATAATCGCGTCAAAGCGTTGATAGACAGAATCCAGCGCCTCGTTCCAGGTAACCGCGCGGTAGGCACCGGCGCCCTTGGGCCCGTCGCGCAGCAGGGGCCGGGTCAGGCGCTGGGGGCCGTGGACCTGGTGGGGCAGCCCCTGGGCCACCTTGGCGCAGATCTTGCCCCGGGTGAAGGGATTCGCATCGCTGCCGCGCACCCGCTGTACGCGCCCCTCAACCACTTCGATACTCAGGCTGCAGGTGTCGGCGCAGTCCAGGGGACAGACGCTGGGATGTAGCGAGGTGCCGCTGCCGTTGGCGGTCATGGTGTTACTCCCGGGGCACATGCCGGGAGTATAGCGCAGCGCCCCGGGTTCGCCGCCCGCAAGGGCGCACTTGCATTTCAGCCGCTGAGGCGAAATGATCGGACACAGACATCCACCGTGGAGGCGGCACCATGAAGCACGACATCTGCGCGGAGCAGGACATCGCCAAGGGTGAACACAAACCCGTGGAGGCCGGTGGCGTCAAGCTGCTGTTGTTTCATCTCGACGATGGATTTTACGCCACCCAGCCCAATTGCACCCACCTGTTCATGCCCCTGAACCGGGGCAAGGTGATGGACGGCGACAGAATTCGCTGCCCCTTCCACCGCGCCCAGTTCGACATCCGCTCCGGCGAGGTGGTGGAGTGGGCCAACTTTCCCCCCGGCATCCAGCTGTTGAACAGCGTGCGCCGGGAAAAGGCCCTGCAGACTTACCCGGTCACCGTCGAAGACGGCAGGGTGATGGTCGACATCCAGGCCTAGCTGCGCACCACTCCCGGGATACCAGAGACTCATGGCTGAAACCATCGTTGGCGCGTTCAAGTACTGGCTGAATATCTTCAAGGAGGCGGGGCAGATCTGGCTCAAGAGCAACGCCTTTGCCAACGCGGGGTCGCTGGCCTTCTTTACCCTGTTCTCCATCGCCCCGGTGATGATCGTGATTATCAGCGTGATCGGGATTTTCTACGGCCAGCAGGCTGCCGAGGGCCAGATCGCGGTGCAGCTGCAGGAGACGCTCGGCGCCGAGGCGGCGGAAGCCGTACAGCAGGCGGTCGCCCAGTCCAGCCTCAAGGAGGGTGGCCTGTTCGCCACCGTGGCGGGCATCCTGGCGATGCTGGTGGGGGCCACCACGGTGTTTGGCCAGATGCAGAGCTCCCTCAACTCGATCTGGACAGTGATGCCCAAGCCCTCGCGCAACAGCGTGTTCCTGTTCCTGCGCAAGCGCCTGACCTCACTGACCATCGTCCTGGCGATCGGCTTTGTGATGCTGGTGTCCCTGTCCCTCAGCGTGGGACTGCGTATTCTGGTGCAGCATGTGCAGGGCTGGCTGCCCTGGTACGACGTGGCCTTCAGCGCCCTGGATACGGTGGTGTCGATCGGGGTTGCCTCGCTGCTCTTCGCCACGATCTTCAAGGTGCTGCCGGACGTGGTCCTGAGCTGGCGCGACGTCGCCCTGGGTTCCCTGCTGACCGCGGTGCTGTTTACCGTGGGCCGGTCCCTGATCGCGCTGTACCTGTCCTATACCGCTACAGCCTCCACCTACGGGGCGGCAGGTTCGCTGGTGTTGCTGCTGCTGTGGGTCAATTACTCGTCCCTGATCCTGCTCTTCGGCGCGGCATTCACCAAGGCCCACCTGCTGGCCCGGGGCAAGCCGGTACAGCCGCGCAGTGTGGCGGTGCGGGTGCACCACGAAATTATCGAGGATTGACTCCCGTCGACGCGCCAAGGCTCACTTGACGCCGTTGAGTTCCCAGCTGTAATCCGCGTAGTCCAGCGCCATGATCCCCTCGCGCAACAGCGCGGCAACGGCGGGCTCCTCAACATAAGGCGCGATATAAGGCTGCACCCCGCCCGCTTCCGCCTCGAAGTCCTCGGCAAACCAGTCGAAGATCGGGGAGATTTCCGCCTCCCGGGCGGCGGCGTCAAAGCGATTGCGGCGGGGATCATTGATAAAGTTGCTCGCGGCGTCGTCCAGCTGGGCATCCAGCGAGGCGGGCCGGTAGGCCTCGGCCCGCAACACCGGGCAGGACTCGCTGGCGCAGACGATCGCAAAGTGAATCCGGGCCTCGCCAAGCGGTCGCATCACCTCGTGCTCGAGTTCATGCAGGGACATCTCCCGCCCTGCCACGAGATAGCTGTCACGCCGGAAATAGCCCAGGCGCCCCAGCCAGGAGGATGGCGAGCTGCCCGCGAGAATGCCCTCGGCCGCCAGGATATTGTAGGCATTGATCAGGAAGGCCAGCCGGGCCTGTCGCGACATGCCGCTGGTGTCGGTGTCGCCGACCTGGCTCACCAGGGCATCAAAATCCGGGTTCTCGCGCCACTGGCGGTAGTCCACCTGGCCATCACTGACCGCCTGCGCCAGCAGGGCATCCCAGCGGTCCAGGTCCAGGGACGCCTGTACTGACAGGGCGGGCAAGACCAACAGGATAAACAGCAAAGCTCGCAGCACGGTTTCGTCCCCGGGTTGGTGAAAAGAGGATAGACACTATACTATCAGGCCATGCGTACTCTTATCTGCCTCACCGTTCTCGCCCTGCTCGCCGGCTGCACCTCGCCGCCGGAGCAGCCGGACGCCAGCGCGCCCCTGGCCGCCTGCGGCATGCTGCCCAACTGCGTGCGCAGCGAGACTGGCGGCGAGGGCGATGCCGTCGCCCCCCTGAGCGCGAGCCAGTCCCAGTGGCGGGCCCTCAAGCGCTGGCTGAGTGAACAGCGCGACTGGCAGATCATCGACGCCCGCGGCAATTACCTGCACGCGATCGCGATTACCCCGGAAATGCGGTTCACCGACGATGTCCAGTTCCTGTATGAGCCAGCGCAGGCGCAGATCCAGGTGCGCTCTTCGTCACGCCTGGGTATCAGCGACATGGGCGCCAACCGTGAAAGGATCGAGGCCCTGCGCAGCCAGCTGAGCACGCTCGAATAAAAACCCGTCCCATAAGGACCCCTGCATGACACGCCCTGCCCTGCCTGCCCGGCTCGCCAGCGCCATCACCGGAGTGTGCCTGGCACTGTCCGTGATGGCGGCTGCCACTGAAATCCCGTCACCCAACCCTGGGGATTACACCATCACCGGGTTTGCCTACGACGATGGCAGTGTGGGCGAGCTGACCCAGCATTACCAGACCCTGGGCCAACCCCGGCGTGATGCCGCTGGCCAGGTCACCAACGCCGTGCTGATCATGCACGGCACCACCGGCAGCGGCGGGGGCTTTCTCAGCGAACGCTTCGCCGGGGTACTGTTCGGCGATGGCGCGCTCCTCGACGCCTCGCGCTATTTCATTATTCTCACCGACGCCATCGGCCACGGCCAGTCCAGTCGGCCGAGCAGCGGCGCGGCTGCGGACTTTCCCCATTACACTTACGACGACATGGTTCGCGCGCAGTATCAATTGCTCACCGAGCACCTGGGCGTGAATCACCTGCGCCTGGTGACAGGGACCTCCATGGGCGGCATGCTGAGCTGGGTCTGGGGCTATACGCATCCCGACTTCATGGACGCGCTGATGCCCCTGGCGAGCCTGCCGGTAGAGATCGCCGGCCGCAATCGCATGTTGCGCAAGATGATCATCGACGCAGTGCAGAATGACCCGGATTACGCGGAGGGCTTTTACCAGCAGCAGCCACCGGGCCTGCGGGAGGCGATGTATCCGCTGATTTTCATGGTCTCCAGCCCCCTGCAGTACCAGGCCCAGGCACCCACCCGGGAGGCAGCGGAAGCAATGCTCGCGTCTCTGGTGCAGCGCTACAGCGCCGCCATGGATGCCAACGACCTGGTCTACGCCTTTGACGCCTCGCGTTTCTACAACCCCGCCCCGCACCTGGATAAAATCCGCGTGCCCCTGCTGGCGATCAACTCCGCCGACGACCAGGTCAATCCGCCGGAGTTGGGACTGCTCGAGACCCATATCCAGCGGGTACCTCGAGGCGAGGCGGTGACGCTGGCCATCACCCCCCTCACCCGGGGCCATGGTACCCACTCCCTGCCCAGTATCTGGGGGCCTCACCTGGCGCGGCTACTGGCCAGGACGGCAAGCCCGAAGGAAGCCGAACCGCGTGGTGCCCTGCTCAATCCCGACGACCCCGTATGGCAGGCACAGGCGCCAGCACGCTTCGTCGCGCGTTTCGAGACCACCGAGGGCCTGTTCCGCATCGCCGTCGAGCGCGAGCTGGCGCCCCTTGGCGCAGATCGCTTCCACGCCCTGGTTACCCAGGGTTATTACGATGGCGTGCATATCAATCGCGTGGTGCCAGGCTATATCGCCCAGTTCGGCGTGCATGGCGACCCGGAAATACAGGCTATCTGGAAACAGCAGTTCATCGCCGACGACCCGGTACGCGCCAGCAATACCCCCGGCCAGGTGGCCTTTGCGATGACCGGCCCGGACACCCGCTCGACCCAGGTCTATATCAACACCGGCGATAATGCTCGCCTGGACGGCGACGGGTTCGCGCCTTTCGGTCAGGTGATTGAGGGCATGGAGGTGGTCGACCGCCTCTACGGCCTCTACGGCGAAGCGGCGGGCGGCGGTCTACGCGGCGGCCAGCAGGGCCCCCTGGAAACTGGCGGCAGTACGTACCTCAATGCGCACTACCCCCTACTGGATTTTATTGTCAAAGCCCGCGTGGAGGACTGACATGCAACGTTTCAAGGACAAGATAGTTCTGATCACCGGCGCCGGCTCAGGTATCGGCCGCGCCACGGCGGTCAGGCTGGCGCAGGAAGGCGCGACGCTGATGCTCGCAGACATCAACCCTGAGGGTCTGGCCGAGACCGCGTCACTGGTGACAGATGCTGGTGCCCGCGCAGAGCAGCAGGTCGTGGATGTATCCCGGGCGGAGCAATGCCGGGAACTGGTGGCGGCGACCGTGGCGGCATTCGATCGCCTGGACGTACTCTGCAATATCGCCGGCATCGCCCTGTGCAAGCACCTCGCGGACATCAGCGAGGATGACTGGGGCCGTATGGTCAGCATCAACCTCAACAGCGTCTTCTTCACCAGCCAGGCAGCCATGCCCCACCTGATCGCCAGCAAGGGCAATATCGTCAACATGTCATCCACCGCTGCCCTGGTCGGTCAGGTCTACAATGCGGCCTACTGCGCCACCAAGGGCGCGGTATCCATGCTCAGCAAGTCCATGGCGATCGAGTTCTCGCAGCAGGGCGTGCGGGTCAACGCGGTCTGCCCCGGGGGGGTCGCCACGCCGCTGACGGCAAACTTCAGCATGCCCGAGGGCGCCGATGTGGACCTGTTCCAGCGCCTGATGCCGCTGCTGGAGATGGCCCAGCCCGAGGAAATCGCCGCCGCGGTGGCCTACCTGGCCTCGGATGAAGCGCGCTTTGTCACCGGCACGGACTTCCGCATCGACGGCGGCCAGACGGCCGGGTAGCGACCTGGCCACCCGCCCGCCGCCGACTTGTCAGCCCCTGGCAGTTAGGGCACACTCACCCGCTTTCGGGCACAGGCCTCCAACTACATGAAACGGGCTCTTCATTCTGCCGCGGCGCGTGGGCGCGCCCCGGCGCTGCTGGGTGTACTGCTCGCCAGCGCCTGGCTGACAGCCTGCTCCGACGAAGTCTGGAACGACCCCAACCCGCCCAACCCCCCGGGTGTGATCACCTACCAGTCGATGATGTCGCCGGCGCCGCCGAAACATCTCGACCCGGCGCTCTCCTATTCCACGGATGAAGCGCTGTTCGTGGGCCAGATCTACGAATCACCCATGGGCTATCACTTTTTGCGGCGCCCCTATGACCTGATTCCCCTCGGGGTCGAGTCCTACCCGGAGACGACCTTCCTCAATGCCCAGGGCGAGCCGGTAGACCCCGCCGAAGAGGAGCCCGCCTTTACCCGCTACACCCTGACGGTGCCCGAGGACGCGTACTACCAGCCGCATCCCAGCTTTGCCCGGGACGCGTCCGGCCAGCCGCTGTACCTGTTCGACAGCGCCGAGGCGGGCGAGCGCTATCACCAGATCCCGGATTTCCCGCAAACCGACGCGCGGCCGGTACGCGCCGAGGACTATGTGTACGGGATGAAGCGCCTGGCCAACCCGCTGCTGGGCTCGCCGATGACCGGGATCATGCAGCAACATGTCGTGGGCTCGGAGGCGTTCAGCGAGGTGGTGCAGGCGCAGCAGCGCGACGGCGACGCCTGGCTGGACCTGCGCGAACTGCCCCTGGAAGGTTTGCAGGTGATCGACGAGCGCCGCTTCAGCATCACCATCAAGGAGCGCTACCCCCAGTTCCTGTACTGGCTGGCCCTGCCCTTCTTCGCGCCAATTCCTTATGAAGCGGACCGCTTCTACCACAACCCGGGCTTTGTCGAGCGCAACCTGACCCTGGACTGGTGGCCGGTGGGCAGCGGCCCCTTCATGATGGTACGTAACAACCCCAACAGTGAAATCGTCCTTGAGCGCAACCCCAACTACCGGGCGGCCTACTATCCCGGCGACGGCGAACCGGGGGATGCCGAGGCCGGCCTGCTGGAGGATGCGGGCAAGCGTCTGCCGCTAATCGACCGAGCGGTATTCCGTCTGGAGCGCGAAACCATGTCCCTGTGGACCAAGTTCCTGCAGGGCTACTACGACCGCTCCGGCGAGGTGCACGGCAACACCAGCCAGGTCTTCGACCAGGCTTTCGTGGTCGGCCCCGATGGCGTGGAGCTCACCGAGGAACTGCAAAGCCACAACATTACCGTGTCTCCCGACGTGAAACCGGCGATCTACTTCTACGGCTTCAACATGCGGGACCCGGTGCTGGGGGGCTACACCGAGGAGAAGCGCAAGCTGCGCCGCGCCCTGCAGATCGCCTTCAATCTCGAGGAGTTCCTGAAGATCTTCTACAAGGGCAACGGCATCCCCGCGCACAGCCCCATCCCCCCCGGCATCGTGGGCCACGAGGCGGGCGAGGCCGGGATCAACCCCTATGTCTACGACTGGGTCGACGGCGAGCAGCGGCGCAAGTCCCTCGCCGAGGCGCGCCAGCTGATGGTCGAGGCGGGCTACCCCAACGGCCGCGACGCGCGCACCGGGGCACCGCTGAAAATCTTCATCGACGTGCAGTCCCAGGCCACCAGCAGCTCACACATGAACTGGATCGAGCGCGCCTTTTCCGAGATCGGGGTACAGGTGGAATTTCGCCCCGCCGACTGGGCCCGCACCCGGGAAAAGCTGCTCACCGGCAACACCCAGATCTACTCCTTTGGCTGGATTGGCGACTATCCCGACGCGGAAAACTTCATGCTCCTGCTCTACGGGCCGGAGAGTCCCCTGGTGTGCGAATGCGACGGGCTCAATCCCTCCAACTACGAGCGGGAAGAGTACGATGCCACCTTCCGCGAGATGAAGCTGACTCCGCCGGGGCCGGAGCGGGAGGCCAAAATCCAGCGCCTGGTGGAGATGTTCCAGGAGGACGCGGTCTGGCTCTACACCTACTACCCCGAGGGGATATTCCTCAACAACCCCTGGGTGCATAACACCAAGCGCAACGGCGTGGCCTACAACACCCTGCAGTATGTGCGCCTGGACACGGACCTGCGCGAAGAACTGCGCCGGCGCTGGAACCAGCCCGTCACCTGGCCCCTGTACGCGGCCGCGGCGCTGGTGATTGCCCTCCTGCTGCCGGGCGTGCTTGCCTACCGCCGCCGCCTGCGCGCCACCGCGCGTTAACCGGGAGCCGCCATGTTCGCCTACATCATCCGTCGCCTGCTTTACGCCATTCCGATCCTGATCGGCGTGAACCTGCTGACCTTCACCCTGTTTTTCGTGGTCAACTCCCCGGACGACATGGCGGTGTCACAGCTGGGGGAGAAATACGTCACCCCGGAAGCGATCGCCAGCTGGAAGCAGAAGAACGGCTACGACAAGCCCCTGTTTATCAATCCCGAGGCGCCGGGTGTCGGGCAGTTCACCGACACCATCTTCTTCAACAAGTCGGTGCGCCTGTTTGCCTTTGACTTCGGTCGCTCCGAGAGCGGCCGCGACATCACCACCGACGTGTCCACGCGCATGTGGCCCAGCCTGGCGGTCGCCCTGCCCACCTTTATCATCGGCATCGGGGTCAACATCTCCATCGCCCTGATGGTGGTCATGTTCCGCGCCACGCGCCTCGATCGGGGAGCGGTGTTCGTGTTCGTGGCCCTGATGTCGATTTCCTATCTGTTCTACATTATTGGCGGCCAGTATCTCGTGGCCAAGACCTGGCGCCTGGTGCCGATTTCCGGTTTCCACCCGGGCGTGGACATGTGGAAGTTCCTGATCCTGCCGGTGCTGGTGGGGGTGGTCGCCGGGATCGGCGCCGGTGCGCGCTGGTACCGGACCCTGTTCCTGGAGGAAGCCAGCCAGGATTATGTGCGCACCGCCCGCGCCAAGGGCTGCAGCGAAATCAGCATTCTGTTCAAACACATCCTGCCCAACGCGATGATCCCCATCCTCACCGGGGTGGTGGTGCTGATCCCGGCGCTGTTCATGGGCAGCCTGCTGATCGAGTCCTTCTTCGGGATTCCCGGCCTCGGCAGCTACATGCTGGACGCGATCAATTCCCAGGACTTCGCCATCGTGCGCAGCATGGTCTTTATCGGCTCGATCCTGTACATCATCGGCCTGATTCTCACCGACATTTCCTACACCTGGGCTGACCCCCGGGTGCGCCTGTCCTAGGGCACCTCTGAACAATGGGAATGCACTCAGGCTTTCAGGCAATTCCGCAATCAAGGCGCCGCTTTGAAGGCAGGCTGGTTGCCTGTCGAAAAGTGGCAACGCGGAGTGCGGGATTGCCTGAAAGCCCCGCAGGGCGGGCCCTGAAGCGGCCAGCGCTTCGTTGCGATCCTTGGCAAGGGCTACGGCCATTGCCGGCGGACCGCGCCTCGCTCTGGACGCTTCAGGGCTCCGCTGAGCACAATTCCCATTATTCAGAGGTGCCCTAATGCCCATGAAGCCGCTGATACTCTGGTCCGACGCGCTGATCTTCCTGCTGGTCATTTCCCTGGTCCTGTTCTTCTGGCGGCTGCGCCACGACCCGCAGTCCCGCCAGCACTGGCAGCAGGTATTCAGCTCGCGCCTGGGAGTGGTGACCTTTACCGTGATCATTGCCTACGTCGGGGTCGCCCTGCTCGACTCCATCCATTTCCGCAAGGCCCTGCCCAGCCCGCCCGGGGTGAGCACCGACGAGGTGTTCTACGACAACAAGGTCACCAGCCTGCTGGACGTGCTCACCTTCGGCATGGGCGAGCGCTTCGAGCGCACCTACTCGGCGCCCTTCGCCCTCAAGTCTTTCGAGAAGGAGTACGTCACCGGCGACGACGGGGTCACCCGCCGCATCTACCCGGACCTCAAGCACGCCGGGCACCACCTGGAAAAGCCGGAGGATAAAGCCGCCGATATCGCCTGGCGCAGCCTGCAGGCGCTGGGGGCCGGGCTGCTGCTCTCGGCCCTGGTGATCCTGCCCCAGTGGCTGCTGTTCCGGCGCAGCGAGTATCCGCTGTACGCGAGCTGGATCGTGCAGGCGGTGCTGCTCTGCGCGGCGACCTGGATGGTCAGCCTGAGTCGCTACTACCACCTGCTGGGGACTGACCTCGGCGGCATCGATGTGCTCTACCAGTCGCTGAAGGGCATCCGCACCGGGGTGCTGCTGGGAACGCTGGCGACGCTGGTCATGCTGCCCATCGCGGTGACCCTGGGCGTACTGGCCGGCTACTTCAAGGGCTGGGTGGACGACGTGGTGCAGTACCTGTACATCACCCTGAGCTCCATCCCCGGGATCCTGCTGATCGCGGCCTCGGTACTGCTGTTCCAGGTATATATCGACATTAACCCCGACTTTTTCAGCGTTGGCCTGGAGAAGGCGGACGCCAAGTTTATCGCCCTGTGCTTTATCCTCGGCGTCACCAGCTGGTCGACCCTGTGCCGGCTGATCCGCGCCGAGACCCTGAAGATCAGCCAGCTGGGTTATGTGCAGGCGGCACACGCCTTCGGGGTCAGCAACCTGCGCATCCTGAGCCGGCATATTCTGCCCAACGTGGTGCATATCATTCTCATCACCTTCGTCCTCGAGTTCAGCGCCCTGGTGCTGGCAGAGGCCGTGCTGTCGTATATCGGCGTGGGCATCGACCCCTCCATGGGCAGCTGGGGCAACATGATCAACGGGGCCCGCACCGAGCTGGCGCGGGACCCGGCGATCTGGTGGACCCTGGCCGGGGCTTTTATCTTCATGTTTGTGCTGGTACTGGCGGCCAACCTGTTCTCCGACCTGGTGCGCGACGCGTTTGACCCGCGCACCAGCCTCAAGCGGGTGGCCGCGTGAACCCGGCGGCCCACGGCGAGATCCAGCTGCAGATCCGCGACCTCTCGGTCGCCCTGCGCGAAGACGGCACGGTGATCCTGGACCGGGTCAGCGTGGACGTGAAGGCGGGCGAGATCTTCGCCCTGGTCGGCGAGTCGGGCAGCGGCAAGTCGGTCACCTCCATGGCGGCCATGCGCCTGCTGCCGGACGCCCTGCGCATTACCGGCGGCAGTGTCACCATGGGCGGACAGGACCTGTTCCTGCTCCCGGAGGCTCGGATGCAGGAAGTCCGCGGCCGCCGGGTAGCGATGATCTTCCAGAATGCGATGACCGCCCTCAATCCGGTGCAGACCGTGGGCCGCCAGGTTGCGGAAACCCTGCAGCTGCATACCCGCCTGCGCGGCGCCGAGCTGCGCGCCCGGGTGGAGGCCCTGTTTGCGGAGGTGGGCATTCCCGACCCGGCGCAGCGCTTCAGCTTCTTCCCCCACCAGCTCTCGGGCGGCCAGCAGCAGCGGGTGATGATTGCCATGGCCCTGGCCTGCGAGCCGGATGTGCTGATCGCCGATGAACCCACGACCGCCCTCGACGTGACCATCCAGGCCCAGGTGCTGGAGCTGATCCGCGAACTCACCCGTTCCCGGCAGCTCGCGGTGCTGCTGATCACTCACGATATGGGCGTGGTCAACCAGATCGCCGACGAGGTGGGAGTGATGTACCGGGGACGCATTATCGAGCGCGCCGGGGTGCGCTCCTTTTTCCGCGACCCGCAGGAAGACTACAGCCGGCGCCTGATCGATGCCCTGCCCGACCTGACGCAGTTCCGTCAGCCAGCGACAGAGGCCCCCCTGCTGGCACTTGACGAGGTCAAGGTCCACTTCCCCATCCGCAAGGGCCTGCTGCAGCGCGTGGTGGACCACACCCGGGCGGTGGATGGTGTTTCCCTGGCCATCGGTCGCGCCGAGACCTACGCCCTGGTGGGCGAATCTGGCAGCGGTAAATCCACCCTCGGCCGGGCGATCCTCAACCTCGAACACATCAGCGGCGGCGAGGTCGTATTCGACGGCCAGGCAATCCAGAACATCGGCCGCAGCGCCATGCTGCCCTACCGCAAGCGCATCCAGGTGATCTTCCAGAACCCCTTCTCCTCGATGAACCCCCGGCTCACCGTGGGCGAAATCATGGCCGAGGGCATGACCAGCCTGAATCTCGGCCTCTCCGCGGAGGCGCAGCGGGCGCGCATCGAGGCTCTGCTGGAGCGGGTACAGCTACCGTCCAGCTGCCGGACCCGCTACCCCCACGAGTTTTCCGGGGGCCAACTGCAGCGCATCGCCATTGCCCGCGCCCTGGCCGTGGATCCGGAGCTGATCATCTGCGACGAGCCTACCAGCGCCCTGGATGTCTCGATTCGCGCCGAAGTACTCGCCCTGTTGGCGGAGCTGCAGCGCGAGTTCAGCGTGTCCTACCTGTTTATCACCCATGACCTGTCGATCGTACCGGGGCTCGCCCACCGGGTCGGGGTGATGCAGCGTGGCAAACTGGTGGAACAGGGCAGCGCGGAACAGATTCTCACCGCGCCGGCACACCCCTACACCCGGGCCCTGCTGGCGTCGGTACCGACCCTGGATGACTGAGGGCAAGATGCAAACCGAAAACGTATGGGATTACCCGCGACCCGCGATCTGCGAGCCCTTCGCCGGCAGCCTGCGGGTGGAGCAGGACGGGCGCGTGCTGGCAGGGACCACGGCGGGCTACCGTACCCTGGAAACCTCACACCCGCCGACCTATTACTTTCCGCCCGGGGACGTAGACTTCAGCATGCTGGTCCCGAACGAGCAGCGCTCCTTCTGCGAGTGGAAGGGCGCGGCCTGCTATTACGACCTGCGCTGGGGCGACGCGCTGGTCCGCAACGCGGCCTGGCGTTACCCTGACCCCTCGGCAGCATTCGCGCCAATCCGGGGATACCTCAGCTTCTACGCCTCGCGCGTCGAGGCCTGCTATGTCAATGAGGAGAGGGTCCAGGCACAGGCAGGCGATTTTTACGGCGGCTGGATCACCGCCAACCTCGTCGGCCCCTTCAAGGGCGCCCCCGGCACCCGCGGCTGGTAAACGGAGGCACTGAACATGAAAACACCCAAGCGCCTCCAGCCCCTGGTGGACGACGGCCTGATCGATGAAGTCGTGCACCCGCTGATGAGCGGCAAGGAAGCCGATGTGTTCGTGGTGCGCTGCGGCAACAGCCTGCGCTGCGCCAAGATCTACAAGGACGCCCACAACCGCAGCTTCAAGAAGGCCGCCCAGTACACGGAGGGGCGCAAGGTGCGCAACAGCCGGCGGGCCCGGGCCATGGAAAAGGGCTCGCGCTTCGGCCGCCAGCAGCAGGAGGAGACCTGGCACAATGCCGAGGTCGACGCCCTCTACCGGCTCGCCCGCGCCGACGTGCGGGTGCCCCAGCCCTACGGCTGCACCGACGGCGTCCTGCTGATGGAGCTGGTCACTGACGAGGCCGGTGATGTGGCGCCGCGCCTCAGTGAGGTCACGATGTCCGCCGAGCAGGCGCTGGAGGATCACGCCCTGATGATGCAGTACGTGATCCGCATGCTCTGCGCCGGGCTGGTGCACGGTGACCTGTCGGAATTCAACGTGCTGGTGGACGAGAACGGCCCGGTGATTATCGACCTCCCCCAGGCGGTGGACGCCGCCTCCAACAATAACGCCAGGGCGATGCTGGAACGGGACGTCAATAACATCACCGACTACTACGCCCTGTTTGCCCCGGAACTGGCGGACAACCACTTCGCCCATGAAATCTGGAGCGTGTACGAGGACGGCGACCTGCACCCCGACTACGCCCTCACCGGAGCGCTGGTCCCGGATGAGGACGCCGCGGACGTGGACAGCGTGATGGAAGAGATCAAGGCCGCCATGGCGGAAGAGGCCGAGCGCCAGGCCCGGCTCAGGGCCAACGAAGAAGACGAGAACGACACCTAGCCCGGCGCGGACCGGTGAGCGCCTGGTTCGCTTTGCGACCCATTACTTGCCATGATGGCGCCATGACCAGCCGCTACCAGCTTCGCGAGGCGAATGCAGGCGACGTGCCGCGACTCGCCGAACTACTCATCCGCATGGATGCCCACGTCGCAGGCACCCCGCGCCGGGTGCTCAAGCCCACAACAGAGGGCATGCGCGATATTGAGACCCGCATCGCCAGGTTGATAGACAACCCCCACGCCCGCGTCGCGGTGGTTGTGAGCCCCTCGGACAAGGTGGTGGCCATGGGCGACCTGCAGGTCTGGCACTACCCCGACCTGTGGGAGAACCCGGAGCGCCGCGGGCGCGTGGTCGGCGTGATTGATGACATCTGGGTCGAGCCCCGCCACCGCCGCCGCGGCCTCAACCGGCGACTGGTCGCCGACCTGGTGGACTTTGCCCGCGAGCGCGGGGTACAGGAGCTGCACCTGGAGTATTCCCTCAGCAACCAGGAGGCCGCCGCCGCCTGGTCGCGGCTCGGATTCGAGCCCACCGGGGTGCGCGCGAGCGCCAGCCCGGAGACGGTGCAGGCACGCCTGGCCGAAAACCCCAACCCGAACGACGAGGAGTCGAGCGCATGAGCGGTGACAGAGACGTCCTGGTGCTCTATGACGAGCGCATGTTGAAGCACCACCCGGAAGTGGAAGAGCCCTACCTGCCCGGGCGCCTGGAGCGGCGGGTGCGCGAGATCCTCGCCGGGCTGGATGTGAAATGGAGCTACCCCGAGCACCCGGGGCGGCTCACCGCCATCCGCGATCTGCTCAAAAAGGAGCCGATCCGCGGCCTGCGTTTTGCCAGGGGCAAAGCCGCCACCCACAAGCAGCTCTCGCGCGTGCACACCACCTCCTACCTGGATGACATCTACGCCCTGCGCGGACAGAACGCCTGGCTGGACGAGGACACCACCGCGGTCTCGGCGGGCAGCATCGAGGCCGCCGAGGTGGCCGCCGGCACCGCGATCCAGGCGGTAGAGGCGGTCGTCTCAGGCAGCGCCAGCAGTAGCTTCGCCCTGGTACGCCCGCCGGGGCACCACGCAGAACCGGTGCGGGCGCGCGGCTTCTGCCTGTTCAATAACGTCGCCGTGGCCGCCGCCCACGCGCAGAAAGCGCTGGGCTGTGAGCGGGTGCTGATCATCGACTGGGACGCCCACCACGCCAACGGCACCCAGGAAATATTCTGGGCGGACCCGGACGTGATGCTGTTTGATACCCATCGCGCCGCGCCCTTCTACCCCGGCAGCGGCACCCTGGAAGAGGTGGGGGGCGGCCTCGGAGCCGGCACCACGGTCAATGTTCCCCTGCCGGAGGGCAGCGGCGATCTCGCCCTGCTGGAGGCCTTCGAGACCATTCTGGTGCCCGCGGCGCGCTGGTTCAAACCCGACGTGATCCTGGTCTCCGCGGGATTCGATCCGCATCGGCTGGACCTTGCCCTCAACGTCAGCTACGACGGCTTCTCTGCACTCACCGGGGTGGTGCAGCGGCTGGCGGATGAACTCTGTGACGGCCGCCTGGCATTTATCCTGGAGGGTGGCTACCACCTGGAGTCCCTGTCCCGGGGTGTGCACACGGTGCTGGAAGTACTGGCCGGCGGCGAGCCGGCGGTGCCGGTAGAGAGTGGCATGGACGCGGTGCGTGATGCCGCTGCGTACCATATCACCGCGTTTACCGACGATTAGTCCTGACCAACAGTCGCTTGAGCGCCAGTGGCAGTTTGAGAATAGGGTAGTCCCGGAGCAGCTTTTCCTTGTACCAGGGCAGCGCCTGCGCCCGCGTGGCCGCAAGATCGAAGGGTTCGGCGAGCAGTTCCTCCCGCCGCATCTCCCTGCCCTCCCGGGTCAGCGAGGTACGCATCCGGGGAATCATGTAAGCCAGGGTCGCTGCTGCAGGCAGATCGCGCCAGCGCAACTCGCGCACGACCTCATCCAGGTGGTCCAGTGCCGCCTGGCGCATGATCGGCTCCCTGAGGCTGTTGATGGTCTCCTCAAGCGCCTCCAGGGTCTCGTCCTGCCACTGCCGGGCAAGGGGCCGCGGCTGCATATCCGGAAACCTGAAGCCCAGCTCCCGCTCCAGCCATCGCCCCTCCTTGCGGACCAGCCGGCCCAGGCGTGACCTGGCGAAGCCCTCGATCTGGAAGGGCTGCCCTGGCAGGGCCCTGAGCGGGCGCAGGTCGTGTAGCGCACGCTGCACCCCGTGTTCGCCAACCCTGGGCCGCGGGTAGCGCTGGTTGATTGCGTACATGATGTCGAAGGCTTCCAGGCTGATACGCTCGTTATTGCTGGAGAAATCATCATCGGGAATCGCTGCCGCCGGCAGGCCACAGTACTCCATGAAAAAACCCACCAGACCGCGGGGGTGCTGCACCGCTTCGTGAAAGTTCGCCACGTCCAGCTGCCCGGGAAAATTCCGCTTCAGGCTCTGGTAGCGCCGTTTCACCACACCCAGGATAGATTCCCGGGTAACGGCCAGCCCCCCTTTCACCCGCTGCTGCAGGATGCTTTCCAGGGAACTCTGGGGGCTGCGAATAAGCGCCAGCACCCGCAAGCGCTCGCAGTGGGGCTCGAGTTCCGCCTTCAGGCGCTGCATGTCCACATCGCTGTACTCGGCGACATTCTCGCCGGAGAGAATCAGCTTTTCTCCCTGGGGAGTGGCGAGCAGTGGCTCCCACTGGCGGCGCAGCTGCGCCCGGGCACCCGCCGGGTCGGCATCGGCTTTCTGCCGCCAGCCCATACCGTACTTCGTCGGCGGTTCACAGACCGCACCGGTTATCGCATCGGAGTGGTTGATCAGGAGGCGTCCGTTCAGGTCGAAGCCGGGATACACAATTCCCCAGGATGCGAGCACATCCCGGTGCTTATGGCAGTTCCGCTGGATACTGGTGGAGCCGGTTTTACCCGGGCCAGCGTGGAGAATGATTTCTTTGTAGCGCAGGACCCAAACACCTCACTCTGGCCGGGCAGCGGGTGCCCGGGTATCGCACAGGTTGATCCCGGGCTCGGACCCGCCCACGAAGCTGCCCATTGTCCCATGCACCACCGGAATTGGCCATTGGCGCACGCGCAGCACAACCGGGCTCGCAGCTCAGGCGGTGGCGGGCGCGCTCGCGGTCTCTGCTCTGGCAAAGTGCTGTACCACTGTACAGGCGACCAAATCCCCCAGGACATTGACTGCCGTGCGGCACATGTCGAGGATGCGGTCGACCCCCAGGATCAGCGCCACGCCGGCGGCGGGAATCCCCACTCCCTCCAGAACCATGCTGAGAATGATAATCCCGGCCCCGGGGGTGGCCGGCGAGCCAATCGATGCGGCGACCGCCATGGTGACCACGAAGAGGTAGCTGGTCAGGCTGAGCTCCACCCCGAACACCTGTGCCAGGAACACGGTGGCCACCCCCTGATACAGGGCAGTACCGGTCATATTGATCGTCGCGCCCAGGGGAATCAAGAACCGCGCCACCTCGGGTTTTACCCCTAGCCTGTTTTCCGCCACGTCGAGACTGATGGGCATCACCGCGGCGGAGCTGCTGGTGGAAAAGGCCAGCAGCAGCAGTTCACGCACGTTGACGAAGAAGCTGCGTAGCGACTGCTCGACGGTGAAGCGCGCCACGGCAAAATAGAAAGCTGCCACGCACAGCAGACCCAGCAACACCGTGGCCACGTAGATGGCCATGCCCGCGAGTACTTCTATGCCCAGGTTGGCCACCAGCCGGGTGATCAGGCCATACACCGCCAGCGGTGCCAGCAGCATGGCCCAGGATACGATCCGCAGGCTGACCTCCTGCAGGGCGGTAAGCAGGTCAAACAGGGGTTGCGACTGGCGCGCGGGGATCGACAGCAGCGCCGCACCGAGCACCGCAGCGAACAGGATCACCTGCAGCATCTCTCCGGAGGCCATGGACGCCAGCGGATTCCTGGGTATCAGTGCGGAGACCTTGTCCGGAATCTCGGCGGCGGCGGGAAAACCCTTGGCCACGGTGCTGGTCAGGGGCGCAACCTGACTGTCGGTGAGGCTGGACGCGTCGATGTAGCTGCCGGGCTGGATATTCAGCGCCAGCACGATACCGACGGCTGCCGCCATCGCGGTGGACACGAAGATAAAGCCGACCGCGAGCAGGCCGTTCTTCTTCAACGCCGCGGCATCCTTGTTCGCGGCGAGCCCGCCGACGATGGAAGCGACCACCAGGGGGACCACGATCATCTGAATCACGGCCAGGAAGACCTGCCCCGGCAGCGCCAGCCAGGCGGTGATGGTGCGCACGGTGGCGACCTCGAACAACCCCAGGTCCGGTCCCAGGACCACACCGGTCATCACACCCAGGCCGAGGGCAATCAGGACCTTGAGCCAGAGCCGGCCGCTGATCAGCCGTTCGATGCTGGTCGACAGGGCGATCAGCGGGCGCAGGAAAAGCTGGTTGGACATCCAAACCTCCGGGGGATGTCGTCCAGTATAGACCAGCGGGCTTGAGCAAGCCGGTGTGCACGCGCCGGGCTACGACGCGTATGCCTCGCCCTCGGTAACGGCAGAGCGCGCCAGGGAACTGGCCGCCGAGGCCAGCCTGGAGCGTATGCGGTCCAGGGCGCATAAAGTGGTACCGGGCCTTCCTCTATTGGGCACACCAGGGCGCGCAACCTCTGACCTGATATTGCGACGGACTGCCGCTCTCGATTTTACTTCCCCAACTCCGGCATAATGCAGGCGCGCCCAGCGGTACGCGCGACATCCGCTCACCCAGCAAAAGGACCCTGCCATGGCGGCGCCCACCCCGAATTCCCCGGAATCCACGCAACCCGGACTTCCCCCGGGCAACGTAATCGACCTTGCAATCCGGCTCGCACTGATTGGCCTGCTCGCGTGGCTGTCACTGCGGGTGTTCGCCCCCTTCCTGGGCCTGATGGTCTGGGCGCTGGTGCTGGCCATCGCGTTCTATCCGCTCAATGCGCGCATTGCCCAGCGACTCGGGGGCAGCAACGGCGGCGCCGCGACGCTACTGGTGCTGCTGGTGACACTTCTCCTCGGCGTGCCCACGGTATTGCTGGGCATGTCCTTCGTCGACCATATGCTGTCCCTCTACCGCTCGGTGGCGGCTGGCACCCTGCAGATACCGCCGCCGCGGGCCGGCGTCGCCGAGTGGCCAATCGTCGGCGCCCAGGTCGACGCCGGCTGGCGCGCCGCCTCCGAGAACCTGGAGGCATTTCTGGCACAGCACAGTGAGCAGCTGCGGGAGCTGTCGCGCCGCGCCACCGGCGCCCTGCGCGGTGGCATCGTCGCCCTGCTGTCCTTTGTCGGTGCGTTTATCATTGCCGGCATCATGATGGCCTACGCCCAGCCGGGCAGGGCGGTCAGCCAGCGCATCCTGGTCCGCATCTGCGGCCCGCGGGTCGGGCCCGAGCTGCATACCCTGTCGGTGTCCACGGTGCGCTCGGTCGCCATGGGGGTGGTCGGCGTCGCCTTTATCCAGGCCGTCCTGCTGGGCATGGGCTTCCTGGTCGCCGGGATTCCCGCCGCCGGCGTGCTGGCCCTCGGCGTGCTGATCCTTGGCATCATGCAAATTCCCGCGGCGCTGTTCTTCATCCCGGCGATCATCTGGCTGTGGACTGCCGGCGACGGCGCTTTCCTGTTCAATGTCCTGCTCACGATTTACATGGTTGTCGCCGGGCTCGCTGACAATGTGCTCAAACCCATGCTGCTGGGGCGCGGGGTCTCGGTACCGATGCCCGCGATTCTCCTGGGCGCCCTGGGCGGCATGATCAGCGGCGGCCTGATCGGCCTGTTTGTCGGCGCGGTGATCCTGGCCGTGGGCTACCAGGTCTTTATGGCCTGGGTGAACAGCGACCCACAGGCGACCGAGGCCGAAGCGGTAGCGGCGGCAGACGAGCCGGAAACCCCGTAAGCCCGGTGGCTAGCCTCAAGCGCCGGCTTCTCCCCCTGGCCCTCGCGGGCCTGGTGGCCTGCGCGCCGCTGGGACCCGAGTTTCGCGAGCCGGAACTCGACTGGCTGGCCGGCTGGCAGCCAGAGCTGTACGGTCAGGTGGCGCAGGACCCCGCCGCCGCATCGCTTGCGCGCTGGTGGCAGCGCTTCCATGACCCGGTGCTGGACCAGCTGGTGACGGAGGCACGCCGTGAGAACCCCTCCCTGCGGGCCGCCGGCCTGCGCATCCTCGAGAGCCGCGCCCTCGTGGGCATCGCCACGGGCCTGCAGGCGCCCCAGCTGCAGCAGATTAACGGTAGCGGCGCCTACGTGCGCCGCAACCGCGATGGCATCAGCGATGACAGCGGGCAGGAATTTCGCACCGGTGACCTGTCTTTCGACATCGGCTGGGAACTGGATTTCTGGGGTCGCTTCCGGCGCGGCATCGAATCGGCGGATGCCGCTTATTTCGCCTCGGTCACCGCCCAGCGCGATGCCCAGGTGCTGCTCGCGGCCCAGGTTGCAACGCTCTATTACAGCTACAAGACAACCCTGCAGCGGATCGAGATCGCCAGACGCAATGTCGCCCTGCAGGAACGCAGCTACGAGATCACCGAATTGCGCTTCCAGCGGGGGCAGGATTCCGAGCTGGACCTGCAACAGGCCAAGTCCCAGTACCTGGGCACCCTGGCCACCATACCGGGCCTGGAACTGGCGCTGACCCAGACCCGCAATGCTCTCGCGATCCTGCTGGGGCGGCCCCCGGGGCCGCTACCCGAGCTGGAACAGGTTGACGGCACGCTACCCACCCTGGACGTCGCGGCATTGAATGACATTCCCGCGGCACTGCTGCTGCGGCGCCCGGATGTGCGCACCGCCGCCTGGCAGGCAGCGGCCCAGTCCGCCCAGATCGGGCTGGCGAGGGCCGACCTGTACCCGGCGATTTCCCTGTTCGGCAGCATCGGCTGGAGCGGCAACAGCCTCGCTGGCAGCCAGGACATCACCCAGCTGGCCGCGGGCCCCAGCCTGCAGTGGGATATTTTCAACTACGACCGGCTGGAGAATAATGTGCGGGTGCAGGACGCGCGCCTGCAGCAGGCCCTGGAGGGCTTTCGCGCCACCGCCCTGAACGCGGCGGGGGAAATCGACAACGCCGCCGCGCGGATCGCCCAGACCGGCAAAAGCCAGGCGATCCTCGATCAGTCACTGGCAGCGGCGGAGCGCTCCCTGACGATCGCCACCCGCCGCTACCGCGAGGGCTACTCCGACTTCCAGCGCGTCCTCGATGCCCAGGCGCGGACCTTTACCCAGTCGGACCGGGCGATCGTCAATCGCGGCGATCATGTCGCCGCCATTATCGACCTGTACCGGGCCCTGGGTGGCGGCTGGGAGAGCGCCACCATCGACACGGTGCTAACACCCGGCCTGCGGGACACCCTGCAGGAACGCAGCGACTGGGGCGACCAGCTCGAAGCCCCCTTGCCCCAGCCAGAACAAGCGGACAACACACCATGAGTGAAAGCCCAGGCGAGCAGACCAACCCAAAGCCGGCGACATCAGCGGCCAGTGCGACAACGCCAACCACAGCGACAGAAGCTGCGCCCGACACCGACAGCCCTGCGCGGGCGGTGAACCGCGGCACCGCGGTGATCCTGGTGCTGATCCTCCTGAGCCTGGCCTGGTACCTCGCCGCCGATCGCTTCACCCCCTATACCTCCCAGGCCCGGGTAGAGGGTTACGTGGTCGGGGTGGCCCCCAAAGTGGCGGGGATCGTGACCGAGGTCTGGGTCAGCAACAACGAGCGGGTCGCGGCGGGCCAGCGCCTGTTTGCGATTGATCGCTCCCAGTACGAGATTGCGCTGGAGTCGGCGGTGTCCAACCTGCGCAACACCGAGAAACAGGTACAGGCCGGAGATGCCGGGGTGGAACTCGCGCGCGCCAACCTGCGCGCGGCGCAGGCTGGTGAGCTTAAGGCGAGCCAGGACTACCAGCGCCTGAGCCGGCTGCGGGAGGAGGACCCGGGCACCATCTCCGAGCGGCGCCTGGAAGTCTCCAGGGCGAGCCTGGAGCAGGCCCGCGCCAACGTGGCGGCGGCGCGGGCGGACATCCAGCGCGCGATTGAACAGAAGGGCGGCGCCTCCGACACCGACAACACCCTGCTGCAGGCCGCCCAGGCCGGCGTGGACAAGGCCCAGCTGGACCTGAAAAACACGGTGGTGGTGGCGGAGTCGGACGGCGTGATCACCGACCTGCGCGCCGATGTCGGCCAGTTCGCCGGCACCGGCAGCCCGGTGATGACCCTGGTGGCGGTCGAGGATGTCTGGATCAATGCCGCCTTCACCGAAAACAACCTCGGTCACCTGCAGCGGGGCGGGCCGGTGGAAATCCTGCTGGACTCCCTGCCCGGTCGCGTCCTCGAGGGCCGCATCCGCGCCGTCGGCGTCGGCGTCAGCGCCGGCAGCAGCGGGCCACCCGGGGCCCTGCCCACGGTCACCAACAGCCGGGACTGGCTGCGCCAGGCCCAGCGCTTCCCGGTACAGGTGGAATTCCAGGGCCCGCTGGACACCGGGACCCTGCAGCAGCTGCGCATCGGCGGGCAGGCCTCGGTGATCGCCTATACCGGGGATCACGGCCTGCTCAATGCGCTGGGCAAGGCCTATATCCGCCTGCTCAGCCTGCTGTCCTTCGCCTCCTGATGTCCGGTCGCCGCCCGCTGCCCCTGGCCGCACGCCGCAGCTTCCGGCTGGCGGCGAGCACCAGCCTGGCCCTGGCCCTGGCTTACGGCTTCGGCCTGGGGATTCCCTTCCTCGCGCCGCTGTTCGCGGTCCTGCTGGGCGCCACGCCCGGACCGCCCCCGGGACCGCGCCAGCTGCTGGTGCTGATGCTGGTACTGGTCGTCACCCTGGGCGTGGGCATCGCCCTGGGCCCCCTGCTGCAGCAGGCACCCGTCGCCGCCCTGCTGATCATCAGCCTGGGCCTGTGGGCGAGTAATACCCTGGCGCTCAACGCCGGCAAGGAGATACCGGCGACCCTGCTGGCCCTCGGGTTCACGGTAATCCCGGCCGCAGGCACCCTGAGCCCGCAGCTGGCGTCGACGCTGATTGCGGCGATGGTGCTCGGCGTGGCTGTGGCCGTGTTCTGCCAGTGGCTGGTGTATCCCCTGTTTCCGGAAGATGCCGGCACGCCGGAGGCGGTGTCACCGCCGGCACCCGCGGCAACGTCGGGGTGGCAGGCGCTGCGCGCCACCCTGATCGTGCTGCCCGCTTTCCTGTTCACGCTGACCAACCCGCTGGCCTACCTGCCCCTCACCGTGAAAAGCATTCTCCTGGGGCGCGAGGCCAACACCACCAACCTGCGCCGCGCCACCGCGGAGATGCTCGGCGCCACGGCCCTGGGCGGGATCTGTGCCATGGCGGTCTGGCTGTGCCTGGGGCTGGCGGTGGAACTGTGGTTCTTTACCGGGTGGATGCTTCTCGCATCGCTGCCACTGGCGGCGGGGGCCTACGGTGTCTGGCGCACACGCCTGAGCCCGCCTTTCTGGATCAATACCCTGACCACCCTGCTCATCCTGCTCGGCGCCGCGGTGCAGGACAGCGCCAACGGCAAGGATGTCTACCAGGCTTTCGCCGTACGCATGGCGCTGTTCTTTGCCATCACCGTTTACGCGCTCCTGGCCATGGCCGGCCTGGAACAGCTGCGCCTCGCCCGGCATCGTCGTGGCCGCGCACCCGCTCTTTCTCCGGAGGTTTCCTGATGCTGACCAACCTGTTCCTGGGACTGACCACGATGACCGTGTGCCTGCTGCTGCAGGGGGTGCTGGTGGTCGCCGCGCTACGCTACTTCGCCCGCCGCCAGGACCGGGTTCACTCGGCCTTCCTCGCGGCGATGCGGGTGACCGCGGGACTGATGCTGATCCTGATCCTGGGCAATGTCGCCCAGTTCACCGCGTGGGCCCTTCTGTTCTACAGCCTGGGGGAGTTCGACAGCTTCTCCGTGGCGATGTATCACTCGGCGGTTAATTTCGCCACCCTGGGCTATGGCGACATGGTGATGTCACCGGCACACCGGATGCTGGGACCGCTCGAAGCCATCAACGGCGCCCTGATGATCGGCATCTCGACCGCGGCGCTGTCGCGCGCCTTCCGGGAAGCGCTGCAGGACTTCGCCCAGGTGGATTAATAAGGGCCGAGCTGCCCGTCTGCAGGCTCACAGCGGTAGAGCGCCGGATTGCGCACTGCCATGCTGCCGTTGGCGTAGTGCGCAAACCCGACCCGCAGGCGTGTGGCATCAAACGGCACTTCGATACGCGTTGCCACCGGCGTCCATTCGGTCGTCCCCAGGTGGGGCTCGTGCTCGAACTTGCTCCCGGCAACCAGGCGATCGCCGCCCATCATTGGGTCCGGGTTACCCCACACACTGACCATCAGGCCACCGCCGGGCCTGAAGTTATGGTCCAGGGACTCTGCATCAAGGTTCAGCTGTATTTCTGCCTCGAACAGCAGTTCACTGCTGCGTAGCGGCCGCGCCGGGATTGACTGGGTCAACGTGTACCAGGGCTGGGATCCCGTTTTTTCTATCCGCAGTTCACCGTTGCCAGAGGTCACCTCGAAAGACAGCTCCCCGGCATGCTGGGCCCCGCTCCAGGGGACGTAACTGCCATCGGCCCGCTGTACAAAGGCGGGATTGGCCAGCAGGTTGTTGCTGCGGTCACAGCGCGGCCCTTCAGATCCTGTATCGGTGCCGCACCCAGCCAGCGCCAGCAGGCACGCTGTTGCCAAAATACATGTTCGCATACTGTCCTCGCCCTCCGGTCAGCGGGCACTTTACCACGTAAAATGTCGCTGGCCGGAAGGGGAGGTAGAGACAGGCCCGTTACTGCTCGACTCCGTCCAGGTCGATGCCATCGGTGATATCCGAGTTCGTCAGAATCAGGATGCCGCTGCCATTGTCTTCCTGCACCAGTTCCAGCCCGGTGTCGTCCTCGTCATCGTTGCCGGCCGTGGTGGTCGCCGTCACCTGCGCAGACAGGGGGCCGTTGTCAGCTTCCTCCAGCACCACGCCCTTGCCGCCATTGTTCTCGGAGGTCACCGCGAACAGGGCGGCATTGACGGCGCCATTGTCCTCCTCCGAGACCTTGAAGCCGTCGTCGGCATTCATTGCGGCGCTGCTATCCACCAGCATCATGACCACGCCGCCATTTCCCGCCTCATCCAGGTCGAGGCCCTCGTCGAGGTTGCCCGTGATCGCCATCCCGCGGGCATTCAGCTTGATAAAGCCGTTGCCCGCCTCGTCGATATCGAAGCCGTCATCAACGTCGATGGCATACTCGTAGGCCTCGACCGAGCCGTCGTCATAGAGATCGACCTCGTACTCGAAGCAGGCATCGTCCAGGGTGCCGCCCACAGGGCCCGGGGCCATGGCCAGCTCGCCCTGGTCAAATTCGCCCTCCTCGTCCGCGCCGTCGAGGAACGCATCGAGCTGCGGTTGCAGCAAATCCGGGTTGCAGTAGTTGCCGTTGTCGGTAAATTGACTGTCTGTCACGTTGGCAATCACCACGCCATTCTGGTTTTCATCCAGTTCGACACCGTCGGCCCCCACGCGGGTAAACACCGAGCCGGTGGCACTGAACTTGATACTGCCCCTGCCGCGCTCATCCACGCGCAGGCCATCCGCATCAAATTTTCCATTGCCGACGTTATCGATGGTGACATTGTTGAAAACCACCGAAATCGATGCGTCGGAGCCATCCCCCTCGCCGCCGGCACCACCACCGCAATTGTCAGCGATATCACAATCGGAGACATGCACACCATGGTTCGCCACGTCCCGGACGGTAACGTCGTCCAGCACAAGGTTGACCTGGCCGCGCTGGTCATCGCGCACATCAATAAAAATGCCCTTGCCGGGCGCGTCGCTGCCAGACTGGTCTTCGATGCTGAAGCCCCCGGGGCCGACAAAACTCAATCCCACCACGGTGAGGTCGGCGCCGTTGCTCAGCTCCAGCAGGTTGTGGTCACCCAGCGCCATCACGGATTGCCCGTTGCCGTAAATGACCAGCGGTTTGTCGCTGCCATAGACAAGCGGTGACATGATCATGATCTCGGCCACATCGGTGGCAATCAGGACCTCGCGCGCGCCGCCTTCCAGGGCCGCCCGCAGGCTGCCTTCGCCCATGTCATTACCATTGGTGACCAGGGTGGGCATGGCCAGGGCCGGGAGGGCGATCGCGCCCGCGGTCATGCCCAGGGAAAGGGCGATTGCCCGTGAGATCTTGCGCTGCTGATACATAGTGGTACTCCTGCCAGGTTAACCAAAGGAGCCCATACCCTAAAGCGCCAATATGACAGGCCGTTGACAGTTCCTGGCGACCCGCCCGTGGCCGGTCAATTTTGCACCGCAATCTGGCCACAAATCACCCGCCTGGTTCCGTCCGGCTTTGGCATACTCCGGTAGCGAGCAGGCACGGTGCCGGACGCTACCCACAACCAGATGAGAGGCTGTAACCAGTGACCCAATCAGCACAGGTAAAGACCCGGGGTTTCGTCCCCGCCGACGTTCTCGACCCCTTCATCATGGGTCACGAGCAGAGCATGCACGCACTGTTCGATCAACTGCGCCGGGAGGACCCTGTGTCCCGGGTAGAGCACCCCGATTACCTGCCCTTCTGGTCATTGACCCGCTATGACGACATCAAGCGCATCGGCAGCCTGAACGACGAGTTCCTCAGCGCACCGCGTACCATCCTCATCCCCACCGCGTTCGAGGAAGCCCTGCTGGAGAAGTTCGGCACCCGCAACGGCCTGGAAACCCTGATCCACATGGACCGGCCCAAGCACCTCAAAATGCGCAAGGTCACCCGGGAGTGGTTTCTGCCACGCAGTATCGAGCAGTTGCGCGGCGAAGTGCAGGACCTGTCCCGGGAGTTTGTCGACCGGATGCAGGAGATGGGCAGCGAGTGCGACTTCGTCAGGGACATTGCCCTGCTGTTTCCCCTGCGCATTATCATGTCCATTCTCGGCCTGCCACGGGAAGCCGAGGACACCATGCTGCGCCTGACCCAGGAGATGTTTGGCGGCCAGGACCCGGACCTGCAACGGGGGGAGGACGAAACCGCCGGGCTGGAGGTGCTCAACGACTTCGGCGCCTATTTCAGCGAGGTGATCGAGGATCGCAAGAAAAACCCCCGGGACGACCTCGCCACCGTACTGGCCAATGCCGAGGTGGACGGCGAACCGATGAACGTCCTGGACCAGGCGAGTTATTTCATCATCACCGCCAGCGCCGGCCACGACACGACCTCCGCCGCCATCGGCGGGGGCATGAAGGCATTGCTGGAGCACCCGGACCAGATGCAGCTGTGGCGGGACCGGCCGGACCTGGACCCGGTCGCGACCCGGGAGATCATCCGCTGGGTAGCCCCGGTGCGACACATGGTGCGCACCGCCACCGCCGACACGGAGCTGCGGGGCAAGACAATAAGCGCGGGCGACAACCTCGCCCTGTGGTATCCCGCCGCCAACCGCGACCCGGAGGTATTCACCGCGCCCCACCAGCTGGACCTGCAGCGGGACCCGAAACTACAGCTGGCCTTCGGCTACGGCTCGCACATGTGCCTGGGTCAGCACCTGGCGGCCCTGGAGGTGAGCTGCTTCTTCCGCGAGCTGCTGCCCAGGCTCAAGGACATGCAATTCGCCGCCGAGCCGGAGTGGATCAAGGCGATCTTCGTCGGCGGCCTGCGCTCAATGCCGGTACGCTACCGGCTCGACTGACGCTGCAAGACCGCCGTCCCCGGCGCTAGCGAATATCGCTGGCGGCGTGGCGCTCGGGGACCTGCTCTTCCTCCGGCCCCCAGACGCGGTTGACCCGCCGGCCCCGCTGCACGCCCTCACGCGCCTCGAGCATCTGGGCCCAGCGTTTGACGTGGGTATAGGAATCGACGTCGAGAAACTCCTGGGCCTCGTAGATGTCACCGGTAATCAATATCCCGTACCAGGGCCAGGTCGCCATGTCGGCAATGGTGTAGTCGTCGCCGCAGAGGTACTCCCGCGAGGCCAGGTTGCGGTCCAGCACATCCAGCTGGCGCTTCACTTCCATCGTGTAGCGGTTGATCGGGTACTCGTATTTCTCCGGCGCGTAGGCATAGAAATGGCCGAAGCCGCCGCCCAGGAAGGGCGCACTGCCCATCTGCCAGAACAGCCAGGACAGGCACTCCGCTCGCGCCGAGGGTTCCGTGGGCAGGAAATGGCCGAACTTTTCCGCGAGGTAGACCAGGATCGCCCCGGACTCGAACACCCGGGTTGGCGTGGGCGTGCTGTGATCGACCAGGGCGGGAATCTTGGAGTTGGGGTTGATCTCCACAAAGCCGCTGCCGAACTGGTCGCCCTCGGTGATATTGATCAGGTAGGCGTCGTACTCCGCCTCGCGTACACCCAGCGCCAGCAGTTCCTCCAGCAGTACCGTGACCTTGACGCCATTGGGCGTGGCCAGGGAGTAGAGCTGGAGTGGGTGCTCACCTACCGGCAGAGGCTTGTCGTGCGTGGGGCCCGCTATCGGCCGGTTGATGCTGGCAAAGCGTCCGCCGCTCTCGGCGTCCCACTGCCAGACCCTGGGGGGAGTATAGGTGCTGCTGTCCGTCATCTCGCTGTCTGCTCCTGTCAGAAAACCGGATGTCAGCCTAACCTGTGGACCGCCTTCCCGCCAGCCTGCAGGCGCTGCCACGGTGGTGTGCCAGCCGGCTCACGCCCGATGCGGTTGATCTGGGTCGCGGGATATCCCGTAGGCTTAGCTGAATACATGGTAATGGAGCGTACATGAAAAACCGGATTTTCTTCATGGTAGGGAATATTGAGGACGCCAAGATCGTGGTGGAGGACCTGCGCAGCGAGGACTTCGACGATTCCAGCATCCACGTGATCGCCGCCGAGAGCATCGCCATGGAGCCCTTGCCGGAAGCCGATATCGCCCACACCAGTGACCTGATCGGCGCGGCCCGTCGCGGCGCGGTCACCGGCGGCAGCATGGGCCTGATCGGCGGGGTCGCCGCCATGACCTTCCCGGTGGCCGGTCTGACCCTGGGCGGTGGTGCGCTACTGGCCGGCACCGCACTCGGCACGGCGCTCGGTACCTGGTTCAGCACCCTGGTGGGCGTCAGCGTGCCCAACCAGGAAGTCGAACGTTACCGCGAGCGTATCGACGCCGGTGAGATCATGATCATCGTCGATGTCGAAGACGATGAGGCAGATACGGTGCAGAACCTGGTAGGCAAACGCTACCCGGACCTGGTGCTGACCCGCGGCGAGATCGAGGCGGCCTGAGCGAACCGCGTCGCGTCTTAACCGGCAAGCCGGGCCCTCAGGGACGGCTTGTCGACCTTCCCCGCCGCATTCAGCGGCAGCGAGTCGACCCGGGCAAAGCGACGGGGGCACTTGAAACCCGCGAGATGGTCGCGACAGTGGGCTGCCAGGGCGCCGTCCGGGACCTCCCCGCCTGCCACCAGGATCGCCACGATGGCCTCGCCCCAGCGCGCGTCCGGCACCCCGATCACGGCACAGTCAGCCACCGCCGGGTGCAGTCGCAGGACTTCTTCCACCTCCCGGGAGGCGACGTTCTCGCCCCCGGTGATGATCATGTCCTTTTTGCGATCCACGATATACAGGTAGCCGTCTTCATCAAAACGTCCCACGTCTCCGGTATACAGCCAGCCGCTCTGCAGGGCAGCGGAGGTCGCTTCGGGGTCGCGCCAGTAGCCCTGCATGACCTGCTCGGCGCGCACCAGGATCTCGCCCGCCTCACCGACCGCGCAGTCCTTGCCCTGGTTATCGACCAGCCTGATCTCGGCGGTCGGCAGCGGACGGCCCACCGATTGCAACAGGTCCGGCCGCTCGCGGGCCGCAGCCCGGTGATCTTCCGCGGTAAGAAAGGACACGCTGCCGGACAGCTCGGTCATCCCGTAGCTCTGGCACAGGCCCACATCGGTCTGCGCCAGCAGGTGCTGGAGCAGGGTCTGGGGCATCGCCGCCGCGCCGTAGCCAATACTGCGCACCTGGCGCAGGTCGGCCGGGGTGAAGGATGCCTCGGCGAGCAGCATGCCGAGCATGGTGGGCGCCAGCGACATGCTGGTCACCCCCAACTCGCGGCAGGCCTGCAGGGTTGCCGCCGCCTCAAAGCGGGCGGCGAGAACCACGGCAGCGCCGTAGAGATGCTGTAACAGCACGTTGTGCGCTGCCACATGAAACAGTGGAAAGGGATAGAAGTAGCGATCATCCGGCTCCACCGGCCGCGCCAGGGCGGCGGAGCGCAAGCCCGCGAGGAAAGACTGGTGGGTGAGCACGGCGCCCTTGGGCCTGCCGGTGGAACCCGAGGTATACAGGATCCAGGCCGGGTCTGTCGCCGTTGTCGGCGGCAGCGGCGCCGGGGTCGCGCGCGCCAGCCAGTCCTCCCAGGCCTTACCCAGGGCGACGGTCTCGACCCCTGCAGCAAAGTCCGGATGGGCCTGCAGGTCGGCGAGTAGATCCGCATCGCCCACCACCAGGTCGACCCCGGTGGCGGCCAGCTGCTGCACCCACTCGGCCGGGGCCAGGCGGGTGTTCAGCGGCAACAGCACACGGCCAGCCGCCGGCGCGGCGTAAATCAGCTCGACGTACTCGGGACAGTTCCAGGCCAGCACCGCGATCCGGCCTCCGGGGCGGCCCACGCCGGCGAGGCATCCGGCAAGGCGCTGCACCCGCGCCGCCAGCTCGGCGTAGGTGATCGGCGAGCCCTGCCACCACAGGGCCACGCTGTCGCCATGGGTGGCAGCCCTGTCCAGCAGGATTGCCTGCAGGCGCGAAGCCTGCGGCTCAGCCTGAGCGGTCATGCTCCGCGAGCCCGCGGACGAGCCCGCCCTTTGTTTGCGCGCATAGCTATGTCTCCAACAGTCGCTGGCCGCACAGGAAACCACAAATCCACCGCCGGGTCAGGCCGGCGTGCCACAGTCCTCCAGGCGGACTGGTATTTGTTCGGTATATCCTGACTGTTTGCATGATTTCATCGACTTGTCCTTAGAAATGCCTCCACTATCATACACAGCCTGCATCTATAACCAGGCCGGAGGGTAATCATGACCAGCCAGTCCACGACATGCGCCACTGACAATCAGTCCACGCCGCGACTCGGTATCCTCGGCGGCGGTCAGCTGGGCCTCTACCTGTGCCGGGCGGCCCGTGAACTCGGGGTGGCCAGTGAGATACTGGACCCCAATCCGGACGCACCCGCGGGCAGTGCCGCCGACCGCGCCTACTGTGCAGACCTGGACGATGCCGCCGCACTGGCGGCCATGATCGAAACCTGCGACGTCATTACCTTCGAGCTGGAGGCCATTCCAGAGCCTGCGCTCCTGCAGCTCGAGGCAGCGGTGGCGGCCCAGGAGGTCGTGGTGCACCCCAATATCGATACCCTGCGCGATCTCGCCGACAAGGGCAGCCAGAAGGTCTGGATGGCGGCGGAGGGTCTGCCAACCCTGCCCTTTATGCTGGCGCCCTCGAACACGCGCCCAGAGCAGATTCTGGGCGGCCCGCTGCCGCTGCCCCTGGTGCAGAAAACCCGTCGCGGGGGTTACGACGGCCAGGGCGTGCAGCGCCTGGCCGGTGCCCGGGAGCTGAAGAAGCTGTGGCCGGTGCCGAGTATCCTCGAGGTGGCGCTGGAGAAGCCCACGGAAGTCGCCGTGGTCACGGTGCGGGACGCCAGCGGTAGTATCGTGGTCTACCCGGCGGTGAGCATGGCCTTCGATGACCACTTCAATGCGGTCAACGAGGTCTGCAGCCCCGCCCGCATCGACGAGACCCTGCGTCGGCGCTGCGAGTCGGTGGCCCGCCAGGCGGCCACCCGGATGCACGGCGCGGGCGTGTTTGCGGTAGAGTTGTTTATCACCGATGATGACGCGATCTATATCAACGAGATTTCGCCGCGAGTCCACAACTCCGGCCACCTGACCATGGAAGCTTTCCGCCACTGCCAGTTCGAACAGCACGTGCGCGCCGTCATGGGCATGCCGCTGGCACCCATCGTGCCCAGGGCACCGGCAGCGGTGATGCTGAACCTGCTGCACAATGCGCGCCGGCCCCTGGGCGTGTCCGCGCCCGAGCCCGTGGACGAGTGGCTGGACTGCCACCGCAATACCCGCCTGCACTGGTACGGCAAGCCCGCGAACCGCGCGGGACGCAAGCTCGGACACATCACCGCGACCGCGGTCAGTCCCTCCCAGGCGCGCGACCGCGCCCGCCAGGGCCTGCGCGCGGTGGGCGGCGGGGAGTCGCAAGCGGGAGCCATTGCCTCTTGAGTCCCGCGGTCGGCATCATCATGGGGAGCGACTCCGACCTCCCCGTTATGGAGGCGGCGGAGAAAACCCTGAACGAACTCGGGGTGGCCACGGAACTCACCATTGTCAGTGCCCACCGCACCCCTGAGCGTCTCTACAGCTACGCCGGTGAGGCAGAATCACGCGGCCTGCAGGTGATCATCGCCGGCGCGGGCGGCGCCGCCCACCTGCCCGGCATGGTGGCCGCGCTCACCCTGCTGCCCGTGATTGGCGTGCCCATCGCCGCCACCCGCCTGGCGGGTGAAGACGCCCTGCTGTCGATCGCACAAATGCCGGCCGGTGTGCCGGTGGCCACCGTGGCCATCGACAACGCCACCAATGCCGGCCTGCTCGCGGCCCAGATCCTGTCCCTGGCCGACCCGGCGCTGCGCCAGCGGCTGGGAGAGTTCCGCCAGCGCCAGCGCGACCGGGTGCTGGACAAGGCCACGGCCCTGACCCGAAGGACACCGGACAGTTGATGTTTCTCGACAACCTGAGCTCACCGCCGCTGCTGTTTTTCTTTCTCGGTATGCTGGCGGTACTGGTCCGCTCAGACCTTGATATTCCCGGTCAAATCGCACGCTTCCTGTCCCTTTACCTGCTGTTCGCCATCGGTTTCAAAGGCGGTGTGGCACTGTCCGAATCCAACCTGGACGCCAGCGTCTGGCTCGCCCTGGGCGCCGCGATACTGCTGTCGGCCGCGGTGCCCCTGTACAGTTATTACATCCTCAGGCGCCGCTTCAACGTCGCCGACGCCGCGGCCACGGCGGCCACCTACGGCTCGGTCAGCGCGGTCACCTTCATTACCGCGACCAGCTACCTGACGGCACAGGGGGTGCCCTGGAACGGCTACATGGTGGCCGCCATGGCCCTGATGGAGTCGCCGGCGATTATCGTGGGCATCCTTCTGTACAGTCGCTACCGCGAGGACCGCGACCCCGAGGCCGGCGGCGTCAACTGGGGGCCCCTGCTGCACGAGTCCTGCCTCAACGGCTCGGTGTTCCTGATCCTGGGCAGCATGATCATCGGCTGGATTACGGGCACGGAGGGGATGAAACAGGTCTCACCGCTGGTGACGGAGCTGTTCCTGGGTATTCTCTGCCTGTTCCTCCTGGACATGGGCATCGTCGCCGCCCGTCGCCTGCGGGATCTGCGCCAGGCGTCACAGGCAGAAGCCAGCGAGGGCGCAATCCGTTCGCCGGTGCCCTACCTGATCGGCATGGCGCTGCTGTTCCCGGTGATCAACGCGGTACTGGCGATCGCCCTCGGCGTGGCCCTGGGCCTGGGTGAGGGCGACCTGGTGCTGCTCACCGTGCTCGGCGCCAGTGCCTCCTATATCGCGGTGCCCGCGGCCATGCGCCTGGCCCTGCCCGAGGCCAACCCGAGCACCTACCTGCCCATGTCCCTGGCGATCACTTTCCCCTTCAACCTGCTGGTTGGCATTCCGCTTTACCACCAGGCTGCGCGATACTTGCTAAGCTGAGGCCGTAATGCCAGGGGGCAAACGATGAAAAACTGTAAACGCATTGAGGTGGTTATCGAGGAGCCTATGGCGCCCCGGGTCATCGAGATCCTGCGGGAGACCGGCATCTCCGGCTATACCGCAATCCCCGAGGCCAGCGGTGAGGGCGAGCGCGGCAAGCGGCGCGCGGACGAACTGGCCGGGGCTTCCAGTAACACCGTGTTCATCATCGCCTGTGAGCACGAGCACCTGGTGGAGCGCCTGGTCCAGAGCCTGCGCCCTATCCTCAGCCGCTCAGGCGGTATCTGTCTGGTGTCCGATGCCCAGTGGGTGATTCACTGAGCCCATAGCCGACAACTAGCTGGCAAGCGGGATAAACAGGTTCTCCCGTGCGGTCTCGATAATATCCACTACCGAAGGGTGCTTCAGGCGCCGCTCCGGGGAAATCGCCAGGTAGGACTCCCGCAACTCTTCCACCGCACCGATGGACTTCGCGTGATACATGTTCTCCACCTCGGACGCGATCGCCTGGGGCGCGGGAAAGATGCCGGCACTGGCCTCACCGAAGGCCTTCATCAGGGCGCTGTCGGCAAACTCGGCCACGACCTGCGGCCGCACGCCCACGCGCTCAAACCAGTCATCCAGCTCCCGCCGCAGGGCGCTGCTGGCGACCGGCAGCAGCATCGGCGCGCCATCGAGTGAGGCGGGAAACCCGCGCCGATAGCGCGCGGCCAGCTGCTTGCCGGCAAAGAAGCCAATGGGGCTGTCCCCCAGCCGGTGGTTGTAGGCCTTGACGTGCATCCCCACTGGAATCGGGTGGTCGGAAATCACCAGGTCCAGGCGGTGCACCGCGAGACCGGCGAGCAGGTTTTCCAGGCTCGCTTCCTCACACACGATGCGCACCGGGCTTTCGGCGCTGAGCACCGGCGCCAGCACGCGATAGGCAATCAGCTTGGGAATAGAGCTGACAATACCCACGTTGAGGACCGTATGAGCCGGGCCCTGACGTCCCTTGACCAGCTGCGTGAGTTCCGCCCCGACACTGAAAATATCGTCTGCATAGCGCTTCACCAGGCGACCGGTGTCGGAGAGTACCAGGCCCCGTCCCGCGCGCTGGAACAGGGGCTCCTCCACCACATCTTCCAGCAGTTTGATCTGCCCGCTGATGGTCTGCGGGGTCACGTGCAGCAGCTCAGAAGCGCGGGCGATACTGCCCTCGTTGGCCACGTTCCAGAAGTAGTACAGGTGGTTGTAGTTCAGGTGCCGCATTCGTAGAAACCTTATTCAGAAATTGGATCACTCGGAATATACGAAGTATGAGCCAAAAAAGATCGACTGGTGCGCGCGCGGGGTCCCGGTAACCTACGGCCGTCCATCAAGGAGGAGACCCGAGTATGTACAAACAATACCCCAACCCCGCTGCCGTCATCCCCCTGGCGCTGCCGCAAACTGACGTTCGCCAGCAGCGCTGGCTGTACACCCTGTTCACCGCCCTGCTCTGCCTGGCCCTCGCCGCACCCGCACTGGCGGATCAGGCGGGCGTGCAGACCCGCACCAGCCAGGCGGCGCTGGCCCCGGCCGACGCCCTGAAACTGCTGCAGGACGGTAACCAGCGTTTTACCAGCGGCGAGATGCTGGCACGGGACCTGCCGGCCCAGGTTGCCGCCACCGCCGGCGGCCAGTTCCCGCATTCGGTGGTCCTGAGCTGCATCGACTCCCGGGTGAGTCCCGAGCTGGTGTTCGACCAGGGCATGGGCGATATCTTCGCCCCGCGGGTTGCCGGCAACTTCGTTGATCCCGAGCTGCTGGGCAGCATGGAGTTTGCCGCCAAGGTCGCCGGCTCCAAGCTGATCGTGGTGCTCGGACACACCGAGTGCGGCGCGGTCAAGGGTGCCTGTGACGACGTCAAGATGGGCAACCTCACCCAGACCCTCAGCTACATCACACCCTCGGTCGAGGCCGTGAAGGGTTTCGAGGGCGAGCGTAACTCCGGGAACAAGGCCTTCGTCGACGCTGTGGCTCACGAGAACGTGCGCCAGACCGCAGCCAACATCACTGCCCAGAGCGAGGTGCTTGCAGAACTGGTTGCCGAGGGTGAGCTGATGGTGGTCGGCGCCATGTACGACGTGGCCACCGGTGAAGTGACCTTCATGAACCCCTGAAGCCTCATCGCCCGGGCTGGTCGCGCGGGCACCGGAACTGTAACCTTTACCGCCTGTTTTCCAACCAGGCGGTTTTTTTATGCATGCCATTCAGCTCAAGGCCCCCGGCGGCCTGGATAATCTGCAACTCGTTGAGCAAGGCCCGCGCTCGCCAGAACCCGGGGAAATCCAGGTGGCGGTCAAGGCCAGCTCACTGAATTTCCACGATTACGCGGTGGTCACCGGGCTGCTGCCCACCGAGGACGGCCGCGTCCCGATGTCCGACGCCGCGGGGGTAGTCACCGCGGTGGGCGAGGGCGTCACCGGATTCGCCGAGGGGGATCACGTACTCAGTCACTTTTTCCCGGACTGGGCGGACGGCGCCGTGAGCGTCGACCGCCTGGGCAGTGTACCCGGGGATAACGTGGACGGTTTCGCCGCGGCCAGCGTGACCCTGCCGGCGCGCTTTTTCGGCCCCATGCCCGGCAATCTCGATTTCGCGGCCGCCGCGACGCTGCCCTGCGCGGCCCTCACCGCCTGGCGCGCGCTGGTCGTGGAAACCCACCTGCGCCCCGGTGACTGGGTGCTGGTGCAGGGCAGCGGCGGCGTCTCGGTCTTTGCCCTGCAGTTTGCGCGCATGATGGGCTGCCGGGTCATCGCCACCTCCTCCTCGGATGCCAAGCTGGAAAAGCTGCAGGCGCTGGGTGCGGAGCACGTAATCAACTACCGCAGCACCCCGGACTGGGGCACGGCGGCCTTCGAGGCGACCGGCGGGCGCGGCGTCGACCTGGTGGTTGAAGTCGGCGGTCCCGGCACCGTGGGCCAGTCCGTGCGCGCGGTGGCCTTCGGCGGCTGTATCAGCATGATCGGGGTCCTGACGGGGATCTCGGGCGAGGTGCCCACGGCGGCCCTGTTCCAGAAAAACGCCCGGATCAGCGGCATCACGGTCGGCAGCCAGGCCCACCAGCGCGACATGGTGGCCGCCATCGAGGCCAACGGTATCGAGCCGGTGATCGACAGCCACTATCCCCTGGCCGAACTGGCGCAGGCCTTCCGCCACCAGGAGTCCCAGCAACATTTCGGCAAGATCTGCGTGACGATGTAGCGTCTACCCGCTGGCAGGGCGCTTTGCCGGGCCCGAAACTATCTGGACTTTTCTGCAGATAAAGATGGGCAAGGCAGCGACGGTGGCGCTAGGGTTTGGCAAAGTCCCGAGGACGCGCTCACCGGTGAGCCGCGCTGCCAGCGATGCTGAGTACCATCAAAATCTATACCTCAGATCTCGAGCCGGGCATGTTCGTCAGCGGCCTGGACCGGCCGTGGCTGGATACGCCTTTCACCATCCAGGGCTTCCGCCTCGAATCCCGCGACCAGATCGAGGAGCTGCGGGCATACTGCGAATATGTCCTGGTCGACACCACCAAGAGCCGGCAGGCAACAGCATTACTGCAGCGCAGGGTGCGCGCAGACGGTGAACGGATAACCAGGGAACAGCTGTTCCACGGACGCGAACTCGGGCACTACAAGGACGACAGTGGTTTCCCCGAGGAACGCCCGCGGGCCGAGGCCGCCCTCGATACGCTGGTCGACGACCTGATGGATATTTACGGCAAGGTCGAAGAAGGCGGTACCGTCAACCAGATCCAGCTCAAACGCTCGGTCGAGCCCCTGATCGGCAGCATCAGCCGCAACCCCGACGCCTGTCTGTGGGTCTCGCGCCTGAAGCAGCACGACGAATACAGCTATCACAAGGCCTTGGTCATGGCGATCTGGGCTGTCGCCCTGGGTCGCGAATTCGGCCTGCCGAGGCGGGATCTGCGCTCCCTGGCCATGGGCGCGATGCTGATGGATATTGGCAAGCTGAAGGTCGACCAGGCGCTGTTGCGGGCAAAGCGGCCACTCACCGCGGAAGAACACAATGAGGTGCGCGAGCACATCCAGCACGGTCAACAGATACTGGCGGAAAGCGGCATCACCAACCAGGACGTGGTCGACATGGTCGCCTGCCACCACGAGCGCCACGACGGCACAGGCTACCCCCGTGGCCTGGCGGGCGATGTGATCCCTGCTTTCGCCCGCATCGCCGGTATCGTGGATACCTACGGCGCCCTGACCAGCGATCGCGCCTACGCCAGCGCCCAGTCACCCACCGCGGCAATCAAGACCCTGTACGCAATGCGTGAAGTCAAATTCCAGGCGGAGCTGGTGGAGGCCTTTATCAAGGCGATCGGGGTCTACCCGGCAGGCAGCCTGGTAGAACTCAGTACCGGTGAAGTCGGCGTGGTCGTGGCTGAGAGCCGCACCCGGCGCCTGAAGCCCAAGGTCATGCTGCTGCTGGACGCCGACAAATGCAGGCTGCTGGATTCCCGGATCATTGACCTCGAGGCCGCAGCCACCGGGGATGACAGGACGCCCCTGCTGATCCGCAAGAGCCTGGAGCCCGGGGCCTACGACATTGACCTGGCCGAGGTGGAATTGCCGGTGGCGTTCTAGGCAACTGTCGGGTCCGGGGGGCTGCGGTATACTCGCGGCATTGCCTCCAGGACCGGCGCGCCATGAACCGCCCTCCCTTTAAACGCCACCGCAAACGCCGGGGTCGATCCCCGCACGCCAGCCTGCTGCGGGCAGGGCGCAACCTGCTGTTTATCCTGGCGGCGGGCAGCGTCTATCAGCTGGTCGTCCACGGTGAACTGACCTGGCCCGGGTCGCTGCTGGAGTCAGCGCGCAACCTGGCAGCGGGCCACGCGCCCGGCTGGGAGCACGCCCGGGACGCCCTCGAGGAGCAGGGGGCAGCCCGCGAGGGACAGCCCCTGCCCGCCTTTGACCTGGTCGGTCGCGTGGTGCGGGTGGCGGACGGCGACACCCTCTCGGTGCTGGATCGGAATGGCAGTCAGCACAAGATCCGCCTCTACGGCATCGATACCCCGGAAATGCAGCAGGCCCACGGCGATGTCGCCCGCAGGGCGCTGTCAGAGCGGGTCTACCAGCAGGAAGTCGGGGTGGTGGTGGTCGATATCGACGATTACCAGCGCAAGGTGGGTACCGTTTATCACCGCGGCAGCAACGTCAATCTCGGCCTGGTCGCCGGGGGCCACGCCTGGTGGTACCGCTATCACGCACCCCACGAGCACCCGCTGGAGCAGGCGGAATCGCAGGCCCGTGCCGGGCAACGCGGCCTCTGGGCAGCCTCCGATCCGATCCCGCCCTGGGATTGGCGTCGCGCCGATCGGCGTCGCGCCAACTAGCGCCGCGCTGCGCGCCTCAACCGGCGCTGCCGGATTCCATCAGGGAAGGCAGGCTGCGCTCCGCCCAGTCGAGGATGGCCTCGCGATCCCCCGCCTTGCGCTTGCGCCAGTTTGCCAGCACCAGGCTCATCCGCGGGTTGTCGTGGAACTGCTCCCGGTGGCGGTCGATGAATCGCCAGTACAGCGCGTTGTAGGGACAGGCGCCCTCACCGGTCATGCGCCCGGGATCGTAACGGCAGTGGCTGCAGTGGTCGCCCTGGCGCTGGATATACTTGCCGCTCGCGGCGTAGGGCTTGGAGGCCATCACCCCGCCGTCCCCGTGCAGGGCCATGCCCAGGGTGTTGGGCAACTCCACCCACTCAAAGGCGTCGACATAGACCGCGAGGTACCAGTCACAGACCGCACGCACATCCAGCCCCGCCAGCAGGGCAAAATTGCCGATCACCATAAGCCGCTGGATATGGTGGGCATAGCCCAGGTCCAGGGTCTGGCGCAGGGCCTGCTGCAGGCAGCGCAGGTCCGTCTGGGCATTCCAGAAAAACGCCGGCAGCGCGGTGGTGGCGCCCAGCGCGTTGCGCCCGGCGTAGTCAGGCATGTACCGCCAGTAGATCCCGCGCACATACTCGCGCCAGCCCAGGACCTGGCGGATAAACCCCTCCGCCGCGGCCAGGCTGCAGTGCCCGTCCCGCCAGGCCGCCTCGACCTGTTCGCAGACCGGCAGGGGCTCCAGCAGGCCGATGTTGAGGTACATCGAAATACGCCCGTGGAAGAC
This sequence comes from Sediminihaliea sp., assembly GCA_965222335.1. Classification (GTDB taxonomy): domain Bacteria; phylum Pseudomonadota; class Gammaproteobacteria; order Pseudomonadales; family Halieaceae. The sequence continues at coordinate 2,367,041 of OZ244944.1, read as the reverse complement.
CCAGGGGGACTCCTCCGCCAGCGCATCCTGGTAGGTACCGAAGTCCGGTAGCGCGTGCTCGCAGAACCAGTCGAACTCGGCTTTGGCCTGGCGCCGCGTCACCGCGTACTGGAAGCGGGACAGGTCACCGACATGGTCCGGAAAAGCTGCCTCGACTTCCGCCAGCACCTCCCGGGTCATGGCGTCGTTGCGCACCTCCTTGCGCGACGGAATCTCCCGCTGCGAGCGCCAGCCCACCCGGTTTTCCCGGTCGTAGTTCCAGCGCCCCCCCGCCGGCTCGTTGTCGCCCTCCAGGAGCAGGCGGTAGCGGCGGCGCATCTCGCGGTAGAAATGCTCCATGCGCAACTGCTTGCGCCCCCCGGCCCAGGCGGCAAAGTCCGCGTGACTGCACAGGAAGCGGCTGTCATCCAGGATCTCGACCGCTATTTCCAGGCGCTTTTCCCAGCCCGCCATGTCCTCGCGCAGGCGGTACTCACCCGGCTCACACACCCGCACCCGGCGGTAGCTGCGCTCCTCCAGACAGGACGCCACGGCCGCCTCCAGCGAGGGCAGGCCCGACTCCAGGCGCCGGTAGTGCACCGTAAAGCCGCGCTCCCGCAGGTAGTCGGCGAAGTGGCGCATGGCGGCGAACACCAGCGCGATCTTGTGCCGGTTGTGGGCGACATAGGTGGTTTCCTCGCGTACCTCCGCCAGCAGCACCTCGTCGGTGCCGGGCGTGGCTTCGCGCAGGGCGGGGTTGTGGGGCGACAGCTGGTCGCCAAGGATCAGGAGCAGGTCCGGTGAGTTCATGCCCCTTGTACGGTCGTGAGCGGCGCACGGACCTGTGGCGGCTCAGGGTCCAGCCGGTTCAGCGATCCTCGGCCCAGCTGGCGACCGCGAGCGCGTGGGCGGCGTCGACATCTGCCTGGGGCACGGCCTCCAGCGGCGGCAGCGACAGGGGCTCGTCGTGGAAGATATACAGGCGCGAGGCCAGCTCCTGGAAGGGCAGCGACGACTCGCCAAAGCGCTCGCCGTGCCCCTGGGTGGAAACAATCACCCCGTTACCCCAGTCCTGGCCGCTGTCGTTGTTGGGGTTGTAGAAATACACCCGCATCTCACCGATCTGGTCCATCGCCACCCGCAGCAGGGAGATCGCGTGCCAGCCAACGAAACGACCCTGGCTGTCCGTCATCGCCAGACCCGCGGGCTGGGGGTGAATCATGGGCTGGTTGCCGTTGTACAGCGGGTGGTAGCTGGCGTAGAAATGCCGCAGGAAGCGCTCGTGCTCCTTGAGGTCACCGGTGGCGACGTCCACCGCGATGGCGAATTCACGCCCCACCCACCAGCCGTGGAACTCGGGATTGATCCAGCAGTGGGGGTCTTCACTGCGGCCGCTGCAGAGGAGGCCCATTTCGTGATAAATGCGATCCAGGTGGGGCACCAGCAGGGTCGAGACCGGATCATTGTCGACCAGCACGCTCTGGACCAGGCCCGCCGACAGCTCGCCGGAGTTGATTGCCTGCCCCTCGAAATGCATCAGGATACTGTCGAAGCGCGCCACCTGGGCAATCAGCTGGAGGAGGAAGTCCGGGTCGTTCAGCGACCACATGGACAGGGCCCGGGCCGCCTGGCAGGTCGGGTTGTTACCCTGGCCCACGCCCAGGGGCTGCCCCAGCAGGGAGATGACCGCGGCCAGCAAAACCACATTGGGCGGCTGGGCGTTGCCAAATACCAGCGCCAGTGTGTTCTGCGCCTGCGCCGACAGGGGCAGGCTGATCTGCCGCCACAGCCCCGGCGCGATCGAGGGCATGTACATGATGCCCCGCTCCAGCAGCATCGACAGGCCGTAGACCGCCTGCGCCGTCTCCAGGTGGATCGCGTTCTCGATCAGGGCGTGCACCAGGTCCGAATAGCAGTTCAGGCAGTCGCGCCCGGTGCTGCTCAGGCCCAGGGCATCCGCCAGCAGGTCGCTGCGGTTTTCCTCGATCAGCCAGCGCAGGAATACGGCGTGATAGTCGGAAACCAGGCCCACATCCAGCATTGCCCGGGAGAAGCCGCTGGCCTCCTGTTGCAGGGCCGGCATATCCATCGCCTGCAGGCGCTCGCGATAGAGGGGCAGGCCCGGGTCCTCAAGGCAGCCCTGGGTGGGGCCAAACAGGGCCGAGATCAGCCGGTCCGCGCCCAGGCGCGCGTCGCCCAGCTGGCCCTCGGAGCGGCTCATGGTCAGGGCGATGCGGGTGATCATGGCCTTGATATTGGCAACCTGGATCGGGCGCTGGCCTAGAATCCGCCAGATTTCCGCACTCAGGCTGCCCAGGATATCCTCGTAGCCGATGTGCTCTGCGAGGTAGCGGAACAGGTCGTCGACCGCCGGGCTCAGCTCGGTCTGGCGCAAGCGCAGCACCTCGCTGTCGGCGCTGCCGAATACCCGGTTCAGATTGAGGGCCAGCACCTGGGTGAGAAAGTGTCGGGCCTGTTCGGCGGATACGCCGGGTGCATAGTGCGCGCGCTTGCTGATGGCGAGCATGCGCAGGAGGCTGACGCTTTCCACGGCCACCGCGTCGCTCTCACCCTGTTCCAGGGTATTGCCGACGAGGGAGGCCATCAGGGTCTGCGGCGACTCCCAGTCAGTACCGCTGAACAGCCCGGCGCGGTCCAGCGCCGGGGACAGGTGGTACAGGCGCTCCACCCCGTCCGGCTGCAGCAGCAGAGAGCGCACCAGGTCCAGGATTTGCGGCAAGGGCGCCGGCTCGGCGAAGGGGCCTGCCTCCGCCAGTCTGTTCATGGCCAACTGTAGCGAGCGTTCCAGCGGCGTCGGTGCCGGTGTCTCGGCGTCGGCTGTGTTGCTAGACATAAAAACCGGTTCTTCCCGATATTCAAGCAGGTCCCGCATACGATAAGGGTCGTCGCCGAAGAAGTATACCGGGCATTGGTGAGTCTGTGGGCGAGGCGGGCGCCCGATGGTAAATGGCGTCAGTCGGCGACGGCCACCAGCTGCCAGGTGGATTCGGGGCCCTGCCCGCCGCTGAACACCAGCTGCAGCTCATGCCGGCGGTCCCCCACCAGTTCGCCATTGAGCATCAGGTCGGAGCTCACCGGGTAGACGCCCTGGGGCAGGCCCTCCGGCAGGGTAAAGGTGAATTCGCCGGTAAAGGCGCCCGCCTGCTCGCCGGCTTCCTTGGTCATGCTCTTGAGGGCGATGGTGTTGTCCTCGTTATCCCAGATGGTCAGGCGCTCCTCGATCACCGCGCGCTGGCCGCTGCGGCCGCGCACCACCTCGATATAGGACTTCACATGGACCTCGGTCCCGGGACTCACCGCGGCGCCGGGCCTGACCTCGGTGCGATAGGCCGACACCGTGGTGTTTTCCGGCAGCGAGCCGTTCTTGCGCGAGTACTCCTCGGCCACTTCCTCGTCGCTGCGGGTTTGCACCGTGGTATAGCCGATGATCATGCCGCGGATCATGTCCGCGGTGGTGTCCACCACGACCTGCTCGACGGTGCGCTTGGCTGTATCCTCCACCGCATCCTTCAGGCGGTCAAAAAAATTGGCCTGGGCACCGGCGGCAGCCAGGAGCCCGCAGAGCAGGGAGGGCATGGCGATCTGGCGTGTGTTCATGGCAAAACCTCAATCAACGCTGGTTGCTTGCGCTATCCCTGTAAACATAGCTCATTCAATCGAGATATTCATTTTCGCCTTGCGCTGGGCGCTGCGGGCCTCGTCGATCAGGGACTCGGCCGGACCGTAGCCGGGAATGATCGCCAGCGCGGACTCCGACTTGGCAATGGTACAGCTGTAATCCTTACGCGTCAGGCAGGTGCGGGCCGCGTCCAGGAAGCGGTTTACGGTCTGCTCGTTGAATCGCCGCTGCTCGCGCGCGGCCACTACTGACTGCTGCAACTGCACCGCGGCCGTATTGTCCGGATCCAGGGCCAGGGCCTCCTCCAGCCGGGCCTCGCTACAGGCGAAGTCGGCGCGCTCCAGGCAGTCGCGGGCCTGGGTCAGGTGGGTCTGCAACCGGGCCTCGCGCTCGGCCTGTACCGCTGCCTCGCTCTCGAGGAGAGTGTCCAGGCGACGCTGTACCGGGTACAGGTCGGCCGCGGAAGCCCCCGCCGCCTCGGCGTCCGCCAGCGCCTCGCCGGCACAGGCGGTGTCGCCCTCGTCCAGACAGGCGGTGGCTTCTGCGAGGTGCTCCTGCATGGCAGCGCGGGCACTCTCGCGGGCGGCACTATCCAGCAGGGCCTGTGCCTGCGCATCGCCGGGTCTGGCGGCAAGCACTTCCCGCGCCTTGACCCGGGCACAGCCGAAATCGGCCGCCTCCAGGCACTCACGCCCTTCGGCCAGGCGCCGGCTGATCAGGGCCCGCTCCTCGGCCTCGGCCTGGGCCTGTTGTGCCCGCGCCAGCAGGTCGGCCGCCTGCTGGTTGTCGCCGGCGAGATTGCGCACCACCAGGGTATTCTCGATCACGCAGGGATAGTCCTGGTTGATATAGCAGTCCTTGGCGGCCTGCAGGCGCTGCTGCACCGCCGCCGCCTGGGCCTGCTGGCTGCTGTACTGCTGGTAGCCCAGCCAGCCACCGGCCACCAGCAACACCACGCCCGCCAGGGCGAGACCCTTGAGGCGGCTGGCCCGGGCCGGCGGCAGCAGCGCATCCCGGAAGGCGGCAATGGTCGCCGGGCGTTTGGCGCGATCGGTACTGAGCCCGGCGAGCAGCGCCTGCCACTCCCGGTTATTGAGGCACTCCGGGCGGGCAGGTTTCAGCTTCTCCTGCTGCGCATCCATCGCGCTCTTGCGCTGGTAGGGGTGCTCGCCGGTCAGCATCAGGTAGAGCACGCAGGCCAGGGCGTATACGTCGTCGGTGGTGCTGGGCGGTTCGCCGTTGACCATCTCCACCGTGGCATAGGCGGGCGTCAGGGCACCCAGGTCACCGACGTCCCAGTCGTGGCTCAGGGCGTTCTTGTTCGCTGCGCGGGCAATGCCGAAGTCGAGGATCTTTACCGTGCCGCCCGTGGTGACAAAAATATTGCCGGGCTTGAAGTCGGAGTGAATCAGGTCCCGCTTGTGGGCGTACTCCAGGCCCGAGCAGAGCTCGCGGAAATAGCGCAGGGCGGTTTCCTTGCTGAAGGGCGCCTCGAGCCGGATCAGGGCGTCCAGCGGGTCGCCCTTGAGCAGCTCCATGGTCATGAAGATGGTATTACCGTCGCGATCGAAATCGTGCACGGTCACAATATTGGGATGCGCCAGCTTCTGCGACTTGACCGCTTCCTGCTGCAGGGAAACAAAGGCCTGGGGGTGCTCCTTGAATTGCTGGCCGAGAACCTTGACCGCGATATAGGGATTGCGGTCCTCCGCCTCGACCTTGCGCAGGTCCCTGGCCTTGTAAACCAGGCCCATGCCGCCCTCGCCCAGCACGTCCTCGAGCACAAAACGCTTCTTCAGCAGGCGCCCGCTCTCGGCCTGGGCCTTCTGCGCCATCTGCCGTGCCCGATCAAAACCAGTGACCGTTGCCCCGGCGGCCGGCGTTCCGGCGGCCGGCGCCCCGGCGTCCGTGGCCTCGTACTCGGTATAGTCGTTGCCGGGATTAACCTCGGTCGCGTCGGCGTCCTGCTTCCGGGTGCCGTCGCTGGCTTCGGTCGGCTCGTCGTTATCGTGCTCGCCCACTCACTGCTCCTTGCCCGGCGCGCGAGAAGGCGCGCGCCCGGGATCAGTATAGAAGTATGTGGGGGGGTATTAAAGCGGCAGAATGGCCTTGAAAATGGGGACGGATACCAATTCCCGCTCGCCCCGAAATTGGGGACGGATACCTATTCTTCCTCGCGCCGCCCTCGCCGAAGCCCGCATACATGCTGGATGACCAGCCAGGCTGCGATTGAACAATTGGTATCCGTCCCCTTTTGTTCGGGCTGGGAAATTGGTATCCGTCCCCAATTATTCTCACCTTGAAGGCTAGCGGCAGCGGTCCATGGCAACGTCCCTGCCGCCATCCGTGTTGGTGGCTTTGTTGTATCGGTGGAGTTACTCATACCAGATCGCTACCGGCTTCCTGCCTCTCGCGATCTACCGTACATCCTGTACATAAAAAAAGGGGGCCTGGTTGGGGCCCCTAAGTCTCCTCTTGCATTTGGTTCAGCGGCAGGCGTGGGCCGGTAGTTCGATGCGGCGTTCGCGGCCGCCGGGGAGGTAGTCCACCCGGTAGCAGGCGAAGCGGGAGTCACGTTGCCAGTACCGGCTGTGGCGGTCGTGGCGGGTGTCGCAGCGCACGCCGTCGTGGCTGTGCAGCAGGGCGTAGGTGATGGCCGAACCCACCAGGGCCGGGGCGATCCAGTCTTCGACGCGACGGTCGTAGCGGTAGCGGACCACCGGCGCGGGGCGCGACCACCGATGCCCGTAGTGCTTGAATTTCACCACCTGGCGGTAAGCATGCTTGTCGAAGTGGCCGCCGTGACGACCACCGCGGTCGGCGAGGGCGAGTGGTGCGCTCAGCAGGGACAGGGCCAGCGCGCTGCAGAGTGTTCGCTTCAACATCCTTACATCCTCCGGTCACGGTGCAGGATCAAGACTACGCCGCAGTGACTGAACCGTTGCTGAACGCAGCAACAATTTATTCCGGGGCCGTTCAGCCGAGGTTCAGCCTGGGCGCCGGATACTGGTAGGCTACGCGCGTGGCCCGGCACGCCTCCTCGCCCGCCGCCTGCCCCGCACGGGGATGGCGAAGGGACCAGAAGCCACCGGGGTTCGCGCCTCACACTCTGCGCCTGAGGTTTTACCAGCTATGTTTCGTCCATCCCGATCCAGCCGTCGCCTGTTCGCCCTGTGCCTGCTGGTGCCGCTGACCCTGTTCCTGCACCACCCCGCGGCCACGGCGCAGGTGCCGCGCCCGCCGGCCAGCGGCGAGCAGGGCCTGTCTCCCCGGGAGGCGGCGGCACAGGCCAAGGCGCAGTACGGCGGCAAGGTGCTGAAGGTACAGCGCAAGGGCAAGGCCTACCGGGTGCGCCTGCTGCTGGAGGATGGACGGGTGATCACGGTGACGATCAAGGGGTAAGGCATGCGCATGCTCATTGTCGAGGATGACCAGCACCTGCGTGAGCAGCTGGCGAGCCATTTTCGCAAGGCCGGCTGGGGGGTCGATGAGACCGCGGAGGGCGAGGAGGCACGTTACCTCGGGCTGGAGGTGTCGTATGACGCCGCGATCGTCGACCTCGGCCTGCCCGACCTCCCGGGCCTGCAGGTTATCCGCCACTGGCGCGAAGCCCAGCGGGAACTGCCGGTACTGATCCTCACCGCCCGCAGCGACTGGCAGGACAAGGTCGAGGGTCTCGAGTCCGGGGCTGACGACTATGTCACCAAGCCATTCCACCTGCCCGAGGTGGAAGCCCGGATCCAGGCCCTGCTGCGGCGCGCGGCCGGGCGCGTGAGCAGCCGGGTTGACTACGGCAACCTGAGCATTGATTTCGGCGCCCGTCAGGTCCTGCGCGACGGCCAGGCGCTGGACCTGACCAGCTTCGAATACAACACCCTGGAGTACCTCGCCCACCGCGCCGGGAATGTGGTCAGCCGCGGCGAACTGATCGAGCACCTGTACGACCAGGACTTTGATCGCGACAGCAACGTGATAGAGGTGTTTATCGGCCGCCTGCGCAAAAAACTGGATCCGGATGGCAGCCTCAAGCCCATCCAGACCGTGCGCGGCGCCGGCTACCGTTTTGCCCTGCAGGCCGCAACCCGGTGAAGCGCCTGCTGGGCTCCCTGCGCGGGCGCTTGCTGCTGGGCAGCCTGCTGCTGCTGCCCCTGTTCCTCGCCGGCAGCAGCCTGTACCTGGAGCGCAGCCACCGCGTGAGCCTGGAGGCGGCGACGATCGAGCGCCTGCAGCTGCAAATCTACACCCTGCTGGCACAGGCCGATTACACCCAGGCCTTCAGCCTGCCCGAGGCGCTGCTCGAGGGGCGGCTGAACCAGCCGGACTCCGGGCTCTACGCCCGGGTGTTCGACGCCTGGGGCACCCTGCTGTGGCAGTCGCCCTCGGCGATCACCCTGCCCCCCACGGACGTGCGCACCCAGCAGCGCAGCCTGCCCGTGGGCGAGCGCCGCTTCAGCCGCGAGGACGGCCTGTTCCACCTCGCCTACCAGGTCAGCTGGGAAACCGAGTCCGGGCTCGCGGTGCCCCTGCGCTTTACGGTGATGGAAACCACCGCCGCGGTCGATGCCGAGGTGGCCAGCTACCGGCGCAGCCTGCTTTTCTGGCTGGGCGGCGCCGCGAGCCTGTTGATCCTGTGCCAGCTGGGCATCCTGTCCTGGGGCCTGCGGCCGCTGCGACGGCTGGCCGGGGACATTGCCGCGGTCGAGGCCGGGGAGCGCGCAACCCTCCCCGGCCCCTACCCCGCGGAGGTTCAGCCGGTCACCGACAACCTCGCCCTGCTGCTGCGCAGCGAGGAGCAGCGCCGGGAGCGCGTGCGCGAGACCATGGCCGATCTCGCCCACAGCCTGAAGACCCCACTGGCAGTGCTCAATAGCGGCGACCCGGCAGCGGACGACTATCCCCGCCTCGTGCAGGAACAGGTACAGCGCATGCAGGAGATTGTGTCCTACCAGCTGCAGCGCTCGGTCAGCGGCGGCCATCGTCTGCTGCAACCCCTGCCGCTGGCGCCGCTGCTACAGCGACTCGCCGACAGCCTGCACCGGGTCTACGCCGACAAGGCGCCGCAGATTCGCCTGCAGGTGGGCGACCGGGACCTGGTCCGCGGCGACGAGCGCGACCTGCTGGAGCTGCTGGGCAATGTGCTGGACAATGCCTGCAAGTATTGCCACAGCCGGGTGGAGGTGAGCGTGACGCGCCGCGAGGGAGAACTGGAAATTGCCATCGCCGACGACGGTGAAGGCCTGCCCGCCGCCCAGCGGGACGCCGTACTGCAACGCGGCATGCGCCTGGACTCGCGCCGCGAGGGCCAGGGACTGGGCCTGGCCGTGGCCGCCGATATCGCCGCCAGCTACGGCGGTAGCCTGGTCCTGGAGGACGCCGACCTGGGCGGCCTCTGCGTGCGCGTGAGCCTGCCCGCATGAACAGTGTGCAGGTGAACGGCAAACCGGTGCAGCCCTCCAAGATCGTCTGCATCGGCCGCAACTACGTCGCCCACATCGAGGAGCTGGGCAATGCCGTGCCGGAGGAGATGGTGGTCTTCCTCAAGCCCAACTCGGCGATCAGCGACCGGCTGCGCGCCGAGGCTGGCGAACCGCTGCACTACGAGGGCGAGATCGCCCTGCTGATCGAGGGCGACCAGGCGGTGGCGGTGGGCTTCGGCCTCGACCTCACCCGGCGCGAACTGCAGGGGCGACTGAAATCCGCCGGCCTGCCCTGGGAGCGGGCCAAGGCCTTCGACGGTGCCGCCGTGTTCAGCCCCTTTGTACCGCTGCCGGCACCGGACACCACCCTCGGCCTGGAACTCACGGTCAACGGCGAGCTGCGCCAGCGCGGCGACACCCGCCTGATGCTCTACCCCCCGGCCACCATCCTCGAACAGCTGCGCCCCTTCATGAGCCTGGCGGACGGCGACATCATCATGACCGGCACCCCCGCGGGCGTGGGCGTGATCCGCAAGGGGGAGGCGTTTCGTGGACGCATTACCGCGGGCGATCGCACCCTGGTAGAGGCGACCTGGCAGGCGCAATAAGCCGCGACCCTCGCAACGGATCGCAGCCTTTCATCCCAGGTGGCCTGACAAGGGCACTCGCCACCCAGGCAGGCAGCTGCCGGAACGGTATTTGGACGCCGCCAGGGAGATTGTCTCTGACACGGTTTTGCAGTAGCTTTGAGACAGTCTATTACTGTGGCAGCCCATGCAACACATCCTGAAGCTGGATATTGCGGGCCAACCACGAGGTTGGATCACCGCACAGGAGGCCGTGTCGGCCTACGCCAGGGGCGATGTTGTCTACGGCGTGGGAGATGCCCTGCCTCCTGTGTTTGGCGGTGTCCAGCGCCTGACCGGGAAACGCTCGCGGATTGACCTGCAGCCGATCGTAGCGCTGCGCGGACGCGTGGTCTCCGGCTTCAGCCTGCCCCTGTGTAACCGCACCCTGTTCCGACGCGATGACCATCGCTGCCTGTACTGTGGCCAGCAGTACCACCGCAGTGAACTGACCCGCGATCACGTCCTGCCCACCTCCCGCGGCGGCAGTGACCGCTGGGAAAACGTGGTCGCCGCCTGCCGCCGATGCAACTGGATCAAGGACAACCGCACCCCCGAGGAAGCCGGCATGCCCCTGCTGGTGGTTCCCTTCCGCCCCAACGCCTGGGAATGGCATTTCCTGGCCAAGGAACGGATCCTCGCCGACCAGATGGAGTACCTCTCCCAGCGCTTCCACGCGGAGCGGGACTGGGCCCACTGACGCGACTGGTTCCCAACGCCGGCCAAACGCTATACTCCTGAATCTTCGCTCTTCACCTGAGGATCTCGACCTTGGCCAACCAGGATTTGCAGGCGGTGCAGTCGCTGATGTCACAAATGTCGGCGTCGGTGATCGGACAACAACACGTGGTGGAGGCGCTTGCGATCGCCCTGCTGTGTAACGGACACGTGCTCCTTGAGGGCCTGCCCGGGACCGCCAAGACGCGCTCGATCAAGACCCTGTCGCGGGTCCTGGAGGCGAGCCTGGGGCGGATCCAGTTCACCCCCGACCTGCTGCCCTCTGATGTCACCGGCAACGAGACCTACCAGGAACACCAGGGCAAATCCGAACTGCGCTTTGATCCCGGCCCGATCTTTCACGAGCTGGTGCTGGCGGACGAGATCAACCGCGCGCCGGCCAAGGTGCAGGCCGCCCTGCTGGAGGCGATGGAGGAACGCCAGGTGACCGTGGCCGGGCAGACCTACCCGCTGCCGGCGCTGTTCATGGTCCTGGCAACCCAGAACCCGATTGAACAGGAAGGCACCTACCCCCTGCCCGAGGCGCAGATGGATCGCTTCCTGCTCAAGATCAACGTCGACTACCCGGATGCCACCGCCGAACTCGACATCGTCCGCCTGCTGCAGGAAGAGGAGCGCAGCGGCGACAGCGAGGCCACCGCCGTGCCCCAGGCCCACATCATGGCCGCCCGGGAAGCGATCCAGGCCATGCCCGTGGCACCGGCGGTGGAGCAGTACCTGGTCGACCTGGTCATGGCCACCCGCCAGCCCGGCGCCCTGGGGGAAGACCTGGCGACCTGGATAGCCACCGGCTCCAGCCCGCGGGCCAGTATCGCCCTGCATCGCTGCTGCCGCGCCCGGGCCTGGCTGCAGGGCCGCGATCACGTATTGCCCGAGGACGTGGCCGCGGTGGCGCACCCGGTCCTGCGCCACCGCCTGATTCTCAGCTACGACGCCCTCGCGGACCGCATCGGCCCGGACCAGGTTATCGAGACCCTCCTGCAGCGGGTCGCGGTAGCCTGAGGGCACAGCGATGGCGGCAGAGGACGTCTACACCAGCCTGCAGGCCCTGACCCGGCTGCGTTACGACGCCCGCGGCTTCAGCTACCTCCCGCGCCAGCCGGTGCGTTCGCTGCTTACCGGGCGCAAGCGCTCGCGCCTGCGCGGTCGCGGCCTGGACTTTGACGAGCTGCGTCACTACCGGCCGGGGGATGACATTCGCAACATGGACTGGCGGGTCACCAACCGCACCGGCAAACCCCACGTGCGGGTGTACACCGAGGAGCGCGACCGCCCGGTGTTCGTGGTGGTGGACCAGCGGGTATCGATGTTCTTCGGCAGCCGCCGGAAAATGAAGTCGGTGATCGCGGCGGAGGTCGCGGCCCTGACCGCCTGGCGCGTGCTGGGCGTGGGCGACCGGATCGGCGCGGTGCTGTTCAACGACCAGCAGACCACGGAGATACGCCCCTCCCGCAGCGAGCAGCTTACCCTGGGCTGGCTGGGCCAGCTGGTCAGCATGAACCAGCAGCTTTCCGTGGACCCGGCCCTGACCCACGATACCGGGGCCCTCGATCGCGCCCTGCTGGCGCTGGAACGCCAGGTCGGCCACGACCACCTGCTGGTGCTGGTCTCGGATTTCAGCGGCTGGTCGGCGCGCACCCTGGCCACCCTACGCCGCATCCGCCGGCATAACGACATTCTCTGCGCCCTGGTCTACGACCCCCTGGAACGTGATATCCAGGCGGCGGACAAGCTGGTGGTCAGCGACGGCTTCTACCAGCTGGAAATCGACCCGGGGCAGCACCGGCTGGGGGAGAAGTTCCAGGCACAGATCGCCAGCAACCTGGCGAGCGTGCAGGCGGATTTGCGCCGCCACGACATCCCGGTTCTGCTGCTGGATACCGTCAGCGCCACCCAGGAGCAACTGCGCCACCAGCTGGGTGGCCAGGCGGTGCACCCGTGAGCCTGCCGCCGCTGCCGGAAATCTTCGGCAACTATGCCCTGCAAGATAGTGCCCTGGGTGATTTCGTCGAGATCAGCCAGGCCCCGGCCATCGACTGGTGGCCGCAGACGCCGGGCTGGCTGGTGCTCGGCGCCCTGTTCCTGACCTGGGCCCTGGTGACCCTGTGGCGCGCCCTGCGCCGCTGGCACCACAACCGCTACCGCCGCGAGGCACTGCGGGAACTGGCCAGCCTGGCCACGGTCGAGGGCCCGAGCCTGCCCCCCCGCAGCAGCGAACTGTTAAAGCGGGTGGCCCTGGCCGCCTTCCCCCGCGGCGAGGTCGCACCGCTCAGCGGCGAGGCCTGGGTCGCCTTTCTCAATGCCCGCTGCACCGCCGCCCCGTTTCAGCAGGACTGCGCCCGGCTCCTGGCCCTGGACCAGTACCGCGGTACCGCACCGGCGCCGGCCGAGCGTGCGGCGCTACTGGAGGCCTGCCGCACCTGGATTACCCAGCATCGGGGGCCCGGCGATGCTTGAGCTGACCCAGCCCTGGGCCCTGCTGCTGTTGCCCCTGCCCCTGCTGATGCGCCTGCTGCCGGCCTACCGGGAGCAGCGCGACTCGGTCAAGGTGCCCTTCTTCCAGACCCTGCTGGCCCTGTCCGAGCAGCACCCCCAGGAGGGCGCGCAGGTATTACAGCGGCGCCGCCTGCAGGCCCTGCTGGTGGCCTTGATGTGGGCCATGCTGGTGCTGGGCGCGGCCAGGCCCGAGTGGGTCGGCGAGCCGGTGGCGCAGCAGCAGGCGGGCCGTGACCTGATGGTCGCCGTGGACCTGTCCGGCTCCATGGAAAACCGCGATTTCACCCTGCCGGGCGGGGTCGCGGTGGATCGCCTGGAGGCGGTCAAGTACGTCCTGCGGGAGCTGGCGGGGCAACGCGACGCCGACCGCCTGGGGCTGATCGTGTTCGGCTCCGCGGCCTACCTGCAGACCCCCTTCACCGCCGACCGGGCGGTGTGGGAGCGGCTGCTGCAGGAGACGGGCATCGGCATGGCGGGCCAGAGCACCGTGTTCGGCGACGCCATTGGCCTCGCGATCAAGCTGTTTCGCGAGAGTGATTCCGACAACAAGGTGCTGATCGTGCTGACCGATGGCAACGACACCGGCAGCCGGGTGCCGCCGGTGGCCGCCGCCCGGGTCGCGGCGGCAGAGGGCATTCGCATCTACCCCATCGCCATCGGTGATCCCGCGGCCGCCGGCGAGGAGGCCCTGGACGTGGAGACCCTGGAGCGGGTGGCCGGTCTCAGCGGCGGGCGCGCCTTCCAGGCCATGGACCGGGCCTCGCTGGAACAGGCCTCCCTGACCATCGCCGGCCTGGAGCCCGAACTGTACGACACCGTGAGCTTCCGCCCCCGACACAGCCTGCACTGGGCTCCGGTGGCCCTGGCTTCCATCTGCTACGGGCTGTACCACGGCTGCTTCGCCCTGCTGACCGCCCGCAGGCACCGGCGCAATTCCACGGAGGAAGCTGCGGATGCCGCCTGAGCTCGCCTACTTCCATTTCCTGCGCCCGGCCTGGGGCCTGCTGCTGATCCCCACCGCCCTCCTGCTGTGGTACCTGTGGCGCCAGCCCGGCGACCAGCAGCGCTTCGGGCACATTATCGCCCCCCACCTGCTGGCGCACCTGCGGGTGGGGCGCTACCGCTCCCGCTGGTTTAACCCCCGCAGCCTGACCGTGGTGCTCCTGCTGCTGCTGGCCATCATCCTGATGGGACCCTCCTGGCGCCAGCAGCCCTCGCCCCTGCAGCGCGACGACGCCAGCATGGTGCTGCTGCTGGACGCCTCGGCCTCCATGGCCCAGCGCGACGTACAACCCAGCCGCCTGGAGCGGGCGCGGCAGAAAATCACTGACCTGCTGGCACAGTCGCCGGACAAGCGCGCGGCCCTGGTGGTGTTTGCCGGCAGCGCTCACACCGTGCTCAGCCTGACCGCCGACCGCGACATCCTGCACCAGTACCTGGATGCCATCGACACCGGCATCATGCCGCGCAGCGGCAAATTCCCGGAGTACGCCCTGCCCCTGGCGAGCGAAGTCCTCAGCGGCGAGAGCGGCCCCGCCAGCATTATCCTGTTCAGCGACGGCGTGGGCGCCGGCAGCATTCCCGCCTTCGAAACCTATTTTGCGCAGAACCCCTACCAGCTGCTGGTGGTGGGTGTGGGCAGCGACCGGGTCACCGACACCGAGGCGCCCCTGGAGCGCGATGCCCTGGTGGACCTGGCCGATGCCGCGGGGGGCCGCTACTTCGACCTGACCCTGGACGACAACGACATGCGCGCGGTGGATCGCGCGGTGGGGCGCTACTATACCCCGGTGGACAATGACGCCCTGCCCTGGCTGGACAGCGGCTACCCGCTGCTGTTTCCGGCGATGCTGTGTTTCCTGCTCTGGTTCCGCAAGGGCTGGACCCTGGCCTGGCTGTTCCTGCCGGGCATGATCTGGCTGGCCCCGGTGGACGCGGCGCGCGCCGATGAGGCGGAGGCGCCTCGCGAGGCGGCCGCCTCCCACTGGTTTGCGGACCTCTGGCTGACGCCGGACCAGCAGGGGCGCCTGCTGATGCAGCGGGGCGAGTACCGGGAGGCCGCGCGACGCTTCCGCAACCCCCTGTGGCAGGGCCTGGCGCTGTACTACGCGGAGGATTTCATGCAGGCGGCGGAGTACTTCTCCCGCGACGACAGCAAGGCCGCCCTGTTCAACGAAGCCAATGCCCGCGCCCACGCCCGGGACTACCTGCGCGCCCTGGCCCGCTACGACCGCCTGCTGGCTCGGGACCCGGACTACCCCGGCGCCCAGGCCAACCGCGACCGGGTACAGGCCCTGGTGGATGAAATCAATCGCCTGAGTGAGAGCCAGCAGGGAGAGCCGGGGGAGGCCAGCGGCGAACTGGGTGAGGACGACCCGCGTGCCGCCGAGGGCGCCGACGAGCAGATCTGGCAGGAGGTGGAGGTCGAGCAGATTTCCGCCGAGGAAGTGCTCGGCGACAACTCGGTGCGCGATATGTGGCTGCGCGGGGTGCAGAAGGACCCGGCCGGCTTCCTCGCCACCAAGTTCAATATGCAGCTGCAGCAGCGGGACGACGGCGGGAGTGACGCGCCGTGAAGTGCGTGCTGCCACTGCCGGTTCTGCTGGCCCTGCTGCTCGCCACCACGGTACGCGCCACCGAGGTGGCCGACCTGCTGGCGGCACAGCGCCTGGAACTCGGCACCAGCCTGGCGCCGGCGGAGCCGGTGGTACCTGGGCAGCGGGTAAGTCTGTATATCGACGTCGCCACCGATCGCTGGTTCGCCGGCGGCACCCGGATCCAGGTGCCGGAGGTGCCGGGCCTGATCGTGCTGCAGACCCAGAGTTTCGCCAGTAACAGCAGCGAGCTGCGCAGCGGCCAGAACTGGGTCATCCAGCGCTGGAGCCTGGATGTGTACGCGACCCGGGCGGGCAGCTTCAGCACCGGACCCATTCCCCTGGACATCGAGGTGAGTACCGAGGACGGTGTCGCTCGCGGGCGCGTGCTGGCACCGGCGGTCACCCTGCAGGCGCAGCAGCCGCCGGGGGTGGCCACCAGCAACTGGGTCGCCAGCCCCGAATTCAGCGCCAGCCAGTCCCTGGACCCCGAGACCACGCAACTGAAACCCGGGGATGCGATCAGCCGCCGCATCCTGCTCGAGGCCAGCGATGTGCTGGATAAAATGTTGCCGGCGGTGACCGACAGCGACCGCCCCGGGCTCGCCGCCTATCCCCAGCCGCCGCGCCTGAGCATGCAGAGCAACCGCGGCGATGTTAGCGCTCGGCGTGAGCAAGTGATCACTTACGTGGCAGAGCAAGCCGGCGACTATACCCTGCCCGCCTACGAATTCGCCTGGTGGGATACCGCCGCGGGACGCCTGCGCATGGTCACCCTGGACGCGGTTTCCCTGACCGTGAGCGGCGCCGCGCCCGCACCCGACACCCCGTCAGCGGCCAGCCCTCTGCGGAATGCGCTGCCGGCCCTGGCGCTGGCCCTGGGGTTGCTCCTTGTGGGCCTCGCGGCCTGGCGCTGGCTGCCCTGGCGGCCGCTGGCGCAGGGTGCCATGGCGGGGCTGCGGGCAGGGCAGGCTGCCTGGCGGCGCTGGCGCGCCCCCGGCTTGCCGTCGCGCCTGAACCCCTGGCGTTAAACGCGCCTTGCCAGCGCGGGCACAGGCCGGATAATACGCCTGCCGACCACCACTGGAATCCGCCGTGCCCGAGACTCAGCCACCCACCAAGACCATCAGCCTGGTCGGCATGCCCGGTGCCGGCAAGAGCACCGTGGGCGTGATCCTGGCCAAACTCACCGGGCTTGCCTTCAACGACACTGACCTGGCGATACAGGTGCGCGAACACGCCACCCTGCAGGAGATCGTGGATCGCCACGGCTACGAGACCTTCCGCAAGATCGAGGAAGAGGTGCTGCTGGCCACCGACCTCGCGGATACCGTGGTCTCCACCGGCGGCAGCGTGATTTACAGCGAGGCGATCATGGCGCGTTTGCACGCCGCCGGTCCGGTCGTCTACCTGGTCGTGGACCTGCCCACCCTGGAGCAGCGGATCGCGGCCGCCCCCCTGCGCGGCATCGCCAGCGATACCGGGCAGGGCTACGCCGCCATCTACGCAGAGCGCACCCCCCTCTACGAGCGCCACGCCGATATCGCGGTGGATGCCACCCAGGCCTCCGCCGACCAGGTTGCCGCCACCATCATCCACGCCCTGCAGATCGCCTGAAGCGGCGCTGGCCGCGTCCACCGGTGTCCGCTGGCTACGCTGGACGCCGGCAGCCCCGCGCAGCGCGCAGAACCCGCACCCCTGACCCTGGCACAGGTCTTGCGAAGCAGATGGCGCAGGTGGCTCGCGCCCGGCCAGACGTCATGGCAGACGCGGACTTTCCGCCCACGAGTCCCGGCGCAGGGACGCGCCGACCGGCCGGGTCACCTGCCCCGCGGGCCCCGTCCTCGACAAGTATTGCTTATCGTGGGCGCAAGAATAATTTGATTTACTCGCCGCAATCACTGGGGGATATTGCGCCGAGATGGGCTAGGGCCATCGACGGGAGGAAACAACATGGGTGACACCAACCAGGACGCCATCAGCAGTGATTCGATGGATGATTTTTTCGAGCCTGTGCTCGGGGATATCAACGAAGACGAGGACGTAATGCCTGTTTCCAGCGCCAAGCAGCGCCTGGCGGAGAAACGCCGCCGCGCCGAGCAGCGCCTGGAAGAGCGCCGCCTGCGGGATGAGCTGGGCTGTTACGACCTGCAGTTCGACGACTATTAAGTAAACAGCGCTAGCGGCGCCCCCCGGGGGCGCTGCCGGCAGCTCCTGCGCCACGGCTACAGGCCGCGGTGCATGCCCCCCTCCCCTTCAATAAACCGACGCCTCAGACTTTCAAACCGGAAAAGCTCCGCGCAGCGGCTTCAATCAGCTCCCGCTGCGGCGAGCCCCCGTGGTAGGCAATATTCAGGGGCCGCGAGAATTCGGGCGCCCCGCGCACCGGCACCAGCCCGGCCTCGGCCAGGGCCCCGCGCTGGCTGCGCGGCAGGTAGCAGGCACCGCCGTGCTCGAGCAGGTAGGACGTGGCCAGGGCGCGCAGGTTGGTGCGCAGGCTGGGGGGCGGCACGTCGCCGAAATGGCGGGCATGAAAGCGGGAAAAGCCGCCGCCCCAGTCGAGGTAGACATAGCCTTCCCCCAGCGCCGCCTGGGCGGAACCGGTCTTGCTGGCGCTGAACAGGCGCAGGGTCAGGGTGCCGATGGGGATGGTCTCGAGTTCGGGAAAACTGGGGGCCTCGTAGAGCAGGGCCAGGTCCAGGGTGCGGTCCAGCAGCTGGCGCTCGATACTGGCCATGGCCAGGCTCTCCACCGACAGCAGCAGGTCGGGCATGGCCGCGCGCAGGCCGTGCAGCTTCTGCTGCAGCGGCTCACTCCAGATGCCCATGCGCACGCCGACGCTGAGGTGGCCGGCGTCACTGTCGCGCAGGGACACCTCCTGCCGGGCCCGGGCCAGGGCCAGCAGCAGGGTCTCGGCGTGGGGCACCAGGCGTTCACCCTCGCGACTCAGCTGGATGTTATTGCGATTGCGCAGGAACAGCGGCGCGCCCAGGCTCTCTTCCAGCTGCTTGATGCGCGCACTGACGGCGGCCTGGGTGATGCAGAGGTTCTCCGCCGCCTTGCCAAAATGGCAGGTCCTGCGGACCTCGAGAAATGTTCGAAGCAGTTCTGTATCCACACCACGGCATCCGGTCCGGCTCCGCCCCAGCTTAGCGCCTGGGGTGGCTTAATCAACTCCCTTCCTTGCACCCGCCAGTCGCGCTAGCATAGGCGGCCAAACCAGGGAGACACCCCATGCCAGAAATCAAACGCGAAGTGCGCCCCGTCGAGGTGAACTACATCTGCGATGCCTGTGGCACCGGCATGATGACCCGCAGCGGGGAGATGGATCCCAAGTCCGGCGACATCGAGCACCGCTGCCTGATCTGCGACCACCGCCAGGTATTCCAGTGGCGTGAATATCCCCGCGTCGAGCACGTGGGGATCGATGAGAAGCTTTAATGGCGCGCGCCGCCAGGGGCGCGGCGCCTAGCGGGCCGGGTCGGCCTGCGCCCGGGCCGACGCATCGGCCTCGGCGCTGGTCTCGTACTGCCACTCGAACACGTTCAGCTCGATAAAGATAAACGCAAACAGCCACAGGGCGGCATCCCAGAAATCGAGGAAATCCCCCGCGTAACCCCAGTACGCCGCCGCCGCAAACAGAATGAAGTAGAGCACAAACTTGAGGTAGCGGGTGCCGTCCATGATCCGGTCGGACAGGTTGCCGCGCAGTTGCAGGCGCACCTCGACCTCCAGCAGGATCACCACCAGGATCCAGGTGCCGGCGTTGATCACGTCGGTCCAGGCCAGCCACAGGGCCGCGTTCAGGGTGCCCTGGTCAGCCAGGATCTGGAAACCCTCCAGGCGGTACAGCGGCGGCGCCAGCCCCGCACAGTTGCCGGCATTCAGGGCCACGTACTCGTCCAGGTCCACCAGCAGCGACCACTTGTCCGCCACCAGGCTACAGGCTTCCACGGTAAGGGGCGCGTGGGCATAGAGGGTAATCAGCTCGGCGCAATAGCCGGTGAAGGCGTACACGATGGCCACGTAGCACAGGCCGCGAATGCCGTGCAGGCTCCAGCGCACGCCGCCGCGAATGCGGCTGTCATCCAGCACCGAGGTTTCCAGCTCGAACAGCAACAGCAGGATCACCCAGGCCGCAGTGTCGATGGTCGCGGAGAACACCTGGATCAGTTGCCCGGGAGACACGCCCCCGGTGAAGGTATGCTGCAGCGCCAGCAGTTCCTCGTCTAGGAACAGGTAGACATTCAGGCAGAGCAGGGCGTAGGTGACGTACTTGACCAGGGTGAACAGCCGGAAACGCCGCTTACTCCCGAAAATCGTGCTCCCCTCTGGCATATCCGCTAACCCCGCTCAGACCTGCAGCAGCAGGTGCTCCCGCTCCCAGGAACTGATGACCTGGTTGAATTCCTCGAACTCGTCCAGCTTGACCGCGGCATAGGCGCGCAGGAACAGGTCGCCGAACATATCCTGCAGTTCCGGCGTGTTATGCAGCAGGCGCAGGCCCTCTTCCAACGTGCGCGCGACCTCGACCTCGTCCTCGTTGGCGGTGCCCTGGTGGGGCTCCGTGGGCTTGAGTTTCTGTTTCATCCCCAGGTAGCCGCTGGCCAGGGAAGCGGCGATGGCCAGGTAGGGGTTGGCGTCGGCACCGGGGAAGCGGTTCTCCACCCGGGTCGCCGCGGGCTTGTCGTGGGGCACCCGGAAGGCGGTGGTGCGGTTGTCGAAACCCCAGTTCAGGTTGATCGGCGCGGAGATGTCCGGCGCCAGGCGGCGATAGGAGTTCACGTTGGGAGCGTACAGGCTGATCAGCTCCGGGGTGTAGCGCTGCAGACCGGCGATATAGCTGAGGAAGGCGTCGGTAAAGCCGCCCTTCTCGTCGACAAAGATATTCTCCCCGGTCTTGCTGTCCACCACGCTCTGGTGGATGTGCAGGGCACTGCCCGGTTCCCGCTGCATCGGCTTGGCCATGAAGGTGGCGTACATGCCGTACTTGTGCGCGGTCTCGCGCACCGTGCGCTTGAACACGAACACCTGGTCGGCCAGGCTCATGGGGTCGCCGTGGAGGAAGTTGATCTCCATCTGCGCGGCGCCGTTTTCGTGGATCAGGGTGTCTACCTGCAGCTCCTGGGCATCCGCGTACTCGTACATGTCCTCCACGAAGTCCTCGAACTCGGCCACCGCGTCGATGCTGTAGGACAGGCGCGCCGACTCCCGCCGGCCCGAGCGGCCCTTGGGCGGCATCAGTTCGTAGTCCGGGTCGGTGTTCTTGGCCACCAGGTAGAACTCCACCTCCGGCGCCACCACCGGGGTCAGACCCTCCGCGGCGTAGAGGTCGAGGATATTGCGCAGCACCGAGCGGCTGGACAGCGGGTGCAGTTCACCGTTGGGCTTGTAGCAGTCGTGGATGATCTGGGCGGTGGGCTCCCGGGCCCAGGGCACCAGGCGCAGGGTGGAGACGTCCGGCCGCAGGAACATGTCGGCGTCGGTGGGCTCGACAAAGTCCCAGTGGTCGTCCGAGTACTCCCCGGTCACGGTCTGGATCATGATACTTTCCGGCAGTTTGGGCTCACCCTGGCCCAGGAACTGCTGCGCCGGAATAAACTTGCCCCGGGCGTTGCCGGTCATGTCGGGCACCAGGCACTCGACTTCGGAGATCCGGTGCTCTTTCAGCCAGTCCTTGATGACCTGGGTATCGTTGTCGTCCATGGGGGGTTCCGCGGCCGGAAAGCCCTGAGTATCGCAGCACTGCAAACACCGCGGCAAGTGGGCTACCCCTAACGTGGTATGCGGCGCAAACCGGGCAAAACGGTATAGTAGCGCCATGCCAAATCAATCCCACGTTGACTCCTGGTACGCCAGCTCCGCCAACCAGCAACTCGAATTCGCCCCGCTGAAGGGCGAGGTCGACACCGATGTGTGCATCATCGGCGGCGGCTACACCGGCCTGTCCAGCGCCATCCACCTGCGCCAGCGGGGCTACCGCGTCACCCTGCTGGAGGCCAACCGGGTCGGCTGGGGCGCCTCGGGCCGCAACGGCGGCCACGTGGGCACCGGCCAGCGCGCGGACCAGCAGGACCTGGAGCAGTGGGTGGGCAAGTCCCAGGCCCGCGCCCTGTGGGACCTGGGCCTGGAAGCGGTGGACACTGTTTGCGGCCTGATCGAGGCCCACGGTATCGACTGCGAACTGAAGCAGGGCAACCTGCACGTGGCCTCCAAGGCCGCTCACGCTCAGGAACTGGAGGAATACGCGTCGCATCTGCAAGAGCACTACGACTACGCAGGCGTGCGCTACGTGGCCCCCGATGAACTGGCGGCCATGACCTCCGGCCAGGGCTTCCACGGCGGCCTGCTGGACCCGGGCGCGCGCCACCTGCACCCCCTGAATTACGCCCTGGGCCTGGCCCGCGCCGCCCATGACCTCGGCGCCAGCCTGCACGAGGGCAGCCGGGTGCTGGACTATCGGGAAAGCGCCGGGGGCGTGCAGGTGCGCACCGGCGCGGGCCGGGTGAAGGCGCGCTTCCTGGTGCTGGGCTGCAATGGCTACCTGGAACGCCTGGAGTCGCGGGCCGCGGGCCGGATCATGCCGATCAACAACTTCATGCTCGCCACCGAACCGCTGCCGGAAGCGCTGGCGCGGCAGCTGATCCGCGACGACGTGTCCATGAGCGACAGCCTGTTCGTGATCAACTACTGGAAACTCTCCGCCGACAACCGCCTGCTGTTCGGCGGTGGCGAGAACTACAGCCGCCGCTTCCCCGCCGACATCAAGCAGTTCGTGCGCAAGTACATGCTGCGGATCTATCCCGAACTGGCCGAGACCCGCATTGATTATGGCTGGGGCGGCACCCTCGCGGTCACCATGAACCGGATGCCCGACTTCGGCCGCCTGGGCGATAACACCTTCTACGCCCACGGCTTCTCCGGCCACGGCGTGCCCATCGCCACCCTGGCGGGGAAACTCATGGCCGAAGCCATCGACGGCACCGCCTCGCGCTTCGACGTGATGGCCAGCGTGCCTTCGAAACAGTTCCCCGGCGGGACCCTGCTGCGCTGGCCCGGCCTGGTGGCGGGCATGTTATTCTACAGCCTGCGCGACCGCCTCGGCTGACAGGCTGGCGGCCACCCTTTTTCGCCCCCGCAGGACCACCATGACCCAGCTGCTCCACCCCCAGTCGCCCCCCTGTGACGGCGACTGGAAGGCCCAGTTAAAAGACGTGATTACCGACGGTGAGACCCTGCTCGCGACGCTGGGGCTGGAGCCGGCGGCCCTGGGATTGTCGGCGGCCGCCTGTGCTGAATTCAGCCTGCGGGTGCCCGGGGCCTTTGTCCGGCGGATGCGCCCGGGGGACCCCCATGACCCGCTGCTGCGCCAGGTGCTGGCCACGACAGCGGAAACCGAATTCACCCCCGGCTTTGGCCCGGACCCCAACGCGGAAACCGGGGCCCAGAACCCGCGGCCCGGGATCATCCACAAGTACCACGGCCGGGTGCTGCTGGTGGTCACCGGGGGCTGCGCGATCAACTGCCGCTACTGTTTCCGCCGCCACTTCCCCTACGCCGACAATATGAACAGCCGGCGCGAATGGCAGGAGGCGCTGGACTACGTGGCCGCGCGCCCCGAGATCAGCGAGGTGATCCTCAGCGGGGGCGACCCGCTGGTCGCAGACGACGACTACCTGGCGGCGCTGTGCCGGCAGATCGCCGCGATTCCCCACGTGCGGCGGCTGCGGGTGCACACGCGCCTGCCCATCGTGCTGCCCGACCGGGTCACCGGGCCCCTGCTCGCGGCCCTCACCCCGCCCGGGGTGCAAAGCATCGTGGTGGTGCACAGCAACCACGCCAACGAGATCGACGCCGCCACCGGCGCCGCCCTGGGGCGAATCCGCGCCCACGGCCTGACCCTGCTCAACCAGGCGGTGCTGCTGGAGGGCGTCAACGACAGCGCCGACGCCCTTTGCGACCTCAGCGAGGCCCTGTTCCGCCACGGCGCCCTGCCCTACTACCTGCACCTGCTGGACCGGGTGCAGGGGGCCGCCCACTTCGAAGTGCCCGCGCACCGCGCCCGGGCGCTGCACGCCGGGATCACTGCGCGCCTGCCGGGCTTCCTGGTGCCGCGCCTGGTGCGGGAGATCGCCGGGGAGCCGGCGAAAACGCCGGTGCCACCCCTGCCCCCTGAAACCGGCGTCACGCCGGCTCCATAACCCTTTACCTGAAGGGTTTTTCTGCGCACAAACCCGCAAATGGGGCAACAGCGCGGGTTAGCGAGTGTAAATTTTACCGCTATTTATTTTTGCCTTCCCGGGTCAGTGGCGTAGGTTTAAAAGAGGGTCAGCCGTAACGGGCTCGCAGAAGACCGTGGCTGCCTGAACAATCCAGAACAAAAAACTCAGGTAGGAGCCCCATCATGACAGTTTTCACTCGCAGCAAGCTCGCCTGGGCGATCGCCGCCCAGGTCGCACTGACCGCCGGCCATGCCCAGGTGGCATCGGCCCAGGGAGAGGCCGCCCTCGAGGAAGTGGTCGTAACCGGTACCCGGCGCGAGGCCCGGTCGGTATTTGACTCCGCGGTGCCCATCGACGTCATCTCCGGGGATGACTTCCGCAACCAGGGCGCCAGCGACCTCACCACGCTGATGCGCAACGCGGTGCCCTCGTACAACGTGAACAGCCAGCCGATCAGCGACGCCGCCACCGTGGTGCGGCCCGCCAACATGCGCGGCCTGGCCTCGGACCACACCCTGGTCCTGTTGAACGGCAAGCGCCGCCACCGCGCCGCGGTCATCTCCTGGCTGGGTAACGGCGTCAACGACGGCGCCCAGGGGCCCGACATCTCGGTAATCCCCTCCATTGCCCTGAAGCAGGTTGAAGTGCTGCGCGACGGCGCCGCCGCCCAGTACGGCTCCGACGCGATCGCCGGCGTGGTGAACTTTATCCTCAAGGATTATTCCGAGGGCGGCAGCCTGGAAGGCAAGTACGGCCAGTACACCGAGGAAAGCGATGAGACCCGCTACTCGGTATCCGGCAATATCGGCCTGCCCTTCACCGCCAACGGCTTCGTCAACGCCAGCTTTGAGTACGGTGAGGCGGACCCCACCAACCGCAGCGTGCAGCGGAACGACGCCGCGGCCCTGATTGCCGGCGGCAACACCGAAGTCGCCGACCCGGCGCAGATCTGGGGCAACCCGGAAATCCGCGATGACCTGAAAACCATCTTCAACCTGGGCCTGGCACTGGATGACAACACCGAGGCCTATGCCTTCGGTAACTATGCTTCCAAGGAAGTGGAAGGCGGCTTCTACTTCCGGAACCCCGACACCCGCGCCGGGGTATTCAGCTCCGGCACCAATGAAGCCGGCGACCAGCTGCGCCTGGTAGGGGATGTGACCGAGGACCTGTCCGGCAACTGCCCCACCAACCTGACCACGGATGACGCCGCGGGCCTGGCGGCCGTGATCGCCAACCCCGACTGCTTCGTGTTCAACGAGTTCTTCCCCGGCGGCTTCACCCCGAGCTTTGGCGCCGAGACCGAGGACTACTCGCTGGTGGCCGGTGCCCGTGGCACCCTCGACTCGGGCCTGGCCTGGGACGTGAGCGGCGGCTTTGGCTATAACGACGCCGACTTCTTTATTCTCAACACCGTGAACGCCTCCCTGGGTCCGCGCTCGCCCACTGACTTCAACCCGGGTGCCTACACCCAGCTCGAGAAGAACTTCAATATCGACCTGTCCTACCCGATTGAGGTGGACTTCCTGGCCTCCGACCTGAACGTGGCCGGTGGCTTCGAGTGGCGCGACGAGGAGTTCGAGATCACCCTGGGCGACCAGGCCTCCTGGGAAGTGGGCCCCCTGGCCGACCAGGGCTTCAGCGCCGCCTCCAACGGCTTCCCGGGCTTCGGCCCGCTGGCCGCGGGTAACTGGAGCCGCTCCAACATTGCCGCCTACGTGGACGTGGAAGCGGACGTGACCGACAACTGGCTGCTGGGCGTGGCCATGCGCTGGGAGGACTTCGACGACTTCGGCACCACCACGAACGGCAAGATCGCGACCCAGTTCCAGGTCACCGATGCCCTGGGCCTGCGTGCCTCCTACAGCACCGGCTTCCGGGCGCCGACACCGGGACAGTCAAACGCCTTTAACGTGTCCACGGAGTTCAACCTGGCGACCAATGAACTGGAAAACAACGGCACAATTCCCGCGACCAGCCCGGTGGCCGGCCTGCGTGGCGGTGTGCCGCTGGACCCGGAAGAGTCCACCAACTACACCGCCGGCGCGATCCTGCAGCTGGGTGACTTCAGCGTGACCTTCGACTACTTCAACATCGAGGTCGACGATCGCCTGGGCACCTCGCAGAACTTCGAGCTGACCGATGCCGAGCGCCAGGCCCTGATCGAGCAAGGGGTGGCCGGTGCCGACAGCCTGTCGACTTTCCGCTTCTTCGCCAACGGCTTCGACACCGAGACCGAGGGCTTCGATATCGTAGCGACCTACATGCTCGATACTGACCTCGGCATCACCGACTTCAACCTGGCCTACAACCAGACCGAGACCGAGGTGACCAGTTTCGTGCCGGGCCTGATCGACGACGTGCGCATCCTCGAGCTGGAAGAAGCCCTGCCCGAGACCCGCTGGAACCTGATGGCCAATCACACCATGGGTAACTGGCGGATCATGGCGCGCTACAGCTACTTCGACGACTGGTACGACTCCGAGGACACCGAGTTCTACGACGGCTACGGCGTGATAGACGCGGAAGTGGGTTACAGCTTCGACAACCCAGGCCTCACGATCGTACTGGGCGCCGACAACCTGACCGACGAAGTGCCCGATGAGAACCCGAACGCGGCTGCCGGCGTGGGCAACCTCTACAGCCAGTGGGCGCCCGGGGGCTTCAACGGCCGCTTCGCCTACATGCGGGTCATGTACGACTTCTGATCGGCAACGTGCATAATGCAACAGGGCGGCTTCGGTCGCCCTGTTTGCGTTAAGGACCGCGGGATGACATGCCAAGCGATGCATCGACAGTAAAGGACGCCGCCGCAGCCAAATCGACCTGGGCACGCCTGGGTTACCCGCTGTGCATGCTCGCCGCCATGGGCACGGCGGCGCTGGCGGTCAACGCCGGCATAGACCCCTTCGTGATCTTTGGCGTGGTCAGTGTGGTTACCCTGCTGTTCGTGCTGGCGGGGGAACGACTGGCGCGGTTCAACAGCGACTGGCGACCCACCCTGCGGGAGAACTACTACCCGGACGGGGTCACCCTGGTGCTCAACAACTTTCTGTTACAAAGCCCAGTGGTACAGCTGGCCATCTCCGGCGCGGCGATCGCCCTGGCCGGGGGTGGCCTGCAGGTATGGCCCAACCACTGGCCGCTGTGGCTGCAGGTGCCCCTGGCCCTGGTGCTGGGCGAATTCGGCGCCTACTGGTGGCACCGCGCCACCCACGAGGTGCCCCTGCTGTGGCGCTTCCACAAGGTGCACCACAGCCCCACCCGCCTGTACTGGCTCAATGCCACCAAGTTTCACTACCTGGATGTGACAATCCTGCAAAGCCTGACCGTGCTGCCGGTGCTGATCCTGGGGGCCAACCAGACCACGGTGCTGTTTATCACCCTGTTCTCGATCTTCCACGGCTACTGGCAGCACGGCAATACCCGGCAGGACCTGGGGCCGCTGAACTACCTGTTCTCCAGCGCGGAGTTGCACCGCTGGCACCACAACCAGGACCCGGCCGTGGCCAACCACAACTACGGCAGCAACCTGATTCTCTGGGACTGGGTATTTGGCACCTATTTCTGGCCGGAGCGCGGCCTGGGGGACGCGCGGGGCGCCGAGATCCGGCACATCGGTATCGATGAAACCGACTACCCGGTCGACCCCTTCCGCCAACTCGTCCAGCCCTTTACCCGCAAGGGCTAGCAAAGCGGCCGGAAAATATGACGCACTTCCCAATTTGGGGTAACGGTGACCTGCAAGCACCCACAAACCGGTATGCTTGGGAGAACACTAGCGCGACACACGCAGGCAGGACCAGCGCATGAAGAAAATGCAATCAGGCAAGCTTATCATCGAGGCGGCCAACGACCAGGTAATGTTCGTGATCGACGGCGAGAACCCGGCGCGCGCCGAGGTCCCGGCGGAAGACCTGCCGTTTATCATCGAATTCCTGCGCGCCCAGGACCACGCCCACGCCAACCGGCGCACCGGCTTTCGCCTGCAACTGGAGAAACTCAAGGGCTCGGATGTGAAGGGCCTGGCGGTGACCGTGATCACCGACGAGGACGCCCGCGCCGTGGCCCCCGTGGATCTGTCCATCACCGGCATCCGTGTGGACGCCAGCGACCTGCCAGGCAAACCCGGCCTCCAGGCCACCCTGCGGATCGAATTCGAGGACGAGCAGGTAGAACTACCCGCGGTGATGGTACGCCGGTACGCCGACGACACCCGCTGCGCGTTTCACTTCCCGGAGATATTCGATGACCGCGGCCGGCTGAATCCGCCGCTGGCGCTGACCAGGATCTACTATGCGCTGGAGTCGATCTGGCTGGACCAGAATCTGGATTTTAAGTGGAATCTGGCGTGAGGGGCGGCGGCCCCATCAGGACTTGATAGCAAGCCAGCATGGCATTTTCGCCAGGATGTCCTGCGTGCTTTCATGTTCAAGCGGAACGACTTCCCACCCATGCTTCCGATTGCTGCCAGAATGCCTCAGCGCGCTCCAGGTCAAGTGCCCAGGGTGCGTAGCCCGTTGCCGAAAGACCTTCACCTTCAATCGGCTTGCCAATACCACAGTCCTCAAGGTAAAGCCCTCCCATAGACTCCAGGGATGCTGAGGTAGCCGCCCACACGGAGGTGGCAGCGCCCTGTGGAATCGACTTGAAGTCAAGCCTGGGCTTGTCGTCCGAAGGCCCCCGGAGATTCTGGATCTCTGCTTCCGACATGTGCCGACTCAGGTCTGTGCCTACGGCACCGGGATGCACCGCAAAAGCACTCAGCCCCTGCTCACCATAACGCTCGAAGAGACTGACTGCATGCCAGATATTCGCTGTCTTTGATTGGCCGTAGGCCAGCCATTTATCGTAGGGCCGCGTCAGGAAATGGGGATCTACCGGATCAGGCGCGCCAAGCTGATGACCCCCGGATGTCAGATTGACGATGCGGGGGGCGGGAGAGCGCAACAAGACCGGCAGCAACTCGTTAGTCAGCGCAAAATGGCCAATATGATTGACCGCCAGTTGCCACTCCCAGCCCTCCGCTGTACGTCGCAGAGGGCACGCCATTACCCCGGCATTGTTGATGAGCAAATCGAGATGGGGCAGCGAGTCCTGGATGTGCCCGGCACACTGAGCAATGCTGTCCTTGTCGGACAGGTCGAGGGGCATGTAAACCAGGTCGGCTTTCGGCAACTGCTGAAATATGCCGTCCATGGCCAGCCTGGTCCTGTTTTCATCCCTGGCCGCCAGTATCACTTTTGCGCCGCCCTGCGCCAGACTGCGGGCCGTCTCAACACCCAGGCCGGATGAGGCCCCCGTAACCAGCGCCACACGACCTTGCAGGTCCACCCCCTGCATCACCTCATCAGTGGTACTCTCGGCAGAGTAGCTGACTTCCATATTCACTCCCCCGATCAGCCAATAAAGGCCTGGCCACCATCCAGCCCGATTGTCTGACCATTGACATATGCTGAATCCGGGCCGCACAGGACTGCGACAAAACGCCCGATATCGGTCATACAATCACCTACCCGGCGTTGAGGTATCGTCTGGAAGAAATATTCTGCCTCCTCAGGGCTGCTCTCGATCCAGCCAGCCAGGGCCGGGGAGGCTGCAAGCGGCATAATGACATTCGTGCGTATCCCATCCGGGCCCCACTCGCAGGCCGCTGCCCGGCTCATGGAGCGTATCGCCTCCTTGCAGGCGGCATACGCGCCGTAGCCTGACATGTCCCAACGTTTGCCGGCGGCGGTGGCGAGATTGATGATCACACCGTCGCCCTTGAGGTGCGGGTGGCATAGCCTCATCAGTCGAAACGTTGCCAACGGCCCCGATTCCCAGCCGCTAGCAAGCTCGTCCTCCGCCACGTCAAGCAGAGTACCCAGTGGCACTTCCTGGGCGTTATTCACCAGAATGTTAATGCCACCAAAATGCCCGACCACACTCTCCACGCACTGCTGTAATGAGTCTTTCGACTTCACGTCACACTGCACGGCAAAAGCCTCACCACCCCAGGACTTAATTTGTTCGCAGGTCGCCTGCAGCTTCTGCTCCGTACGGCCCACCACGGCAACGCGGGCACCGGCCTGGGCCAGTTCCATCGCTATACCCTGGCCAACCCCCTGACCCGCACCCGTAACCAGGGCCACTTTATCCTTGAGCTTCATATTCTTACGCCTCTCTTGGTTCGTCTGTTAAATGGCTCGCTTCCGCCCTTTTGACCGCGGTGCCGGTCTACTGAAATCGCAGTACAGCCTCGATGCCGTAGGTCCGTGGGTCGCCGAAAAAGCTTACAGTCCAGGGACCGAACGGAATGGTGTTCAGCCGGTACTCTTCGTCCGTGAGGTTCTTGCCCCACACTGCGACCGTCAGGGTACTGTCGCCTCCGACCGGCATATCGAGCAGCGACAAGCGACCATTGAGCACACCGTAGCTATCTATCATCGAGGTCGCGTTCTGCTCCGGCGTCACGTATGGCACATAGTCATCGCTGTAGGTGTAATCGAGGCGCCCCTGAACCTCACCCCAACCGGTTCGCGCGAAGGTATATTCGCCACTGAGGTTGAAGTTGTATTCCGGCGCGTACTGATTCGCACGCTCATCTTTAAGATTCACCTCGCGACCCAATGTGGCATCGAACTCATTGTATTCCTTGTATTCTGAATCGAGGTAACCAAAATTGGCAGTTAACAGTAAGTCGTTTGTCGGCTGAAAGAGAACCTCAAGCTCGATACCACGCTTGACCGCTTCACCGGCGTTGCGAATAACCGTAGAAGCAGATGAGCCGCTAGTGAAAACCGAAAGCTGCAGATCCGTTTCGTCGTTATAGAATGCCGCGGCGTTGATTTGCAGACGATCTTCCATCAGGCGGGACTTGAAGCCGAGCTCCCAGGCATCAACCTCTTCCGGGTCATAACCCCCGACAAACCCCGCGAGGCTTTCTGACTCACCATTAAACCCTCCGGCTTTCCAGCCTTTGGAGTACTTCGCATAAGCTTGCAGATCATCACTAAAGTCGTATGCAAGAACAAAGGTAGGCGCCACGTTATCCCACTCGTCATCAGCGTCGCCCTCAAACTCACCCGGGTGGATGATGTAGGAGCTTTTTTCTTCCCGCGACCACCTGACACCGGCGGTCAAAGTCAGCTTGTCCTGTAACACCCTTGGGCGGTAATCAAACTGCCCGTAAAGTGCTATCTGGTCAGCCTCGAGGCCATACGAGTTATTCAAAACAAAGGGCCCGAAGAAAGAGTTGAGGGGAATCAGAGGGTTAAAAACGTCAGCCTCCTCCTCAAAGGAATAGACACCGACCACATAGTTCAGCCGTTCAGAAGATCCCAATACCTGAAATTCCTGGGAGGTCTGCTCGTAGTCCTCGTCGATTTCCGAATGGAACAGCGCAAAGGGCGTGCCGTCATTGTCATCACTTTGTACGAAGTTCATTTCCCTTCTGTTTGCAATGTAGCGTAAAGACACGTCACCCAGAACTCCCACTTCGCCGATGGTATAGTCCAGTGTCAGCGAGTGGCTTTCGGCATCAAATTGCTCCAGGGCAAGATTGTCCGTACTGATAGCGTCCGCGTTCGTGTTTTCATCAACCACAAACTGCGCAAGGTCAGCCGGAATAGGCACGCCGAGATTCAGGTTATCCGGATCCACATGCGTCAGCTGTTCCTTGGATGAAGTGTTATCCGCATCGTTTTTGTCGTAGGTATAGCGTGCGCTGAAGTTATCGCTGACATCCCACAACAGGTCAGCGCGGGCGGACCAGCGGTCAAGCTCATTAAAGGTATCGTTCGCGCTACGCGGATTGGCCGGCACCCGGGCTCCCGGGACAAATGGGCTTGCAATCGTCGCGTTCGGCGGTGGAGACACATTGTCATAAAGCCCATCGCGCTGCTCGGCCCCGTAGGATAGCTTTGCCTTAATTTCTCCCAGGCCGGCCATGGACAGGGCCGGCAGGTCGACGGCCAGGTAGCCCTCGCTGTAATCGAAGTTGCCGAGGGCACCGCGGGCCTTGACGCCGAATTCGCCGCTAGGCTTCGTGGTAATGAGGTTGACCGCGCCACCTATGGTGTTCTTGCCGTAGAGGGTTCCCTGAGGACCGCGCAGAACCTCAATGCGCTCCAGCTCAGTTACCCGGAATATATTTCCCGAGATCTTGCCGACGTAGATGTTGTCGAGGTAGATGCCCACCGTAGGCTCCCAGGTGATCGCCGGGTTGGAAGTCACAGACCCGCGTATTGCAACGGCAGCCTTGCCGGTATTCGTCGGCATAGCGGCGATCTTGACGTTTGGCACGATCGTTCCCAGATCGGTCAGATCCTGGATTCCCCGCTGCTGGATTTCGTGTTCTCCAAAAGCCGTAATCGCTATCGGGGTTTCCTGCAGGCTTTGCTCCCGCTTCTGCGCCGTGACCACGACTTCTTCCAATGTGTTTGTCTGGGATTGCGCGTTACCTGCAAGTGCGCTCGCCAGAGCGGCGACCATCAGGGTCTTTGGATGACGGGTAAAATACTTATTATTGTTCATGGGCCTCTCCATTCTCTGTTGGATGACTATCTATAAGCTTGCGTGTTGAATGCTCCGTACCTGCGTGTGCCTAGTTGTCCGACAGCAGCCGTTCATGCAAGGCCTGGTCGGTAATGAAAAGCGGGATATTGTTGCCGTCGTTATAAGGCGCCCTGGCCAGGGCTCCACCATCGACGCAAATGACCTCGCCACTGATGTAACTCGCGAGGTCGGACAGAAGGAATGCCACAGTCGCTGCAATCTCCTCGGGTTCTCCACAACGACCAAGGGGAACAGCGTGCCTGGCAGCCTCCTCCACGCCCTCAGCCCAGCGCCTGGCTTCCGCGCTCATAATCGTCCCGCAGGACACGGCGTTGACACGTATGCCGGCGCCACCCCACTCCACCGCCATGGTGCGCGTCAGGTTGTTCAATGCCGCTTTGGCTGCCGCGTAACCCGCGCCGTAGGGCATTGATATCAGGCCAGTAGATGAGGTGATATTGACAACCGAGCCGGGTGAGGCCCGTCCCTTCAGGCTTCGCGCCACGGCGATGGAAAGCGACAGGGCTGAACTGAGATTGAAATCAAGAAGGCTCTTGAAGTGCGCCTCACTGCCGCCGGATATCAGGGGTGCCATCTGCTCCATACTCTGGAAGCCGCCAACCACGTTGACCAGCCCGGTCACCTGACCAAGGTCAGACTCCACTGCCGCCATTACTCTGTCGGCGGCCCCGGAAACCAGCAAGTCTTCGGCGATCAGCACATGAGGCTGGTCCAAGGCGGGCAGTTCCTCCCGAAGTGATTCCATCTGGGACATGGATTTATCAACACCCGCGACCCTTGCGCCCGCTCGGGCCAGCATCAGCGTGATGGCGGTACCGATTCCGCCGCCACCAGCTCCCGCAACGATCACGGTTTGATCAGACAGGTCAAGTATCGGCTTCATTCACTTCCCTCCCTCCTGAGTTGGCGGGTAACCTGGCAAAAATGCATGGTATTTACCCGCCAGGGAGCCGCCATCCACAACGAAGGCTGCCCGTGCAATAACTCGCTTCGTCGCTCGCAAGAAAGAGCGTCATGTTGGCGACCTCTTCTGCATTTCCCGCTCGCTGCATTGGAATGTCCGCGTACAGCGCATCGACATCGGCAGTCTGCATCCCATCAGGGTTGGTCATCGCGGTATTGATGCCGCCGGGGTGCACGCTGTTTACACGCACACCGTGCGGGCCGAGTTCCAATGCAGCCGCCCGAGTCAGCGCCTCGACCGCGGCCTTGCTGGCTGCATAGGCACCCGTAGCGTTGGTTGGCTGCATCGCGCCTGTAGATGAGATGTTGATGATGCAGCCTCGGGACCGAGCGGACATACCGGGAGCAACTGCCTTGATCCCCAGAAACACGCCTTTGAGGTTGACCGCCATCAGCCGGTCGAAGGCGGCTTCGTCCATGTCCGTGAGGGTCGCGTAATCGAGGAGGCCGGCGTTGTTAACCAGAATATCAACTGGCCCAAAGTGTGTTTCGGCGAACTTGACCACAGCTTCCCAGTCTTCCGCTCTGGAGACGTCATGTGCGCAGAACTCCGCGGCGCTACCCAGAGATGTGCATAATTCGCGTCCGGCATCGGCCTGTATGTCAGTAACCACGACTCTGGCGCCGGCCTCGACAAACCTCCTGGTCGTGGCCTGTCCCATTCCCCGCGCGCCACCGGTAACGATGGCGACTCTGTTCGCTAGTTTGGTCATGCAGGCACCCTCCACGATGTACGACTCAAGATGAGACCTGCTCAGTCGGGGTCTCGACGGAAAGGTTCCAGCTCACCCTCGGGGAGTTTTACACCGTGCTCTGCAAGGTAATTGCGTGTGACATTGGGGGGCGAGTCAATCGGATCGACAATTTCATAGACACGCTCGAAGGCAATGTCTTTTATCGTCCAGCGTCCATCGACCTTGAGATAGCGCTCCCGGTAAAACGCTGTGCCAGTGATGTGCATTTTCCGCCGGAACTCCCAGACGTTATCCTGCAGGTACCATATACCCCGGGCCTCGGTGGGGCTGATGATGTCTATTTCCGGGTGATGGCCGTGGTGCTGGGTTATCATCTCAGCGTGCGCGCCCTCTCGAATCATCTTGAGATAGGCATCGCGCCCTTCCACCTTGAACTTGTATACACCGCCCTCCACCGACAGAGACACATCCGGGTGGAAGACATCGCGAATGCCCTCGACATCCGCCGTGTCGAAACAGCGAAAGTAGCGGTATTTGAGCCGCTTGATCTCTTCGATATCGACGAGCCACTGCAATTTGGCCTGCATTTCTTCCTGATCCATTATTTTTATCTCCGTGTCATGATGTTCCGTTAAGCGATGGCCAATTTCTCCCGAGGCGTTTCCACGGGGTCCACCTCCACCAGAGCCCAGCGAGACTCCGGCAGCAATTGTGAATCGATCTCAAGGGGCGAGGACCCTGCGTATTCCAGGGAAAGGAACGCATCGAACGGCGACTCCTCCGGCACGGGGGGCAGCGCCACGTCCAGCGCTGCAGAACAAAGCCGGTCCCCGAGTTCAGTCACGATTCGTGAGGCCAGGGTTTCGGGGACTTCGCGAGGGTTGGCACCCTGCTTCCACATAAACACCGCCTTGTTGCGAGGGTCAGCTGTAGCCGCCTCATCCGACAACAGCACGACCTCCCGGACTTCAAATGAGAGGCGGCGGGAGATATCCAGGAACTGGCGATCGTCGAGGTCCAGGCGCCGAAAGTCCTCGGAGCGCAGGAATTTATAGAGCGCCTTGTCGTCAGCGTCGTCCGCCACCCAGAACTCGGCAAAACAATCGAATGCGACCAGGCCCCCGCGTGTCGAACGCACATGGTTGCGGACATAACGCAGCCACTTGAAGTGCTCGATAAAGCTGAGGCCCAGGGGCACATGCCGTGTCTCGTAATAGTCACGAAACTCGCTGCGAGACAGGTCCGGGCGCCGTGTCTTGATGGAAAGGCGTTTGCGCATGCTTTTAGACTCGTTAAATACGCATGCCAATGTTCTACCTACCGGTAGGTAATGTCAAGCCCCGGATATCAGGTGGCCTCTCTCGATGACCTGGCCGCCCACTCTCGCGGGTGCCACCTCGCCAACTCGCGCAGCGCAGGACCGCCGATTGATTATCATCGGCCGGGCAATATACTGCGTAGCCCTATAACATGTGGCACACCCAGGGGTGCTCAGGACTCGACTTCCGAGGTATGGCAAATCAGTGGCAAAGACCTATCACTCAGCGACCATCGACGGCGTGCCCCACCGGCCGGACCAGCAACGCAATACCGAGCGAGGCGCACAAACCCGGGATCGGATTCTGGATGCAGCAGAACAAATATTTTCCCAGCGGGGCTACGCGGCTACTCGCATCGAGGACATCTCGACCACGGTGGGAATTCGCAAACCCTCGGTTATTCATCACTTCACCAGCAAGCTGGAATTACACAATGAAGTCATGAACAGGATTTATGCCGCATTGCTCGATGCCACCCTCATCGCGCTTGAGAGAAACACCAGCGGTGAAGCGCGCATATTCACCATTGCTGACACCTGGCTCGACTTCATCGCATCACGTCCGCCGGCAGGACGACTATTTCTGCGCAGCGCGGTAGACAATTCTTTTGCCACCGCCCGGGTCGGACCAGAAGCGAGAGTACTCCTGGATACGTGGACACAGGCGGCCCAGGATGTCGTGGAACAGGACGAGTTCAGCATCACCGAACCCCTGGAGCTTCTTTCCGTATTCGCAGGGGCAGCGCTAATGTTTGTGTCTATCCACCCCTGGTTGTCGGGCTCGGTAGAGCCCGCTTCGACTGAGCAGGGGCTACTTGAGCCCTACCGTAAAATGCTGCATCGCACCTTGCATGCGATATTGTCTACGGACGTTCGCTAGCCCGGTAAACGTCGTAAACTCTTGGAGGAAATCCGAGGCCACCATTCGCGAACCGAAGTAACGGCGCAATATCAACCGAGACTCCACTCTGCGATCTGCTGATCCTCTTTCAGGCGCGCTCTTTGGTGCAACAGGGCGTGGTACATATCTGCAGGGTCGGGCGTGCCACTGGTAAGCCTGGGTAAGGAAACCTCCGCCTCCATGAGGAACCGCTCCTGAAGCGGCGAGTCGAAATACGCCCTATGCCACCATTCTGTAATCCGCTGTTTGGCGTCGGCCATGGCAATCGCGGAAGGCAACCTGTCGCCCTTCTGGATATTTACCATGGCAGATGCCGGCATAAGATTCCAAAGGTCATTGTTCATCCATCTCGACCAGGGCAGGCAGTGGTCAACATGCAGTAAACGGGGCCTGGACGCCGACCATACGCATGAAACCTTCTCTCCACCGGCCTGCATAGCATTGATGCGGCTGATCGCCACGCTAGTGTCCCTGCGACCCTCCTCCCAGTCAAAGACGTTGCTATCGACAGCTTTGTAATCGGCGACACCCCAGTTTTTGGACAGCCCGGACCACTCCCGCAAAATGGCCGGCTCCAACCAGCAAGCATAGTGGCCCATTGTTTCCCAGAGTAACGTCGGTATTCGAAACACACCAAAGTACGTTAAGTAATCCAGAGACAGCGTTATAGGCTTGCTCATTTTGCGCACGCCAGATCGTTCACCGGTGAAGATCGGACGATTCTGGCCAGGGTATCTGATGTACTTTACCGGCATCGCAACGATGTTTTTGCAGGCATCTCTAATGGCGCCAGTAATCACCGGCGCCAGATCAGGAGAGAACCGCATGCCGACCCTCAAATCATAAGGAGACACCTTTTCCAGCTTGTTGAAATCTTCCCCGGCGAAGCCATAGCCCTGGCGCCTGTTCGGGTGCTGTGGAATTTTGTGCTGGAGCAACAGCGGCTTATACTGCTTTAGCCAATAAAGCCCAACCAGCCCCAAAGGAATCTCCACAAACTCGTCCGTGCGCCTGAGCACAACGCCAGGCGCGCCCTCCGCGATACGGGTCAGGACTCGCAAAAGTCCGAGCTTGTATGAGGAAGCCTTGTCGTCATTCACGATGATATGCCGGAGCAATGGCAGGCTTCCCGTACCATCGTCCGGCATTGTGAATACAAGGGTCTCCCAATTCACATGCGCCCTTGCCTGATCTGGCTGAGTTTGCTGATCCGTAATCGCTAGCGCACGTTCGTTAGCAAAGGACAGCAGTTCGTCTGCGGATACTGGATAGAAGCCTCGCTCCTTATTCTCTGCCTCGTCGGTGCCATGACGTAACGTGATGATCAATCTGCCGCCGGGCTTCAATAATTCTGAGATGACACGAAAAGATCGCTTGCGAGCACCGGGAGGCAGGTGCATCCACACCGCACTGAGCAAGACCAGGTCGAATCGGTGACCAAGGGACCTGAGGCGCTCCAATCCAGGTAACGAATCATCCAGCCAGGTAACCCTGGGATGAGCCTTCTGCTGTGCGCGCTGTCGCATCTCTGCACTCGGCTCCACAGCGATAACATCCCAACCCATAGCTGCTAGCCAGTTGGCATCACGCCCCGATCCGGCGCCAATATCGCAAGCAAAGCCCGGGGACTGAGGGAGATATTTACCCGCCCAACCGTGATGCACATCCTCGGGCGAAAGCGCTTCATACTGCTTCGACAATCGCTCCGCATTGGCGTTGTAGAATCTCGTGCTCTGCATTTCGCTCCAGATAACCCTGCAAACCTTCAACCGCAAAAAAGCCGAAGGCCTTGGACAGAGCTAGAGTGTACCCAAGGAAGCTGGGACGAGTGTAGTTCGGGCTAATGCAGAAGCACCGCAGGAATTGGCGCGAGCGGAAGAAGTGCTTTGAGCTATACTTGAATCCCGGCTCAAACTAAGGCCGAGCAGACGCGTTATGGCGGAAAGTGTAAACCATGTCTCCGGTATACACCCTTGGTGAAATGGCTGTGAGAGGATTCGAATAGCGCCTGTAAGTATTTAATTATTATGTGAAAATCGATAAGCAGGTTAGATATATACCGCCAATAATACCGCCACGTGGCCAGCTCTGGTAACCTCTTCCAATTGTGAATCCCGCGCCCGGGGGTTACTCTATTTCCAAAGCTTTACAAGAGTACGCCCCCATGTCGATAGTGCCAGGCAAATCCATTCACGAATACCGGAAACTCTCGGGAAACCCTTACGCCTATGTAAATGGGGATGGTGGATTTGACTCTGCCGACCAACAGACCGATGCACCAACACAGGAGGCACAATCACCGCACGGGAATGCGAGGTTTAGCTCGCAGGACCCCTACGCGTATATAGATGGCGAGGGAAACCTCGATCCGCGATTTGGTTCACCTGCACAAAAAATGAGCAACCACATCGGCGCCGAGGAGCTACGCGAGGGCGCCCCCCCCGACAGTCGATTCTCTGACCAACAGATAGAACGCATTGTAGTGCGACTCCAGCGACGGCTCTGGGCTAACAGGCATGCCTTACTGAACACGACTGCTGATCCAGACCCGCTCGACCTGCTAGACCCCACGATCGCGATCGAGCAATTAGGCTACCGAGTCGACCTTGAGGAGAGTCTGGGGCAGTTTTCCGAGGGTGTGGAAACATTCGAAGTAGCGGGTATCCTGAATCGTGATGACGGTGAGGTGAGATTGTCGAGGCAGTTCAAGCCTGAGTATAGAAAGTTTACCGCTGCACATGAGTTAGCTCACTTGGTCCTGCACTCGGGTACCGGATTGCATAGAGATCGCCCCGTGGACCGACTGGACGACTCATCCAGAAGAAGCTATACGGAGAGGCAGGCGGATGTATTTGCGACCTACTTCCTAATGCCTAGAAAGCAAGTGGTTGCCGCCTTCAAGAGAATTTTCCTGATGGCACCTTTCGTGGTTAATCAAGACACTTTGTCTGCTTTAAGTCTGGCGGATCGAGAACTGATAGATCGCGCGAAGTCACAAAGGGACCGCTCGATGGTTTTAGCTGAGTGTGAGTTCTTCAACGGGGAATACCTGGTCTCACTTGCGAGATTGTTTGGAGTTTCCCAGACGGCAGCAGCCATAAGATTAGAGGAGCTGGATTTGGTTGGCTGAAATCAGCTATGCCAAACGGACATGTATTCCCATTGCCGTGTTGGCTCAATAATTAGATTCCCTCCCCAGACCTATCAGGATTGAATCCGATAGGTGGGTTAATCGAAGATTCCGCATTTGCACTTCTCGCTCCAGAGCGGCGCCACCTAAGGATTCAGCTTTGAATACGGAGAACCATTCTCAAACCGCCGCCTTCATCTGGTCCGTGGCTGACCTCCTCAGGGGAGATTTCAAGCAGTCCCAGTATGGGCGGGTTATCCTCCCGTTCACCTTGCTGCGGCGCCTGGAGTGCGTCCTGGAACCCACCCGCGATATGGTTCTGGCAGCCGCTAAAGCCAACGCGAACAAGACGGACACCGTGCGCGAGGCCATCCTGCTACGGGAGGCCGGGAAGGAGTTCTTCAACGCTTCTCCACTGACCTTGGCTACCCTATCCGACACCCAAACCGCTGATGATCTCCTCAGCTATGTGCAGTCCTTCAGCCAGGCAGCCCGGGAAATCTTCGAGCACTTTCACTTCGAGGACTTTGTACAACAGCTGGCGGGGGCCAACCTGCTCTACCAGGTGGTACAGCGCTTTGCCAGCATCGACCTGCGCCCGCAGCGGATTAGTAACTTTGGTATGGGCATTATCTTCGAAGAGCTGATCCGGAAGTTTGCCGAGAGTTCCAACGAGACCGCCGGGGAGCACTTCACTCCCCGCGATATTGTTCACCTTACGACCTCACTGGTCCTAACTGGGCAGGAGCACAAACTCAAGCCCTCCAGCATCATCACTATCTATGACCCTACAGCAGGTACCGGGGGCTTCCTCTCTGAGGGTGACGAATACATCCAGCAGGTAAGCAAAAATGTCACTGTATCTCTGCATGGTCAGGAGCTGAACCCCGAGTCCTACGCCATCTGCAAGGCAGATATGCTCATCAAGGGTCAGGGGGTCGACAACATCAAGCTGGGTAACACACTGTCTGACGACCAGCTACCCAACTTGCAGGCCGATTTCATGCTCGCCAACCCACCCTTTGGGGTGGAGTGGAAAAAAGTCCAGAAGAATGTCGTCAAAGAGCACGATGAACGAGGCTTCGATGGCCGCTTCGGGCCTGGCTTGCCCAGAGTCTCGGATGGCTCATTGCTGTTCCTGCTGCACCTGGTCAGCAAGATGCAAGACCCCAAGCAGGGCGGTTCCCGCATAGGCATTATCCTGAACGGCTCACCACTTTTCACTGGCGGCGCCGGCAGCGGTGAGTCGGAGATCCGCCGCTACCTCCTGCAGCATGACCTAGTGGAAGCCATCGTAGCCCTGCCCACGGACATGTTCTACAACACCGGCATCGCCACCTACGTCTGGGTGATCTCCAACAACAAGCCAGCGGAACGCCGGGGCAAAGCCCAGCTGATCAACGCCACGGACCGTCACAGTAAGATGCGCAAGTCCCTGGGGTCCAAGCGTCAGTATGTGGACGACGCCAGCAGTGAGGCCATTGTCAGGGCCTACGGGGCCTTTGAAGAGACTGAGGAGAGCAAAATCTTCCCGGTGGAGGCCTTTGGCTACCGACGCATTACCGTGGAGCGGCCTCTGCAGCTGAACTTCCAGGCCAGCCCGGAACGCCTGGCCAGGCTGGAAGAGGAGAAGCCCCTGCAGAAACTGGAGCCGGAGCAACTGCAGGCGCTGGTGAAGGCCTGTGGCAGCCTGGATCCTGAACATGTGTACAAGAGCCGACCTGCCTTCACCAAAGCTCTGAAGGCTGCCCTGAAGCCACTGGCTTTCAAGCTGGGGGCACCGCAACTGAAGGCTGTACTGAATGCCCTGTCGGAGAGTGACCCTGAGGCTGAGATCTGTACCGACAAGCACGGCAACCCAGAAGCGGACACCAGCCTGCGTGACTACGAGAACGTCCCCCTTGATGAATCTATCTACGAGTATTTCGAGCGTGAGGTGAGACCACACGTTGCTGAGGCCTGGATAGACGAGAGCAAGCGAGATCCCTTGGATGGCGAGGTTGGCATTGTTGGCTTCGAGATCCCCTTCAACCGACACTTCTACAAGTTCGTACCACCACGGCCTCTCGAAGAGATCGACGCTGACCTGAAGGCCTGCACGGACCGGATCAAAACCATGATCGAGGAGCTATCGGCGTGAGTTTTCCGAGGTATCCGGCGTATACGACTGGACCAGCGGATTGGTTGGTAGAAATTCCCTCTACCTGGAGAGTCGTGCCTCTCTGGGCAATGTTCAGTAGAACCAAGCGAACTGGTTATGAAGGGGAGGAGCTTCTCTCGGTCTATAGAGATCATGGTGTGATTCCCAAGAAGTCTCGGAATGACAACTTCAACAAGCCTTCAGATGATCTCGCGTCCTACCAGTTGGTCGAACCAGGCGACTTAGCCATCAATAAGATGAAGGCTTGGCAAGGCTCAGTTGCGATTTCGGGGTACCGAGGGATGGTTAGCCCTGCTTATCATGTGTATACCTCGAGACATGATGAGGACCCCAGGTACCTCCATCACCTATTCAGGTGTATGGAGTACATCGTCGGGTACCGCTCGAACTCCAAAGGCATCCGAGTAAATCAATGGGACCTAGAACCCCAGCAACATTCCCGAATGCCTGTACTAATTCCTCCACGGACGGAGCAAATACAAATATCCCGCTTCCTCGACCACGAGACAGCCAAGATTGATGCCTTGATCCAGGAGCAGCAGCGGCTGATCGAGCTCCTTAAGGAGAAGCGTCAGGCCGTCATCTCCCATGCTGTGACCAAGGGGCTGGATCCTTCGGTGCCGATGAAGGACTCGGGAGTTGAGTGGTTAGGGGAAGTCCCGAAGCATTGGAAGGTCAGCCGACTAAAGTTTGTCGCAGCCATAATCGACTGCAAAAACCGCACTCCGGAGTACTTCGATGATGGTGAGTTTCTTGTGGTGAGGACGTCGAACGTTAAGGAACAACGTCTGAATACAGAAGATGCCTACCGCACGAATGAAGAAAATTTTAAGGTTTGGACGCAGCGAGGAGTCCCTCCAGTGGGCTCGATTCTGTTTACCCGGGAAGCGCCCACAGGTGAGGTATGCCTAGTTCCGCCTGATTTTCCAATTTGTCTGGGCCAGCGGATGATGAACTTCATTCCCGATGACTCCAATTACATACCG
Organism: Sediminihaliea sp.; assembly: GCA_965222335.1. Classification (GTDB taxonomy): domain Bacteria; phylum Pseudomonadota; class Gammaproteobacteria; order Pseudomonadales; family Halieaceae. The sequence continues at coordinate 2,324,616 of OZ244944.1, read as the reverse complement.
TTCCTCTTCGATTTTTTGACCTCTGATTGTTTAGCTCGATACATTGAAAGCGTTTCTCATGGCAGTACGGTGACTCACTTGCGTGTGGAGCAGGTTTACGACATTCCCGTTGTTGTGCCCTCCACACTGGAGCAGGAGGAGATCGATGCGGTAGTGTCCGAACTCAAACAGGGGTTCGCAGTGTTGGTCAACGAAGCGCAAATTACCATTTCGTTGCTCCAAGAACGCCGCTCCGCCCTCATCTCGTCCGCCGTCACCGGCAAGATCGATGTACGCAACTGGAAGCCATCCGCTGATCAGCATGCCTTCGATAAAGAAGTCCGCCAGGCTGGCTTGGAGACATTGTCATGAACCAAGGTCGCAGCATTCGCCTGTTCCTGGTAGACGGCACCCCCAACGGCCTGCTGACAGCAGAGATCATGAACTGGACTGGCCATGTCCTCACTGGCCCCAGGAGCAAGCTCAGCGAGCTCGTGCAGCGCCCTGAGGTGGGTCGTACGGGGATTTACTTCCTGGTAGGTCCTGACCCAGAAAACACCTTCAGGCTACTGGTTTACATCGGCGAGTCTGATGATGTGGGTAAGCGCCTCAAGCAGCACAACAAGCCAGAGGACCAAGGGGGCAAGGACTTCTGGGAGAAGGTCTGCTTGATAACCAGCAAGGACCAGAACCTCACCAAGGCTCATGCGAAGCACCTGGAGAGTGTGCTCATAGCCAAGGCTGGGTTCGTTGGCCGCTGCAAGCTGGTCAACGGAACGGCCCACGACTACAGCAGCCTGCCGGAGTCGGATCTTGCTGATATGGCCTTCTTTGCCGAACAGATCCGCACCGTGCTGCCTGTACTTGGCTTCGACTTCTTGCGAGACACCAGCAAGCCACTAACGATCTCCGAGGGCACCTCGGCATCGGAGTCCCCAGTCTTCGCCTTGGGGATCCCGAAGCACAACCTCAAGGCCAGGGCCCAGGAGGTCGACGGGGAGTTCTTCGTGCTGGCAGGCAGCCTGGCCAGGGCCACTTGGTCCAACAATAGTCACAGCGGTTACAAAGCCTTACACCAACAACTGCTTGATGAAGGGACCTTGGTGCCACATGAGCGTGGCACCCTCCAGTTCGCTGTAGACAAGATGTTCGCCAGCCCCAGTGCAGCGGCAGCGGTAGTGTCGGGAAGGGCTGCCAATGGACGCACCCAGTGGAGGGTAGAGGGCACTGGCCGGACCTACGGTGAATGGCAGGACCAACAGGTGAGCGGAGCCAATACAGATTGACCGACTTCAGTGACTACATTGTCTACGTAGACGAGAGTGGAGATCACGGCCTGCAGCATGTGAACCCCGAGTACCCGGTGTTCGTTCTCGCCTTCTGTCTGATGAAGAAGGACGACTATGTTCGGGAGGTGGTTCCTCGGATCCAGCAGCTGAAGTTCAAGTACTTCGGCCACGACATGGTTGTTTTGCACGAGGCGGAAATCCGCAAGTCTCGCGGACCCTTCAACATTCTCCTCAACGAGAATGTACGCAAGGCTTTCATTCAGGATCTCAGTGCAGTGATTGCAGCGGCCCCCTTCACGCTGGTCGCCAGCTGTATCATGAAAAATGCGTTTGTGGATCGTCTCGGCGTCGACGGCAACCCTTACCATGTGGCAATGGAGTTTGGCCTGGAGAGGGTCTTCCTGGAATTGCAGGACCGGGGTCAGAGGAGTAAAACCACCTTTGTCGTGTTCGAGCAAAGGGGTAGTCAGGAGGATGATGCTCTTGAATTGGAATTCCGGAGGATCAAGGATCAATCTCGTTGTCAGGGATTGGGAGACAGTCTGGATCTAGTGCTGGCGAGCAAAAAGAGTAACTCTGCCGGCTTGCAGCTGGCGGATATGGTTGCCCGGCCCATTGGTCGATATTTGATCAATCCAAGCCAGAAGAATCGAGCGTATGACGCCTTGGATGCCAAATTCCGGCGAAACTACCGTGGCGAGATACAAGGTTACGGATTGAAGGTCTACCCCTGAAAACAAAAGGCCCCGACGCATTCGCCGAGGCCAGTTGCCGATCGAGCATTCCCGATCCAGTGATCAAACTATAGTTCTTTTGCTGCCTCCTATCAAGTCGGATCCTCTCCCTGTGTTTGCACCTGGATCCGGGATACCATACTTTTGCCTGATCAACCAACAAGAACAATCGGAGCCCAGGGATGGCTGACAGCCGGGAAACCCAATTCCAGCAAGACATCATCGACCAGATGGTGGCTGAGGGTTGGCTGACAGGCCCGGCCATTGGCTATGACCGCACGACAGCCCTTTACACCGAGGACCTGCTGGCCTTCGTTCAGGAGGCCCACCCAGACCGGTGGGAGAAGTTCTGCAAGAACAACCCCCAGGACCCCTCGGCTGCTCTGGTGAAGGCGGTGACCCGGGAGCTGGACCGGCACGGCACTCTGGAAGTTCTAAGGCATGGCTTCAAGGTCCCAGGGGTTAAGATCGATCTGTGCAGCTTCCGTCCTGACCACGGTATGAACCCGGAGGCGCAGGCCCGCTACGCGGCCAATCGCCTCCGGGTGGTTCAGGAAGTGTCCTACTCACCCCACGCAAGGCCTGGAGAGTACAACCCCAGGCTGGATCTGGTTCTTTTCGTCAACGGCATCCCCACGGCCACTCTGGAACTCAAAAGCCAATTCAAGCAGTCGGTAGAGAATGCCAAGCGCCAATACTGCCAGGATCGCCCGCCCAAGGATCCAGTGACCCGCAAGCCAGAACCGTTGCTGACCTTCAAGCGTGGCGCCCTGGTCCACTTTGCCGTCAGCCAGACCGAAGTGGCCATGACTACACGGTTGGATGGCAAAGCCACCTATTTCTTGCCATTCAATCAAGGCTCGCTGGATGGCGGGGCAGGTAACCCACCAGCGCCGAACGAGAACACCTACGCCACGGCCTACCTGTGGCGGCAAGTGTTCGAGAAGGATGCCTGGTTGGTCATTCTGGGACGCTTCCTCCACCTGGACAAGCAGGAGACCCAGCACTTCGATGGCAGCAAGACCACCAAGGAGACTTTGATTTTTCCCCGGTACCATCAGTGGCAGGCCGTTACGCGGCTCATCGAGACCACCCGGGACGAAGGAGCAGGCCGGCGCTACCTGATCCAGCATTCTGCCGGCTCTGGGAAGTCGAACTCCATTGCCTGGCTGTCTCATCAGCTAGCTTCCCTCTATGTCGCCACCGGTGCCAATAAGCTGTTTAACTCTGTTGTAGTCGTGACAGACCGTACGGTGCTAGACAGTCAATTACAGAACACAATCTATCAGTTCGAGCACGCCCAGGGTGTGGTGCGCCCGATCACCCGGGACATTGGCAACCAGAGCAAGTCGGAGCAGCTGGCAGAAGCACTTGCCAGTCAGACCCGCATTATCATCGTCACCATCCAGACCTTTCCCGCCCTGTTCGATGCCTTGGACAAACACCCTGAACTCGCCAGTGGGCGCTACGCAGTGATTGCCGACGAGGCTCACTCCTCACAGACCGGCTCCTCCGCTACCAAGCTGAAGGCCATTCTGGGCGCAGACAAACCAGACAGCGAGGAAGTCAGTGCTGAGGAACTGCTGGATGCCGCTGTACAGGCCCGCCAGCCTACCGAGCACATCAGCTATTACGCCTTCACCGCGACACCCAAGGCCAAGACACTGGAACTGTTCGGTCGACCTCCCGATCAGGAACTGCCGCCGAGCAAAGACAATCTACCGGAGCCATTCCACCTCTATTCCATGAGACAGGCCATCGAGGAAGGCTTCATTCTTGATGTACTACGGCACTACATTACCTACAACACGGCCTGGAAGCTGTCACACCCCCACGGGGACGATACTGAGGTGGAGTCCCGCAAGGCCTCTGCGACCCTCGCTCGTTGGGTGCGCCTGCACCCCTACAACATCAGCCAGCGGGTGGAGATCATCGTCGAGCATTTTCGGGAGCACGTCCGGCACCTACTGGATGGACAAGCCAAAGCCATGGTCGTTACAGGCAGCCGGCAGGAAGCGGTTCGCTACACCCTGGCCATGCGCAAGTACATCTCGGATAAAGGTTACAAATCCGTTTATCCGCTAGTGGCCTTCTCTGGCACTGTACCCGCTGACGAAGTGATCCCCGAGGAAGTGTCCGAGACCAGTCAGCTCCTCAACCCTGGCTTGAGGAACCGGGATCTGGCAGAGGCCTTCGACACCACCGACTTCAACGTGATGATCGCCGCCAACAAGTACCAGACAGGCTTCGATCAGCCCAAGCTCTGCGCCATGTATGTGGATAAGAAGCTCCAGGGGGTAGACTGCGTGCAGACGCTGTCGCGGCTGAACCGTATCTTTCCGGGCAAGGAGACCTTCATCCTAGACTTCTACAATGACCCCCAGGACATCCTCGATGCCTTTGCTCCGTACTATGGCAAGGCTGAGCTGGAGGACGTGTCCGATGCCCAGATCGTTTATGACTTGCAGCGGAGCCTCGATGCCGAGGGGGTCTACCACTCAGATGAGGTCTCATCCTTTGCTCTGGCTTTCTTCGACCCCAAGGTGCCGGCGTCACGCCTAAGCTATTACTGCCAACCAGCAGTGGATCGCTTCCGGGTTCGCTACCATGAGGCAAGAGAGAACATCGAGACCTGGACTCAGGCCTACGCCACTGCAGAACAGAACAACGATCGAGAAGGCCTGCAGCGCGCCCAGGCGGAGTTGGAGGAGGCAGGCAAAGCCAAAGACACGTTGGACCTGTTCCGCAGGAACTTGCAGAGCTTCGTACGTGCTTATGAGTTCCTGTCCCAGATCATACATTACGATGACGCTGACCTGGAGCAACTGTGCGTCTATGCCCGCCACCTGCACCCCCTGCTACGTATAGAGCGCCTGGACCAAGAGAAGGTTGACGTATCCGAGCTGTCCCTGACTCACTACCGACTGACCAAGCGAGCCGAACAGCAACTGCGACTGGAAGACGAGGAAGATGAACATAGCCTCAAGTCCATACAGGACGTAGGCACCGGCAAGCCCCACGACCCGGAGAAGGCCAGGCTCTCCGAGATCATCGAGCGCCTGAATGACCTATTCGGCGCGGAGGTCGATGATCAGGACAAGCTGCACTTCGCCAACGGCATTGCTGACCGGATAGAGCGCGACGAAGAGGTAATGGCTCAGATTCGCGGACATTCAACTGAAAAGGTAATGCACGGCCTATTCCCCAAGCGAGTGACCGATGCCGTACTGGATGCAATTGGGGATAACGAGAAGCTGTCAGTGCCGGTGCTGGACAGTGAGGAGACTAGCAGGGCATTCGCTTTGCTGATCCTAGAGCTACTGATGGGGCGCCGAACAAATAGTGATCAGGGCAGCGATCGCACAGCATGAGAACCAAGTCGCAGAAATAAACCTGTGCCCTACGATTCCCTCCGGCCAACATGTACGCTCGACATCAAATTCACCTAGAGAGAACTAAGAATGAAGAAACTTACCCTCACACTGCTATTCGTGGCTTCAGGCGCATTGGCTCAAGACACGGACGTCTACGGCAATGACAGCTCAACCCAGATCTATGGCAGTGGCTCTTCAAGTGGAAGTTATGGGACATCGGAGTCACGTGGCTACGAGAGCTCAACAGGCAATCGTTATGAGTATGATCTCTCTGACCCAGGTGACCAGCTTGAGTACGGTGTTGATCTTGACGCTCAAATGAGAGACAGCACCAGCGTGAACCCCACCAGGGAGCTGGACCGAGGTCTTGGTGAGTACGGTGGCGGCATCTACGACTGAACTCAGCTTTTTAAGTCGGCGGCTCCCCGCAGTGCCCCAAGCGAGGACCGATGAGGAGGGAAGGTGAGTCACCGAGACTGCCACTGGCGCAGGCCTTCGGCCGGAGCCAGGGGTATCGAGGTGTGAGCCTGACCGACGAGGAGGCCCACAGCGCCGGGTGCACGGAGGCGGTACCGCCGACATGGAGAGCAGAACCAGACTTACACATAAAATTGATTATGCGGCGCAAGCGGACAGTGTCTCTGACACTGCGAATAATCCCATTTTATGTTCAGTCTGAGACATCACTTTCATGGAAAAAAATAGCGACACCGCTGAGCGGTGCCGTATCCTTCACAGCATGCCAGCTGACAAAAGCGAGGTCGTGCCGGCATGGCCGACAATGATGTGATCCAGCACGCGAACATCAATCAAATTCAGGGCGTCTTGGACTCGTTGAGTGATAGCCTCGTCGGCAGCGCTGGGTGAGGTAGCCCCAGAGGGGTGATTATGGGTCAAGATAACCGCACCAGCATTCAGCTCCAAGGCCCGTCTGGCGACCACCCTGGGGTAAACAGACGCCCGATCAACTGTGCCTCTAAACAGGTGCTCGAATGCAATTAGTCGGTGTTGAGTATCCAGAAAGAGCACACAAAAGCACTCATCCTTCTCTTCAGCTAAATGAAACTGACAGAACCGGACAGCGTGCTCGGCGGTGCTGAAGGCATCAGTGGTCCTGATGCGTGATTCAATAATGTCGATGGCCTCCCGAATCACGTTGGTTTCATGGTCCTGTAAGTCGTCTGTTGAAGGTTCTGCAGGTACAAGGCATTGAACTTGATCTTTCATGGGTAGCTCCTGGGCAGGTGGTAGCGGATACACGCAGTACGGCGCGCCGAATTAGTGAGTGGGGTATGTAGCCAGAGGGATCCAGCAGACAAACCCCACGCCGACGCCGTAGGCGACTGTGTACGCGATACCCAATCGCCCCAGAGGCAAGCCCGTCACGCAGAGGTAGGGGGGGGGGGGGGGACTTTTTCAGGTGTAAGGACCCAGATTAAGAAGTGCCCGCGCAGTTTTGTGAGATATTTCTCACCAGGCCGAGATTAGTATTCAGGGTCTGTATAGGTAAAAATCGGCGAACTCAGCCCGTTAGCATTTAGGTAGCCAAAAACTCTAGGCATTTAATATTTAGGGTTGATTTAGGTTTTACCGGGCGGGCGTATCTTATCCAGGTTTTAATATTGATAGTGAAGCAAGGCTCACACCCGAACCAAGAGAGCCACAGTCGTGAGCTCCGCTGCGCTCGCTCACTCCATGTCTCTCTTGGTTCGGGCGCTTAATCCGGGTTTGTCCGGGTTAAAGAATTAAGTTGGACACCCGAGAACCCCTTGATTACTGGCCCTGACCAAGGTGTCCAACTTGTCCTACTAGATAAAGATAAGTAAGAACACAATAAACGTAGCAATATCTACGCACAAACAGAAAAAACCCGGCCAAGTGCGCCATCTGGACTCGGACCTCATCATGCAGCGTCCTCCCAGTCCACTTGCCCTTCAATCAAACTCTCGAAAGATGCCCGCACAGCATCGATACTGGGTAGCCGATACCCGCGGCCCCGGCGACCGGCCTCATCTTCTTGCATCCGACAGGTAATGATGCCGTACTTTTTCAAGGTAGAGGTGAAGCGCTTGACCGAGGCGACAGGTGCACTTATCTGGCCACGAACATGCCACTCCCGATACAGACCATAAACATCATATTTCTCGATTCGATCCGGCCATCTCCTTTCTGGATCCTCGTGTCCAGTGAAACCGCCGTTTTGGAGCTGCTCTTCCAGCCATGCCTCAACAGGCCCCAGCGACATGATCTGTTGCTTTATGCGGGCTTCGGTCTTCGGGAATTTTGCTGGATCAAAGCCAGTGATGTCTCGGCTCATCAGAAACGCCAATAATCCACTGGGGCCTCCCTCAGCCATCTCGCCAGCCAGCCTCGAAAAGTATGCTGCGTCACCCGTCTTAGTTTCAGCCACATCCAGGATACAGTACCGCCGGTCAGACAACTCTGCCGGAACCACATGCTCCTCATTCGAGGCCACAATGAGGTGGGTACAGTTGTTCACGGGAATGGCATCTGCGTATTTTCGCTCCATCATTCTGGTTCTCTCCGTCACCATACCCTTCAGGATTCCAGCCTCTTCCTTGCTGGACCCCCAGCTCAGTTCATCGGCAAATACCAGAACGGCGTCATGCAAGTGCCCTGAAAACTGACCGACAAGGTGGGCGCGGCCTGTGAGGTGCTTGTAGTGGACACCCAGCATTGCGCCCAGGTACTGCATCAGCAACCCCTTACCTGTCCCCTGAGAGGACAAAAGCACAATGGCCACTCCGGGCAATTGCCACGGCTTCTGGACCATTAGGGCGAGCCATGAAAGGAAGTAGTCGTACCGGCCTTGATCTTGACCACAGATAACGTCGTGTAGGTGCTCAAGGAATCGGTCATATTTTTTTGTTGGATCAGGCTCTACAGCGAACCCCCTCCACAGGTTGTAGTGGCCAGTGCCACAACTCTTCGATGGATCAAACACCACTCCATCTGGGTACTGGCGCCTATCAGGATGCTCCAACCAGTACGAGCCCACGGAAACAGAGGACTTACCCATGGGGACACGTCTATTGCCATACAGATTCTGGAAGTCCCTGAAGGTCATGAAACTTACCTCATCAGCAAAGTCGTCTACGACATGGACTTTGCTGCCGAACTTCACAACCGCATAGCGGCGGTTGAGTTCGTCGATACATGTGACAGCGTCCAGCAGCTTCTGGTCATCGAGTTGACCAGGATGCTGCTGGTTCGGGGTTTTAATCACCTTCATCGGTGTGTTGGCGTCCTGCTTAAGCATTGTCTCTCCAGTGTCTTTCATTTTGGATTCGGTCCCATGAGTCTGGCCATTGCGGCCTGACTAAAACAAATGAGTCTCCGGGATTACCGGGGCGATTCAGACAGCTGTTATGCCGCGGCCTCCCGAACAGCGATTCGCTGCTCGATCCACTGGCGCACCTCGGCTTCCACCCAAGCTCTTGAAGTGCCACCTGGCACCAAGGAAATACTGCGGGGGAAGCGGCCTTGAGCGGCCAGGGCGTAGACGTAAGACTTGCTCAGGCCCGTGAGGTCCATGACCTCACGCAGGCGAATGAGGCGGTGTGAGCAATCAGGTTGAGATTGATATTGCATCGGGAAAGCTCCGGTAACAATTGAACAAACCCCCGATTGAGCCATTGGCTCTAATCGGGTGAGGCTCATGGTCGAACTTTCCAAAGACGTTTTCTGAGAAGAATGTGCCCTATTGAGATCTTTTAGTTATTTATAAATGTATTTTATATTCTAAATAGAAATATCAGATTGCTTGGCTGCAGCGTCCAGTTTGAGCCCATCCAGATAGTCTGCCCATGCCTGCATCATTTCCGCCCGGCCTTCGAGGTGTGCAGTTCGATTGTAGGCCCTGCCATTCGGATCCCGCACAGCATGCGCCAGCTGGTGCTCGATCCAGTCGACCCGGAACTCGAGCACCTCATCCAGGATGGTTCTGGCCATTGCCCTGAAACCATGGGGGGTCATGGTTTCCTTGTCATAACCAATATCCCTGAGCGCCACGCGAACAGCGCCATCGGACAAGCACCGGCTGGCACCCCTCGCTGAGGGGAAAACAAACTGCCAGCGGCCCGTATAGCGATGTAGCTCACGGAGGAGGCCTATGGCTTGACGGCTGAGAGGGACGACGTGAGGCTGCCTCATCTTCATCTTCTCTGCTGGAATCTCCCAACAGCACTTGTCCCAATCGATTTCCGCCCACTCCATAGCCCGAATCTCTCCAGGCCGCTGGAAGAGCAATGCAGATATCTGCAGAGCCGTCTTTACCGGTAAGGTGCCCTGGAAGTTATCGATGGCCAACATGAGGTGCCCCACTTCCTTGGGGTCAGTAATCGCGGCGTGATGCTTCTTCCTTCTCGGCTTGAGGGCGCCTTTGAGGTCTCCACTTGGATCACGCTCAGCCCGGCCTGTGGCGACCGCATAGCGGAAGATCAGGCCTGCGGTCTGCTTGGCTCGATGTGCTATGTCATTGGCTCCCCGGCTCTCGATCTTGCGCAGGACAGCGAGTAGCTCCGGTGCGGTGACGGATTTAATGGGGCGATTGCCCAGGCCCGGGTAGAGGTCCTTCTCCAGAATGCGCCCTGTCCGCTCCTGGTAGCTTTTGGACTTGTCGGGCATCACCTGGTTAAACCACTCCCTGCCCACCGCCTCGAAGCTCTCAGCGGCGGCCAGGTGGCGCGTCAGCTTCTCTACCTTCCTGACTTCACCGGGGTCGATACCCTGCCTCAGCTTGGCTCGCGCTTCCTGGTGCTGCTCCCTCGCCTCCTTCAGTGACACCTCTGGGTATACCCCCAAGGCTAGGGTTTTTCGCTTACCGCCATAGCGGTAGTCATACCGCCAGTATCGGGCACCGTTGGGGAGCATCTGGAGGTACATACCGCCTCCATCAGCAAGCTTTTGAGGCTTCTCTCCGGGCTTGGCCTGCTTGACCTGAGTTGCTGTGAGATTGCCCATGACACCTCCCTGCGCCGGCTACATGAAATGACGGTATTAAGATTGTCGGTACCGAATATACCGCTGCCTGTACCGCCATATTTGACGGTATTTGGCTGGACGCACTGGACGCCCTCGGACACAGTATAAATAAAAAAGCCCTGAAAAACAGGGCTTTAAGGACAATATCGGACGATATTGGATTGGCATATGGTCGGTGTGAGAGGATTCGAACCTCCGACCCCTTCCTCCCGAAGGAAGTGCGCTACCAGGCTGCGCTACACACCGAGGATCTTGAGGGGGCGCTACTATACCAAAGAGCCCCAGAGTTACCAATATGGAAATATTCCCCGCCGGGTCCCGGCCCCTGTACTCCCGGCGCTGCCGGCCTTAAAGTAGCGGCTTCTCCCGCAACACATCCAGAACATCATGACGCAACGCAATCTCAGCGCCGACCTCGAGTTGGATCGGGCCCGGCAAATGGTCAAACAGGGCCAGACCGAGCAGGCCAAGCAGCTCTACGGCCAGATCATCGCCCGCTACCCGCAGAACAAGAAGGCGCGCAAGGCGCTGAAGGAGCTGCAGGACAAGGGTAAAAGCCAGCTCTCGCGGGAGGATTTCGAGCGGGTGATGCGCCTGGCGGGCAGCGGCAAGCTGGAGGCGGCCCGCGCCGACGCCAGCCAGCTGCTGCGGGCCTATCCAAGGCAGCCGGCCCTGCATAACCTGCTGGGGGTCATCCTCCAGCGGCAGGAGCAGTATGAGAAAGCCGTGGTGCAGTTCCGCCAGGCCCTGGAGATCCAGCCGGACTTCACCGATGCCCTGAACAACCTCGGCGCCGCCTGCAAGCAGCTGGGGCAGATGGAGCAGGCCGAGGCCTGTTACCGTCACCTGGTTGCGGCCACCCCCCAGGATCCCGATGCCTGGTTTAACCTGGGCAACGTGCTGCGGGCGCGGCGCAACTTCGCGGATGCGGTCAAGGCCTACCAGCAGTCGCTGCAGCTCAAGCCCTTCTCCGCCGACCCCTACTACAACCTGGGCAACACCTTTATTGACCTTGGCGAGGCCGAGCAGGCCATCGAGTGCTACCAGCGCGCGATCAATATCCGCAAGGACTTCAAGCAGGCGCACATGCGCCTGGGCAACGCTTTCGCCAGCCTGGGCCGGCCGGTACCCGCCGCCGAGTGCTATCACGAGGTATTGCAGGCCCACCCCGACGAGGTCGAGGCCCTGCTGGGCCTGGCCAATGCCCAGCTCACCCTGGGCAGCCACCTCTCGGCCAAGGAGACCTACGCCCGGGCCCTGGAGCTGGCCCCGGGCAACCAGCAGGCCCGCCACCAGCTGGACTCCCTGCAGGGCCGGCGCACCGCGCGGGCGCCGGAGGCCTACGTGCGCAAGGTGTTCGACGAATACGCCGCCGGCTTTGAGCAGCACCTCACCGGGGACCTGGCCTACTCGGCGCCGGCGACCATGCGCGAGCTGGCGGCCACCCTCGACATGGGCGACGCCAGCGGCGGTCGCAGCATCGACCTGGGCTGCGGTACCGGGCTCGGGGGCCTTGCGTTCCAGGATCTCGCGGGGGAGTTGATCGGCGTGGACCTGTCCCCGCGCATGCTGCGGGAGGCCGAGAAAAAGGGGGTTTACAGCGAATTGATCGAGGGCGATATCATCAAGGTCCTCGGCGCCCAGGCGGCAAGCTTCAATCTCTTCCTGTGCTTCGACACCCTGGTCTACATCGGCGACCTCGCTCCCCTGTTCAAGGCCGTTGCCAAGCGGGCGGCGCCGGGCTCACGCTTCCTGTGTACCACCGAGCACCTGGAGGAAGACGGCGACTACAAACTGCAGACCAGCGCCCGCTACGCCCACAGCCAGGCCTACGTGGCTGCCTGTGCCGAGCAGGCGGGGCTCAAGGTGCTGCACTTTGCGGAGACCCAACTGCGCAAGGAGTCGGGCAAGTGGCTGCCCGGGGGGATGTACTGCCTGGGCCCTCAGTAAACCCCGGCCCATTCGGCAATCAGCTGGCTGCCCAGGCTGAGCACCGTCACGATAAAGACCAGGATCACCAACAGACGCCCGGGCTTGAAGGGCTTGCGCTCCACCGAGTTGATACCGCGCTTGACGAAGGCGTCTACTTTGGCCTGGTCCTCGGGGTAAAGGCGCTGCTCTTCCGTTTCGTCCGCTTGCGCTTCGGGCTTGTGTTCAGCGTTCATTTCGTGACCATTGGGTTGTTTAAATCCTAGCATTGGTCGCTACAGGGATCGCTACCGGCGTCCTGCCTCTCGCGATCTACCGCCTGCGCGGCCCGGCCCATCCCTGGACATTGATCGCTACCGGCGTCCTGCCTCTCGCGATCTACCGTCCATCCCTGGACATAATTGTCCCCCGTCCTTTACCGGTTGTCACCCGGCGAGTGCGAGCCTAGAAGTCAAACATCGCTTCCGGCATCTGCATCAGGTTGCCGGCACCGGAGAGCAGAGCCTGTTTGTGGGCCAGGGTCCGGGGCAGCAGACGGTCGAAGTAGAACTGGGCGGTCATCAGCTTCGCTTCGTAGAAGGAGGCATCGCCCTCCGCGGCGTCGATTTTCTGCCGCGCCAGCACGGCCATGCGCGCCCAGAAGTAGGCCAGGGTGACGTAGCCGCTGTACATCAGGTAGTCCACCGCGGCGGCACCGGCCTCGTCCGGGTTTTCCATCGCCGACTCGCCGATCTTCATCGACAGCTCCAGCCACTCGTCCTTGTAACCCTTGAGCACTGACACGTAGGGCGCGTCCGCCTCGTCGGTATTGGCCGCACAGAACTCGTCGATCAGGTTGGTGAAGCCCACCAGCAGCTGGCCGCCGGAACCGAGCACCTTGCGCCCGATCAGGTCCAGGGCCTGGATCCCGGTGGTGCCCTCGTAGAGCATGGCAATACGCGCGTCGCGCACGATCTGCTCCATGCCCCACTCGCGGATAAAGCCGTGGCCACCGTACACCTGCACCCCGAGGTTGGCTGACTCGAAGCCGGTCTCGGTGATAAAGGCCTTGGCGATCGGCGTGAGCACTGCCAGCAGGTCGTCCGCAGCCTTGACCCGCTCGGGCTCGGCGGCGTGGGCCACGATATCGCCCTGCTGGGCGAGGAAGTAGATAAACGCGCGGCTGCCCTCGGCGAAGGCCTTCTGGGTCAGCAGCATGCGGCGCACGTCGGCGTGCACGATGATCGGGTCGGCGGGGCCGTCCGGGTTCTTCGGGCCGCTCAGGCTGCGCATGGACAGGCGGTCGCGGGCATAGGCCAGGGCGCCCTGGTAGGAGAGCTCGCTGTGGGCCAGGCCCTGGATCGCGGTACCGATACGCGCCACGTTCATAAAGGTGAACATGCAGTTCAGGCCGCGGTTGGGCGGGCCGATCAGGTAACCCTGGGCGCCGTCGAAGTTCATCACGCAGGTCGCGGAGGCCTTGATGCCCATTTTCTTCTCGATGGACGCGCACTGCAGGGCGTTGGGCTCGCCCAGGCTGCCGTCCGCCTTGACCTTGATCTTGGGCACGATAAACAGGGAGATCCCCTTGGTTCCGGCGGGGGCATCGGGCAGGCGCGCGAGCACGATGTGCACGATGTTTTCCGCCATGTCGTGCTCACCGGCGGAGATAAAGATCTTGGTGCCGGTGATCGCGTAGCTGCCGTCGGCCTGGGGCTCGGCCTTGGTCCGCAGCAGGCCCAGGTCGGAACCGCAGTGGGCTTCGGTCAGGCACATGGTGCCGGTCCAGGAACCCTCGATCAGCTTGGTCAGGTAGGTCTGCTTCTGGCTCTCATCACCGTGGGTTTCCAGGGTGCTGATCGCGCCGTGGCTCAGGCCCGGGTACATGCCCCAGGACCAGTTCGCGGTGCCCACCATCTCGCTGACCACGCTGCCGAGGAAGTCGGGCATGCCCTGGCCGCCGTAGTGGGGGTCGGCCGCCAGCGAGGGCCAGCCGTTCTCCACGTACTGCTGGTAGGCAGTGGCGAAGCCCTCGGGGGTGGTAACACCCTCGGGGGTCCAGGTGCAGCCTTCCTCGTCACCGCTCTGGTTCAGGGGGGACAGCACGTTCTCGGCGAACTTGGCGCCCTCCTCGACGATCGCGTTCATCAGGTCGGCGGTGGCGTCTTCGTAGCCGGGGATGGTCTGGTACAGCGCTTCGGATTCCAGCAGCTCGTTCATCACAAAGCTGATGTCCCGCAGGGGTGCCTTGTACTCGGGCATGACAATTACCTCTCAAAGGACGGCCCGGGATGGCGCGGCGTGGGATGCGGCGCGGGGCCAATGTGTTCGGTGTTTACATTCTGGGGCCAAACCGCGCAAAGTCAAATAACTTTTTGCCCGGAATGTGCGTCAAATCACAGACAGCGGGTTATATGTGGCCCGGGGTCGGAGGATGTAAGTGAATGCTTACAAGTCCAGGAGATAGCGGATATCCAGCGATTCGCTGGCAAGGGCGGGGTCAAAAGGCTGCTGGAAGCCCAGTTCCCCGAGGCAGGGCGCGGGCAGCAACTGGTGCAGGGTCGCGACGTTCTCGGCATGGCAGGCCATGGCTTCAGGCCCCGGCTGGTTGGCCACCCAGCCCGCCAGCGGCAGGCCGTCCCGGCGGATCGCCTCGGCGGTGAGCAGGGCATGGTTGATGCAGCCCAGGCGCATACCCACCACGAGGATCACCCCCAGGTTCAGTTCCCGGGCGAGGTCGGCCAGGGTCTCCCGGGGGCCCAGGGGCACCCGCCAGCCGCCGGCGCCCTCGATCAGGGTGAAGTCCGCGCCGCCCAGCATCACCCCGCGGCAGTAGCCCGCCAGGCGCGCCACGCTGAGGGAGCGGCCCGCCTGCTGCGCGGCGATATGCGGCGCGATGGCCGGTGCCAGCGCCACCGGATTGACCTGGGCGTAGGGCAGGGTCTCGCTCATCGCCGCCTGCAGCTGCAGGGCGTCTTCGTTGTGGCCTTCGGCGTCGGTGCCGGCGGCCACCGGCTTCACCGCCGCGGTGCGCAGGCCCGCCCGGTTGGCGGCGTGCAGCAGGGCGCAGGCGATCGCCGTCTTGCCCACCTCGGTGTCGGTGCCGGTCACGAACCAGGCCTTGCTCATGCGCGCTCCAGGGTGCCGAACAGCACCTCGTAACTGGCCGGCAGCTGGCCGCCCACGCGGAACTGCTCATAGGCCGAGATCATGCCCAGCAGCGCCCGCCGCCCGCCGAGGCCGGGCCGGCGACCGCGGTTCATATTGTGGGCGCCCAGGGTCTTGAGGTCGGCAAACAGCTCCCGAACCTCGCTGTATTGCAGGCAGATGGTCTCCCGGGTCAGGTCCAGCGCGGCGCAGGGCAGGTGCTGCGCGGCCGCGGACAGGCGCGCCGGCGGCAGGAACTCGTTGACATGGCGGTGCGCATCCACCGCGGCCCAGGACTGGCGCAGCTCACACAGGGTCTCCGGCCCCAGGGTACTGAACAGGCAGCGCCCGCCGGGGCGCAGCACCCGGGCCAGCTCGGCGAACACCGCCTCGGGACGCGGGCACCACTGCAGGGCCAGACTGCTGAACACCAGGTCCACAGAGCCGGTGGCCAGGGGCAACTGCTCGGCGTCCCCCGCCACCCACTCCCCGGCACTGCCCTGGGCGGCGCGGGCAAAGCCGAGCATTCCCGGGGCCAGGTCCAGGCCCAGGTAGCGGGCGCCGGGGTAGCGCTGGCGCAGGGCGGGGCGGAAAAAGCCGGTACCGCAGCCCAGGTCCAGCACCGTCTCCACCCGAGAGTCAGGCGCCGGCAGTTGCTGCAGCAGGCGCTCCCCGACCTGCCGCTGCAGCTGCGCCACCCGGTCGTAGTCACCAGCCGCACGGCTGAAGGAGTCCGCCACCGCGGCTTTCGGCGGCAGCGGCGCGGCGCCTTCCGCAGCCGGTCCGCCCAGCAGGTCGTGCGCCTCCAGCCAGTCTTCATCCAACAAAGCCTGCAGCCGGTCCGCCACGGCCTGCGGCACTTGCAGGGGCAGGGCATGGCCGGCCGCCGCCAACACCTCTACCCGGGCTGTGTCCCGCGGCGCCAGCAGCGCGGTGAGCGCGTCCGCCACCGCCGGCGGCAGCAGGCTGTCGTCCGCACCCAGGAGGTGGTACTGGGGGCAGGCCAGCCCGTTCAGGGTGTCGCGCAGGTCCAGGTTGGCCAGCCAGGCGAGGCCTGTCTCCAGGTTCTCCGCCGAGCCACGACAGGCCGCCAGGGCCCGGCGCAGGGCGCCCGCGGCGGGCTGCCCCAGGCACTGCTGGGCCTCGAGTCGCTTTTGCGCCGCCAGGGGCGCCTCGGCGGCCTGGGTGCGCAGTTCGGCCAGCGCCGTATCAGCCACACCGGGCCAGGCACCCGTCTCCAGGAAGCGGGGGTTACTCGCCAGGGTCACCAGGGCGCTTACCCTCTCGGGCGCGCGCCCGGCCAGCAGGGCTGCCAGCTGCCCCCCCAGGGACCAGCCTACATAAACCGCCCGTGTCGGCGCCTGGGCCAGCACCAGGTCCACCAGCGCCTCCGGGTCGGGCACGCCCTCCCCGGCCCCGCCCAGCCCGGGCAGATCCACCAGGGTGATATTGGCCCAGGGCCGCAGCGCCGGCAGCAGGGGCCGCCAGGCGGCGAGGCTGCTGCCCCAGCCGTGCAGCAGCACCAGTTCCTGCTGCGCGCTGCCACTGGCCAGGAGCCGTTCCGTATGCAGCCGGCACATCAGCGGGTCGCCCCGCAATCTGCCAGGGCCTGCAGCAGGGCGTCGACCTGCTCCGGGGAATGGGCCGCACTCAGGGTCACCCGCAGCCGGGCGGTGCCCGCGGGGACCGTGGGCGGGCGGATCGCGCTGACCAAAAAGCCCCGCTCCCGCAGCGCGGCGCTGAGCGCGAGGGCACGGGCGGCATCCCCGGTGACCAGGGGCTGGATCGGGCCCTGGCTCTCGCCCAGGGGCAGGCCCAGCTGCGCCGCGCCGCTGCGGAAGCGCTGCACCAGCGTGGCCAGGTGTTCCCGGCGCCAGCTCTCCCGCTGCAGCAGGTCCAGGGCGGTGAGGGTGGCGGCCGCCAGCGCCGGGGGCGGCGCGGTGGAATAGATATAGTGGCGGGCACCCTGCAGCAGGGCTTCGACCAGGTCCTCGCTGCCGGCGACAAAGGCGCCGCCGGTGCCCAGGGCCTTGCCCAGGGTGGCCATCAGCACCGGTACACTGGCCTGGTCCAGGCCCGCGGCGGCCACGCTGCCGGCGCCTGCCGGCCCGGCCACGCCGAAGCCGTGGGCATCGTCCACCATCAGCCAGGCGTCCGCGGCGGCCGCCGCCCGGGCCAGTGCCGCCAGCGGCGCCACGTCGCCGTCCATGCTGAACACTGCATCCACCGCCACCAGGGCCGGCCCGGGGGCCCTGGCCAGTTTGCGCTCGAGATCGGTCACATCGTTATGGGTGAAACGGCGCAGGCGGGCCCCGCTGTGCAGGCCGCCGTCCAGCAGGGAGGCGTGGTTGAGCCGGTCCTGGAGCACGGTGTCGCCGGGGCGCAGCAGGGCGCCGAGGGTGGCGGTATTGGCGGCGAAGCCGCTGCCGAACAGCAGCGCCCGCGAGCGCCCGGTGAAGTCGGCCAGGGCCTCCTCCAGTTCCCGGTGGGGCGCGCTGTAGCCGCAGACCAGGGGCGAGGCACCGCTGCCCACGCCCCACTGGGAGGCCGCCTCGCGCAGGCGCTGGATCACCTCCGGATGAGACGCCAGGCCCAGGTAGTCATTGCTGCAGAAGTTCAGCAGCTCCCGCGCGCCCAGGCGCACCACCGGTCCCTGGGCGGAATCCAGGGTCTGCCGGCGGCGGTACAGCTGGCCCTGCTGGCGCTCGGCCAGCAGGGCCGCCAGGCGGTCGGGAAATGCGGACATGCCTCAGGCGCGGCTGGCGGCGTCGTAGAACTGCGGGTGCGGGTCCTCGGGGGCGCGCTCCAGTTCCCGGGCCTCCGGGTGGATGCCGAGGCGCCCGAACAGCTCCATGTCGGCATTGGCCTGGGGGTTGGGCGTGGTCAGCAGCTTCTCGCCGTAGAAGATGGAATTGGCGCCGGCAAAATAGGCCAGCGCATGCATCTGCTCGTTCATCGACTCGCGACCGGCGGACAGGCGCACGTGGGAGGCGGGCATCAGGATGCGCGCCACCGCAATCGTGCGGATGAATTCGAAGGGGTCGAGGTCTTCCTCATCGGCCAGGGGCGTGCCCTCCACCCGCACCAGCATGTTGATCGGCACGCTCTCCGGGTGCTGGGGCAGGTTCGCCAGCTCCTGCAGCAGGCCCGCACGGTCATTGGCGGACTCGCCCATGCCGACGATGCCCCCGCTGCAGACCTTCATGCCGGCATCGCGCACGTGCTGCAGGGTGTCCAGGCGATCGCGATAGGTGCGCGTAGTGATGATGTCGCCGTAGTACTCCGGCGAGGTGTCGAGGTTGTGGTTGTAGTAGTCCAGCCCCGCCTCGGCCAGTTCCGCAGCCTGCTCTTTCGTGAGCATGCCCAGGGTCATGCAGCTCTCCAGGCCCAGCTCGCGCACGCCCTCGACCATGGCCACCACGTAGGGCATGTCCCGCGCCTTCGGCGAGCGCCAGGCCGCGCCCATGCAGAAGCGGGTGGCACCACTGGCCCTGGCCGCCCGGGCCTGCTCCAGCACCGCCTCCACCTCCATCAGTTTTTCCACCTCCAGCCCGGTGTCGTAGCGGGTGCTCTGGGGGCAGTAGGCGCAGTCCTCGGGGCAGGCGCCGGTTTTGATGGAAAGCAGGGTGCTGACCTGGACCGCGTTTGGGTCAAAATACTGGCGATGCACCGTGTGGGCGCGGTACAGCAGGTCGTTGAAGGGCAGCGCGAACAGCGCCTCGATTTCATCGCGGCGCCAGTCGTGACGCAGTTCAGCGGGGGCAATGGAGGAAACAGACATGGGGCATTCCTGGGTCAAAAGAGAAAGCCACATCATAGGTCGCCGCCGGGCACTGTCAACCGGTGAGTCACCCCGTGGTTAACAATTGCCTGCGGCGTGGCCTGCAGGCTTTGCTGGACGCCTGCTTCCCCCAGGTCTGCCTGCTCTGCGGCCTCTACAGCGGCCAGCCCCTGCCCCTGTGCGGTGAGTGCCAGGCCGCGCTGCCGCGCAACAGCCGCTGCTGCCGGCGCTGCGCCCTGCCCCTGCCGGGCGGGCCGGGTACCGCGGACCCAAACCTGCTGTGTGGAAACTGCCTGCAGCAGCCCCCGCCCTGGGACAGCTGCACCGCGCCCCTGTGCTATGACCCCCAGGTGGCGCTGCTGCTCAGCCGCTGGAAATACGCCCCGGACCCGCGCCTGGGCCACCTGATGACCCAGCTGTGGCTGCGCCTGGGACCGCGCGAGCTGCCGCCCGTGGACCTGGTGCTGCCGGTACCCCTGCACTGGACCCGCTGGCTGCGGCGCGGCTTTAACCAGGCCGAGCAGCTGGCGGCGGGCCTGCAAGGGCAGCACCCGGCACTGGCTGGCGCCCGCCTGGATCCGGCGCGGGTCAGCCGCCGGCGCGCTCCGGCCCAGGCCAGCCTCGACGCCGATGCCCGCGCGCGCAACCTCAGGGGCGCCTTTACAATCCGCAGGCCCTGTGCCAATTTGCGCGTCGCCATTGTGGATGACGTGCTCACCACCGGCACCACCGCGGCGCGCCTGGCCCGGTGCCTGCAGGAGGCGGGCGCGGCCCGGATGCACATCTGGTGCCTGGCGCGCACCCCCACACCCCCGGCCAGAACCTGAGAGAACAGCCTGAGAGAACCGTCTGAGAGAACCGCGATGCGACGCTGCGCCCTGCTGCTGCTCCTGACCCTGGCCTTCGGCGCCCGCGCCGAGGCCCCGCTGCAGGTCGCGGTGGCGGCCAATTTCCGCCAGGTACTGGAGGCGCTGAACCCGCGCTTCGAGCAGCAAGCCGGCGTGGCGGTCTCCCTCAGCAGCGCCTCCACCGGGGTCCTGCACAGCCAGGTGCTGCACGGCGCGCCCTTTGATGTCCTGCTGGCGGCTGATGCCGACTCCCCCGCCCGCCTGGCTGCCGCGGGGCTCGCCAGCGAGCCCGCCTGCTACGCCCTGGGTCGCCTGGTGCTGGTGGGCGCCGGGGACTTTGCCGCCCTCGCGGAACCCGGCCGCAGCCTCGCCATCGCCAACCCCGCCACCGCGCCCTACGGTCGCGCCGCCAAGCAGGTGCTGGCACGCGCGGCCTTTGCCGCCGGGGCACCGCGCAAGCAGGTACTGGGCAACAACGCGGTGCAGGCCTACCAGTTCTGGCACAGCGGTGCGGTGGACCTGGCCCTGGTGCCCCGGGCCCTGGCGCCGGGCCTGGCGGTACCCGCCACTTGGCACGCGCCGATCGCCCAGCACGCGGCCCTGCTCAAGCGCGGCGCCGATAATCCGGCGGCCCGGGCCTACCTCGACTGGCTGCGCAGCCCCGAAATCCAGGCGGCGATCCTGGGAAAAGGCTACGATAGCTGCCCATGACCGCCGCTGAAATCGATGCCATCACCCTGACCCTGGCCCTGGCCGGGGTCACTACCGTATGGCTGATCCTGCTGGGCACGCCCCTGGCCTGGTGGCTGTCCCGGGGCGAGGGCAACGGCCGCGCCCTGGTGCAGTCACTGGTGGCCATGCCCCTGGTGCTGCCGCCCACGGTGCTCGGCTTCTACCTGCTGCTGATGCTGGCCCCGGACACCCCGGTGGGGCGGGCCTGGGCCTCACTCACCGGCGAGCAGCTGGCTTTCAGCTTCAGCGCCCTGGTGATCGGCTCGGTGATTTACTCCCTGCCCTTTGTGGTGCAGCCCCTGCAGGCGGCCTTCAGCCGGGTACCCGCGGGCCTGCTGCAGGCCGCCGCCACCCTCGGGGCAAATCCCCTGCAGCAGTTCCGCGCGGTGGTGCTGCCGATGACCCGCCCGCAGTTCCTGGTGGCCGCCAGCCTGGGCTTTGCCCACACCGTGGGTGAATTCGGCGTGATCCTGATGATAGGCGGCAACATCCCGGGGGAAACGCGGGTGGTCTCGGTGGCCCTGTACGATTACGTGGAAACCCTGCAATTTGCCGAGGCCCACCGCCTGGCCGCGGGCCTGGTGGTGTTCTCCCTGCTGCTGCTGTTCTACCTCTACCGCCGCAACGGTCGCTGGCAGGTGCTGCCGTGAGCGAGCTGCAGCTGGCCCTCGACTGCCCGGGGGACGACGGTTTTCACCTGCGGGTGCAGGCGGACCTGCCCCTCGCCGGGGTCACCGCGGTGCACGGCCCCAGCGGCAGCGGCAAGACCACCCTGCTGCACTGTATCGCCGGGCTGCGCCGGGCCAGCGCGGGCAGCCGTATCCTGTTCGCCGACACCCCCTGGCAGGGTGAGCGGCAGTACCTGCCCAGCTGGCGCCGGGATATCGGTTTCGTGTTCCAGGATGCGCGGCTGTTTCCGCACCTGGACGTGGCCGGCAACCTCGACTTCGGCGCCCGGCGACGGGGCGCGGGTCCGGTGACCCGGGAAGCGGTGATTCGCTGGTTCGACCTGGAGTCCCTGCTGGCGCGCTCGGTGAATACCCTGTCCGCGGGCCAGGCCCAGCGGGTGGCCATCGGCCGCGCCCTGCTCGCCGCGCCGCGCCTGCTGCTGCTGGACGAACCCCTGGCCAACCTCGACGCCGCCAGCCGCCAGCGCTGCGTCAGCGGCCTGCAGCAAGCGGTGACCGAGGGCGGCATCCCCATGCTCTACGTCAGCCACGACGTGGAGGAAGTCTGCCAGCTGGCCGACCGCATGCTCCTGCTGGAGCAGGGCGAGGTGGTGGCCAGCGGTTCCCTGCTGGACCTGTGCAGCCGCATCGATACCCCCCTGGCCCATGAAGAGCGGGCCGCGGCGGTGGTGGAGGCGGAGCTGGCAAGCCAGGACGAAGAATACGGCCTCAGCGGGCTGCGCATCGCCGGCCAGACCCTGTGGGTCAACCGCCTCGAGGGCGCCCCGGGGCAGCGCCGGCGGCTGCGCATCCCGGCCCGGGATGTCAGCCTGTGCCGCAGCTACCCCCAGGACAGCAGCATCCTGAATATCCTGCCGGTCACGGTGGCGGAACTGGAGCGCAGCGGCGACACCCGGGTGCTGCTGCGCCTGGCCCTGGGTGACCAGTACCTGCTGGCCCGCATTACCCGCCGCTCCGCGGCGCAACTGGCGCTGGCCCCGGGGGACGCACTCTACGCCCAGGTCAAGAGCGCCGCCCTGCTGTCCGAGGATCTGCCATGAGCACGACCGTGCACCCCTACGAGCGCCTGTCCCCGGACCGGATCATCGATGCCGTGGAATCCGCGGGCTACCTGTGCGATGCGCGCCTGCTGGCCCTCAACAGCTACGAGAACCGGGTCTACCAGGTGGGGATCGAGGATCAGCTGCCGCTGATCGCCAAGTTCTATCGCCCCGAGCGCTGGAGCGACGCCCAGATCGCCGAGGAGCACGCCTTCGCCCTGGCCCTGCAGGACGCGGAGATCTCCGTGGTCGCGCCCCTGGTCAACGAGGCCGGCGAGACCCTGCACAGCTTCGAGGGTTTTCGTTTCGCCCTGTTTCCCCGCCGCGGCGGCTACCCGCCTGAGCTGGACAACCTCGACAACATGCTGGTGCTCGGGCGCACCCTCGGGCGCATCCACAACGTGGGCCGCAGCGAGCGCTTCCGCCACCGGGTCACCCTGTCCGTGCAGACCATGCTGGGGGACTGCCGGGAATACCTGCTCGACGGCTTTATCCCCGGGGAGCTGCGCCCGGCCTACGAGTCCCTGACCGCGGATTTGCTGAAGGCGGTTGAGACCCTGTACGGCGAGGTCCGCGACGAGGACCTGCTGCGGGTGCACGGCGACTGCCATATCGGCAATATCCTCTGGCGCGACGACACCGCCCATTTCGTCGACCTGGACGACTGCTGCATGGCCCCGGCGATCCAGGACCTGTGGATGTTCCTCAACGGCGAGCGCCCGGCGCGGGAGCTGCAGCTGGCGGAGCTGATCGAGGGCTACAACGAGTTCGCCGATTTCGACCCGCGCCAGCTGCGCTGGGTCGAGGCCCTGCGCACCATGCGCCTGGTGCATTACGCCGCCTGGCTGGCGCGGCGCTGGGAGGACCCGGCCTTCCCCCGCAGCTTCACCTGGTTCAACACCGAGCGCTACTGGGCGGACCACATCCTGGAACTGCGCGAGCAGCTGGCGGCGCTGCAGGAGGAACCCCTGCGGCTGCTATAGGCCGCGGCGGGAGGCGGGGTAGATCACCGACCAGAGCCAGCGCAGGAGGGAGTTACCCGCAAGCACTTCGCGGTCCACCTGGTCGAAAAACCGCTCGAGCCCGGCGGGGTCGGCGAAGTAGTCCATGCGGGTGACGAACTCGCGCTCCGGATCGAGCTCCTTGACCACCCGCGCGGGATTGCCCGCCACCACCACGTTGGCCGGCACATCCCGGGTGACCACGGCGCGCGCCGCCACCACCGAGTTGTCGCCGATGGTCACGCCCTTGAGCACGGTGGCGTGGTCGCCCAGCCAGACATTGCGGCCGATGTGCACCGGGGTTACCCGCTCGTCGCGCCGGGTGCGGTCGTAGATGGTGTGCCAGTCCGAGTCGGTGATGTAGGCGCCGTTGGCGAGCATGGTGCCATCGCCGATCACGATCTCGTCGCTGGCGCTGATCCTCGAGCCCGGGCTCATCAGCACGCAGTCGCCAATATCCACCCGGCCGGCGCCCTCCTCCCGGCCCCAGACGCCGATCTCCACCCGGTGCATGGGCTCACCGATCGCGGTGAAGCTGCGGCCGATGTGGATATTGGGCCCCGAGATATGCACGTACCAGGGCTTCATGATCGTGGGGTAGGGGCCGAGGGTCACGCATTCCGGACGCAGGAAGTAATCCACGTACCAGCTGCGGCACTTCAGGTAGGCTTTCTTCAGCCAGTAGGGGCGCAGGTCCTTTCGCATGTTACGAGGTCATCCAATGGCACAGCGGGGAGTGCCCGTTTATCATGCGATGTGTGCCAGTCCGGCTCCAGCGCTGCCCGGGCGGTGGCGCTCACTGTTACAGGAGCTTTGCCCTTTTGCAAGCCGACTCTCGCCCCGTAAGCAGCAACCAGCGGTTCCTGCATCCGCGCCTGGCGGAGGTGGTGGCGCGCCACCTGCAGCGGCGCCACCTGCGCCCGGTGAGCGCCCACAGCCGCGAGGCCTTCCGCGCGCTGCTGGCGCGGCAGGACGCCGCACCCCGGCCCCTGGTACTGGATTCCTTCTGCGGTACCGGGCGCAGCAGTGCGCGCCTGGCGGCCGCCCACCCGGATCACCTGGTGGTGGGCATCGACAAGTCCGCCCATCGCCTGGGGCGCCACGTGGCGGGCGAGGCGGATAACTATCTCCTGCTGCAGGCCGACTGCGAGGACATCTGGGCCCTGGTGGAAACCCAGGCCTGGACCGTGGCTTACCATTACCTGCTGTATCCCAACCCCTGGCCCAAGGCGGCCCACCTGCAGCGGCGGGTGCACGGGCATCCGGCCCTGGCCAACCTGCTCGCCCTGGGGGGTACCCTGGAGCTGCGCTCCAACTGGCAGCTGTACGTGGAGGAGTTTGGGACTGCCCTGAACCTGGCGGGCTGTCGGGGCCGTATCACCACAGTCAAAAAGGGGTCAGACCCCCTGACCCTGTTCGAGGCCAAGTACCAGCGCAGCGGGCATGACCTGTGGCGCTTCCGTGCGCACTGCGAACCCCGCTCCTAGCCGTGGCGGCCGCTGCCGCGGCGGCCGTTGCCGTGACGGACCGCGGTGAATGGTCTACAGTGCCCACTTGCCAAAGGGCACGCATGTACAAGAGGTAGCGAGATGACACCGAAGAAGAGCGACCCGGTCTGGGACCGGATTCGCGAGGAAACCGCGCGACAGGCGGCCAAGGAGCCGATCCTGGCCAGCTTCCTGCACGCGACGATTCTCAATCATTCCAAACTTGAGCGCGCGCTCAGCTTTCACCTCGCCAACCAGCTGGACAGCCCCGCGGCCTCCTCCCTGCTGCTGCGCGAGGTGATGCAGGAGGCCCTCAAGGACGACAGCTGCCTGCGCGAGACGGTGCGCGCGGACCTGCTCGCGGTCATGGAGCGCGACTCCGCCTGCCAAGAACTGTATATCCCCTTCCTCTACTTCAAGGGCTTTCACGCGCTGCAGACCCATCGCGTGGCCCACTGGCTGTGGCGCCAGGAGCGCCATTCCCTGGCCCTGTTCTTCCAGAACCGGATGTCCACCGAGTTCGCCGTGGACATTCACCCCAATGCCCGCCTCGGCCACGGCCTGATGCTGGACCACGCCACCGGGCTGGTGATCGGCGAGACCGCGGTGGTGGGGAACAACGTGTCCATCCTGCAGTCGGTGACCCTCGGCGGCACCGGCAAGGAAGACGGCGATCGCCACCCCAAGATCGGCCATGGGGTGCTGATCAGCGCCGGGGCCAAGATCCTGGGGAATATCAAGGTGGGCGACGGCGCCAAGGTCGGCGCCGGCAGCGTGGTGCTGCAGGATGTCCCGCCCCACACCACCGTGGCCGGGGTCCCGGCGCGGGTGGTGGGCCGGCCATCGTCGGAGTCACCGGCGCTGGAAATGGACCACGGTTTTCCCTGCAATGGTGACAGCGAGCGCGACACCGAGCGCAAGAAAACGGGCTAGGGCAGCCTGGCCGGATCGGTAAGGCCGAATGACGTGTAGGGCCGAATGAGGTGTGAGGCCGAATGAATTCGGCCCTACAAGGTATGGGTCAGCGGGGTCGCGTTGCGGGTGAGGCCGAATGAATTCGGCCCTGCACCTTAGTCGTGGTGGTACTGGGGGGAGAGCTCCTGCACCGCGTCGACAAAGGCGGTTACGTGATCCGGGTCGACCTCCGGGGTGATACCGTGGCCGAGGTTGAACACGTGCCCCGGTCCATGGCCGTAGCTGGCGAGAATATTGCTCACTTCCTCGCGAATTCGCGCCGGTGAGGCGTACAGCATCGCCGGATCCATATTGCCCTGCAGTGCCACCTGCTCGCCCACCTGGGCGCGGGCGACACTGATTTCCGTGGTCCAGTCGATACCCACGGCCTGGGCGCCGCAGTCGGCGATCGCCGGCAGCCACTGGCCCCCGCCCTTGGTAAACACGATCACCGGCACCCGCCGGCCATCCGCTTCCATGGGCAGGCGGGAAATCACCCGCTGCATGTACTTCAGGGAGTACTCCTTGTAGCCGGCGGCACTCAGGGCGCCGCCCCAGGTGTCGAAGATCTGCAGGGCCTGGGCCCCGGCCTTTACCTGCTCCGCGAGGTAGTCTGCCACCGCATCCGCGAGCACCGAGAGCAGCTGGTGCATCAGCTCCGGCTGGTCGTAGGCCATCGCCTTCACCCGCCGGAAGTCCTTGGAAGAGCCCCCCTCCACCATGTAGGTGGCCAGGGTCCAGGGACTGCCGGAGAAACCGATCAGCGGCACGCTGCCGCTCAGTTCCCGGCGGATGGTGCTCACCGCGTTCATCACGTAGTCGAGGTTATCGGCGGCCTTGAAATCATTCAGGCCCTTGAGGTCCTCCTCCGAACGCACGGTCTTGCGAAAGCGCGGCCCCTCCCCCTCCTCGAAATACAGGCCCAGGCCGAGTGCGTCGGGGATGGTGAGGATGTCGGAGAACAGGATCGCCGCGTCCATCGGGTAGCGACGCAGGGGCTGCAGGGTGACCTCGCAGGCAAGGTCCGCATTCTTGCACAGGTCGAGGAAGGACCCGGCCTCGCTGCGGGTGGCGCGGTACTCGGGCAGGTAGCGGCCCGCCTGGCGCATCATCCAGATCGGGGTACGATCCACGGGCTCACGCATCAGCGCCCGCAGGAAACGGTCATTCTTGAGTTCGGTCACAATGGCTCCCAAATAAAAGTCTTGTTGCCTTACGCGCCGGAGTCATCAGACGCCGAGATAATCGAGCATGCCCTCGGCGGCCTGGCGCCCCTCCCAGATCGCGGTCACCACCAGGTCGGAGCCGCGCACCATGTCGCCGCCGGCAAACACCTTGGGGTTGGTGGTCTGGAATCGGTAAGCCTGCTCTTCCGGGGCCACCACGCCCTGCCAGTCGTTAAGCTCCACCGAGACATCCTCGAACCAGGGCGGCGGGTCGGGCTGGAAACCGAAGGCGATGATCACCGCGTCCGCTTCCAGCACCTGCTCACTGCCGGGAACGGGCTCCGGGCGCCGGCGTCCGCCCTCGTCCGGCTCGCCCAGGCGGGTCTGCACCAGTTTCACCCCGCAGGCCTGGCCGAAGTACTCTACCACCTCGATCGGCTGGCGGTTAAACAGGAACTCCACGCCCTCTTCCCGCGCGTTTTTCACCTCGCGCCGGGAGCCGGGCATGTTCTCCTCGTCGCGGCGGTAGGCGCAGATCACGTGCTCCGCCTGCTGCCGCACCGCGGTGCGCACGCAGTCCATGGCGGTGTCGCCGCCGCCCAGCACCACGACGCGCTTGCCCTTGAGGTTCACATAGGCCTTGGAGTCCTGCTCGAAGCCGAGGTTGTGGTTCACGTTGCCCACCAGGTAGGGCAGCGCCTCGACCACCCCCGGGAGGTTTTCCCCCGGGAAGCCGCCGCGCATGTACTTGTAGGTTCCCATGCCCAGGAAGACGGCGTCGTACTCGTCCATCAGTTCCTGCGCGCTGATGTCGCGGCCCACCTCGGTGTTGAGGCGGAACTCGATACCCATGCCCTCGAACACCTCCCGGCGCCGGGTCATGACCGACTTTTCCAGCTTGAATTCGGGAATGCCGAAGGTCAGCAGGCCGCCAATCTCGGGATAGCGGTCAAACACCACCGGCTTCACGCCCGCCCGCGCCAGCACGTCGGCACAGCCGAGGCCCGCGGGCCCGGCCCCGATAATGGCCACCCGCTTGCCGGTGTCCACCACCCGGGACATGTCCGGGCGCCAGCCCATGGCCAGGGCGGTATCGGTAATGTACTTCTCCGAGGAGCCGATGGTGACCGCGCCAAAACCGTCGTTAAGGGTGCAGGCACCTTCGCACAGGCGATCCTGGGGGCAGACCCGGCCGCAGACCTCGGGCAGGGTGTTGGTCTGGTGGCTCAGCTCCGCCGCCTCGAACAGGTTGCCCTCGGACACCAGCTTCAGCCAGTTGGGGATGAAGTTGTGTACCGGGCACTTCCACTCACAGTAGGGGTTGCCGCACTCGATGCAACGGTGAGACTGCTCCGCCGCCTCTTCCGCGGTGAAGGATTCGTAAATCTCGACGTACTCGGTCTTGCGCGCTTCCAGGGTCTTCTTCTCCGGGTCATTGCGCCCGACATCGATAAACTGGAAGTTGTTGGCCAAGCGGTTACTCATAAGCAAAATCCTGCCACGAGGGCGTCAATCGGTATTACGCAGGCGTGACAGCAGACGGTCCAGGTCCGCGGCCTTCGGCTTGACCAGCCAGAACTTGCCCACGTAATCCTCAAAGTTGTCGCGCAAATGCCCGCCCCACTCGGAGCCGGTCTCCTCCGCAAATTCGCCGATGAGGCTGCGCAGATGATAGCGGTAAGCCTCCATGTGCTCGCCGCTGAGCCGGTGGATTTCCACCAGCTCACTGTTGTACTTGTCGATAAAGGCGCGGTCCTGGTCCAGCACGAAGGCGAAGCCGCCGGTCATGCCGGCACCGAAGTTGACCCCGGTCGGGCCGAGCACGGTCACGGTGCCGCCGGTCATGTACTCGCAGCAGTGGTCCCCGGCGCCTTCCACCACCGCGTGGGCGCCGCTGTTGCGCACCGCGAAGCGCTCGCCGGCAATACCCGCGGCGAAGAGCCTGCCGCCGGTGGCGCCGTAGAGGCAGGTGTTGCCCACGATCACCGACTCATGCGACTTGAAGCGGGCATCCCGCGGGGGGTAGACCACCAGCTTGCCGCCGGCCATGCCCTTGCCCACGTAGTCGTTGGAGTCGCCCTCGAGGTACATGTGCAGGCCGCCGGCATTCCACACGCCGAAGCTCTGCCCGGCGGTGCCCTTGAGGCGCAGCACCACGGGCGCTGCCTCCATGTCGGTATTGCCGTAGCGCCGCGCGATCTCGCCGGACAGGCGGGCGCCGATGGAGCGGTCGCAATTGGTGAGTTCGAACTCGAATTCACCGCCGGCACGGGCCTCGATCGCCGGCAGGACTGCGGCAGTCATCTGCTCGGCTTTCTCGCCGCGGTCGAAGGGGTCGTTGGAGGCCACCTGGCAGAATTCGGGCTGGCCCTCCGATTCCGGGTCCTTGTACAGGATGGGCGCAAGGTCCAGTCGCGCCTGCTTGTCGGTTTCCCCGGGCAGGCACTCCAGCAGGTCGGTGCGGCCGATCAGGGCCTCCAGCGAGGGCACGCCCAGCCGGGCCAGCCACTCCCGGGTTTCCGTGGCGATGAAGGTAAAGAAGTTCACCACCATCTCCACCGTGCCCTGGAAGTGCTCGTCCCGGAGTTTCTCGTTCTGGGTGGCGACGCCGGTGGCACAGTTGTTCAGGTGACAGATACGCAGGTACTTGCAGCCCAGGGCGACCATGGGCGCGGTGCCGAAGCCGAAGCTCTCGGCGCCGAGGATCGCCGCCTTGATCACGTCGGCGCCGGTCTTCAGGCCGCCGTCGGTCTGCAGGCGGATGTTGCCGCGCAGGTGGTTGCCGCGCAGGGTCTGCTGCACCTCCGCCAGGCCCAGCTCCCAGGGGGAGCCGGCGTAGCGGATGGAGGTCAGCGGGCTGGCCGCGGTGCCGCCATCGTAGCCGCTGATGGTGATCAGGTCGGCGTAGGCCTTCGCGACGCCGGCGGCGATGGTGCCGACGCCGGGCTCGGAAACCAGCTTCACCGAGACCAGCGCTTCCGGGTTGACCTGCTTGAGGTCAAAGATCAGCTGCGCCAGGTCCTCGATCGAATAGATGTCGTGGTGCGGCGGCGGCGAGATCAGGGTGACGCCCGGTACCGAGTAGCGCAGCCGCGCGATCAGTTCGTTCACCTTGCCGCCGGGCAGCTGGCCGCCTTCCCCGGGCTTGGCGCCCTGGGCGACCTTGATCTGCAGGACTTCCGCATTCACCAGGTAGTGGGGCGTGACGCCGAAGCGCCCGGAGGCGATCTGCTTGATCTTGGAGCTGCGCTCGGTGCCATAGCGCGCGGGGTCTTCCCCGCCCTCGCCGGAGTTGGAGCGCGCGCCGATGCGGTTCATTGCCGTGGCCAGCGCCTCATGGGCCTCGGGGCTGAGGGCGCCCAGGGACATGCCCGCGGAGTCAAAGCGCGGCAGGATGGCCTCGATCGGCTCCACCGCATCCAGTTCCAGGGGCGTGGCCGCCGCCACCGGCCGCAGCAGGTCGCGGATGGTCGCCACCGGGCGCTCGTTGACCAGTTTCGCGTAGCGCTGGTAGACCGCGTAGTCGCCGCTGGCCACCGCTTCCTGCAGGGTGGTGACCACGTCCGGGTTGAAGGCGTGGTATTCCTGGCCGTGAACATACTTGAGCAGGCCGCCCTGCTGGATGGTCTTGCGCTGGCTCCAGGCCTGGCGCGCGATCCATTGCTGCTCCGCCTCGAGTTCGGCGAAGCCGCTGCCCTCGATCCGCGAGGCGACGCCGCAGAAGGCCACGTCCACCACCTCGCTGGCGAGGCCCACGGCCTCGAACAGCTGGGCGCCGCGGTAGGAACTCACCGCGGAGATGCCCATCTTGGACATGATTTTCAGCAGGCCCTTGTTCACGCCCTTGCGGTAATTCTTGAAACAGGCACTGGGTTCGCCCAGCAACTCGCCGTTGCGAATCAGGTCCTCGAGCACGGTGTAGGCCATGTAGGGATAGATCGCGGTGGCGCCAAAGCCGATCAGGCAGGCAATCTGGTGCGAATCCCGGGCACTGGCGGTCTCCACCACCAGGTTGGCGTCGCAGCGCAGGCCCTGCTTGATCAGGTGGTGATGCACCGCGCCCACCGCCATCAGGCTGTGGATCGGCAGGCGTTCGCGGCTGATGCCGCGGTCCGAGAGCACCAGCACCGTGGCGCCCTCGCGCACCGCCCGCTCGGCCTCGGCGGTGAGGTCCGCCACCGCCTGCTGCAGGTTTTTCTCCTGGGGGCTGTAGGTGGCGTCGATGTCCGCCACCGAGATACCCGCGCGCTCCATCTGCAGCAGGGTGTTGAACTTGCCCTGGGACAGGACCGGCGAGGACAGGATCACCCGGTCCGCGTGCTCCGGGCCTTCCAGGAAAATGTTCTTCTCGCCGCCGAGATCCGTTTCCAGGGACATCACGATCGCCTCCCGCAGGGGGTCGATCGGCGGGTTGGTCACCTGGGCAAACTTCTGCCGGAAATAGTCGTAGAGGGAGCGCTGCTGGCGGGACAGGACCGCCATCGGGGTGTCGTCACCCATCGAGCCCACCGCCTCGTTGCCGGTTTCCGCCAGGGGGCGCAGGACCTGGTCGCGCTCCTCGAAGCTGACCTGGAACATCTTCATGTAGCTGTCGAGGTCCTCGAGGTCGATCCCGGGGGTGGTTTCACCGCCGAAGGTGCCCTCGATCCGGTAGGAGTGCTCCTTGAGCCAGCGCTTGTAGGGGAAGCGTGCCTTCAGCCGGTTGTCGATCTCGTCGCTTTGCAGCAGCTCGCCGGTGTGGGTGTCCACCATCAGCAGTTCGCCGGGACCCACGCGGCCCTTGGCGATCACGTCCTCGCTGCGGTAGCTGTGGGTACCCACCTCCGAGGCCAGGGTGATGAAGCCGTCCGTGGTCCGCACCCAGCGCGCCGGGCGCAGGCCGTTGCGGTCCAGCAGGCACACGGCGTAGCGCCCGTCCGTGAGGACGATGCCCGCGGGCCCGTCCCAGGGCTCCATGTGCATCGAGTGGTATTCGTAGAAAGCCTTGAGGTCCGGGTCCATGGACTCCATGTTCTGCCACGCGGGCGGAATCAGCATGCGCAGGGCCCGGGCCATGTCGACCCCGCCGGTCAGCAGCACGTCCAGCATGTTATCGAGGCTGGAGGAGTCGGAGCCGCTGCGATTCACCAGCGGGGCGATATCGCGGATATTGGGCAGGCTCTCGGACTCGAACAGGGCAGTGCGGGCCTCCGCCCAGTTGCGGTTGCCCTCGATGGTGTTGATCTCGCCATTGTGGGCCAGCAGGCGGAAGGGCTGCGCCAGGGGCCAGCGGGGCATGGTATTGGTGGAGAAACGCTGGTGGAACACGCAGATCGCGGTTTCCAGGCGCTCATCACCCAGGTCCAGGTAGAACTTCGGCAGGTCCACCGGCATCACCAGGCCCTTGTAGGCAATCACCTTGCCGGACAGGCTGCAGATGTAGAAGTCGTCGTCGCCCGCGGTGGCCAGCTCGGCCTTGCGCCGGGCCACGAACAGGGCGGTGGCCAGTTCCTGCGGACTCTTGCCGGCGGCATCGATAAACAGCTGCTCGATCCGCGGCACCGTGGCCAGGGAAATCTCGCCGCAGACACTGCTGTCCGTGGGCACCTCGCGCCAGCCGATCACGCCCATGCCCTGGTCGGTGACCGCCCGCTCCATCGCGTCCCGGGCCTCGGTGGCGCGCCCGGCGTCGTGGCTGAGGAATATCTGGCCGATGGCGAACTGCTCCCCCAGCGACGCGCCGAAGGTTTCCTCGGCCAGCGTGCGGAAAAACTGCACCGGCATCTGCATCAGCAGACCGCAGCCGTCCCCGGTTTTACCGTCCGCGGCGATACCGCCGCGGTGGGTCATGCAGGTCAGCGACTCAATCGCCGTCTGCAACAGGCGATGGCTGGCATCCCCCGAAGTATGGGCGATCAAACCAAATCCGCAGTTGTCACGGAATTCTTCAGGTCTATACAGGCCTGCGCGCATAGTCAGTCCAAAAAAATAACAAAATCAGATGGTTACGACGGTGAGCCCCGCGCCGGCTGGCCGGCAGGAGACGCAAGGGAGCCGGGTATTTTACACGGAAGCCGGGGGCCGAACAAACCGCTTTAGCTCCCCTCGAACAGGGCCTCTAGTTCCCCGGGCGCGACGTCATCGACTATCTGCGCCTCCCCGAGGCGGCGCAGCAGCACCAGGTGCAGGCGCCCTTCCCGCACCTTCTTGTCCCGCGCCATCAGCTCGCGGAAATCGGCGACATCCATCTCCGGGGGCGGCGCCACCGGCAGCTGCATGCTGCGCTGCAGGGCCACCAGGTTCTCTACCTCTGCCTCCGGCAGCCAGCCCCGGGCGGCGGAAAGTCGCGCTGCCAGGACCATCCCGGCAGCGACGGCCTCACCGTGGAGCCAGTTGCCATAGCCCTGGTGGGTCTCGATCGCATGTCCGAAAGTATGACCGAAATTGAGAATCGCACGCACCCCGCCCTCGCGTTCATCCGCGGCCACCACCGCCGCCTTGCTGGCACAGCTGCGCTCTATTGCCTCCGCCAGCGCCGCTTCCTCCCGCGCCAGCAGGCGTGGCATGTGCGCCTGCAGCCAGGCGTAGAACTCGCGGTCGCAGATCAGGCCGTACTTGATGACCTCCGCCAGGCCGGCGGCAAACTCCCGCGCGGGCAGGGTTTGCAGGGTGACCGTGTCAATCAGCACCGCCTCGGGCTGGTGGAAGGCGCCGATCATGTTCTTGCCCAGGGGATGGTTGACCCCGGTCTTGCCGCCCACCGAGGAATCCACCTGCGCCAGCAGGGTGGTGGGTATCTGGATAAAGCGCACCCCGCGCTGGTAGCAGGCGGCGGCGAAGCCGGTCATATCCCCCACCACGCCGCCGCCCAGCGCCACCAGGGTGGTGCCACGGTCGTGGCCCGCGGCCAGCATACGCTCGAAAATATGCGCTACGGTGTCCAGGTGTTTGTGCTGCTCGCCGTCCGGCAGGACCACTTCGGTGACCAGGCTGCGCTCGCCGAGGGCGGCGCGCACCCGCTCCGCATACAGCGGTGCCACGGTGTCATTGCTCACCAGCACGACCTGGGAGCCGCGAACCTGGCTGCCGAGCAGGTCGGGGCTGTCGAACAGGTCGCGGCCGATGTAGATGGGGTAGCTGCGCTCCCCGAGGTCCACGTGAAGGGTGTGCATGATCAGCGGCACGGGCGGTCAATTCCTGGCTGGGACAAACGCCCATGATAGCGCCGCCCGGGGGGAATTGTCTTTACTGCAGGCTTTTGCTGAAGGCTGTTACTGCAGAGCCCTGACCAGGCGCTGGGCCACGGTGCGCGGGCTGCAGCCGTCGGTGTCGATCACGTGATCGGCGATCTCGCGGTAGAGGGGATCGCGGCGGGCCATCAGCTCGCGCAGGACCTGTTCCGGGTTGTCGGTCTGCAGCAGGGGGCGGCCCTTGCCCCGGCGGGTGCGGCGCACCTGCTCGTCTACCGTGGCGTGCAGGTAGATCACGAAACCGCGCCCGCCCAGCGCGAGGCGATTTTCCGCACGCTGGATCACGCCGCCGCCGGTGGCCAGCACGATGTTGTCCCAGAGGGTCATTTCCTCCACCACCTGCTGTTCGCGGTCGCGAAAGCCCTCCTCCCCTTCCACGTCGAAAATCCAGGGGATATCGGCGCCGGTGCGGGATTCGATTTCCGCGTCCGTGTCGGCAAAGCCCAGCCCCAGGTGCCGGGCGAGGTATTTACCGATAGTGGTCTTGCCGGCCCCCATGGGGCCGACCAGGAAAACGCGTTGCAGTGGGGGCATCAGGCCAGGTGCGACCTCACGCTAGTCCAGCAAGGTGTCTGCGAGAATGCGGGGGGTGATGAAGATCAGGGTTTCGGTCTTGGTCTTCGAATTGGTGGTATTGCGGAACAGCGCACCGACGTAGGGAATGTCGCCGAAGAAGGGTACCTTGGTGACCGACTCCAGGTCCTCGGTGCGGAACACGCCGCCCAGGACCACGGTCTCGCCGTTACCCACGAGGACCTGGGTGGTCAGCTCGGTGGTGTCGATGGACGGGATAAAGCCGCCGTTTTCACCGCTGGGGACCAGGTCGCCCACGGAATCCTGGTTGATCACCAGGTTGAGCAGGATGCGGTCATCCGGGGTGATATTGGGGGTGACGTCGAGTTTCAGTACCGCCTCCTTGAAGGAGACCGTGGTTGCGCCCGACTGGCCAGCCGACTGCTGATAGGGAATCTCGGTACCCGACTTGATCGTGGCCTGCTGCTTGTCCCCGGTAATCACCTTGGGCTGCGATACCACCTCACCCTGGCCAGCGGATTCCAGCGCACTGAGCTCGGCGGACAGGAACAAGTCATCACTGGTAAAGCCCACGGCAAAGCTACCCGTGGCACCGGCCACACCCAGGTCAACTGCCAGGGCGCCGGGGAAGGTCGGGGTCGGCTGGGTCCCATTGATCACGGCATTGTTGAGATCAAACGTGTTCTGCGCATCACCGGAAATGGACAGGATATTGCCGTTGGCATCCGGGTCCAGATAGGCGCCACCCCATTCAATACCCAGTTCCTCCTCGAGATCGGACTGGGCGATGACAATACGCGCCTCGATCATCACCTGGCGGATGGGAATATCCACCAGCTCGATCAGGTCGCGAATATCCGCCAGCTTGGCCGCGGTCTCGGTGATGATCAGGGAGTTGGTGCGCGGATCGACCACCACCGAACCCCGGCCCGAGATCAGCTGGCCGCCCTCCTCGGCACCCGCCTGGAACAGCTTCACGACGCTGGCGGCGCTGGCGTAGCGGATGCGGATAAATTCGCTCTGCAGCGGCGCCAGCTCGGCAATCTGCTTGTTGGCCTCGATTTCCTGGCGCTCGCGCTCGGCGATTTCCGCCGCCGGCGCCACCATCAGCACGTTACCCACCTGGCGCTTGTCCAGGCCCTTGGTTTTCAGTACCAGTTCCAGGGCCTGGTCCCAGGGCACGTTCTGCAGGCGCAGGGTGATGCGGCCGGACACGGTGTCACTGGCCACCAGGTTGAGGTCGGTAAAGTCGGCGATCAACTGCAGCACCGCCCGCACCTCGATGTCCTGGAAGTTGAGCGAGATACGCTCGCCCACGTAATTGAACTCGTCGCGGCGGTCCTCGAGCTCTTTCTTGGTCAACTGCTTGACGCTGATCACGTACTCGTTGTCGGTCTGGTAGGCGAGGTAGTCGGAATCGCCGGTGGTTTTCAGGGTCAGGGTTGCACCCCGCTCGCTGGTGTTCACCACCACGCTCTCCACCGGGGTGGCGAAATCCGTCACGTCATAGCGGCGCATCAGGCGATCGGGCACCTGGGTGTCCAGGAACTCCACTTTGACATCGCCGCGCTCGCTGAACACGTTCACGTCCACACTCGGATTCGTCAGCTGCAGGGTCAGGCGGCCCTCACCTTCGGCGGTGCGCCGGAACTGCAGATCGCTGATCTCGGAACGAACCTTGGCCACCTGCTCGACCTTGCCGGGTACACGGGTGGGGTCAGAGGTTTGCTTGACGTATTCATCGCTGCCGTCCTGGCCCACGAGCAAATACAGGCTGTTGCCCTCGACCCGGGTCTCGTAGGGCACCAGGGTGACCAGGTTGACCACCATGCGGGTGCGCCCGCCGGACTCCAGCACCACCACGCCGGTGGCATTGCCGTAGTTGAGAGAGTAGCGCTTGCGGTCCAGGGCACTGCTGGTATCGGGGAAATCAATCGCGATGCGGGCGGGCTTTTCGATGGTGTAGGCCTGGGTTTCCGGGGGCGGCTGGTCAAAATCAAGGCGTACCTCGAACATGCTGCCGGGCCGTGAGCTGAACTGGATATCTGTCACCGTGGGTGCGGCGTGGGCCATTTGCGCTGCGAGACCCAGGACCAGGCTGATGGCGAGCCCCCGCATCCGGCTTACAGACCTGCTAGTTCCTTGTTTCACGACGCTCTTCCCCAACTTCGCTGTTATTGTCAACATGGCTCTCACCCATCGCCCCGGCACTGTGGAAATGCCTTAAATGCCGCTTAATTCTATGGTTCGCGGACGCTCGACCCAGCCATCCTCGGTGCCGTCGCTCACGATCTCGACGACGGCGATGTAAGTGTCCGTCATCTCAACCACCTTGCCGTGGCTGCGCCCCAGGTAATTCCCCAGGGTGATCCGGTGGATGCCTCCTTCCGGGTCGCGTATCAGCGCCCATTCCGTGGACCCGCGCTCGAGGGTACCCACCATGGCCAGAGAGTCGAAGGTGAACTGCTCCAGGAATTCCTTGGCGCGGTCCTCATCCGGCTTGATCGCGCTGACTGCCTGCATCTGCGACAGCTCCCGCACCTCGATAGGCCGGTCAAACGGACTGCGCAGGGCGGTAGCACTGTAGGCAAAGGCCTCGTAGGCCTTGAAGGTTGGAATCGGCGCTATGACACCACCCGGGCGCGCCCGCTTTTCGGCCATGAACGCATCCAGGTCCGAAAAATTCTCCCCACCGCAACCGCCCAGCAACGCTGCCGCGGCGAGAGCCAGCAATGGACGCAGCGCTATTCTCATCCCTCGGCCTCCCCGTCCTTGTACCTGTAGGTCCTGGCGATGATGCTCATGCTCAGCTCGTTGGTGTTACTGCCTGGCGAGGTAATCGTGAAGTCATGCAGGGTCACGATCCGCGGCAGGCCGGCCATGCCGCTGATGAAGGCCCCCAGGTCGTGGTAGGAACCCTTGGCCTGAATCGCGATGGGCAGCTCCACGTAGAACTCCCGCGCCTGCTCATCCCTGAGGTCAATACTGTTGATCTCGAGACCGTTGAGCAGCCCCTTGTTGGTGATGTCCTCCAGCAATCCCGGGACCTCGGTGTCGCTGGGCAGCTGACTCACCAGGGCGCCAAAGGACTCCTCCATCTCAACCATCTGCTGCTTGTAGGCTTCAAGGTTGGCGGCCTGGAAGGCCTTCTTTTCAAACTCTTTCTTGAGCTCGACTTCCTTGCGCGCTTCACCTGCCAGCTGGGCTTGCAGGTCCTTGACGTGATAGAAGTCGCCACCTGCCAGCACCGCCGCCAGCAGCAGCACGGCAACAATGACCTTGATCGCCACGGGCCAGGTACCGATGTGGTCGAAGTCCAGGTCGTTGATGTCAAATTCGCGCAGCGAGCGCAGGGTGTCTTCCATCGCCATGCCCTAGCCCTCCGTCTCTTCGTCAGACTTTGGCAGCTGCACCTTCACCTTGAGGGAGAAAGTGGTCGCCTGATCCCCATAGTTGGGGGCCGCGCGTACCGCATCCAGGTTGGGGTCTGACAGCCAGTCCGAGGCATCAAGGCGGCGCATCAGGCTGGAAACGCGGTTGTTGGATTCAGCTACGCCGTTGATCGTTATCACCTTGTCCTTGGTCGTCAGGCTTGTGTAGAAGACGCCGTCAGGCACGGTGCGCACCAGCTGGTCCAGCAGGCGCACGATAATTGGCCGGTTGCCCTGCAACTCCTGGATCACGCGCATCCGCTCGATCAACTGGTTGCGCTTGCGCTGCAGTTCCTTGATCTCCGCGACCTTGGTGTCCAGTTCCTTGATGTTCTTGTTCAGGTAGCTGTTGCGCGCCTGCTGGTGATCGATCTGGGCATTGACCATCCGGTCTGCCAGGATCACCCCGCCCACACCCAGGGCAAGCACGATGACCAGGATCGTGAGGAATTCTTTCTTCTGCTCCTGACGCCGTTCATCGCGCCACGGCAGGAGGTTAATCTGCGCCATTAGTCGAAGCTCCGTAGGGCCAGGCCACAGGCGATCATCATCGCTGGCGCATCGCTACTGAGTGCGACCGCATTGACGCGCGAGGATATGGTCATATCGGCGAAAGGGTTGGCAATCGAGGCGGGCGTGCCCAGGCGGTCCTGCACCACGTCCGCCAGCCCCTCCATCGAGGCCACGCCGCCGGCGAGGATAATGTGATCCACGTCGTTGAACTGGCTGGAGGAGAAAAAGAACTGCAGCGACCGCGCCACCTGCTGCACCACGGCATCCTTGAAGGGGTCCAGAACCTCGGGCTC
Organism: Sediminihaliea sp.; assembly: GCA_965222335.1. Classification (GTDB taxonomy): domain Bacteria; phylum Pseudomonadota; class Gammaproteobacteria; order Pseudomonadales; family Halieaceae. The sequence continues at coordinate 2,285,483 of OZ244944.1, read as the reverse complement.
GTAATCATCCGGCAGGCCGCCCTGCTTTTTCGCCAGACCCGCCTCTTCCAGGGGCAGGCCGTAGCGCCGCATGATTTCATCGGTAAGCTGTTTGCCCCCGAACAGCTGCTCCCGGGTGTAAATGGTCTGGCCGCGATTGAGGACGCTCAGGGTAGTCATGGTCGCGCCGATGTCGACCACGGCCACGGTGGAGTCGTCGTCCAGATCCAGCTGGTCCTGGATCAGGGTGTAGGCGCGCTCCATGGCATAGGCTTCCACATCCATGATGCGCGCTTTCAGCTCCGCGCCCTCGATCGCCTCCACGCGGGAGTCGATGGTCTCGCGGCGACAGGCGGCGATCAGCACTTCGACCTGGCCTGCGCGGTCCGGCGAAGCGCCCTGGACCTCGAAATCGATTGCGACTTCCTCAAGGGGGTAGGGGATGTACTGGTCTGCTTCCAGGGTCAGCTGGGTTTCCATGTCGTCGTCGCTGAGGCCGTCGGGCATGTCGATCACCTTGGTGATCACCGATGACCCCGCCACCGCCGCAGCCGCCGTCTTCAGCTTGGTGCGCGACTGGGCAACGACATTCCGAATGGCATTTGACACGCCGCTGATGTCATTGACGTTTTTCTCAATCACGGCATCCAGCGGCAGGGAACTCACAGCGTAGCTCTCCACCCGGTAGCGGCCTCCGGATTGACTCAACTCCAACAACTTCACGGTCGTTGAACTAACGTCCAGCCCCAGAACCGGTGTTGCCTTTTTCTTCCCCAAAATACCGAACAATTTATTTTCCTATCAGTATCATCGACTTAGGATTTTTTTATGCACCGATACATTAATATTAGTTCTACCATATCCATTTGTGTAATCAAAAGCTAAAAAAAGCTTATAATTACCAAACGGTGCCCCCCGAACTCTGTCTACAGTAATACAAGCCACTGTTTTGTAAAGGGATAAATGAAGTTCCTACGCCTTTTCTTGCGCGCCAGCGTACTGTCAATCCTCGGGGCCGCATGGATGAGCGCCGGGATTTATCTCTACCTCAGCCCCAAGCTGCCTGACGTTGAGACGCTGCGGGATGTAAAGCTGCAAACGCCCATGCGCGTGTACACACGGGAGGGCGACCTGATCGGCCAGTTCGGCGAGCAGAAGCGTAACCCGCTGCCCTTCGATGCCATTCCCCGGCAATTCATCAATGCCCTGCTGGCCGCCGAAGACGACAGCTTCTTCCGCCACCGCGGGATCGATTTCATGGGCCTGATGCGCGCGGTATCGGAACTGCTGCTGACCGGGGAGAAGGGGTCGGGGGGCAGCACGCTGACCATGCAGGTGGCGCGCAACTACTTCCTGACCCTGGAGCGCACCTTCCTGCGCAAGTTCAACGAGATCCTGCTCGCAATCGAGATCGAGCGCACCCTCAATAAGGAAGAAATCTTCGAGCTGTATTTCAACCGCGTGTTCCTGGGCCACCGCGCCTACGGTTTTGAGGCAGCCGCCCAGGTTTACTACGGCACCAGCATCGGCGAACTGAACCTGGCGCAGCACGCGATGCTCGCCGGGCTGCCCAAGGCACCTTCGCGCAACAACCCGATCAGCGGCCCGGAAGCCGGGCGCGAGCGTCGCAACTGGATCCTGGGGCGCATGCATGACCTTGGCTATATCGACAACGCCGCCTTCCGCGCAGCGAGTGCCGAGCCAGTGAGCGCGCGCCACCACGGTGCGCAGCTGAGTTTCGCCGCGCACTACGCCGCGGAAATGGCGCGCCAGGAAATGCTGGAGCGCTACGGCATGGCCGCCTACAACGACGGCTTTGAGGTCTACACCACAATCAGTTCGCAGCTGCAGCAGGTGGCACAGGCGGCGGTGATCGACGGCCTGATCACCTACGACAAGCGCCACGGCTATCGCGGGCCCGAGCGCCAGCTGCCGCCCGCGACGCCGGAGGCCGGGACGGCCAGCATGCGCGAGCCCTGGCTGGAGGCCCTGGTGGATACGCCCGTGGTCGCCGGACTCGCCCCCGCCATCGTCACCGAGGTAGCCGACGAGCAGGTGGCCATCCTCCTCGCGGACGGCACCACCGGCAGCGTCCTGTGGGAGAACGGCCTGCGCCAGGCCAGCCCCTACCTGACGGAAAATTCCCGCGGTCGCGCGCCGCAGTCACCCCGGGACGTGGTCGCGGTGGGCGACCTGGTGCGGGTTTACCGTGACTCCGAGAACCAGTGGCATCTCGGCCAGGTGCCCGCCGCCCAGGCGGCCCTGGTGTCCCTCAACCCGGACAACGGTGCGATCATCAGCCTGGTCGGGGGCATGGGCTTTGAAAACAGCAAGTTCAACCGCGCGATCCAGGCGCAGCGTCAGCCCGGCTCCAACTTCAAGCCCTTCCTTTACAGCGCAGCCCTCGACGGGGGCTTTACCGCCGCCAGCCTGATCAACGACGCCCCGGTTGTGGTGGAGGACACTTCCCTGGAGGGCATGTGGCGACCGGAGAATGACGGCGGCAAGTTTTACGGTCCCACCCGCCTGCGCTGGGCCCTGACCAAGTCACGCAACCTGGTTTCCATCCGCCTCCTGCAGCAACTCGGGGTGGAGAACCTGCTGGCCTATATCGGCCGCTTTGGCTTCGACACCACGCAGTACGACCGCAACCTGTCCCTGGCCCTGGGCACCCAGAACAGCAGCCCGCTGGAGATCGCTGCCGCCTACGCGGTGCTGGCCAACGGGGGCTACGCGGTGCGGCCCTACCTGATCGAGCGCATCGACGACGTCAATGGGGACGCGGTTTTCCAGGCGCGCCCGCCCACGGTGTGCCGCGACTGCACGGGTGGCGACAACGATGCGAGCCCCACCGAGACAGGCCCCGGCGAGGAACTGAGCATGGAGGAAATTCTCGGCCGCGACGCCAGCGATGAGCCACCTCGCGCGGAGCGGGTGATGGACGAGCGCGTCAACTTCATTATCAACAGCATCCTGCAGGACGTGATTACCCGCGGCACGGGACGGCGGGCGCTGGCCCTCGAGCGCGCGGACATTGCGGGCAAGACCGGTACCACCAACGGCCCCATGGACGCCTGGTTCTCCGGCTATAACCGGGACGTGGTGACCACGACCTGGGTGGGTTTCGACGAGTACACACCCCTCGGGCGACGCGAGTTCGGGGGCACGGCAGCGCTGCCTATCTGGATCAACTACATGCGCAGCGCCCTGGCAGACAGCCCGGAAGAGCAGCGCCCGCTGCCCCCGGGCATCGCCCGGGTGCGGATTGACCCGGACTCCGGCCTGCTGGCGGAACCGGGACAGCAGAATGCGATTTTTGAATACTTCAGGGAGGAGCATGTCCCGTCGCGGGCTGCGTCGGGCCAGGAATCAGGCCCCGGCCGCCAGGGCACGGACGACCTGATCAGGGATATCTTCTAGGGCCGGGCTTGCGGGGCGTGGCTCCTAGCCGCCCGGGGCGTAGCCGGGCGGCAGATCAATGCGCGCCACGCCACTGTCGACCGCGGCCTGCGCCACTGCCGGCGCGATTCGGGTGAGCAGCCGCGAATCCATGGGCTTGGGAATGATGTAGTCCGCACCAAAACTCAGCGACTCCAGACCACAGGCATCCAGCACCTCCTGGGTGACCGGCTCCCGCGCCAGGGCGCCCAGCGCCTTCACTGCCGCGATTTTCATCGCCTCGTTGATCGCACTGGCACGCACGTCCAGGGCACCGCGGAAAATAAACGGAAAGCCCAGGACATTGTTGACCTGGTTCGGGTAGTCGGAACGGCCGGTAGCAATGATCAGGTCGTCCCGCGTCTCCAGCGCCAGCTCTGGCCTGATCTCCGGGTCGGGATTGGAGCAGGCGAACACGACCGGGCGGTCGGCCATCGACAGCAGCATCTCGCGGCTCAGGAGGTTGGCGCCGGACAGCCCCACAAATACGTCCGCGCCGCTGACCGCGTCCGCCAGGCTGCGCTTGTCGGTGTGGTTGGCAAATTCGCGCTTGTAGGCATTGACGCCCTCGCGACCGGCATAGATGACACCGCGCCGATCGAGCATGTAGATATTTTCCTGGCGCGCGCCCATCGACACCAGCAGGCGCATGCAGGCGATCGCCGCGGCGCCCGCACCCAGGCAGGTGATGACCGCATCCTCCAGGCGCTTGCCCTGGATCTCCAGCGCATTGAGCATCCCCGCCGCGGTGACAATGGCGGTGCCGTGCTGGTCGTCGTGGAATATGGGAATGGAGCAGCGCTCGGCGAGGGTCGCTTCGATCTCGAAACACTCGGGCGCCTTGATGTCTTCCAGGTTGATGCCGCCGAAGGTGTCAGCGATACACTCGACCGTGTCGATAAAGCGGTTGGCGTCTTCCGTATCCACCTCGATATCCACGGCATTGATGCCCGCGAAGCGTTTGAACAGGAGCGCCTTGCCCTCCATCACCGGCTTGCTGGCGAGGGAACCGAGATTGCCCAGGCCCAACACCGCGGTACCGTTACTGATCACCGCGACCAGGTTGGCCTTGCCGGTGTAGCGGTAGGCGTTCGCCGGGTCCTCGGCAATCTCGCGGCAGGGCTCTGCGACCCCCGGACTGTAGGCCAGCGCCAGATCCAGCTGGGTCTCCGCAGGCTTGCTGAGTTCGACACTGATTTTGCCCGGCACGGGCTTGGCGTGATAATCCAGTGCCGCCTGTCTGAAATCCCTTGTCATCGCGTGAACCCCACGTGGTTTAGCCGCTGGGAGGGCAACGAGAATATAGAAAAGCCCGCACTGCCACAAGACAACTCACCCGCCCCCCACCCACCGGTGGCAAACAAAAAGGGGTCAGATCCCTTTTTCATGCAAACAGGGGCGGATACCTGTTTACTAAAAAGCGCAGAAAAGGGGTCAGACCCCTTTAAATATGAAAAGGGATCTGACCCCTTTTCTTAGACATTGATCGCTGCCGGCATGCCCGATAAAGCGGGGCAGGCTCTCCATGCCTCTCGGGATGTACCGCCCATCCATGGGCATAAAAAAACGCCGGACCATTGCGGGGCCGGCGTTTTGGGTGTGCGGGTGGGCGCTTAGCGCTTGGCGCCGCGGGTGCCGAAGCGCTTCTTGAAGCGATCGACGCGGCCGCCGCTGTCCAGGATCTTCTGCTTGCCGGTGAAGAAGGGGTGGCACTCGGAGCAGACGTCCACGTGGAAGTCTTCGCACAGGGTGGAGCGCGTCTGGATTTTGTTGCCGCAGCTGCAGGTCGCCGTAACGCCCTCGTACTTCGGGTGGATTTCAGTTTTCATGGTTTTCTCCTGGTAGATGGCGCCGCCACCCGATCCCTGTCGGGCACCGCACCTGAACCTGTTGGGAAACGCTCCAGCGCCTTCGATTAACGCTGGACCGGTCAAAAAATAGGCGGGCATCTTACCAGACAAGCATGGATAAGCAAGCCCCCGCCGGGATTTGTTACACTCGCTTCCCGCCACCGCACAACCAGCCTGAAAGGGGCGCAATGTCTGTACTTCGCCTGGCCATCCAAACGCCCCTGCGACGCCTGTTTGACTATCTGCCCCCGGCCAACATGACGGGGGACGAGGTCGCTCGGCTCGCACCGGGGCAGCGCCTGCGGGTGCCCTTTGGCAACCGCGAGGTCACCGGCGTGTTGCTGGAAGTCAGCCGCGACAGCGCGGTCGATCCGGCGCAGTTAAAGCCCGCGCTGGCATTGCTGGACCCGGTACCGCTGCTGCCGCCTGACCTGATGGACCTGTGCCTCTGGGCCGCCAGCTACTACCAACACCCGCCCGGGGAAGTATTCGCCGCCGCCTTCCCCGCGCCCCTGCGTCGCGGCCGGCAGCCCCCCGACCCGGGCGTGGCCGGCTGGCGCCTGACCGATCGGGGCCAGGGCCTGCCCGCGGATGCCCTGCCCCGGGCGCCGCGCCAGGGGCAGGCCCTGGCCCTGCTGCGGGATGCCAGCGCCCTCGACCGGGATGCGCTCACCGCGGCGGGAGTCAGCCGCGCGGTCCTGCGGGAGCTGGAAACCAAGGGCCTGGTGGAACGCTGCAGCCTGGCGCCGGCGGATGCCAGCCCGCCCCCCCGCGCCAGTGGCCTGCCCCTCAACCCGGACCAGCGGGCCGCGCTCGAGGGTGTGCAGGCCCCGGGCGAGGGCTTCAGCTGCCACCTGCTTGACGGAGTCACCGGCTCGGGCAAGACCGAGGTCTACCTGCAGCTGATCGACCGCTGCCTGGCGCAGGGCAAGCAGGCCCTGGTCCTGGTCCCGGAAATCGGCCTCAGCCCCCAGACCCTGGAGCGCTTCCGCGCACGCTTTGATGCCAGCATCGAAGTCCTCCACTCCGGTCTTTCCGAGGGGCCCCGCAGCCGCGCCTGGGAGGCCGCCCGGCGCGGGCACGCGCACATCATCATCGGCACCCGCTCCGCGGTATTCACACCCCTGCGCGCCGCCGGCCTGGTGATTGTCGACGAAGAGCACGACGCCTCCTACAAGCAGCAGGACGGGTTCCGCTACTCGGCCCGGGACGTGGCGGTCAAACGCGCCCAGCTGCTGGGCTGCCCGGTCGTGCTGGGCAGCGCCACCCCCTCCCTGGAGAGCCTGGAGAACGCCCGCCGCGGGCGCTATCACCACCACCGCCTGCCCCACCGCGCCGGCGGCGCGCAGCTGCCGCGCATCCAGAGCCTCGATGTGCGCCGGGAACCCCTGGACGCCGGCTGCTCGCCGGCGCTGCTGCAGGCGGTGGACGCCCGCCTGCAGGCGGGCGAGCAGGTCCTGCTGTTTCTCAATCGCCGGGGCTTTGCCCCCAGCCTGCAGTGCCACGACTGCGGCTGGCTGGCGGAGTGCAGCGGCTGTGACGCCCGCCTTACGGTACACCTGGGCCGGCGCCAGCTGCGCTGCCATCACTGCAGCGCGCGCCAGCCCCTGCCACACAGCTGCCCCGCGTGCCACGGTCGCCAGCTGCTCACCAGTGGCGTCGGCACGGAGCAGGCCGAGGCCACCCTGCGGCGGCACTTCGACCCCTTCCCCATCTACCGCGTGGACAGCGACTCGATGCAGGGGCAGCAGTCGATGGAGGCGCTCACGCAGCGGGTCAACAGCGGCGCGCCCTGCCTCCTGCTGGGCACCCAGATGCTGACCAAGGGCCACCACTTTCCCGGGGTCTCCCTGGTCGCGGTGATCGATGCCGACGCCCTGCTGTTCAGCGCCGACTTTCGCGGCGAGGAGCGCATGGCCCAGCTGCTGACCCAGGTCGCCGGGCGCGCGGGGCGCGCGGAACGGCCGGGCGAGGTCCTCCTGCAGACGCACCACCCGGACCACCCGGCGGTGCTGGCCATGCTGCACCAGGACTATGCCAGCCAGGCCGGTCGCATCCTCCAGGAGCGCGAGCGCCTCGGCCTGCCACCCTTCGGCCAGCTGGTGCTGGTGCGCTGCGACTGCGTCGACGCCGGCGCCGGCGAGGATTTCCTCGGCGCCCTGCGCCAGCACTTCAGCGCCGAGGCAGCGCCAGGGTGCGCTCTGCTCGGCCCCCTGCCCGCGCCCATGCCCCGGCGCCAGGGCCGCCACCGCAGCCAGCTCCTGTTGCAGGCCACCAGCCGCCGGGCGGCGGGCGCCGGGGCCCGCCTGCTGGTGGAGCTGGCAGAAGCGCTGCCCCGGCGACGCGGCCTGAACTGGTCAATCGACGTGGATCCGATCGAGCTCGCCTGAGCCGCTGGTCATGGGACCGCCTTGCGAGGATAATGTGCGGTTTTCAGGCGGCTGCAGACGGCCGCGATGACTCCTGACAGACCGGATACCGCAATACTCCATGAAGCAGCAACTTGCCGAGCTTATCCAACAGGCGCTGGATACGCTGGTCAGCCGGGGGGAACTTCCCGGCGACCTCGCGCCCGACATCCAGATCGACCGCACCCGCGATCCCAGTCACGGCGACCTGGCCAGCAATATCGCCCTGACCCTGGCCAAGCGCGCGGGCCGCAAGCCGCGCGACCTCGCCGGCGACATCTGCGCGGCACTGCCCGAGGCCGACTTCGTCCGCGCCACGGAAGTGGCGGGGCCGGGCTTTATCAACTTTTTCCTCTCCCAGGACAGCAGCCAGGCGGTAGTGACCCGCATTCTCGAGGCGGGCGCGCGCTTCGGCAGCAGTGACGCCGGCGGCGGCAAAAAGCTGCAGGTGGAGTTTGTCTCCGCCAACCCGACCGGGCCGCTGCACGTGGGCCACGGCCGCGGCGCGGCCGTGGGCGACAGCCTGTGCCGCCTGCTGCGGGCCACCGGCTGGGACGTGGCCAGCGAGTTCTACTACAACGATGCCGGTGCCCAGATCAGCAATCTGGCGCTGTCGGTGCAGGCGCGCTGCCGCGGCCTGACCCCCGAGGACGCGGCCTGGCCCGAGGACGGCTACCGCGGCGACTACATTACCGAGGTCGCCCGCGCCTACCTCGCCGGCGAGCAGATCGACGCCGAGGACCGCCATGTCGCCGGAGCGGCAGACCCGGAAGACCTGGACGCCATTCGGCGCTTCGCGGTCGCCTACCTGCGGCGCGAGCAGGACCTGGACCTGAAAGCCTTCGCCGTGCACTTCGATCATTACTTCCTGGAGTCCTCCCTGTACGACGCGGGCGAGGTGGAGGCGACGGTCGCGACCCTGGTTGCCAACGGCCACACCTATGAGGAAGACGGTGCCCTGTGGCTGCGCACCACCACCTTCGGTGACGACAAGGACCGGGTCATGCGCAAGCGCGACGGCGGCTATACCTATTTCCTGCCGGACGTCGCCTACCACCTGAACAAGTGGCAGCGGGGCTTCGCCCGGGTGATTAACGAGCAGGGGGCGGACCATCACAGCACCGTGACCCGGGTGCGGGCGGGACTGCAGGCCCTGGAAACGGACATCCCCGAGGGCTGGCCGGACTACGTGCTGCACCAGATGGTGACGGTGATGCGCGAGGGCGAGGAGGTCAAGCTGTCCAAGCGGGCTGGCAGCTACGTGACCCTGCGCGACCTGATCGACGAGGTGGGTTGCGACGCCACCCGCTACTTCCTGGTGGCGCGGGCGCCCAGCTCCCAGCTCACCTTCGATATCGACCTGGCCCTGTCCCAGAGCAACGACAACCCGGTGTACTACATCCAGTACGCCCACGCCCGGGTCTGCAGCGTCCTGCGCAAGCTCGAGGAGGACAGCGCCCCCTTCCGCCCCGAGGAGGGCCTGGCCCAGCTCGAGCTGCTCACCACGGAGCACGAGGCCGCCCTGCTGCGCCAGCTGGACCGCTACCCCGAGGTGGTCGCCGCCGCGGCGCGCAACCTCGAGCCCCACACCGTGGCCACTTACCTGCGTGAGCTGGCGGGAGATTTCCACACCTACTACAACGCGCACAAGGTGCTGGTGGACGATAAAGACCTGCGCGATGCGCGCCTCGCCCTGAGCGAGGCGGTGCGCCAGGTGATCGCCAACGGCCTTGCGCTGCTGGGCGTCTCGGCGCCGGAGTCGATGTAAATGGCACGCGACTACGCCGCACAATCACGCGCCTCAAACAACAAGCGGCGCAAGCCCACCGCCAGTCGCCGGGCAGCCCCGGCGGCGGTCTCTCCCTGGCGCTGGTACTTCGCGGGGGTGCTCAGTGGCCTGGTGCTGGGCCTGGCCCTGTACCTCGTGACCCTGCCCCCGGGGCCCGGGGAGGTCGACGCGCGCAGCGCCGCCGAGACCGCGCCCGAGGCGCCGCCCAGGGCGCGCTTTGACTTCTACACCATCCTGCCCGAGCAGACCATCGACGTCGAGGTGGAGCCGGCAGACGTGGCCCAGCCGCGGAGCACCACGGCCGCCACCACCGAGGTTTATCTGCTGCAGGCGGGCTCCTTCCGCCAGCGCGAGGACGCGGACCGCCGCCGGGCGGAGCTCCTCCTGCTGGGCCTGGAGCCGCGGGTGGAGGAATCCAGCAGCGACAACGGGCGCTGGTTCCGGGTATTTCTCGGCCCCTACGACACCCGCGCCAGCATGTCGCGGGCGCGCAGCCTGACCGCGGGCCAGGACATCGACACCCTGCTCCTCAAGCGCAGCCGCAGCACCCAGGGCGCCGGTTGAAAAAACGCCGGCCGCCCCCACCATAGCCTGTTCAGCCGCAGGAGATCCCAAGTGGAACAGTTTCGAGGTACAACCATTCTCTCCGTGCGCCGGGGCAACTCCGTGGTCGTCGGCGGCGACGGCCAGGTGTCCATGGGCAACACGGTCATGAAGGGCAACGCGCGCAAGGTCCGGCGCCTGCACAAGGGCGACGTGCTCGCGGGCTTCGCCGGCGGTACCGCCGATGCCTTCACCCTGTTCGAGCTGTTCGAAGCGCAGCTGGACAAGCACCAGGGGCACCTGGTGCGGGCCGCGGTGGAGCTGGCCAAGGCCTGGCGCACCGAGCGCGCCCTGCGCCGCCTGGAGGCCCTGCTGACGGTGGCCGACAAGGAAACCTCGCTGATCATCACCGGCAACGGCGACGTGATCGAGCCCGAGGACAACCTGATCGCCATCGGCTCCGGCGGCCCCTTCGCCCAGTCGGCGGCGCGGGCCCTGCTGGACAATACCGAGCTGGATGCCCGCAGTATTGTCGACAAGTCCCTGGCCATCGCCGGCGACATCTGCATCTACACCAACCACAACCGCACGATTGAGCAACTGGATTACTAGGCGCTGCGCATGTCAAATATGACCCCCAGGGAAATTGTCCACGAGCTGGACAAGCACATCATCGGCCAGCAGGAGGCCAAGCGCGCGGTCGCCATCGCCCTGCGCAATCGCTGGCGCAGGATGCAGCTCAATGATGAGCTGCGCGGCGAGATCACGCCCAAGAATATCCTCATGATCGGCCCCACCGGCGTGGGCAAGACGGAAATCGCCAGGCGCCTGGCGCGCCTGGCCAATGCCCCCTTCGTCAAGGTCGAGGCGACCAAGTTCACCGAGGTCGGTTACGTGGGCCGGGACGTGGAGTCGATAGTCCGCGACCTCGCCGATGTCGCGGTAAAGATGTACCGCGAGCAGGAAATGCGCCGGCTGCGCTCGCGCGCGGAGGATGCCGCCGAGGAGCGGATCCTGGATATCCTGCTGCCCCCGGCCCGGGACGCGGGCGAGAACCGCGACAGCAGCACCCGGCAGATGCTGCGCAAGAAGCTGCGCGAGGGCGAGCTGGACGACAAGGAGGTTGACGTACAGCTGGCGGGCCCCGCGCCGGGCATGGAGATCATGGCGCCCCCGGGCATGGAGGAGATGACCAACCAGCTGCAGAGCATGTTCTCCAACCTGTCGAAGCAGCAGAGCAAGACCCGGCGCATGAGCGTCAAGGCAGCCTTCGAGGCCCTGTGCGAGGACGAAGCCTCCAAGCTGGTCAACGAGGAAGAGCTCAAGCAGAAGGCACTGGAAGCCGCCGAGCAGAACGGCATCGTGTTTATCGACGAGCTGGACAAGGTCGCCAAGCGCTCCGAGGGCGCGGGCGCCGACGTTTCCCGCGAGGGGGTCCAGCGCGACCTGCTGCCGCTGATCGAGGGCTCCACGGTGAGTACCAAGCACGGCATGCTCAAGACCGACCACATACTGTTTATCGCCTCCGGCGCGTTTCACCTCGCCCGGCCCTCGGACCTGATTCCCGAGCTGCAGGGGCGCCTGCCGATCCGGGTCGAACTGGAAGCGCTCACGGCGGACGAGTTCGAGCGCATCCTCACCGAGCCCAGCGCCTCCCTCACCGAACAGTACCAGGCCCTGCTCGCCACCGAGGGCCTGCAGGTCGAGTTCACCCCGGACGGGCTGCGCCGCATCGCCGAGACCGCCTGGCAGGTGAACGAGAAAACCGAGAATATCGGCGCCCGGCGCCTGCACACGGTCATGGAGCGCCTGCTGGAGGAAGCGTCCTTCGGCGCCGCGGATGCCGGGCTGGGCAAGGACAGCCTGCGGATCGACGCCGACTACGTCGACGCCCAGCTGCAGACCCTGTCCGCTGACGAAGACCTGTCGAGGTTCATCCTCTAGGAGCAAAGCATGTCGGCCGCCAGCCCGCGCCCCGAAGGGGTTCACCTGCACCGCGGCTCCCGGGAACTGGAGCTGCGCTACCCCGGCGGGGAAAGCTATCGCCTGAGCTGTGAGTACCTGCGGGTGCACTCACCCTCCGCGGAGGTCCGCGGCCACGGCCCCGGGCAGGAAGTGCTGCAAACCGGCAAGCAGGGGGTGAACATCACCGCCATCAAGCCGGTGGGCCACTATGCCCTGCAGCTGGTGTTCGATGACGGCCACGACACGGGGCTCTACTCCTGGGACTACCTCCACCAGCTCTGTATCGAGCGGGACCAGCGCTGGCAGGATTACCTTGAGCGCCTGCGCCAGGCCGGCGCCAGCCGCGATCCCGAGGTCCAGGTGGTCAAGTTCGATCCGGGTTGATGTCACCCCGGTGCCGGGCCCACCACATCGCGCTACAATGCGCCCTCAGTCAGGCAAGCGCAGGTCCGCCCCATGAGCGACAAGCAAACCACCCACTTCGGTTACCGGGACGTCGACAAGGACGCGAAAGCCTCCCTGGTGGCCAATGTGTTCCACTCGGTAGCCGCGCGCTACGACATCATGAACGACCTGATGTCCGGGGGCGTGCACCGGATCTGGAAGCGCTTCACGATCGAACTCTCCGGGGTGCGCCGCGGCAATGCGGTGCTGGATATCGCCGGCGGTACCGGCGACCTCGCCGCCCGCTTCAGCCGCATCGTGGGCGATGAGGGCCGGGTCGTTCTCGCCGATATCAACGACTCCATGCTCAGGGTCGGGCGCGACAAGCTGATCGATCACGGCCAGCTGGGGAATATCGAGTTCGTACAGGCCGATGCCCAGGACCTGCCCTTCCCGGATGACAGCTTCGACTGCGTCACCATTGCCTTCGGCCTGCGCAACGTCACCGACAAGGACCGCGCCCTGCGCTCCATGCTGCGGGTACTGCGTCCGGGCGGGCGCCTGCTGGTGCTGGAGTTCTCCAAACCGGACAACGAACTGCTGAGCAAGGCCTACGATGGTTACTCCTTCCGGGTCCTGCCCCTGATGGGCAAACTGGTGGCAGGGGACAGCGACAGCTACCAGTACCTGGCGGAGTCCATCCGCATGCACCCGGACCAGGAAACCCTCAAGGAGATGATGGAGGACGCCGGCTTCGCCAGCTGCGAGTACCACAACATGACCGGCGGCATCGTTGCCCTGCACAAGGGCACCAAGCCCTGATATGGCTGTCGATCCGACCCTCAACACCGCTGCCCTGGCGGCTCTGGAGCAGCTCGTCAACCGCGCCCTGGGCCTGGACCCGCACGCCGGGGAGGCGCTGGCGGCACTCGAAGGGCAGGTATTCGCGGTCAATTGCACGGAACCGGCTTTCAGCGCCTACCTGATGCCATCGGCAGAGGGCCTGACCCTGGCCGCGTACCACGAGGGGCCCGTCACTACCCGCGTGCGCGGGACCGCGGCGGACTTCGCCGAACTGGCCACCGCCAGGGACCCCGCCGCGGCCCTGATCAACGGCAACCTCAACCTGGACGGCGACAGTGCGCCGCTGATCGCCCTGCAGCAGACCCTGGCGTCCCTGGACCTGGACTGGGAAGCGCCGCTGGTGGACAACCTCGGCGACGTTGCCGGGCACCAGCTGGCAGAGGCCTTCCGCGGCCTGTTCAGCTTCGCCAGCCAGGCCCGCGTGAGCCTGGAACGGCAGCTCAATGAATTTATCCACGAGGAAGCGAGGCTGTGCCCGCCGCGCCTGGAGCTGGAAGATTTTTACCGCGATGTGGCCGACCTGGAGCAGCGCAGTGAGCGCCTGGAGAGCCGCCTGCAGCGCCTGCGCAAGCGCCTGGAGCGACTGCGCCAGTGATCCAGTTGAGCTTTTCCCGCATCCGCCGCCTCACCCGCATCCTGCGCATCGCCGGGCGCTACCGCCTGGACACTTTCTTTGAGAGCGAGCAGCTACCCGCCTGGCTGCGCCTGGCCTTTCGCCTCTCCCCCTGGCGCCTGGGCCCGGCCCCGACCATGCAGCCCGGGGAGCGACTGCGCCGCAGCCTGGAGGAGCTGGGCCCGGTGTTCATCAAGTTCGGCCAGTTGCTGTCCACCCGCCGCGACCTGCTGCCACCGGCGTACGCCGACGAACTGGCGAAGCTGCAGGACGAGGTCCCGCCCTTCCCCGAGGCCGAGGCCATCGCGATCATCGAGACCACCCTGGGACAACCGGTAGCCGAGCTCTTCGGCAGCTTCGAGTCCCGCGCCCTGGCCTCCGCCTCCGTGGCCCAGGTCCACGCCGCGACCCTCAAGACCGGGGAGCACGTGGTGGTCAAGGTGGTGCGCCCGGGCATCGAGGCGGTGATCCGCCAGGACATCGCACTGCTCTACGTGATCGCCCGGCTGGTCGCGCGCTACCTGCCCGACGGGCGCCGCCTGCGCCCGGTGGAAGTGGTCTCGGACTACGAACTCACGATCCTCGACGAACTCGACCTGACCATGGAGGCGGCCAACGCCTCCCAGCTGCGGCGCAACTTCGAGGACAGCAACCTGGTCTACGTGCCCCAGGTCTACTGGGACTACACCCGGCACAATGTCTTTGTCATGGAGCGGATTCACGGCATCCCCGTGACCGACCTCCACACCCTGCGCGAGCGTGGCACCGACCTGAAGCTGCTGGCCGAGCGCGGGGTGGAAATATTCTTTACCCAGGTCTTCCGCGACAGCTTTTTTCATGCCGACATGCACCCGGGCAATATTTTTGTCGACGCCACCGACCCCGCCGACCCGACCTATATCGCCGTGGACTGCGCGATCATCGGCAGCCTCAGCGACTCCGACCAGTACTACCTGGCGCGCAACCTGCTCGCCATTTTCCACCGCGACTACCACGAGTGTGCGGTGCTGCATGTGGAGTGCGGCTGGGTGCCACCGCACACCCGGGTGCAGGATTTCGAGGCGGCCATGCGCGCGGTCTGCGAGCCGGTGTTCGAGCGCCCCCTGAGCGAGATCTCCTTCGGCCAGCTGCTGATCTACCTGTTCCGCACCGCAAGGCGCTTCGACATGGAAGTCCAGCCCTCGCTGGTGCTGCTGCAGAAAACCCTGCTCAACATCGAGGGCCTGGGCCGCGAGCTCTACCCGGAGCTCAACCTCTGGGATACCGCCCAACCCTACCTGGAACAGTGGGTGCAGGACCGCTACTCGCCCCAGTCCCTGCTGCGACGGCTGCAGCGCCAGGCCCCCTCCTGGCTGGAGCAGCTGCCGGCGCTGCCCGACGCGGTCCTGGAGAACCTGCAGCACCCCCGGGACAGCGACCGACGGCTGGCGGCGGAACAGCAGCGCCTGGAAGCCCTGCGCCAACAGCAGGAGCGCGCTACCACCCGCCGCCAGCGCCAGCTGCTGGCGGCCCTGGCCTGCGCCGGGGCCGCCGCGGCTGCCTATCCCGGGGCCTGGGCCCTGCTGGCCCAGGCCCCCCCGCTGAGCTGGGCCCTGGTGGCCCTGGCCCTGGTCCTGGCCTGGCCCGGACGCACGGACAGTTGACCGGCCCTGTGCGATAATGCGCCGCCACGGGGGAGGTATTTATGCACGAAATTGACCAACAGGCTGCCCGCCTCAACTGGAATGAACAGGGCCTGGTGCCCGTGATCGCCCAGGACTGGCAGACAGGCGAGGTCCTGATGCTCGCCTGGATGAACCGGGAAGCCCTGGAGCTGACCGCGCGCGAGGGTGTCGCGGTCTACTGGTCGCGCTCACGCCAGGCGCTGTGGCGCAAGGGCGAGCAGTCTGGCCACAGCCAGCGGGTGCACGAGCTGCGCCTGGATTGCGACGCGGATACCCTCCTGCTCAGGGTCGAACAGCTGGGCGGTATCGCCTGCCACACCGGCCGGCGCAGCTGTTTCTACCAGCGGCTGGAAGCGGGCCAGTGGCAGGTCACCGACCCGGTGCTGAAAAACCCGGAATCTATCTACGGAAAAACGCCATGAGCGATGTGCTGCAACAATTGGATGCGACCCTGCGCGCGCGGAGAATGGCGGACCCGGAGTCCTCCTACGTTGCCAGCCTGCACCACCAGGGCCTGAACAAGATCCTCGAGAAAGTGGGCGAGGAGGCGACGGAGGTGATCCTGGCGGCCAAGGACGCCGCGGACGGCGCACAAACCGAGGCGCTGGTCGGCGAGGTGGCGGACCTGTGGTTCCACTGCCTGGTGATGCTCTCGCACCTGGAAAGCGACAGCGAGGCGGTACTGGAGTGCCTGCAGGGGCGCTTCGGCCTCTCCGGGCTGGATGAAAAGCGCGCCCGGGGCGAGCACCGCTGAGCGCGGCACTACAGCACGTAATTACTGGAGGAAAGTGACATGGGCATAGGCGGTATCAGTATCTGGCAACTACTTATCATTCTGGCGATCGTGATCATGCTGTTCGGCACCAAGCGCCTGCGCAACCTGGGCGGCGACCTCGGCAGCGCGGTCAAGGGTTTCCGCAAGAGCATGCAGGACGATGACCAGAAAAGTGACGCAGACGCGGAAGCGGACGCCGAGGACGGCGGCGACAGCAGCAAGGCGCAGGCCCGGGACGCGGTCGAGGACGGGGACATCAGCAAAGAGCGCTAGGGGATGTTTGATATCGGATTCACGGAGCTGGTTGTTATCGGCATCGTGGCGCTGCTGGTGATCGGCCCCGAGCGCCTGCCCGGGGCGATTCGCACCGGCAGTCTCTGGCTGCGACGTCTGAAGCGCGGCTTCAACGATATCCGCCAGGAGGTCGAGCAGGAGCTGCACAACGACGCGGTCATGCGTGAACTCAGGGACACCCGCGAGGAACTCGACCAGCACACCCGGGGCCTGCGGCAGCAGGTTGAGGAGGCCGAGACCACCCTGAGCCGGGAACTCAAAACAGCCGAGGGCAAGGATGAGGCTGCGGACACCGGGGCCGACACAACCGACCGCGATCGTAAACAGCCCTGAGCCCATAGACAGCCTTGAGCCCATAAACAGCCTTGAGCCCATAAACAGCCTTGAGCCCATAAACAGCCCTGAGCCTAGAAAGAAGCCATGAGCGACGACATCGACGACCAGCCACTACCCCTGGTCGCGCACCTGACCGAGCTGCGCGACCGCCTGCTGCGCGCCATTCTCGCGGTGCTGATCGTGTTTATCGGGCTGTTTCCCTTCGCCAACGATATCTACGCTTTCGTGTCCAAGCCCCTGCGGGCGATCCTGCCGGAGGGGGCGAGCATGATTGCCACGGAAGTGGCCTCGCCCTTCCTGACCCCCTTCAAGCTCACCCTGGTGGCGGCGATATTCCTCGCCATCCCCTACGTGCTGTACCAGGCCTGGAGCTTTATCGCCCCGGGCATGTACCGCAAGGAAAAGCGCCTGGCCATTCCCCTGCTGGTCTCCAGCATCGCCCTGTTCTACGCCGGCGCTGCCTTCGCCTACTTCGTGGTGTTCCCCCTGATCTTTGCCTTCTTTACCAGCGTCGGCCCGGCGGATATCACGATCATGACCGACATCAACCGCTACCTGGATTTCGTGCTGAAGCTGTTTTTCGCTTTCGGCATCGCCTTCGAGATACCGATTGCGGCGGTGCTGATGATCTGGGCCGGCATCACCACGCCCGACGCCCTGCTCAAGAAGCGGCCCTATATCATCGTCGGCTGCTTCGTCTTCGGCATGCTGCTGACGCCGCCGGACATCATCTCCCAGTCCCTGCTGGCCATTCCGATGTGGCTGCTGTTTGAGCTCGGCGTGTTCTTCGGCCGCATGGTCTATAACCGGCGCGAGGCGGACGACCCGGCAGACTGAGTCCGTGTTTCCCTGCCGGGCCGGCAGGGTCTACACTATCCGGCCCTGATCGCCGGAATCCTCGATGCCCTGCAAGCGCTCTCAAACTCTCCGCGTCCTGTGCGCCGCCCTGGTCCTGCTCACGGGCCTGGGAGCGTCACTGACGGTGTCCGCGCAGCCCACCGCTGAACGCGATGTAAGCATGCGCGAGCTGATCGAGGAGGAGCAGCAGGCCGACGCCCTGATCAAGCAGAAATCCCTCGACAAGCCCGGCGCCACGATGAGCATGTCCACGCCGCTGGAGAGCATGCTGGGCCTGCGTGCGGCGATGCGGGACAACGACCTGAGGGCAGCGGGCAGGCATCTCGACATGCGCTACCTGCCCGAGGACGTTGCCGACTACCGCCCGGAGGAGCTGATCAAGGAGCTCGCACTGGTCTGGCGGCAGCAGAATATCGTGGATGTCAGCGCCCTCAGCGACAGCCCGGAGGGACACCTCGACGACGATCTCCCCCCCTATCGTGACCTGATAGGTTACGTCACCGTCAGCGGCGGCGAGATACCCGTTTACCTGCAGCGCGTCCCGGATGGTCGCGGCGGCAGGGTCTGGAAACTGTCCAACGCGACCGTCGAGCAGATTCCCATGATGTGGGACGAGCTCGGCTACAGCCCACTGGCGCTTTACCTGTCCGAGGTCCTGCCCGACTTCCAGGTTATGGGGATGGACAATTTCCAGGCACTTGCCACCCTGCTGATTGTGCTGCTGGCGTGGCCCGTCGCCACCCTGCTCAGCGCCCTCCTGTCCCGTATTGCCCTGCTGATCCCCAATCATTTCCCGGACGGCATCCAACGCTTTTTCCGGGTGCCGTTCCGCGTATTCCTGTTTATCCTGATTGCGCGCCTGCTGATCGGCGAGCTGCGCCTGTCGCTCGCGGCGCGCATCATGCTCGAGTCCAGCGGCCTGGATTTCATCGCCTTCACCATCCTGCTGCTGGGCCTGATGTCGCTGGTCAGGGATTACCATATCCAGCGCCTGCTCCACCTCGGACGTGTCCAGTACGTGGCCCTGCTGCGCCCTTTTACCACCATCCTCAAGCTGGTCGCGGTCACGATTATCGCCCTGGTCTGGGCGGAGCGCGCCGGTTACAACATGACCACGATCCTCGCGGGGCTGGGGGTGGGCAGCCTCGCGGTCGCCCTGGCGGCACAGAAAACCATGGAGAACCTGATCGGCGCCCTGACCCTGTACGCGGCGCGGCCCGTGAACCCGGGAGACCTCTGCCGCTTCGGGGACATCATTGGCTTCGTCGAGGAGATCGGCCTGCGCTCGACCACCATTCGCACCCTCAACCGCAGCCTGGTGATGGTCCCCAACTCGATGTTTTCCTCTACCGAGATCGAGAACATCAGCGCCCGCGACCGCATCCGTTATTTCAGCGAACTGCGCCTGGCTCTGGTCCCGCGCGCGGAAATGCAGGCGCTGCTGGACGACCTCACCGCGACCTTCCGCGAGCACCCGCTGGTGATGGCGGACACGGTCAGCCTGCGCTTCGAGCGCATCGAGGACGCCACCGCGGTGCTGCGCATCGATGCCGGTATCGCCACCACCGACTACCAGGAGTACCTGCGGGCGGCGGAAGAGCTGAACCTGCAGATCGTGGAGCGCATTGAGCACTCCGGCAGCCGCTTCACCGGCCCCGGCCAGATGCTGCAGATGGCACAGATCGAGGAAAGCGCAGTCCAGCAAACCCAGCCGGAGTCCTGAGCATGCCCGGGGCAGGCAAACTGAGCCCGCTGCTCACCGTGATGCACTTCCTGCGCCCCTACCGCTGGCGGGTGCTGGGGGCGGGCTGTGCCCTGGTGTTCACCGCGGCCGCCACCCTCACCCTGGGGCGGGGGATACAGGTGCTGATCGACGAGGGCTTCGGCGGCGGCAGCGACGCCGGCCTGCAGCAGGCGATCACCCTGCTGCTGACGATTGCCGCGGCCATGGCCCTGGGCACCTTCGTGCGCTTCTACCTGGTGTCCTGGCTGGGCGAGCGGGTCAGCGCGGACTTGCGCAAGGCCGTGTTCGACAACCTGATCACCCTGCATCCCGGCTTCTTTGAAACCAACCGCTCGGGCGAGATCATGTCGCGCCTGACCACCGACACCACCCTGCTGCAGACAATTATCGGCTCCTCCTTCAGCATGGCGCTGCGCAGCAGCCTGACCCTTGTCGGCGCCCTGGTCATGATGTTTATCACCAACCTGAAGCTTAGCCTGATTATTACCGCCAGCGTGCCGCTGGTGTTACTGCCGATCCTCATCTTTGGCAGGAAGGTGCGGGTCCTGTCCAACAGCAGCCAGGACAGCATTGCCAGCGTCGGCAGCTATGCCGGGGAAATCATCCAGCACATCAAGGTGGTGCAGAGTCACACCCAGGAGGCGTTCGAGTCCCGCGCCTTCGCCCGCGAGGTGGAGCGGGCATTCCAGATCGCGCGCAAGCGCATCCGCCAGCGGGCCCTGCTGATCTGTGTCGCGATCCTGATGATGTTCGGCGGTATGGCGGCGATGATGTGGAGCGGCGGGCAGGACGTGATCTCCGGGCGCATGAGCGCCGGCGAGCTGGGTGCCTTCGTGTTCTACGCGATCATGGTGGGTACCGGCTTCGCCACGGTGTCCGAAGTCTGGGGCGAGTTACAGCGCGCTGCCGGTGCCGCCGAGCGGCTGCTGGACCTGCTCGGCATGCGCAGCGACATCATTGAGGCGAGCACCACGGGCCCGGCAGCGCCGCCGAAAGCGGCGCGCATGGCCCTGGAGCAGGTGACCTTTGCCTATCCCACGCGGCCCAGGCAGCCCGCCCTGGTGGACCTGAGCCTGGAGATCCAGGCAGGGCGCAGCCTCGCCCTGGTGGGACCTTCGGGCGCGGGCAAGTCGACCGTATTCGAACTCCTGCAGCGCTTCTACGACCCCCAGTCCGGGCGCATCACCCTGGACGGCCGCGACATCCGCGACATGAGCCTCAAGGAGTTGCGGTCGCATATCGCCCTGGTACCGCAGCAGCCCGCCCTGTTCACCGCGGATGTGCACTACAACATTGCCTACGGGCGCGAGGATGCGGGGGAGGAGGAAGTGATTGCCGCGGCCCGGGCCGCCCATGCCCACAACTTCATCATGCGCCTGCCGGAGGGCTACCGCAGTCACCTGGGGGAGCAGGGGGTTCGCCTTTCAGGGGGACAGCGCCAGCGGATCGCGATAGCCAGGGCGATACTCAACGACCCGGAAATCCTGCTGCTGGACGAGGCCACCAGTGCCCTGGACACGGAAAGCGAGCACCAGGTCCAGCGCGCCCTGCAGGAACTGATGCGCAAGCGGACCACGGTGATTATCGCCCACCGCCTGTCGACCATCCTGCACGCGGACCTGATCGCGGTGCTGGACCAGGGCCAGGTAGTGGCGACCGGCAGTCACGCCAGCCTGCTGGAAACCTGCCCCCTGTACGCGCGCCTGGCGTCCCTGCAGTTCCAGGACAGCGCCTGAGCGCGAGCTAGCCGTTGAGCTCGCGGATCAGGCCGCCAATGGACTCCTTGGCATCGCCAAACAGCATCCGCGTATTGTCCTTGTAGAACAGCGGGTTCTCGATCCCGGCAAAGCCCGAGGCCATGGAACGCTTGAGTACGAACACGGTGCGGGCCTGGTCGACGTTGATCACCGGCATGCCGTAGATCGGCGACGAGGCCACCTCGCGGGCGGCGGGGTTCACCACGTCGTTGGCGCCGATCACAATTGCCACGTCCACCAGCTCCATGCGCGGGTTGATATCGTCCATCTCCAGCAGCTGGTCGTAGGGTACGTCGGCCTCCGCCAGCAGCACGTTCATGTGCCCGGGCATGCGCCCCGCGACCGGGTGAATACCGAAATTGACCTCGGCACCGTTCTTTTCCAGGATCTCACACAGTTCCTTGACCACGTGCTGGGCCTGGGCCACGGCCATCCCGTAGCCCGGGATGATCGCGACATTGGTGGCCGCCTCGAGGATGTAGTAGGCATCTTCCACCGAGATCGGCTTGATCTCGCCCTCGATCACGGTCTCTTCGCTGCTGACGCTGCCAAAGCCCGAGAACAGGACGTTGCTCAGGGAGCGGTTCATCGCCTTGCACATGATCTGGGTCAGGATGATGCCCGAGGCCCCCACCAGGGAGCCGGCGACGATCAGGATATTGTTGTTTACCGCGAAACCCGCGGCACAGGCCGCCAGCCCGGAATAGGAGTTCAGCAGGGAGATCACCACCGGCATGTCGGCACCGCCGATGGGGATGACCACCATGATGCCGAATACCAGGGACAGGCCGATCACCGCGTACAGCCACATCGGGTTGTCCGGCTGCAGGCAGAACATCAGGCCGCTGCCGAGGATACCGGCAACGATCAGGCTGTTCACGATCTGCTGGCCGCGGAAGACCACTGCGCCGCTGCCGATGGTTTCGCTGAGTTTGCCGTAGGCCACCAGCGACCCGGTAAAGGTCACACCGCCGATCAGGATCGAGAGCACGATGGTCACCAGGGTAAAGGTGCCGCCCGCAGTGGCCAGGGCCGCGGCGCCCACCAGCAGGCTCGCCATACCGCCGAAACCGTTGAACAGTGCCACCATCTCGGGCATGGCGGTCATCTGCACCAGGCGCGCGGCGGCAAAGCCCACGGCGCCACCGACCACGAAGCCGAGCAGGATCCACTGGTATTCGACAATCCCCTGGTTGAGCAGCGCGGCGACGATCGCCAGCAGCATACCCACGGAGGAGAGCATATTGCCCCGGCGGGCGGTGGCGGGGGAGCTCAGGAGCTTGAGGCCAAAAATAAACAGGGCCGCGGCGACAACAAACGCCAGCTGGGTAATCAGTTGCAAAGAATCCACGCTTTTAGCCCCCCTTCTTCTTGAACATGGCCAGCATGCGGTCTGTTACCAGGTAGCCGCCCACCACGTTGATCGAGGCCAGCGCTACCGCTGCGGCGCCCAGCCAGTTGGCCAGATCGTGTTGGCCGGTACCGGCGAGGCCGATTGCACCCACCACGGTAATGCCGGAAATGGCGTTGGCACCGGACATCAGCGGCGTATGCAGCGTGGCCGGTACCTTGTTGATCAGTTCGAAGCCCAGGAAGATGGACAACATCAGGATGAATGTCAGGAATACGGCTTCCATGTTATTTGTCCCCCTCCAGGATTTTCTTGATGGTCTCGTGGGTTACCTCACCGCCGTGGGTAATCACACAGCCCGGCAGAATGTCGTGTTCGAAGTCCACCACAAAACGCTTCTCTTCTTTGTCCCAGGCATCGTCCACCAGGTTAAACAGGTTGGCAGAGTACATCTGGCTGGCATCCCGGCACACCTGGTTGGGCAGGTTGCCCAGGCCAATCACCGTAACGCCGTTGATCTCCACGATCTCGTTGGGCTCTGAGCCCTCGACGTTGCCGCCACTTTCCGCGGCCATGTCCACGACGACCGATCCGGGCTGCATGCCCTCGACCATATCGCGGCTGACAATCACCGGCGGTTTGCGCCCGAACACCTGGGCGGTGGTAATCACCACGTCGGAGTCCGCAATCACCTCTTTCTGCGCCTGGCGCTGCTTTTCGATCTGCTCCGGGGTCAGCTCGCGGGCGTAGCCGCCCTCGGTTTCGCCGGTTTCACCCAGGTCAATTTCCAGGAAGGTCGCGCCCAGGGACTGCACCTGCTCCGCCACTACCGGCCGGGTATCAAAGGCGGTGACCTTGGCGCCCAGGCGCTTGGCGGTGGCGATCGCCTGCAGGCCGGCGACGCCGGCGCCAATCACAAACACCTTGGCCGGTTTCAGGGTACCGGCCGGGGTCATCATCATCGGCAGAATGCGCGGCAGGTGGGTGGCTGCCAGCAGCACCATCACGTAGCCCGCCAGGTTCGCCTGGGAGCTCAGGGCATCCATCTTCTGGCTGCGGGTGGTTCGCGGGATCATTTCCATGCTGATCGCGGTCACGCCCTGCTTCTGCAGCGCGCGCACCAGGTCGTGTTCATTAAAGGGGTCCAGGTAGCTGATGTGGATGCAGCCAGACGGCATCATCCCCACCTCTTCCATGGTGGGTTTGCGCAGGCGCAGGAGTATTTCCGCCTCGGCAAACAGCTTGCCGCGATCCGCCTCCACGCTGGCACCCGCCTCGGTGTAGGCCTCGTCCGCATAACCCGAGCCCTCACCCATGCCCGACTCGATAACCACCTCGGCGTCCAGCAGGCGAAGTTTCTTGACCGTCTCCGGCACGATCGGGACCCGGTTCTCGCCCGGGTGGGTTTCCTTAGGAATTGCAATGCGCATAGTGTCAGCTACCCCATACCTTTTTTGTCAGTTCGCGCTCGGCGTTATTCTGTTTCATTCGCAACCAGTTTTGCGTTTACCGCCAGGGTCGCGTGAATAAAGGCGGCAGACTGTAGCACAGCCTCCGCGGTGCCGGAACACCGGCTGCCAACCCCATTTCCCGGCGTCCTAAATAAATAACCCCGGCGGCCTGGCAGCACGCCGGGGTACCTGGCGCTGGCCCGGGGGGACAGCGCGGGCCTTAGAGCGCCCTAGCCGGCGCGCAGCCCCAGGAACGGGTTCATCCAGCGATACTGCCAGCCGGTGAACCTGAGCGGGGCATCAATCACGCCAATACAGATGCAGTCTTCCGTCTGCAGCGCGGTGGGCGCATGTACCTCATCGGCACCGCGATAGATGAAATCGCCCTCGTCGTAGCTGCCGTCCGCGTCCGAGAAGCCGCCCTGCAATACCAGGGTAATCTCGGCCCCGCGATGGCCATGCTCGGGAATCTTGCCCCCGGCCTTGATGTGGTACAGCGCAAACTCGTGCCGCAGGTCGCCGGTGCGCACGTAGGAGACGCGCAGGGTCTTGGTGATTTTCTTCCACACCAGGTCGGCAAAGTTACCCGCCATCAGCCGCTGCAGGATCGCCGGGGTGCGCCCGGCGGTGCTGGTGGGGTCGGCATGCGGGTAACTCAGGGGCGGCTCCTCGTCGAGGCGCGCCAGCACGTTGTTCAGCAGTCGGTCCCCCACGGGCTCGGGGGTGGCCGAGGCGAACAGGGACGCGCCCACTTCCAGCAGGGACGTGGCGGTGCGCTGGCACTCCGGGCAGTAGTTCAGGTGCGCTGCAACGCAGGCACTCTGCGCCAGGGGCAGGGTGCCGGCAGCGTACTCGGTGAGAAAATCAAGACTGGGATGATGTTTTGCCATAGCTCTATCTGTCTAAATGAATCTGAAGTTTCTGAATCGCCAGGCGCACGCGAGATTTCACGGTGCCCAGCGGCAAGTCCAACTCCGCCGCAGCCTCGGCATGCGACTTTCCTTCCATGTAAACCTTGGCCAGGATTTGCGCCTGGTCCACCGGCAACTCCGCCATCAGGGCCTGGATCCGGTCCCGGGAGCGGCGCGACTGCATCTCTTCGAAGGGCTCGCCCATGGGCTGCTCCGGGGTGAAGTCCTCGGCCGCGAGAGGCGTATCGAACTTCTGCAGGCGCCGGAACATGTCAGTACGACAATTGCGCGCAATCGTGTACACCCAGGTGCTGGCCGCGGCCTTGTGGGGATTGAACGCGCCGGCCTTCTGCCACACCTTGAGCATTACTTCCTGTACCAGTTCATCTGCATGCGTCTGCGACAGGGTCGAACCGGACAGGGCGAAAGCCTTGATCAGGGGAGCGAAGTGGCGAAAAAACCGCGTAAAGGCTGCCCGATCCTGGTTTTCCGCTATCTCGGCCAGGCAAAGCGACCATTCGTCATTCCGCAGCGAGGGGCTGACGGTCGCGGTCGGGTTACCGGGTTGCTGATCTGCCACTTGGAGCTCCATTACCATTGGTATCGGACGATTATACGGTACCCCGGCGGTGCTGGATCACTGGCCGCGCCCGCGCCCGCAGATGATCCAGCGCCGGGCCGCTCGCGTAATTCGCCGTAGTCCTTGCTGTGGGAATATTTTGCCTCCCGGGGTAAGGTTAACGGGTTTTCGAGGGGACGGACTGTGGACATAGCGGTTATAGGCAGCGGCATTTCGGGCTTGGCATGTGCCCACTATCTCAGCACCGCCCACAGGGTCACTGTTTTCGAGGCCGGCAGCCAGGTTGGTGGGCACACGGCGACCGTGGACGTGAAGCTTGGCACGCGCCGCTATGCCATCGATACCGGCTTCATTGTCTACAACGACTGGACCTATCCCAAGTTCATCGCCCTGCTCGACGACCTGGGGGTATCCAGCAAGCCCACCAGCATGGGCTTCAGCGTTCGCGATCCCGCCTCCGGGCTGGAATATTCCGGCACCAACCTCGACAGCCTGTTCGCACAGCGGCGCAACCTCGTGTCCCCCCGCTTCCTGCGGATGGTGCGCGACATTCTCCGTTTCAACCGCGAATCGGTCGCCGACCTCGAGCAGGGCCGCCTGGACGAGAGCGAGACCCTGGGCGAGTACCTGCGGCGCAACCATTACAGCGCGGCGTTCCAGGAGCAGTACCTGGTCGCCATGGGTTCCGCCATCTGGTCTGCTGACTGCGACACCATTACCCGTTTCCCGGTCAGCTTTTTCCTGCGCTTCTTCCGCAACCACGGCCTGCTGAGCGTCGGCAACCGGCCCCAGTGGCGGGTTATCGAGGGCGGTTCGCGGGAGTACCTGAGACCCCTCTGCCGCCGCTTTGAAGACCGCATCGTCTGTGGCAGTCCGGTGCGCGGGGTCAGGCGCCGGGAGGAGGGTGGCGTCTCCCTGCGTTTCGCCGACGGCCGCGAACAGCAGTTTGACCAGGTGGTGATCGCGGCGCATTCAGATCAGGCACTGGCAATGCTCAGTGACCCCTCGACGGCCGAGCGCGACATCCTCGGCGCCCTGCCCTACCAGTCCAACGAGGTGGTCCTGCACACGGATACGCGCCTGCTGCCGCGCAACCGCAAGACCTGGAGCAGCTGGAACTACCAGCTGGGCGGCAATCGCGAGCAGGCCGTGGTCACCTATAATATGAATATCCTCCAGGGTATTGATGCACCGGAGACTTTTTGCGTGACCCTGAACAACACGGCCGAGATCAACCCCCACAAGATCCTGGGCACTTTCCACTACGACCACCCGGTGTTTTCCCTTTCCGGCATCGCCGCCCAGCAGCGCTGGCAGGAGATCAACGGGGTGCGTGACACCTGGTACTGCGGCGCCTACTGGCACAATGGCTTCCACGAGGATGGCGTCAGCAGCGCCCTGCGGGTCGCCAATGCGCTGGCAAACTCGAGGGCACAGGCGGCGTGAAATCCAGGCTCTATGAAGGCTGGCTGCAACACCGCCGCCACCGGCCCAGGCCCCACCAGTTCCGCTACCGCGTGTTCATGCCCTACCTGTGCCTGGACGAGCTTCCAGAGCTGTTCGCCCGCTCCCGGCTGTGGTCAGACGGGGGCCGCACGCCGGCGGTGTTCCGGCGCAGCGACTTCCTCGGGGATCCCGAACAGCCCCTGGATGAGGCGGTGCGCTCGCGCGTGGCAGAGGCCACCGGCGACCGGCCCGAGGGCCCGGTTTTCATGCTCGCGAACTTGCGCTATTTTGGCTTCAACATGAACCCCATCGCCTGCTACTACTGTTACAGCGCCGACGAATCCCGGCTGCAGTACCTGGTGGCAGAGGTGACCAACACCCCCTGGAATGAACGCCACAGCTATGTGCTGCCGGGGCCGGAGTCAGGCAACTGGCTGCGCTGCGAGTTCGACAAGGCCTTCCACGTGTCACCCTTCAACCCCATGGATATGCGCTACCACTGGCGCAGCAGCACACCGGGCGAGCACCTGCGCCTGAACATGGTCAACACCGCGGACGGAGACAGGGTCTTCGACGCCACCCTGTCGATGAGCGCGCGACCGGTAACTGCGCAGAACCTGAACCGTATCCTGTGGCGCTACCCGCTGATGACAGGGCAGGTGGCGCTGGGGATCTACTGGCAGGCCCTGCGCCTGTTCCTCAAGCGCATGCCCTTCTACCCCCACCCAGATTCGAGACCGACCGGAGCCTAACCATGAGCAACCCCAGCGTCAGCGAAATCCGCGAGCTGCCCCGATCCCGAGGTTTTTGGTCCAATGACCGCCTCGCGCGCAAGCTCCTGTTGAAGGTGCTCGACCGCCTGGCCGTCGGCTCGCTGACGATCCACGAGGGGGAGCAAACCCTGGTGCTGGGCGAGGATCCTGCCAGCGCACGTATCAGTGCCGAGGTGAGGGTGCACAATCCGCGCGCCTACCGCCGGGTGCTCACCGGCGGCACCATCGCCTCCGGGGAGGCCTACATCGACGGCGACTGGTCCAGCAATGATCTCGCCGCGGTGACCCGCCTGTTCTGCGCCAACCTGCCCACCATGGAAGCCATGGAGGCCCGCCAGTCCTGGCTGATGGGCCTGGGACTGAAACTGGCCCATGCCTTCAATCGCAACACCCACGGCGGCTCACGGCGCAATATCTCGGCCCACTACGACCTGGGCAATGAGTTCTTCCAGCTGTTCCTGGACCCCACCATGATGTACTCCGCGGCCCTGTTCGAGGACCCGGCCGCGTCCCTGGAGGAGGCCTCGATCGCGAAACTGGATGAAATCTGCCGGCAGCTGGAATTGCAGCCGGAGGATCACCTGCTGGAAATCGGTACCGGCTGGGGCAGCATGGCGATCCATGCCGCCAAACATCATGGCTGTCGCGTCACCACCACCACGATCTCCCGGGAACAGTACGAGCACACCCGCGATCGTGTCTGCGAAGAGGGCCTCCAGGACCGGGTCGAAGTCCTGTGCGAGGACTACCGTGCGCTTCAGGGCCAGTACGACAAACTGGTGTCAATCGAGATGATCGAGGCCGTGGGCCACGAGTTTTATCGCGACTACTTCCGCGGCTGCAGTGCACTGCTCAAGCCCCACGGCAAGATGGTCATCCAGGCCATTACCATTGCCGACCAGCGCTACGCTGCCGCCAGGGACTCGGTGGATTTTATCAAGCGCTACATTTTCCCCGGCGGTTGTCTGCCCTCCCTGGCAGTCATTAGCGACCACCTGGCCCGGGACACCGACATGCAGCTGGTGCACCTGCGGGACATCACCGATGACTATGCGCGCACCCTTGCCTGCTGGCGCGACCGCTTTATGGCACAGCTGGATCACGTGCTGCGCATGGGCTTTGACCAGCGTTTCATCCGCATGTGGGAATTCTACCTGTGCTACTGCGAGGGCGGCTTCCGCGAGCGCATTATCAGCACCGTGCAGATCGCGATGGCCAAGCCGGACTACCGCTTCCCGGCGCCCGCCAGGTCCTAACCAGGGTCCTGCCGGTAGGCCCACCAGGGCGGTAGCAGCCGGCGGTATGCCGGCTGCGCGTAGCGCATATCCACCAGCAGGGCGCGGCCGTGATCCCCGTCATCGCGGATTACCCGTCCCAGGGCCTGGCTGACCTTCTGCAGCCCCGGATACTGGAAGGCGTAGGCAAAACCGTCACCGTACTGGCGCTGGAAGAAATCCTGCTGGGCCCGACTGTCGCGATTGACCTGGGGCAGGCCCACCCCCACCACGACCACGCTGTGCAGGCGCTCCCCGGGCAGGTCGATGCCCTCTCCCAGCACCCCCCCGAGAATGCACAAAGCTGCCACGTCCCGTCGCTCTGCCAGCAAGCCAAACAGCTCGTCCCGCGCGGCCTCGTCGGCACCACGCTCCTGCACCCACAGGGTGCGCGCCGCCAGTGGCTGCGGCAGCAACGCGAGGCAGTCCTGCAGATAGCGGTAGGAGGGGAAATACAGCAGGCAGTTGCCGGGCTCCGCCGCCAGCCAATCCTGCAGGCGGCGGGCCAGGGCGGGCAGGGAAGCACTGCGCTGCTGGAAGCGGGTATCTATTCCGGTGGCGAGGTCGACCTGCAGTTGCTCCGGGCGGAAGGGGGATGCGGCGCGGTAGCAGACTGTCCCGACGGACAGTCCCAGCTGCGCCCGGGCCCAGGGCCAGGGCGACAGGGTCGCGGAGAAAGCCACCACCGCCTGCGCCGCCTGCTGGCGCTGCCCCAGCAGGCGGCTGGGATCGAGGCAGTTCAGGCGCAGGAGTGACGGTTTCCCGGGGGCTTCGCGCTGCAGCTCAAAGCGGAACTCGGGACCCCACTGCTCGGCGCTGCGCAGCACCTGCAGCACATCGAAGTAAAATGCCAGCAGGTCGCTCGCCCGGGCCAGTGCCAGGGGCTCCCGGGCCAGGCGCTCACCCATGAGGGAAACAAAGCGCTGCAGTGACTGCTGCAGCGCTTCGGGCAGCGCCTCCCGGCTGTCCCAGTCCGGCGCCACCCAGTCGATCTTTTCCTGCGCCAGCCACTGGCGGTTGAGCGCCGCCAGGCTGCGCTTCACGGAGTCGCCCCGGGGCAGCTGCTTCTGCACCGCCAGGAGCGCGCGCCGGTCCAGGCTGGCACCGAACATGGCGCGGGCCCGGGAGGGCAGGTTGTGGGCCTCGTCCAGCAGCACCGTGGTGCGCAGTCCGGCAGCCTGCAGGCGCTCCGCCAGCGACGCGGTCAGGCTGTAGACATAGTGCACGTCGGCGATCACCGTATCGACCCACGGCAGCAGGTCCCAGGCCAGCTCGTAGGGACAGACCTCGTGCTCCCGGGCCAGGCGCTCGAGGTCCTCCCGCTGCAGTCGCGACCGCTGCAGTGCGTCACCCATCGCCGCCGGCAGGCGCTCGTAGTAGCCGCGGGCATAGGGACAATCATCCCCGTGGCAGGCTTTCCCCGGAGACAGGCAGACCCGCTCGCGGGCGCTGAGGGTCAGGGCCTTGCCGGCATAGCCGCGGGCGCCGAGATGCTCAAGGGTCTGCTCCGCCGCCAGCCGGCCGGAGGTCTTGGCGGTGCAGAACACGACCCGTTCATGCCTGCCGGTGCCCAGGGCCTTCAGCGCCGGGTAGAGCACGGCGGCGGTCTTGCCGATACCCGTCGGCGCCTCCACCAGCAGTTCGCCACCGCCGGCGATGCACTTGTACACCCTTTCGGCGATTTCCCGCTGGCCACTGCGGAAGGCGGCGAAGGGAAACGCCAGCGCCTGCAGGCTGGCATCCCGCGCCCGGCGCCGGGCATCCACCGCCCGCAGCCACTGACCGAACTGCGCCAGGGCGCCGTCCAGGAACTGGTCCAGCTCCGCGCGACTGTAATCCTGGGACAGGGGGTACTCGCGATCCTCGTCCACGTGCAACCAGGTCAGCCGCACACGCATTCCCGGCAGGTCCTCGGCGCGGGCAATCAGGGCCGCGTACAGGCGCGCCTGCGCCAGGTGCAGCTGGCTCACGGCCGCCGGAATCGCGCCGGGATCCACCCGGCAGGTCTTGATCTCCTCGACCAGGGCCGCGCCGGCGTCGTAGCCGTCTGCCCGCCCCGCCAGGATCAGCGTCAGGCCTTCCATTTCCTCACGCCAGGCAACCGGGTACTCCGGCCGATAGTCATCGCCGCGACGACTGTAGATTCGCTGGTGTCCCTCGACACCCTCCCGGGCACTGGGGGAGGGATTGAAGCGGTGATCGATATCCCCCCTGCGGAAGCAGAAGCGGGCCAGCTCCCGCACCGCCACCCGGTACTCACTCATGCCGCCATTCCACCCGGGCGACCGCCGCGGGAATAGCGGCCTCGGCGAAAAAGCGCAGCCAGCGTTTCTGGCTGTGCTGCAGGGCGTCCCCCGGGGCCTTCACCTCGATCATGCAGTAGTCGCCGGGTGCATCTCCCAGGGCCAGCAGGTCGGGAAATCCCCGTCGGCGCTCGCCGGGATCAAACAGCATGCGCCGCCACATCGCCAGCAGATGCTCCGCCGGGATAACCGCCAGGCTGTGCGCCATCAGCTCCGGCGTCAGCAGCTGCCAGTTGACCCAGCGACACTGCAGGCCGGCGAAACGCTGGTAGGCCCCGGCCAGGTCTGGCGCCAGATCGCCCCGGGCCAGCTCCGCGAGGCGCGCCTCCAGTGCCTCCCGGCGTCGCGCATAGAAGCGCCCGTCATACATATCGGCGGGCACGCTCTGGAAGGGGTTGTGAAACGCGCCGGCCACGGGGCTGAAGATTTGCTCCCAGAAGGCCAGCCCGAAGAGCGAGTTGACCAGGCTGTTTTCCACGTAGTGCACCGCGGCCCAGTCCGGCGCCAGCGCGCGCGCCGCGGCGAGCTCCACACTGCCGGGTACGGGATCCACGGCCAGGTTAATCTGGCTGAACTGATCCCGCGGCCGGGGCGGAGGCCGCTCCCCGTTCCTGCGCAGCAGGCGCGGCAGCATGCGCCGGGCCGCCTCCTGCTCCTCTTCGCCCCAGGGCGCGGCAAGGATGGAGCGGCACTGGGCAATGGCGGCCGGCCAGTCGGCGAGTGCCTCCAGGACCCGCGCCGCGCGCTCCCTGGCCGGGTGCAGTCGACTGCGCCGGTAAAGGTCCAGGGCCTGCGGCCAGTACTGCAGCCGCTCCAACTGTCGCGCCAGGCGGTTGCACAGCCGCCACCAGCGGCGCTCGCTCGCGGGGTAGGCCATCGGCACCGCGAGCAGCGCTTGCGCCAGATCCAGCAGCCCCGCCTCATCCTGCGCCTCGCAGAGGGCGTAAAAATGATCCGTCATCTCGCCGCAGGCGAGGTAGTCGTCCACCGCGGCGCGACTGGGAAACAGCCGATGGGCGCGATCGAGGCGGTAGGGGTAGTAATTGGCGACGCCCAGGTCGCTGAGGACAAAGTCCGTGAGGCCCTGCCGCCGGTTGCCAAAAAACAGCAGCTGCAGCAGCGCCACGTGTTCGCGCCCCAGGGGCGCTACCAGTTGTTCCCCGCTCGCCGCCAGCGCCCGTGCCAGCAGGTCACCGGGACCATGCCCCGAAGCCTCGGCCCAGGCCGCGATCGCCTCCAGGTCAGCGGCCTTGCTGGTGGCGGGCAGGCCGGGCACCCCGGCGAAGCGGCGGCGCAGGCCGGCCCGGGTATACAGCTTTCCGAGGTCGTCCACGGAAAGGCCCCCGGCGACCTGCAAATAGCCTCGCGCCAGCAACTCCGAGAGCGGCGCGGCCACGTTGCCGATCTCCGGGTAGTCCAGGCGACTGCTCCGGAACCAGGGGCCCACCCGCGAGACCAGGCGGATGTACAGGCACTGGGCCGGGACCGGGAGGCTGTAGTAGTCGGCCAGCCACTGCTGCTCATCGGGGCGCAGCAGGTCCGCATACTGCGCTTCCACCGTGCGACAGAGCTTGAGGAAATTGTCCCGGTAATAGCGCGCGGGAAGGGCCGGCGTATCTGCCACGGGCACGGCTTGTACCATCAGGCGGGCTCTGCCGGCCGCCTGCCCTGTTGCAGCAGTACGCCCGGGATGATCAGGCCCAGCCCCACCAGGGTCGCGGGATGAATCGCCTCCCCGAGAATCGTGGCGATGAACACCAGGGAAAACAGCGGCGACAGGAAAATCAGGTTACCCACCCGGGCGACGCTGCTGGCGAGGCGCAGGGCGGTGGACCAGAGGGCAAAGGTCAGGCCCATTTCAAACAGCCCCACGTAGGTCGCCGCCAGCGGCCCGCGCCAGCCCGTCACCGTGAGTTCCGAGAACAGGCCGCAGAGGACCCAGGCCAGGGGTGCAGCCAGGCTGAAATTCAGGCACAGGCAGACCACCGGGTCGCGGTGGTTACGGGTGTTAAAGATCCAGTAGAGGGCCCAGACCACGGTACTGAGGAGGGCCAGGGCCACGCCCTCGAGGCTGGCGAAGCGCATCGCCGTCAACTGGCCCTCGGTGGCAATCACCACCACCCCGGAATAGCCCAGCAGCGCGGCGAGAACGTCGCGCTTGCCCAGGGGCTGGCCCAGCAGGGGTACCGCGAGCAAGGCCAGGGTGATCGCCCAGGTGTAGTTAATCGGTTGCGCCTGCTGCGCGGGCAGCAGGTCGTAGGCCCGCAACAGGATGAGGTAGTAAAACAGCGGGCTGAGAACCGCCATGCCCAGGAAGTAGAGGGGCGCCTGCCGCAGGTAGCCGGCGCAGAGTCCCTGCCTGCCCTGGGTCCAGACCACCCCCCACAGCGCCAGCGCCGACACCGTGGACGCCCAGGCCAGCAGCTGCAGCACATCCATTTCACGCAGGGCCAGCTTGAACGCGGTGGCAGCGGTGGACCACAACAGGATGGCGCTCAGGCCCAGGAGCAGGGCCCGGTGATCGTTGCTCACTCCGCAGGAACCGCCATCTGCAGGCGTACCAGCCGCGAGCCGCCCATCAGCGCGTACACCTGTCCGTCCGGCCCGACCTGCACGTCGCGCACCCGCTGTTTCAGGTCTGCGAGCAGGCGGGTCTCGGTGCCCAGGCCGCCGGCGCCGTCCAGCTCCAGGCGGCTGATACGGGCCAGCTTGAGGCCCGATACCAGCAGCGAGTCCTGCCAGCCGGGGTAGTAGTCACCGCGGTAGAAAGCGATACCCCCGGTACCAATGGAGGGCACCCAGTAAACCAGCGGCTGCTCGGTGCCGGACCGGTGGGTCCCCTCGCCGATCGCGCCGCCGCCGTATTCCTCGCCATAGGTCACCAGGGGCCAGCCGTAGTTACCGCCGGCGGCGAGAACATTGATCTCATCCCCCCCCTGGGGTCCGTGCTCCGCTACCCAGACGCTGCCGTTGACGGGGTGCGCGGCAATCCCCTGGGGGTTGCGGTGGCCGTAGGTGTAGATCTCCGGCAGGGCACCCGGCTGCCCCACAAAGGGATTGTCCGCGGGCACGCTGCCGTCTTCCCGCAGGCGCATGACCTTGCCGTTGTGACTGTCCAGGCGCTGGGCGAGGTCGCGATTGCCGCGATCGCCCACGGTGATGTAGAGATAGCCATCCGCCAGCAGCAGGCGGGAGCCAAAGTGCCGCCTTTCGGCGAAATAGGGCTGCGCGGTAAACAGCGCCTGGACCTCGGTGAGTTGATCATCCTGCAGCCGCGCGCGGCTCACCCGGGTGCTGTAGCCGCCCTCCCCGGCGACGCTGTAGCTCAGGTAGACCAGACCGTTGGCGCTGAAGTCCGGGTGCACCAGCACATCCATCAGCCCGCCCTGGCCCACGGAAACGCTGTCCGGCACCCCCCTGATCTCGGTGACCGCGACAGTATCCGTGGCCACACGCTTGAGGCGGCCGCCCTTTTCCGTGAGCAGGAGACTGCCGTCGGGCAGGAAATCCATGCCCCAGGGCTCCTCAAGCTCGTCGACCAGGGTGACCATTTCAATCCGGGTTGCACTGCCGCTGCCGGGCTGATCCGCGGCGGCCTCGCGCGCGGGTGCCACGGGCGGCGGTCCGGGCTGCGGGCGGCTCGCGCAGCCTGCCAGCAGGGTCAACAGAATCAGCGCTACGGCGGCCGGGTGCAGGGCGGGACGGGGCATGGAAGAATCCTGTTTTGAGTGACGCAACGCGCACCTATGTTACGGCAAGCGCCTGCCGCTGTCAGACCCCGCGACTGTACGCACCGCTCCATTTGAGGCATTCTGCCCCATCCGCGAGACCGCTGAGCAACCTGATTTGAGCGTCACTGATCACAGCAACCCACGTTTGACCCCGGCCCTCGCCGCCGCACCCATCCTGTTCCTGGTCTCGCTCCTGGCCTGCTCCGTGTTCCTGTTTGGCTCGGACTCGTCCTACGGCGCCAACCAGATCGCCCTGGTGCTCGCCACCGGGGTCGCGGCCCTGGTGGGCCAGCGTACCGGTATTCCCTGGCGCGAATGCCAGGAGGGCATCATTGATGGTATCGGCGTCGGCCTGGGTCCCACCCTGATTCTGCTGGCAGTGGGCATGCTGATCGGCACCTGGATCCTCAGCGGCACGGTGCCGGCGATGATCTACTACGGCGTGGCAGTCCTCGACCCGGGCCTTTTCTACGCCGCCAGCGCGGCCATCTGCGCAATCGTGGCAATCAGCGTAGGCAGCTCCTGGACCGTGGCGGGCACCCTGGGCATTGGCCTGATGGGTATCGCCGGCAGCTTCGAACTGTCACCGGCGATTACCGCCGGCGCCATCATTTCCGGGGCCTATTTCGGCGACAAGCTATCGCCGATGTCCGATACCACCAACCTCGCCGCCGCCGTCACCGGCGTCGACCTGTTCGACCACATCCGGCATATGCTCTGGACCACGGTGCCCAGTTTTATCGTGGCGCTGGCGGTATTTGCCCTGATCGGCGGTCCCGATGCCACCACCCCCGACGAGATCGAGGCGCTGCAGAGCAGCCTGCAGCGCGAGTTTGCCATCGGCCTGCACCTGCT
Organism: Sediminihaliea sp.; assembly: GCA_965222335.1. Taxonomy (GTDB): domain Bacteria; phylum Pseudomonadota; class Gammaproteobacteria; order Pseudomonadales; family Halieaceae. The sequence goes on along the minus strand of OZ244944.1, from coordinate 2,249,547 downwards.
GCTGCCGCTGCTGTTGATGCTGGCCCTGGTCTACAAGCGCTTCCCCGCCTACCCCGCGATTATCATCAGCGCCCTGGCCGGCGCGGTATTCGCCCTGCTGTTCCAGCCCGAGGCCGTGCGCAAGCTCGCCGGTGACAGCGGCGACCTCGCCGGGGGGTTTCTCCTGTTCAAGGGCATCTGGGTCAGCCTGTTCGATGGCTATGTGTCCAACAGCGGCAACGAATTCCTCGACGCCCTGCTCAGCAAGGGCGGCATGAGCAGCATGCTCAATACCGTGTGGCTGATTCTCTGCGCCCTGGGCTTTGGCGGCATTCTCGAGCGCACCGGCATCCTCCAGTACCTGCTGGACCTGGCCCTGCGCAGGGTGCGCGGTGTGGGTTCGCTGATCGCCACCACGGTGGCGACCTGTTTCGGCACCAACATCCTCGCCGCCGACCAGTTTATCGCCGTGGCCCTGCCCGGGCGCATGTACAAGGACGCCTACGCGCGCCGCGGGCTGTCGCCCCTGAACCTGTCCCGCACCCTGGAGGACTCCGCCACCCTGACCTCGGCGCTGATCCCCTGGAATACCTGCGGCGCGTATATGTCCGCGACCCTGGGCGTGGCCACCCTGTCCTATGCGCCCTTCGCGTTTTTCAACCTGCTGTGCCCGGTCATCGCCATCTTCTATGGCTATTTCAATATCGCCCTCAAGCACACCCGGGATGAGGGCGCGCCGGTGGCGCCGGTGGGCATGGCGGAATCGTGAGTAACGTCCCCCTGCCCTGGGACCACCCCGAGCCCTTCACCCAGGCCCACCGGGTGGAACCCGGGGATATCGACGGCCTGCGCCACACCAACAACACGGTGTATGTGCGCTGGTGCGAACAGGTGGCCTGGGCTCACTCGGTGGCCCTGGGGCTGGACCTGGAGCGCTACCGCGCCCTGGACAGGGCCATGGCCATCACTCACTCGGAATTCGACTACCTGCAGGCGTCGCGGGAAGGCGATGAGGTGATCGCAGGCACCTGGATCACCCGCTGGGATCGGCGCCTGACCATGTTGCGCCGCTTCCAGATCCTGCGCCCCGCCGACGGCGTGACCCTGCTCCGCGGGCTGATGGTGTTTGTGTGCATCGAGATCAGCAGCGGCCGTCCGCGGCGCCCGCCGCGCGAGTTTATCGAGGGGTACGGCCCGGCAGTCCTGGACCTGGAGGAGTAGCCGCTGGCGCCCGGCTAGCTGCGCTGCCAGTCGAAGCTCAACACCCGCCGGATATCGGTCTCGCCGCAGGCGAGCATCAGCAGGCGATCCAGGCCCAGGGCCACACCGCTGCAGGCTGGCATGCCTGCAGCCAGCGCCGCGAGCAGGGCCTCGTCAGCTTCCCGCTGGGGCTGGCCATGGGACCGACGGCGGGCATTGTCCGCGGCGAAGCGGGCGCGCTGCTCCTGCGCGTCCGTGAGCTCGTGATAGCCATTGGCCAGTTCCAGGCCGTCCACGTAGAGCTCGAAGCGCTGGCCGACCTGCCTGCCGTCCACCTCCGCGACCCGGGCCAGCGCGGCCTGGGAGACCGGGTAGTCGTAGATAAAGCACAGGCCCTGCGTCGCCAGCCAGGGCTCCACGCAGTGCACGAGCAGGACATCCAGCCAGAAATCGCCATCACCCGACATGCCCCCCAGGTCGCGGCCCGCCCTCGCGCGCTGTTCCAGTTCCGCTGGCGACGCCAGCCAGGGGTCCAGGCCCACACTCTGCAGGAACGCTTCCCGGTAGGAGAACGCCGCGCGGGGCCGCTCGCCGAGGCAGCGCGTTACCAGGTCGGCCACCTCGGCCATCAGCCGGTGGTGATCCCAGCCGGGGCGGTACCACTCCAGCAGGGTGAATTCGGGGTTGTGCCGGGCCCCGGCCTCGCCGTCGCGGAAGGCCCGGGCGATCTGGAAAATCGGCCCGCTGCCCGCGGCCAGCAGCCGCTTCATGGCGTATTCGGGGGAGGTCTGCAGAAAGCGCGGGGCGTCGATGGAGATCCCCGCGGTCACGAGCAGGGGCTCGATTGCCGGATCGGTGATGCCGCGCCGGCAGAGCAGGGGCGTTTCCACCTCGAGCAGCCCGCGCTGGGCGAAAAACTCGCGAATGCCGGCCAGGAGGCCGGCGCGGGCGCGCAGGACCTCGAGGTTCGCGCCGGGACGCCAGTCGGGGTTCAAGACTTGCTGGCGCGGCCCTGGTACTCGCCGGTGCGGGTGTCGACGCGGACGACCTCGCCCTGGCTCAGGAACAGGGGCACCTTGACCACCGCCCCGGTGCTCAGGGTGGCGGGCTTGCTGCCTCCCTGCGCGGTGTCGCCCTTGAGGCCCGGATCCGTTTCCACGATCTCCAGCTCGACGAAATTCGGCGGCGCCACTGACAGCGGGGTGCCGTTGTACAGGGTCACCTCGCAGGGCTCCTGCTCTTTCAGCCAGAGATTGGCGTCTCCCACGGCCTTGGCGTCCGCCTGGTGCTGCTCGAAGGTGTCCGGCTCCATGAAGTAGTAGAACTCACCGTCGGTGTACAGGTACTCCATGGTGCGGTCCATCACATCCGCACCCTCGAGGCTTTCGCCCGACTTGAAGGTGCGCTCCCAGACCCGGCCGGTTTTCAGGTTGCGCAGGCGCACGCGACTGAAGGCCTGCCCCTTGCCCGGCTTGACGAACTCGTTCTCGAGAATGCTGCAGGGGTCGCCGTCCAGCATGACCTTGAGACCGGAGCGGAATTCATTGGTGGAAAAATTTGCCATGACTGTGCTTGTTCGCTGAAAAATGGGCGCCAATCATACCCCAGGCAGCCGTCCGCTGTCAGGCGCCGGGGACATTCCTGTAGCGCCGCGGGGAGCACTTGGGCTAATCTCTGTCCATGAGCAACGATACACCCATCAAGCTGCGGCTGCCGCGCCAGGACCTGCCGGATTTCGCGCGTTTCCCGCTGTCCCGGGCGGGCGCCGAAACCTGGGCCCGGTCGCTGCCCGCCGCCAACACCCGGCGGGCGGTCGCCCAGCTGCGCGAAGCGGTGGGTGAACTCAACCGCCACCCGCTGTCAGCGACGCTGCGCTTTGAGGTGATGGAAGCACTGTACCCGACGCTGGAAGTGTGCCTGCACAACCTGTCGCGGCGCTATCTCAACCAGCCCCTGATCCTGCCCGAGGAGCCGCGCCAGTTTTCCGAACTGGCCGAGAGCCTGTGCAGCCTGTTCAGCACCGGCTATACCGTGGTTGCGGTGCACGCGATCCAGCAACGCGGGGAACTGCAGGGCGCCAACCCCGCTCGCCTCGCCTGCGAAGCCCTGCAGCGGGCCCTTTATTTTGCCGGCCGCGGCATCCTCCAGACCTACCAGCTGCAACAGCAGGTCGAACGCCAGCGCTGGCTCACCCTGCACCAGCTGTACGCCCTCGGTGAGCGCCAGCAGCTCGAGGCCCTGCCGTTGAAGGACCTGCAGGGACGGCCCACCACGCTGCAGACCAGCTACCTGCAACACCTGCTGCTGGGCTGCATCAAGGCCAACCAGCTGCGCCAGAGCGACCTCGGGAGTATTTACCCCTGCCTCCCGGACTGGGCCCGCCACGCGCGCCTGCTGAAAGCGCCGGCGGAGGGCGTCCTGTTCGCGCTGGACCTGCACGGCGACCATCCACCCGACTACCACGGCGCTGCCACTGCCAGCGGCCCCCAGTATCGCTACCTGGATACGCGGGAAGTGGTGCGACAGCTGAAGACCCTGCGCCAGGGCGAGCGCAGCGGTGACCAGCATGCCGTGCGCATGGCGGACGGCACCCTGCTCGCCCCCAACACCCTGGATCACGTCATTGCCGCCCTGGGCACCCAGACCCAGCGCAATTTTGGTCGCCGGCGCCACGCAGACGGCACCCTGGAAATTGGCATTGGCCTCAGCAGCGTGCACTACCACGCCGCCGGCGAGCGCCCCTTCGCCAGCCTGCTACCGGCCCACGTGGCCGCTCTTGCGGGAGGAGAAAACCCCTTCAGCTCGCGCAGCGTGGGCCGCGACCAGTGGGAAATGGCCACCCCCGATGACATCCACCGCGGCGAGGCAGACGACGACAGCCACACGGACGCCGGCGATGACCATATCGTCGAGGTCGACCCCGTCACCGCGGCACGGATCGGGGATGCGCCGCAGGCCGCGGGCATCGCCGATACCCGTTTTTCCATATTCAGCGCACGCACGATCAATGCCAGCCCCGGTGGCTATTGCCTGGAGTGGAGCCAGCACGCACCGCCCAACCTGCGCTCGGGTGAACTGCTGTGTATTCGCGAGAGCGGGCAGGAAGAATGGCTGATTGCCACCGTGCGCTGGATCAGCAGCCTGGAGCAGGCCCATACCCTGGTCGGGGTGGAACTGCTCAGCCCCCGGGGCATGCCCTACGGCGCGCGCGTGGTGGGCCCTCGCGGTCGGCTGTCGCAGCCGATGCGGGTACTGCTGCTGCCTGAGATCAAGCTGGTGGGCAAGCCACACACCCTGGTAACGCCGCAGACCCGGTTTCGCGAGCGCCAGAAGGTGGTCTTGCTGCGCGACGGCGAAGAATTCCTGGTCCAGTTGCAACAGCAGATTGCTGCCACCGCCACCTTCAGCCAGTTCGACTTCCGCTATATCAAACCGCTGGAGCAGCGCACCAGCGCCGCGGCGGAGGAAATCGAGCTGCCACGCCCTGCCTTCGACTCACTCTGGGCCGACATCTAGAGTTTGTTCGCCTTGCCCACCCTCACCGGCCTGCTGGTAGCGGTCTGAAATACCCAGCAAATACAGGATCGCGTCCAGGCCGAGGGTGGATATCGACTGTTCCGCCGACTGCTTGACCAGGGGCTTGGCGCGGAATGCCACCCCCAGACCGGCAATGCTCAGCATGGGCAGGTCGTTGGCGCCGTCACCCACGGCAATCACCTGCTGCAAATCAATGCCCTCACGGTCGGCGATCTCCTGCAGCAGTTCCGCCTTGCGCTCGCCATCCACGATCTCTCCGGGCACTTCGCCGGTCACCACCCCGTCGACGATGTGCAGTTCGTTGGCATAGACATAGTCGATCCCCAGGCGCGCCTGCAGGTGACGGGCAAAATAGTTGAAGCCACCGGAAAGAATCGCGGTGCGATAGCCCAGCCGCCGCAGGGTGTGCAGCAGGTGCTCGGCGCCCTCGGTGATCGGCAGGCCCTCGGCAATCTCCGCCAGGGCCGACTCGGGCAGGCCCGCCAGCAGGGCCACCCGCTCGCGAAAGCTGGCCTTGAAATCCAGTTCCCCGCGCATGGCCCGCTCGGTGATGGCACTGACCTGCTCACCCACGCCGGCGGCCCGCGCCAGTTCGTCGATCACCTCCGCCTCGATCAGGGTCGAATCCATATCGAAGGCGACCAGGCGGCGATTGCGGCGGAACATATTGTCTTCCTGCAGCGCGAGATCCACCTCGAGGTCACTGCCAAGCTGCAGCAGGTCGCGCCGGAAGGGTTCGGGATCGGCCAGCGGACCCCGCACCGAGAACTCCACGCAGGCCTTGCTGAGAGGGGGTAGCTCGCCCAGGGGAATCCGGCCCGACAGGCGGGTGATGCCGTCGATGCCCAGGCCGTGCTCGGCAAATACCGCCGTCACCCGCGCCACCTGCTCGGCGGTAATCTTGCGCGCGAGCAGGGTGATGATGTGCCGCGCGCGGCCCTGGGCCGCGACCCAGTCGGAATAGCTCCCGGGGGCAATGGCCTCGGTACGCAGGGACAGCCCGACCCGCTCTGCGTAGGCCTGAAGGGCCGCGAGCATGGCCGCGTGCCCGCGCTGGTCCGGGAGCTCCACCAGCAGCCCCATGGACAGGGTGGCGTGAATCACCGCCTGCCCGATATCCAGCACATTGCCGCCGTACTGCGCCAGGACGCCGGTGACCGCGGCGGTAATGCCGGGCTGGTCGGGTCCCGACAGGCGGATTAGGAGGATTTCGTTCACGGGCGGATCTCGTCGCGGGCGCAGCGCGCTATTCTAACCGCCGCAACCGCAGCGTGAAACAGCGCACATTGCAGTGCTCGCGGTGGCTACAGCGGGCGGGGCGTAGTTTATACTGTGGCGCTCTATATCATTATTCAGAAGTGCCCTGGCAATGGAGCGCCCGCCTCACACCATGACCGCGCTGAAAAATCTCGGCCTCAGTCAACAGCTGGCACTGGCAACCGCCGCCTGCTGCCTGTGTGTCAGCGTCGCCCTGGTCCTGCTGGCCATCTCCTCCAGCCAGCACCTGCTGCAGTCGCAGCAGGCGGCACACGGCAATGCGCTGGCGGGCCAGATCAGCAGCCGCCTGGGCAACGCCCTGGAGACGGGCGACCTGCTCAGTGTCGCCGCCACCCTGCGCCGTTTCGTCGCCACCTCCCCGGCCGAGCAGATCACGGTCTTCGATGTGGAGGGCAAGGCCCTGGGCCGGGCCGGTGAGCCCCTGGGCCAGCAGCTGGCGCAGTACCGCGCGCCGGTGCGCATCGGTCCGGACGTGGCCGGGGAAGTGGTCATCACCCTGTCCACGGATGACGCGCAGGCCGCCCGCTGGCGGTTTGTACTCAGCCTGCTGGGGCTGGCCATCGTGCTCAGCGTCGCGGTCTACGGCCTGACCCTGCACCTCGGCCAGCGCCTGGCGGGCCAGCTGCAGCAGCTGGGGCGTCGCATCGCCCTGGAAGACGAGACCACCGTCCTGCCGCACAATGAATTGCAGGCCCTGGCCCGGCGCATCGACGCCCTGCCGATGGACCTGCTGCGCACCCGATCCGGTGCCGGCCCGCGGGACGAGCACTACGAGACCAGCGGCATTCTCTACCTCCACCTGACCAGCCTGGTGGACTATGTCGATACCCTGGACGAGGAGTCCCTGCACCGCTACACCGATCGCCTGCACCAGATCGTCTTCGCCGCCGCCGGGTTTTACGGCGGCCGCATCCAGGTGATGCGCCAGTTCGGTCTCGTGGTTTACTTCAGCGGTGCCGCCAACAACGGCAGTGCCCCCTTCCGCGCCGCCTCCTGCGGCTGGCTGATCCAGGCAGTATGTCGCGAGGTCGAGAAGCGCATGTCACTCAGCCTGGGCATCGCCATGGCGGTGGCGAGCAGCGAACTGGGCGCGGGGGACGAGGAAGATATCTACCCGGGCCTGTACATGCAGCACACCCTGGATGAACTGCAGGCGGTGTGTGCCAGCAAGCCGCCGCGGCTGATGCTGTCACCCTCGGCCTGTGAAGACGTGGAAATCAGCGGCCGCCTGGAGCAGCAGCCCTCGGAGCTGGGCGACTACGCGATCCTGGTCGGCTTCGAGGGCCCCTACGCCGACCTGCTCGAGCGCCAGCGGCAGCTGATCCTGAAACACCTCTCGCCAACCTGAACCCCCGACCTGCGCCGTCGACCCGCATCCTGTCCTGTCGCCCGGGCCTCAGCCCTGGACCTGGATACCGTCGACCTTCTGGAAGCCCCGCGGCAGCTTGTTACCGCGCCGCCCGCGCTCACCCCGGTAGTGCTCCAGCTCGGCGAACTTGAGGGTGAGGTGGCGCTTGCCCGCGTTGACCTGCAGTGACTGCTGCTCGCTGAGCACCTGGGTGCCGACCAGGAATTCCTCTCGCGCCTGCAGGCGGGCCGAGGGGATACCGATAATCTTGTTGCCCTTGCCGCGGGCCATCTGCGGCAGGTCCGCCAGCGGAAACACCAGCAGGCGACCCTCGTTGGAAACCGCCGCCACCCACAGCCCCTCTGTGCCTTCCCCGGGCACCGGCGCCGGCTGCAGTACCTGCCCGCCCTTGGGCAGGGTCAGGGCCGCCTTGCCCGCCCGGTTCTTGGACTGCAAATCCGCCAGCACCGCGACGAAGCCGTAGCCCGCATCCGATGCCAGCAGGTAGCGCTGGCTGTCGAGGCCCATCATCAGGCCCTCGAAGGTCGCCCCCGAGGGCGGGTTGATCCGCCCGGTCACGGGCTCACCCTGGCCCCTCGCGGAGGGCAGGTTGTGGGAGGCGAGGCTGTAGGCGCGACCGGTGGAATCGAGAATCACCGCCGGCTGGTTGCTGCGCCCGCAAGCCGCCATCTTGAACCCGTCCCCGGACTTGTAGCTGAGGCTGGTGGGATCGATCTCGTGCCCCTTGGCGGAACGGATCCAGCCTTTTTCCGACATCACCACGGTAATGGGGTCGGCGCTCACCAGCTCCAGCTCGCTGAAAGCCTGGGCCTCTTCCCGTTCGGCCAGGGGGGAACGCCGGTCGTCGCCGTACTCCTCGGCGACCGCAATCAGCTCTTTCTTGATCAGGGTTTTCAGGCGCGCGTCGCTGCCCAGGGTCTGCTCCAGCTTGTCGCGCTCCGCGGCCAGCTCATCCTGCTCACCGCGGATTTTCATTTCCTCGAGCTTCGCCAGGTTGCGCAGTTTCAGCTCCAGCACCGCCTCGGCCTGCACATCGGTGATGCCGAAACGCTCCATCAGGGCGGGCTTGGGCTTGTCCTCGGTGCGGATGATATGAATCACCTCGTCGATATTGAGGTAGGCGACCAGGTAGCCCTCGAGCACGTGCAGGCGGCGCTGCACCCGCTCCAGCCGGTGCTCCAGCCGCCGGCGCACCGTGGTGGTACGGAACTTGAGCCATTCCTTGAGGATCACGTCCAGCGGCTTCACCGCCGGGCGCCCGTCGATACCGATCATGTTGAGATTGACCCGGTAGGTCTTCTCCAGGTCGGTGGTCGCGAACAGGTGGCTCATCAGCGCTTCCGCGTCCACCCGGTTGGAGCGCGGCACGATCAGCAGGCGGGTGGGGTTCTCGTGGTCCGATTCGTCCCGCAGGTCCGCCACCATGGGCAGCTTGCGCGCCTGCATCTGCTGGGCGATCTGCTCCAGCACCCGCGACCCGGACACCTGGTAGGGCAGCGCCCGCACCACGATGTCGCTGCCCTCCTTTTCCCACACCGCGCGCATCCGCATGCTGCCGCGCCCGGTCTCGTACATCGCCAGGATTTCCTCCCGGGGGGTGATGATTTCCGCCTCCGTCGGGTAGTCCGGCGCCAGGACATGCTCACAGAGTTCGCTCACCGTGGACTTGGGCGAGTCGAGCATGCGCACGGTCGCCGCAACCACCTCGCGCAGGTTGTGGGGCGGCACATCGGTGGCCATACCCACGGCAATGCCGGTAATGCCGTTGAGCAGCACATTTGGAACCTGCGCCGGGAGCACCGCGGGTTCATCCAGGGTGCCGTCAAAATTCGGCACCCAGTCCACGGTGCCCTGGGCCAGCTCACCCAGCAGGACCTCGGCGTAAACCGTGAGCCGGGATTCGGTGTAGCGCATCGCGGCAAAGGATTTTGGGTCGTCCGGGGAGCCCCAGTTACCCTGCCCGTCCACCAGCGGGTAGCGGTAGCTGAAGTCCTGGGCCATCAGCACCATGGATTCGTAGGCGGCGCTGTCGCCGTGGGGGTGAAACTTGCCAATCACATCGCCGACGGTGCGTGCCGATTTCTTGAACTTGGCGCTGGCCTTGAGGCCGAGTTCGCTCATGGCATAGACGATGCGCCGCTGTACCGGCTTCAGGCCGTCGCCGATATTCGGCAGTGCCCGATCGAGAATGACGTACATGGAATAATCCAGGTAGGCCTTCTCGGTATATTGTTTGAGGGACACCTGCTCACTGCCATCGGCGTCTATTTCCAGGATATCGGACATTCACCTCGTCCTTGTTTGCATGCGGGGAACGGCTCGCGGGGCCCTAAACTTCGTAGGATCCGGCGCGCAAGCCTACCAGCTGCTCGTTCAGGTTGACGATGGAATTCGCCATGTCGATCAGCAGGCTGTGTATGGTAGCGGGATTGCTCTTGATCAGGTCGGTAAACTGGTCCTTGGGCACCTTGACCACTGCGCAGCTGGTCTTGGCACGCACGGTGGCGCTGCGGTCAGCCTGGGTGAGCGCGGCCATGGCCCCGAAAATCTCGCCCTCGCCGATGCGGCCCACGATTACGTCGTCGACCAGGACCTCCGCGGAACCCGAAGACAGATTGAAAACATAGTCGGCGCGGTCGCCCTGGCGGATGATCACTTCCCCCGCCTCGAAGATTTCGAAACCCGGGGTAGCCTGCTTGTCGGCGCCGGTGCGCGCCGCGGTCAGGCGCAGCATCATTCCCGCGTAGGTGATCAGCAGGCGCGTCCACAGCTTGATCGCGGACGGCTCGGCGAATACGCGCTGCATGAACTCCAGGGCCGGGTAGCTGGCCAGGCTGGCGCCGGCTTCACTGCCGTAGTGCACCGCCATATTCTGTTGCGCGGCGCCGGCAATATCCGGTAGCAGCAGGTCGTCTTCCTCGAGAAAATACACTGTGCGCCCGCGGTAGCGGGCGCTGATCGAGCCGCTTTCCACCAGGTAGAACTTGCCGCCGTCAAAGCCGCGGAAGTGCCCTTCCGCAGTCGCCTCGACCTCGACCCGTACCGGGGGAATATTGACTATGTCGACAAGCGCCGCCGCCAGCTCCTTGTACTGCTGGTTCAGACGGTTGAAGTCCTGCGCGAGCTCCGCGTTCGCTAACATCTAGGGCACCTCTGAATAATGGTAATAGTGCTCAGCGGAGCCCTGAAGCGGCCAGAGCGAGGCGCGGTCCGCCGGCAATGGCCGTAGCCCTTGGCAAGGATCGCAACGAAGCGCTGGCCGCTTCAGGGCCCGCCCTGCGGGGCTTACAGGCAATGCCGCACTCCGCGTTGCCACTTTTCGACAGGCAACCAGCCTGCCTTCAAAGCGGCGCCTTGATTGCGGCATTGCCTGAAAGCCTGAGTACATTACCATTGTTCAGAAGTGCCCTGGTGCCCTGTGGCTTTATGTACGGGAGCTCTGCTGGCTCCCTGAAATAAAGAAACTATCCGGCGCGGCCCCCCTGACAGATTGCGCCTTCACCTTTTATATACTAGCAATATAATCCCGGCAGAGGTATCTCTGCACAGGGTATTTGTTGCCCCGTGCGCCTGCAGTTAGAATCAACGCCCGCAACCGCTGGAGCCCGCCCACGTGAACATCGCCAATAACTGCGTCGCCGTATTTCATTACACGCTGCGCAACGACCAGGGCGAAGAGCTGGAAAGCTCTCGCGGTGGCGAACCCTCGGCCTATCTGCACGGCGCCGGGAATATCATCCGCGGACTGGAAGCCGCCCTCGAGGGCCACACCGAGGGTGACACCCTGTCGGTCAGCCTGGCGCCTGCGGACGCCTACGGCCTGCGCAACACCGAGCGCCAGCAGCGGGTACCGGTCAAGCACCTGCTGTTCGAGGGCCGCCTGCGGCCAGGCCAGGTCGTGCAGCTCAGCAGCGACCGCGGCCGGGTTCCGGTAACCGTGCTCAAGGTCGGGCGGCATGCGGCGACGGTGGACACCAATCACCCCCTGGCCGGCCAGACCCTGCATTTCGACGTGGAAATCATCTCGGTGCGCGCGGCCACGGCAGAGGAAGTCGCCCATGGCCACGCCCACGGTCCGGGGGGCCACAGCCATTGAGCAAGGGGCTGCGCTGGCAGGTCAGCGCCTTTGACGCACTGTCGCCGGCACAGCTGTACGCGGTTCTGCAGCTGCGCGTGGCGGTGTTCGTGGTGGAGCAGGCATGCATTTACCAGGATCTCGACGGCCTCGACCCACAGTCGCAGCACATGCTCTGCTGGCAGGGAGAGGCGCTGGTTGCGACCCAGCGCTGCCTGCCCCCGGGCCTCGATTACCCCCAGAGCGCCATCGGCCGGATCGCGGTGGCGGGCAGCTGCCGGGGCAGAGGCCTGGGTCGCGAGCTGGTGCGGCGGGGTATCGACCACAACCTGGACCGCTGGCCGGGCAGCGGCATCCGCATCGGCGCCCAGAGCCACCTGCAGCGCTTCTACAGCGAGCTTGGCTTTGTCTCCGAGGGCGAGGAGTACCTGGAGGACGGCATCCCCCATATCCATATGCTGTACCAGGGCCGGGACTAGGGCACCTCAAGCAGAAAGGTAACCGGCCCGTCATTGACCAGTGACACCTGCATATCAGCGCCGAAGCGGCCCGCAGCCACCGGCGCGTGCAATTCAAGCAAGCGCGATAGCGTGGCATCGTAGAGGGCCTCGGCCTCCGCCGGCGGCAGGGCGCCGGAGAAACCGGGCCGCAGGCCCTTGCGGGTGTCTGCCGACAGGGTGAATTGCGACACCAGCAGCACGCCGCCCCCGGTGTCCGCGACGCTGCGGTTCATGCGCCCCGCCTCATCACTGAACACGCGGTAGCGCAGCAGCTTGTCCAGCAGCTTTTCCGCCACGGTCGTATCATCGCCCCGATCCAGGCCCAGCAGGACCAGCAGGCCGGCGTCAATTTCACCGACGCACTCGCCGTCCACATGTACGGCGGCGCGGCTCACGCGTTGCAGCAGGGCTTTCACTGGCCTTTCCCCCGTCCTTTCCCCTGTCTTTTCCGGTGCTTTATCCCGTGTCCTTTCCCGGATCAGGCGCGGCTGGCGCGGCGACGCTCGTGCTCCTGCAGCAGTTTCTTGCGCAGGCGCACACTCTTCGGGGTCACCTCGACCAGCTCGTCGTCCTCGATAAACTCCAGTGCCTGCTCCAGGGTGTGGCGCACCGGCGGCGTCAGGGTCAGGGCCTCGTCGGTGCCGGAGGCGCGCACGTTGGTAAGCTGCTTGGCCTTGGTCGGGTTCACCGTGAGGTCGTTGCCGCGGCTGTGCAGGCCGATAATCTGCCCTTCGTAGACGTCCAGATTGGGCCCGATAAACAGGCGCCCCCGATCCTGCAGGTTGTACAGGGCATAGGCCAGGGTCTTGCCCTTGACCATCGACACCAGGACGCCGTTGGCCCGGTGCTGGATTTCGCTGGTCTTCACCGGCCCGTAGTGGTCGAACACGTGGGTCAGAATGCCGCTGCCGGAGGTCAGGGTAAGGAACAGGGAGCGGAAGCCAATCAGGCCGCGGGCGGGAATAATGAACTCCAGCCGCACCCGGCCCTTGCCGTCGGGCACCATGTTTTCCAGCTCGGCGCGGCGCAGGCCGAGCTCTTCCATGAGCGCGCCCTGGTGGGCGTCCTCGCAGTCGATCAGCAGCTGCTCGTAGGGCTCCTGCAGCACGCCGTCGATTTCGCGCTGGATCACCTCGGGCCGGGAAACACCCAGCTCGAAGCCCTCGCGACGCATATTCTCGATCAGCACCGACAGGTGCAGCTCGCCGCGGCCGGAAACCTTGAACTTGTCGGGGCTGTCGCCCGGCTCTACCCGCAGGGCGACGTTGTGGATCAACTCACGCTCCAGGCGTTCCTTGAGATTACGGCTGGTCACGTACTTGCCTTCCTTGCCGGCAAAGGGCGAATCATTCACCTGGAAGGTCATGCTCACGGTGGGCTCGTCCACCGTCAGCGGGGCCATGGCCTCCGGCGCCGCCGGGTCACACAGGGTGTCGGAGATATTGAGGCCCTCGATGCCGGTGATACAGACGATATCGCCCGCCTCCGCGGCATCCACATCCACCCGCTCCAGGCCGAGGTAGCCCATTACCTGGAGGATCCTGCCGTTGCGTTTGTTGCCCTCGTGGTCGATCACCGTGACCTGGGTGTTTGGCTTCATCCGGCCGCGCTTGATCCGGCCGACGCCGATAACGCCGACGTAGCTGTTGTAATCCAGGGCGGAAATCTGCATCTGCAGGGGACCATCGGCGTTCACCGCGGGCGCCGGCACCTTATCGACAATGGTCTCAAACAGGGGCTGCATATCGGTGGCCATGGCCTCGTGGTCAAGGCCGGCGATGCCCTCGATCGCCGAGGCAAAGATAATCGGGAAATCCAGTTGCTCATCGTTGGCCCCGAGGCGGTCGAACAGGTCGAAAACCTGGTCCACCACCCAATCGGGCCGGGCACCGGGGCGATCCACCTTGTTGACCACCACGATCGGGTTGAGCCCCTGCTCGAAGGCTTTCGAGGTCACGAAACGGGTCTGGGGCATGGGCCCGTCGACCGCGTCCACCAGCAACAGCACCGAGTCGACCATGGACAGGACCCGCTCCACCTCGCCGCCGAAGTCCGCGTGCCCGGGGGTGTCGACGATGTTGATGCGGAAGTCGCCCCACTTGATCGCGGTGTTCTTGGCCAGGATGGTAATGCCCCGCTCGCGCTCCTGGTCGTTGGAGTCCATGATCCGCTCAGCGCCCTCGGAGCGGCGGTCGAGCGTGCCGGACTGCTGCAGCAGACAGTCCACCAGCGTGGTCTTGCCGTGGTCGACGTGAGCGATAATCGCGATGTTGCGCAGCTTGTCTATCAAGAGAGTTCCCCGGGCCGCGGCCCTGTCAGCAAAAAAGGCGCGGATTATACCCTAGCGGCAGCGGCGCAGGCAGTGGCTGAAAACGGTGATTTTGCGCCCCCGGGATCAGGGGGCGTAGACCCGGACATCGAGGCGGCCGTCGGCGCGCAGATGGCTGGCATGCAGGCGGCTCATCACCCCCTTGCCGCAGTACAGCAGGTAGGTGTGGTCGGGACGCAGTTCCCCCGCTCGGGTGTGCAACTGGTAGAAGGGAATCCGCAGGATGTTCGCGGGCAGGGACAGGGGGGCGAGTTCCTCCTCATCGGGATGGCGGATATCGATCACGGTACTGCCGGCGAGTGGCACTTTGCTGACCTCCACCTCGGTCGCATCCGGCAGGGTCTGGTGCAGGCGGTCAATCCGGGTCTGCTCGGCATTGGCGATTGCCCGCTCCAGAACTGCCGGGTCAAAGCGCCGCTCCTGGGCCTGCACCCGGTCGAGGCGGGCCCGGGTGGTGGGATTGACCGAGATCACCCCGCAGTACTCGGGCATGTTCGCGGCGAAGTCCCGGGTACCGATCTCGCCCGCAAGGCGCACGATATCCTCCTTGTCGGAGGCGATCAGGGGTCGCAGGACCAGGCGTGAGGTCACCTCGTCGATCACCGCCAGGTTGCGCAGGGTCTGGCTGCTGACCTGGGCCACGCACTCGCCGGTGACCAGGGCGTCGATTTCCAGGTCGGCGGCGATACGATCCGCCACCCGCAGCATCATCCGCTTGAGGATGACCCCCATCTGGCTGTCCTGCACCTGCTCCAGCAGTTCCGCCACCACCTCGGCGAAGGGCACGCTGATAAACAACACCCGCTGCTGGCAGCCGTATCTCTGCCACAGGTAGAGCGCCACCTCCTTGACCCCGATCTCGTGGTCCCGGCCGCCGAGGTTGAAGAACAGGAAATGCGTGCGCATCCCGCGCTTCATGGTCAGGTAGCTGGCCACCGGGGAATCGAAGCCCCCGGAGATCAGTGACAGCACGGGATCCACGCTGCCTACCGGGTAGCCCCCGGGGCCCCGGTGACGGCGCTCCACCAGGTACAGCCGATCCCGGGCAATTTCCAGTCGCACCGTCTGCTGGGGCCGGCGCAGGTCCACCCCCGCCGCGTCGCTGCCCGCCAGCAGAGCCGCCCCCACAGCACGCTCCACGGCCATCGAGGAAAACGCGTGACGGCCGCTGCGCTTGCAGCGCACGGCGAAAGTCCTGCCCTTGAGCCCCGGGCCGTAGCAGGCGAGGGCAAGCTCGCAGATCTCCTCAAGGGTGCCAAGGGGATACTCCCTGACCTCCAGCACGTAGGTGATCCCCGGGACATCACACAGCGTGTTGACCAGGGTCGAGCGCAGCTGCGTGTTTCCCGCATTGCTGCCCTCGTAATCGACATTGATCTCCAGCTTGTCCCAGTGTCGGGTCACCTCGATCGCCGGGTCCAGCTCGCGCACGACTGCGCGCACGTTTTCCGCGAGCTTGTCCACGAAGCGACGCCGAACCGGCTTGCTCTTGATCGCGATCTCGGAAAAGTACTTGATGATTAATTTCATAGCGGGAACAGACGGGGACAACAACAGGGCGTATTATACCTGCGCGTCACGCCCCGCTCACGGCAGGCAGCGGGCATCGACGCACCATAGTGGGGCATATGCGCACCGAAATAGTGCGCCTCTGCTTATCGTGGCCCAGTCGATTGGAAATTTCCACCAATTTTCAATGATCTGGCGCGGGCACTGTTTTGGCACAGGTCTTGCTATTCTTGAAGCTGCCAATCTCTGGCCGCCGGCGGTACCAGGCCGACGGCACGAATTACATCCCATGGAGGAAGAAAAATGTCAGAGCAAACTCTGAACCTGATCAAAGAAAGCGAAGCGACCTGGGTGGACCTGCGCTTCACCGACACCCGCGGCAAGGAACAGCACGTCAGCATCCCCGCGAGCGAGCTGGACGAGGACTTCTTCGAGGAGGGCAAGATGTTCGACGGCTCCTCCATTTCCGGCTGGAAGGGGATCAACGAGTCAGACATGATCCTGATGCCCGACGACAGCACCTCCGTACTGGACCCGTTTACCGATGACACCACGGTCATCCTGCGCTGCGACATTGTCGAGCCCTCCACCATGCAGGGCTACGAGCGCGACCCGCGTTCCGTCGCCCGCCGCGCAGAGGAGTTTCTCAAGGCCTCCGGGATTGGCGACACCGCCTACTTCGGACCCGAGCCCGAGTTCTTCGTCTTCGACGACATCAAGTGGCACGCCGACATCAGTGGCGCCGGCTACACGATCACTTCCGATGAGGCGGCCTGGTCGTCCAGCGCCACCTTTGAGGACGGCAATATCGGCCACCGCCCGCGCGTCAAGGGCGGCTACTTCCCGGTACCACCGGTGGACTCGCTGCACGATATTCGCGCAGCAATGTGCACCGCCATGGCCCAGATGGGCCTGCCGATCGAGGTACACCACCACGAGGTGGGCACCGCCGGCCAGTGTGAGATCGGGGTCAAGTTCAACACCCTGATCAAGAAAGCCGACGAGACCCAGATCCTCAAGTACTGCGTGCACAACGTGGCCCATGCCTACGGCAAGACGGCGACCTTCATGCCCAAGCCGCTGGTCGGTGACAACGGTTCCGGGATGCACGTACACCAGTCGATCTCCAAGGACGGCGAGAACATGTTCGCTGGTGACGGCTATGCCGGCCTGTCCGAGACCGCCCTGTTCTACATCGGCGGCATCATCAAGCACGCCCGCGCCCTGAACGCCTTTACCAACGCGTCCACCAACTCCTACAAGCGCCTGGTGCCCGGCTTCGAGGCGCCGGTCATGCTGGCTTACTCGGCCCGCAACCGCTCCGCCTCCATCCGCATCCCCTACGAGCCGAGCCCCAAGGGCAAGCGCGTGGAAGTTCGCTTCCCCGACCCGACCGCCAACCCCTACCTGGCCTTCGCGGCCATGCTGATGGCGGGCATCGACGGGATCAAGAACAAGATCCACCCCGGCGACCCCGCGGACAAGGACCTGTACGACCTGCCGCCGGAAGAAGGCAAGGCGATCCCCACCGTGGCCTCCAGCCTGACCATGGCCCTGGAAGCCCTGGACGCGGACCGCGGCTTCCTGACCGAAGGCGGCGTGTTTACGGACGACATGATCGACGGTTACATCGAGCTGAAGCAGGAAGACGTGCAGCGCCTGGACATGACCACCCACCCGGTCGAGTTCGACATGTACTACTCCGTGTAAACCGCAACTACCCTGGCAAAGCCCGCCTTCGCGCGGGCTTTGCTTTTTCCGCCCCACCCCCGGGAACTAGCGCCCCCCACCACAGGTCAAATCCCCGGATACCCGGCTATACTGGTTCACCATGAACTCAACCCGCCGCCCTGCCACCCTTCTGTTCGGCCTTTCGTTCGCCCTTTCGTTCGGCCTGCTGTTCAGCGTGCCGGCGGCGGCCTCCACGGTGTACAAGACGGTGGACGCGGACGGCAATGTCAGCTTTTCCGACACCCCACCGGCGGACGGGCGCGAGGCGCAGGAGATGCAGATCGAGACGGCACCGCCGGCTGACGATGCGGTTTACCAGCAGCGACTTGAAGCCATGCGCGAATCCACGGACCGCATGGCGGCTGACCGGCGCGAACGGGAGAAGCATCGCGCCGAATTGCGCCAGCAGCAGGCAGAGGCGCAGCAGCCGGCCTACTACCCGGTGCCCACACCCACCTACGATTACCTGCCCTACGGCGGCGGCTACCCCGTGTATATCCAGCGGCCGGGCCACGCCAGGCCGGGCCACGTAAGGCCGGGCCACGTGAGGCCGCCAGTGCGCCCGCCCCAGCAGCCCCCCGAGGGTATTCGCAGCAACCTGTACAACAACTCCCAGCTGATGCGACCGATGCTGCCCCGCAGTCGCTAGGGCAAGCACCACAAAACGGCCTCGACAGCGGCCAGGCAATTGCGCACTATTATGGTGCACAAAGCCCGGCGCTTCCCCGACCTGCACAATCACAGCGCCCGCAGGCCCCGGCACAGACCGTGGGGGCCGGGCGAGAAGCGCGCTATCTGCCTGAAAAATAGCGAATTTCCGGAATAGCCGTAAATGCCGGGCAGGGCACCGCCGGTTGGCTCCAAAATTGCTATAGCTTGGGGCAGACGCAAGAGGCGGCCGGAACGATGGAGGTCAATGATGGGGCAGGCATGACGCAGCTAGAGGACATTCTGGATACCTTGAGCACCGGGGTCATCACCCTGGACACCCGGCTGCAGGTGGTTTACATCAACGCCGCCGCCCAGGTGCTGCTGGAGGCCTCCGAGGCGCGGGCGCTGGGGCAGGACGCCCGGGCCCTGCTGGTCGATGGCGGCGAACTGGCGGATACCCTGGCCCAGGTACTGGAGGCGCGCACCCCCCTGGCGCGGCGGGGCATGACCCTGCAGCTACCCACCGGCGCCGAGCTGCACCTGGATTTGTTCGCCACCCTGCTGGTGGAGGACGGTGAAGTCAATGGCATGGTGCTTGAGCTGCAGGCGGTGGACCGGCTGCAGCGCATCAGCCGCGAGGAGAGCCTGCTGCAGGCCCACGAGACCACCCGCGCGGTGATTCGCGGCCTGGCCCACGAAATCAAGAATCCCCTCGGTGGCGTGCGCGGGGCAGCCCAGCTGCTGGCCCGGGAACTGCCGAATGACGAGCTGGCCGAGTACACGAGCATCATCATCCGCGAGGCCGACCGCCTGCGTGACCTGGTTGACCGCCTGCTGGGGCCGCACCACCAGCTGGACCTGCAAAGCATCAATATCCACGAGACCCTGGAGCATGTGCGCAACCTGATTTCTGCGGAGTCGGATCGGCGGGTCCAGATTACCCGGGACTACGACCCCAGCCTGCCGCAGCTGCCGGGGGACCGCTCGCAGCTGATCCAGGCGGTCCTGAATATCATGCGCAACGCCCTGCAGGCGGCGGAGTCGCCAGACGCCTGTCACATCACCCTGCGCACACGCTCAAGGCGCCAGTTCACCATCGGCACCATTCGCCACCGCCTGGTCTGCAGCATCGAAATCATCGACAACGGCCCGGGCATACCGGAGAGCCTGCAGCAATCCATCTTCGTGCCCATGGTCACCGGCCGCGCCGATGGTAGCGGCCTCGGCCTTTCCATTGCCCAGTCCATCATCAACCGCCACGGTGGACTGCTGGAATGCCGCAGCGAGCCCGGCGATACCCGATTCACTATTTACCTGCCCATGGAAAGCAAGCATGCCAAATGAGAACAAAGTATGGATTGTCGACGATGACAGCTCGATCCGCTGGGTACTGGAAAAGGCGCTGAACCAGGCACAGATCGACAACGCCAGTTTCGAGAATGCCGACGCCCTGATGGCCCGGCTCCGGGAAGAACAGCCCGACGTGATCATCAGCGATATCCGCATGCCGGGCACCGATGGCCTGGAACTGCTGACCCTCCTGAGCGAGCAACACCCGGACCTGCCGGTGATCATCACCACCGCCCACTCGGACCTCGACAGCGCAGTGGAGTCCTATCAGCGGGGCGCCTTCGAATACCTGCCCAAGCCCTTTGATATCGATGAAGTGGTCGCCCTGACCGAGCGCGCCCTCGCCCAGGCCAGGGAACAGCGGGGTGAGGTGACCGCGCCCGAGGCCCTGCCCCAGACCGAGATCATTGGCGAAGCGCCGGCCATGCAGGAGGTTTTCCGCGCCATCGGCCGCCTCGCCCACAGCAATATCACGGTCCTGATCAACGGCGAATCCGGCACCGGCAAGGAGCTGGTCGCGCGGGCCCTGCACCGACACAGCCCCCGATCCAAGAAACCCTTTATCGCGCTCAACATGGCCGCCATTCCCCGCGACCTGATGGAGTCGGAACTGTTCGGGCACGAGCGCGGCGCCTTCACCGGCGCCAACAGCAAGCGCGAGGGCCGTTTTGAGCAGGCCAATGGCGGCACCCTGTTCCTGGATGAAATCGGCGATATGCCCGCGGAGACCCAGACCCGGCTGTTGCGGGTCCTCGCCGACGGCGAATTTTACCGGGTCGGTGGCCACACCCCGCTGAATGTCGATGTGCGCATCATCGCGGCGACCCACCAGGACCTGGAGGCACGCGTGGCCGAGGGGGACTTCCGGGAGGACCTGTTCCACCGCCTCAATGTCATCCGCATCCACATTCCCAAGCTGGCAGAGCGGCGCGAGGATATTCCGCGCCTGATGCAGTACTTCTTCCAGAAGGCCGCCGAGGAGCTCGGCGGCGAAACCAAAGTCCTGCTGCCGGAAACCGAGCGCTTCCTGACCGCCCTGGAATGGCCGGGCAATGTGCGCCAGCTCGAGAACACCTGCCGCTGGATCACGGTGATGGCCTCGGGGCGGGAAATTCACCTGCGCGACCTGCCACCCGAGCTCGGCAAGACCGGCCCGGTGTCGGCCCGGGACCCGGCCGAGGTGGACTGGCGGGAGCTGCTGCATGACTGGGCCCAGAACGAGCTGGTGCAGGGCAAGCACCATATTCTGCGCCAGGCCGTCCCGGTCTTCGAAAGGGTGATGATCGAGGTCGCGCTGGAACACTCACGCGGCCGCAAGCGCGATGCGGCGGAGCTGCTGGGATGGGGTCGCAACACCCTGACCCGGAAAATGAAAGACCTGGACATGTGAGCGCGGACCAGGAGCGCCACATGCCCGCCATCGTCCTGTACCAGCCCGAAATTCCGCCCAATACCGGCAACATCATCCGCCTGTGTGCGAACACCGGCTGCCGCCTGCACCTGATCGAGCCCCTGGGCTTTGCCCTGGAGGACAAGAAACTGCGCCGCGCCGGCCTCGACTACCGGGAGTTCGCCCAGCTTTCGGTCCATCCCAGCCTGGAGGACTACCGCCGGGCACATCCCGAGGCCCGACTGCTGGCGATGACCACCCACGGCGCCACGCCCTACCACGAAATCCGCTTCCAGGCGCAGGACGCGCTCCTGTTCGGCCCGGAAACCCGCGGCCTGCCGGCGGCCCTGAGGGACAGCTTCCCGCCCTCGCAGCGCCTGCGCATTCCCATGCGGCCTGGCAGTCGCAGCCTCAACCTGAGTAACGCGGCCGCCCTGGTGCTCTATGAGGCCCTGCGCCAGCTTGAATTCGCCGGCCTGGAGTAGAGCTCGCCCTAGTGGGTGGCTGCCTCGCCACCTTCGGCGTCACCGCCCGCTGCCTGCGACTGCTGCGCCTGCTGGGCCAGGGCCTGCTGGTACAGGGCGTCGAAGTTGACCGGGGCCAGCATCACCGGCGGGAAGCCGCCCTTCACGCACAGTGAGTCGATGTTTTCCCGCGCGTAGGGGAACAGGATGTTGGGCGCGGCGGTACCCAGTACCCGGCGCAGATCCTCGCCCTCAATACCCACGATCAGGAAAATCCCCGCCTGCTGCACTTCCACCAGGAACGCGGTTTCTTCCTCGACTTTGGCGGTCAGGGTGATGGTCAGTACCACCTCGTAGCTGCCGTTCTCATCGAGCTTGTCGCTCTTGGTGTTCAGGTCCACGTTGACCTTGGGCTGCCACTGCTTGCGGAAAATCGCCGGGCTTGTGGGCGACTCAAAGGACAGGTCCTTGGTGTAAATACGCTGCATCGCAAATTGCTGCTGGGGTGTGCCCTGCTGGGCTGCTGCTTGTTCTTCGGCCATTGCGCCGTCCTCCGTCATGGGATTGGTTTGGGTGGGCGCTCACCGCCCCGGTTTGATTAATGCGTCCAGTTCGCCACGCCGATCCAGCGCGGCCAGCTCGTCGAAGCCGCCCACATGCAACTCGCCGATCCAGATCTGCGGCACCGTGCGGCGCCCGCTGCGGCTCATCATTTCCTGTCGCAGCGCGGGGTCGCGATCAACCCCGATTTCCCGGAAGCCGACCTGCTTGCGCTCAAGCAACTCCTTGGCGCGGATGCAGAAGGGGCAGTAGGGCGTGGTGTACAGAACGACGGACGCGTGGCTCATGCTGGATACCTCAGCGGGTAGTGGGTAACTGCAGGTTACCCCACTCCATCATGCCACCGGCCATCTTGTAAACGCGGTCAAAGCCGGCCGCCTTGAGCTTCTTGCCCACGGCGCCGGAGTGCTGCCCCATCTTGCAGACCAGGATAATGGGGCGCTCCCGGTACTTTTCCAGCTCCTGGAGGCGGCTGTCGATCTTGGCCGCCGGGATGTGTTTGGCATCCACGATATGGCCCTGCTTGAACTCGGCCCCATCGCGCAGATCGACAAACACGCCCTCTTCGGCATTCACCAGGTTGATCGCCTGCTGCGGGGTCACCGAGGGGCCCGCCTTGCGTGATTCGTGATACACGAGCATACCCAGGGCTGCCAGCAGCGCGGCCACGAGGATCCATTGCTGGGCGAGAAATTCTAGAAACAAGGCCATGTTGCGTGTCGTTTACCTGTTGGAACCGGCTGGCAAAAAGGCGGCAAGTATACAGGTTGGCCCGGCCGCCAGACAATGTAAAATGCCCGGCTCGTTCCGGATATCTATGGGCCCGACATGAGCAAACCCGCCAGGCAAACCACCGTACTGATCGTGCTGGACGGCTGGGGCTACCGCGAGGAGACCAGGGACAACGCCATTGCCAATGCCGCCACCCCGGTGTGGGACCGCCTGTGGGCGCAGCGCCCCCACACCCTGGTCTCCGGCTCCGGGCTGGATGTCGGTCTGCCCGAGGGGCAGATGGGCAACTCGGAGGTCGGCCACATGAGCCTCGGCGCCGGGCGGGTGATCTACCAGAACATCACCCGCATCGACCAGGCCATCGCCGATGGCAGCTTCGAGCGCAATCCCGCCTACACCGGGGCGATCGACAGCGCGGTGGCCGCCGGTGGCGCGGTGCACGTCATGGGCCTGCTGTCACCGGGTGGCGTGCACAGCCACGAGCAGCAGCTGTTCGCGGCTCTGCGCCTGGCCGCGGCGCGTGGCGCCCGCAGGGTCTACCTGCACGCCTTTCTCGACGGCCGCGATACCCCGCCCCGCAGCGCCGCGGACTCCCTCGCCGCGGCCGACGCGGTATTCGCGGAGCTGGGCTGCGGGCGCGTGGCGAGCGTTGTCGGGCGCTACTACGCCATGGACCGGGACAATCGCTGGGACCGCATCGAGCAGGCCTGGGCGCTGCTGACCCGGGCCGAGGCGCCCTACAGCGCCGCGGACAGCCGTGAAGCCCTGGCCGCTGCCTACGCGCGCGAGGAGAACGATGAATTCGTCCAGCCGACCCGTATAGGGCCCGCCGACGCCGCGATCGCCGACGGCGACGCGGTCCTGTTCATGAATTTCCGCGCCGACCGCGCCCGCCAGCTGACCCGCGCCTTCGTCGAGCCCGGGTTTGCCCGGTTCGAGCGCGGGCCCGTGCCTGCGCTCGCCGGATTCGTCACCACCACCGAATACGCCGCGGACCTGCCGGTAGCCTGCGCCTTCCCCCCGGAGAGCCTGTCGAACGTGCTCGGTGATTACCTCGCCCAGCGGGGCAAGACGCAGCTGCGCATCGCCGAGACCGAGAAATACGCCCACGTGACCTTTTTCTTCAGCGGCGGGCGCGAGGAAGCCTTCGCCGGTGAAGAACGCCTGATGATCCCCTCGCCGGACGTGGCCACCTATGACCTGAAACCGGAAATGTCGGCACCGGAACTCACGGACAAGCTGGTGGCGGCAATCGAGTCCGGAGACTACGACCTGATCGTGTGCAATTACGCCAACGGCGATATGGTTGGCCACACCGGCGTCTACACCGCGGCGATCAAGGCCGTGGAAGCGCTGGATCAGTGCCTGGGCCGGATCGAATCGGCCCTCGAGCGCAGCGGCGGCCAGGCCCTGATTACCGCCGATCACGGCAACTGCGAGCAGATGCAGGACTACGAATCCGGGCAGCAGCATACCCAGCACACCACGGAGCACGTGCCGCTGGTGTATATCGGCTCCCGCCCCCTGTCCCTGGATCCCCAGGGTGGCATCCTCGCCGACATCGCACCCACGCTGCTGGACCTGATGGACCTGCCGCAACCCGACGAGATGACCGGTCACAGCCTGGCGCAGCAATCCAGCTAAGCGCTGGCGCCATGACCCCGGCACCCGCGCACATTTCCGCTTTTGCCGCGCCGCAGCCAGCCGCCCTGCTGCTCTGGCTGCTGTTGCCGTTCCTGGCGTTCCTGGCGCTCCTGCTACCCTCGGGCGCCCTGGGCCAGGATGATGCCGCGCAGGCACGGGAGCAGCTGGAGAACCTGCAGCAGCAGATCACCGAGGTCACCCGCGAACTGAAGCAGGCGCGCAGCCAGCAGGGTGAACTCCAGGCCCAGCTGGAGGCGGCGGAAGTTGCCCTCGGCCAGCTGCGGCAACAGATCAGCACGACGCGCGAGCAGATCGGCGCCACCGAAGCTGAACTGGCTGCCCTGGGCGAGCAGCAGGCCGGCCTCGAGGCGCGACTCGACCAGCAGCGGCAGCGCCTGGCCGAGGAACTGGAAACCGCCTGGAAAATGGGCCAGCAGCAGCAGCTCAAAGTGCTGCTTTCCCAGGAAAGCCCTCACACCCTGGCGCGGGCCATGGCCTACTACCGCTACTTCTTCGAAGCCAGGCAGGCGCTGCTGGAGAGTTTTCGGCAGAACCTGGCGGAGCTCGCCGGAGTGCGCGAGCAGATCGAAGACCAGCGCCAGCAGCTGGCCGCACGCCAGGCAGAGCTCTCCGGGCAGCGGGAGCGGGCCGCGCAGCAGCAGGCCGCACGCAGCCGGGCGGTAAACGAGCTCGCCGCGCGCATCGCCGACCGCGACGCCACCCTGGAGCAGCTCCAGGCGGACCGGCAGGAACTGGAGCAGCTGCTGGAGACCATCGAGCGGGCGGTGATCGACATGCAGCTGCCCGACAACTACCAGGCCTTTGCCGACGCCCGCGGCGCCATGCCCTGGCCGGTGGCAGGCAAGCGCGGCAACGAATTTGGCCGCGCCCGCAACGCCGGCAAAATGCGCTGGCAGGGGGTCAACATCCAGGCCGAGGCCGGCGAGACGGTGCGCGCCATCCACCACGGCCGGGTAGTTTACGCGGACTGGTTCCGGGGCTCGGGCCTGTTGCTGATCATCGATCACGGGGACGGCTACATGAGCCTGTATGCCCATAACCAGAGCCTGCTGCGGGAGGTCGGTGAGTGGGTCAGCGCGGGCAGCCCGGTAAGCACGGTGGGCAGCAGCGGGGGTCTCGAATCCCCGGCCCTGTATTTCGAGATTCGCAAGGATGGCAAACCCACCGATCCCGGCGGTTGGTGCCGCGGCTAGCAAGCTGCCGGGGCCGTACCAACCCGCATCGGCTTTGCGTTACACTTAGGCGAACCAACATCTACCGGCCCCGGCCACAGCGATTCGACCCATGCGTTTTAACCCGTTTACACGCCCCCTGCGCACCGCGCTGGGCGCTGCCCTCCTCGCCCTGAACTTCGCGGCCACTGCCGCGGTGGAGCAGGAGCCCCTGCTGCCCCTGGATGACCTGCGTACCTTCGCGGACGTGTACAACCAGATCCGGGTGGGTTACGTCGAGGAGATCGACGACTCCACCCTGCTGGAGTACGCCATCCAGGGCATGCTGATGAGCCTGGACCCCCACTCGGTCTACCTCACACGCGAGGCCTTCGAGGACCTGCAGACCAACACCACCGGCGAGTTCAGCGGTCTGGGACTGGAAGTCGGCATGGACAACGGCTACGTCAAGATCATCGCCCCGATCGACGGGTCGCCAGCGGCCGAAGCGGGCCTGCTCACCGGGGACATCATCCTCGAGCTGAATGGCAAACCGATCAAGGGCATGGGCCTGGATGAGGCCATCGAACAGATGCGCGGGCCCAAGGGCAGCTCCATCGACCTGACCATCGGTCGTCCCGGCGAGCCCCAGCCCTTCGATATCACCCTGGTGCGGGATACGATCAAGGTCGCCAGCGTGCGCCAGCGACTGCTGGAACCTGGCTACGGCTACATCCGGATAGCCCAGTTCCAGAACCAGACCGGTCGCGATGTGCGCGAAGCGCTGGCCAAGCTGCAGGACGACGACGCCCTCAAGGGCCTGGTGCTGGACTTGCGCAACAACCCCGGCGGCGTCCTGCGCGCCAGCGTCGATGTGGCCGACCTGTTCATGGACGGTGGCCTGGTGGTCTACACCGAGGGCCGGCTGTCCAACTCGGACATGGAGTACGAGGCCGAGGCCACCGACGCCAGCGGCGGCATCCCCCTGGTGGTGCTGATCAACGGCGGTTCTGCAAGTGCCTCGGAAATCGTCGCCGGCGCCCTGCAGGACCACTCACGGGCGGTGATCATGGGCACCAAGAGCTTTGGCAAGGGCTCGGTGCAGACCGTGCTGCCGATTTCCGAGTCGCGGGCAGTCAAGCTGACCACCGCACTGTATTTCACCCCCAACGGCCGCTCTATCCAGGCAGCGGGCATCGAGCCCGACATCCAGGTCGAGCGCGCCCGGGTGACGGCCTACGATAATTCCCGCCAGCTGAGTGAGGCCGACCTCTCCGGCCACCTCAACAACGCCAACGGCGAGGAATCACCGCTACCGCGCAATGCCGTCAACGGGCTGCTGGCGACCGACAACCAGCTCTACGAGGCCCTGACCCTGCTCAAGGGCGTCAACATCCTGGGCATGCGCGGACCCGGCAAGACCCCGCCCGCGGCAGCGTCTGCCGCCAAGCCCTGAACGGGCTGCCGCCTGGCAGCCGGTGCGGCCCCCACCACTTCGGGCTGCCGTCTCTGCTGCCGTCTCTACTGTTGTGTCTCCTTCTGGCGCTGCCGCTGCACGCCGCCAATCGCCATCCCGGACAGTGCCCACACCTGCTCCCGCAGGCGCCCCCCACTGACCGCCTGGTTATCATCATCGATGACCTCGGTTACCGCGAGGATGCCGGCCTCGCGGCCATTGCCCTGCCGGGGAAACTGAATTTCGCAGTACTGCCCTTCACGCCATTCGGCCAGGAACTGGCAACGCTCGCCCATCGGCGGGGCAAGGAAGTGCTGCTGCACGCACCGATGAGCACCGTGGACAACAAGCCCCTCGGCCGCGGCGGGCTGACTCCCGGGCAGTCGGAAGCGGAGTTTCAGGCGGTACTGGCCCAGGCACTGGCGGATATCCCCCACGCCCGGGGCGTCAATAACCACATGGGCTCGGACCTCACCCGGCGGCGACCACAGATGCAGTGGCTGATGCAGGTGCTGGCCCGCAATCAGCTCTACTTCGTGGACTCGCGCACCGACAAGGGCACGGTGGCAGCCCAGGCCGCCAGGGAAGCCCGTCTACCGCACCTGTCGCGGCAGGTGTTCCTCGACAACGACCGCGACCCCGCGGCGATTGCCGAGCGCTTCGAGCGCCTGATCGCCCTGGCGCGGGAGCGGGGCCTGGCGGTGGGCATCGGCCACCCCTACCCGGAGACCATCGAATTCCTGGCCAGGGCCCTGCCGCAGCTGCGCCACCGCGGCCTGCAGCTGGCATTGGTCTCGGAAGTCGTGAATATCAACGCTCCGGGCGAGCCGCAGTTTAACTGACACCCATGCCCGCGTATCATTAGTCGGCTTTTTTCTTCTATTTGATCGGATCCCCATGAAAAAGAAGTTCCTGTTCGGCAAACGCATGTGGCTGATGCTCATCGCGACCACCCTGGTATTCGGCGGCCTGCTGGCTGCCCAGTGGTACGGCGGCAAGATGATGAACGAGGCCATGGACAACATGCCGGTGCCCACCGCGACTGTCACCGCGACCGAGGCGGGGATCGAGCAATGGCAGGACACGCTGCATTCGGTGGGCACGGTGGCCGCAATCCAGGGTGCGGAGCTGGCGACCGAGGTGCCCGGCACGGTGCGTGAAATCTTCTTCGACAACGGTGACCGGGTCGAGGCAGGCGATATCATTCTGACCCTGAACTCGGAGCCGGACCGCGCGGAACTCGCTGCCCTGGAGGCCGCTGCGCGGCTGGCCGAGGCGGAGCTCAAGCGGGCCGATTCGCTGGTCGCAGAGCGCAACATCTCCCAGGCCGAACTGGACCAGCGCAGCAGCCAGCTCGACCAGGCCCGGGCGCGGGTCGAGGCGCAGAAAGCGCGCATCCAGCAGAAGTCCCTGATCGCCCCCTACTCCGGCCGCCTGGGCATCCGCCGCTACAACGTGGGTGATTATGTGCAGACGGGGCAGACCGTGATCGAGCTGCAGTCCCTGGACAAGCTGTATATCAATTTCTCCCTCCCGGAACAGTACAGCCAGGATGTCACCCAGGGCATGAAGGTGAGTGCCGAGGTACAGGCCCTGGACGGTGAAACCTTCACCGGCACCATCACTGCCATTGCCTCGGTCATCGACCCCGATACCCGCAACTTTGACGTTCAGGCCACCGTGGTCAACCGCGAGGAAAAGCTGCGCCCGGGCATGTTCAGCCGCCTGAGCCTGCCGATCGGGATCAAGATCGAGCGGGTCATCGTGCCCCAGACGGCGATCGCCTATCGCCCCTACGGCAACTCGGTATTCGTGCTCGAGGAGAAGGACGGCCAGCTGACCGCTTCCCAGCGTTTCGTGACCCTGGGCCCCTCCCGCGGCGACCTGGTGGCGGTCGAGGAGGGCCTGAACCCGGGTGAGCGCATCGCCACCAGCGGCCTGCTCAAGTTGAATTCCGGCGCCCCGGTCAAGGTGGACAACTCGCGCCAGCCCAGCGCTGAACTGAATCCGCAACCGGGCAATCGCTGAGCATGAAATTCACCGATATCTTTATCCACAAGCCGGTGCTGGCCACCGTGGTCAGCCTGTTCCTGCTGGTGCTCGGCCTGCGCGCCGCCAGCGAGCTCAACGTTCGCGAATACCCTCTGCTCGAGAACGCCATCGTCACCGTGAACACCACCTACACCGGTGCCGATGCGGAGCTGATCCGGGGCTTTATCACCACCCCCCTGGAGCAGGAAATCGCCACCGCCGAGGATATCGACTACCTGACCTCGATCAGCGCCCAGGGCCGCAGCAGCATCACTGCCCATGTGCGCACCGGGGCCGACCCCGACCAGGTGCTCACCCAGGTCATTACCAAGGTCAACAAGCTGCGCAACGAGCTGCCCCAGGAGTCCGAGGACCCGGTGATCAACCTGGCGGTCGGGGAGCAGGTCGGCTCCATGTATATCTCCTTCATCAGCGACGAGCTCCCGATTAACCGCGTGGCCGACTACGTGATCCGCGAGGTGGAGCCCAAGCTGACCACGCTGCCGGGGGTGCAGCGGGCGGCGGCCAACACCTCGGCGATTTTTGCCATGCGCATCTGGCTGGACCAGCAGCGCATGACCGCCCTGGGGGTCACCGCCAGCGACGTACGCACGGCCCTGCGGGAAAACAATATCCTCTCCGCGGTGGGTGCGACCAAGGGCTCGATGGTGGAGGTCAACCTCAAGGCCGCAACCGACCTGAGCAGCGTGGAGGAATTCGACAACCTCGTGCTGCGCGAGCGGGACGGTGCCATTATCCGCCTCGGTGACGTCGCCGATGTCGAACTGGGCAGCGAGAGCTACGCCACATCCTCGATGTTCATCGACCAGGAAGCGGTGTTCATGCAGATTGACGTGGCCACCGACGCCAACGCGCTGGAGGTCATTGCCCGGGTGCGCGAGGTCTACGCAACCCAGATTGAGCCACGCCTGCCCGAGGGCATTGAGGGCAATATCAACTACGATGCCACGGTCTACATCGAGAACGCGATCAGCGATGTACAGGCCACCATCATCGAGGCCATGGTGATCGTGATCGTGGTGATCTTCCTGTTCCTGGGCTCCATGCGCTCGGTCCTGATCCCCGCAGTAGCGGTGCCCCTGTCGCTGATTGGCGGCCTGTTCCTGATGCAGCTTGCGGGCTTCAGCATCAACCTGCTGACCCTGCTGGCGATTGTCCTGGCCATTGGCATCGTGGTGGATGACGCGATTATCGTACTGGAGAACATTCACCGCCACATCGAGCACGGGATGCGGCCCAAGGAGGCCGCCCTCAAGGGCGCGAGTGAACTGGCCTGGCCCATCGTCGCCATGACCACCACCCTGGTCGCGGTGTACCTGCCCATCGGCTTTATCGGCGGACTGACCGGCACCCTGTTTACCGAGTTCGCCTTCACCCTGGCGGGGGCGGTGCTGATTTCCGGTGTCGTGGCCCTGACCCTGTCACCGATGATGTGTGCCAAACTCCTCAGCAGGGACAGCAGTGACAGCGACAACAGGCTGGAAGTCTGGCTGGACGAGCGCTTCGAGGCCCTGCGCCGCTGGTACCAGCGCGACCTCGACCGGGTGATGGATGACCGCGCCGGCGTGCTGGTATTCGGGGCGGTAATCCTCGCCTCCTGCGCGGTGCTGTTCATGCGCTCACCCGCGGAGCTGGCGCCGTCGGAGGACCAGGGTTTGATCTTTTACATCGCCGACGCGGACCCCTACATCACCCTGGAATACCTGGAAAAATACACCTTTGAAATTGGCCAGATCACCCGCAATACGCCGGAAATCGACGTCAACTTCCTGTTCAACGGCTTCAGCCCCGGGGGCGGCTCGAGCACCAACAGCGCTTTCGGCGGCTATATCTTCAAGCCCTGGAGCGAGCGCGAGCGCAGCTCCGAGCAGGTGCTCAACGAGACCATCCAGCCCGCCGCCCAGGCGATCGCCGGGATCCAGGTGAATGCGGTCAATCCCTCTCCGCTGCCCGGCAGCGGCGTGTTCCCGGTGGAATTCGTGATCAACACCACCCTGGACTTCCCGGTGCTGTACGAAAGCAGCCAGGAGGTGCTGCGCCGCGCCCGTGAGAGCGGCCAGTTCATCTTCCTCAACCAGGACCTGAAGCTGGACAAGCCGCGACAGACGCTGATGATCAATCGCGACAAGGCGGCCCTGCTGGGCGTGGACATGCAGACCCTGAGCGCGGACGTGAGCGCGCTGCTCTCGGGCGGCTTCGTCAATCGCTTCTCGATGAATGACCGGTCCTACAAGGTGATTCCGCAGATCCGCCGCGACCAGCGCCTCAACCCGGAGGACCTGCTGAACTACTACACCCGCACCCGCAGCGGCAAACTGATCCCGCTGAGCACCCTGGTGAGCCTGAAAGAGGACGTGACCCCGCGCTCCCTGCGCGGATTCCAGCAGCTCAACGCGGTCACCATCAGTGGCCTGCCGCGACCGGGGGTTTCCCTGGGCGACGCCCTGGCAACCCTGGAACGGATCAGTAGCGAGGTCCTGACCCGGGACTTCAGCATCGACTACGCCGGCGAGAGCCGCCAGTTCAAGACTGAGGGCAGCTCGCTACTGGCGACCTTCTTCTTCGCCCTGCTGCTGATCTACCTGGTGCTCTCGGCACAGTTCGAATCCTTCCGCGACCCGCTGATCATGCTGGTCACCGTACCCATGTCGGTGAGTGGCGCCCTGCTGTGCCTGAACGCCCTGGCGATGTTCCAGGTCAGTGGTGCCACGCTGAATATCTACACCCAGGTGGGCCTGGTGACCCTGATCGGGGTGATCTCCAAGCACGGCATCCTGATCGTGGAATTCGCCAACCGGCTGCAGGAGGAGGGCATGGCCAAGCGCGAGGCGATTGAGGAGGCGGCTTCGGTCCGTCTGCGCCCGGTACTGATGACCACCGCCGCCCTGGTCCTGGCGATGGTGCCGCTGCTGATTTCCGATGGGCCCGGGGCTGCCGCGCGCTTCTCCATGGGCCTGGTCATCGCCTCGGGGATGACCATCGGCACGCTGTTCACGCTGTACGTATTGCCGGCGCTGTATATGTATATCGGCCGCGACGTGGCCGAGCGGCGGCGGAAGCAGGGAGAGAGTGCGCCGGAGCCGGTTGCTACCTGACTTCGATACCGTGCTCCGCCATGTAGGCCTTGGCCTGGGGCACGGTGTACTCGCCGAAGTGGAAGATGCTGGCGGCCAGCACCGCGTCGGCGCCGCCCTGCTGAATGCCGTCAACCAGGTGCTGCAGATTGCCAACACCCCCGGAGGCAATCACCGGGATATCCACCGCGTCGGTGATGGCCCGGGTCACGCCCAGCTCGAAACCATTGCGGGTGCCGTCCCGGTCCATGCTGGTGAGCAGGATTTCGCCCGCGCCCAGCTCTGCCATTTTTACCGCCCAGGCCACGGCGTCGATGCCTGTCGGCTTGCGCCCGCCGTGGGTGAAGATTTCCCAGCGAGGCCGGCCCTCGACATCCGCCACGCGCTTGGCGTCGATCGCCACCACGATGCACTGGGCGCCGAAGCGCTCTGAGGCACGCCGCACCAGTTCCGGGTCATGGATCGCGGCGGTATTGATACTGACCTTGTCGGCACCGGCATTGAGCATGCTGCGAATATCTTCTACCGAGCGGATACCGCCGCCCACGGTCAGGGGAATAAAGACCTGCTCCGCGATCTGCTCCACGGTGTGCACCGTGGTCTCCCGCCCCTCGTGACTGGCGGTGATGTCGAGGAAGGTAATCTCGTCCGCGCCCTGCTCGTTGTAACGCCGGGAAACCTCCACCGGGTCACCGGCGTCGCGGATGCCGACGAAATTCACCCCCTTCACCACGCGGCCGTTGTCCACGTCCAGGCAGGGGATGATGCGCTTGGCCAGGCCCATGCTCAGGCGGCCTCGTCACACAGGCGCTGGGCTTCGGCCACGTCCAGGGTGCCCTCGTAGATCGCGCGCCCCGTGATGGCACCTGCAATCCCGGCGTCCGCCACCGCGCACAGGGCGCGGATGTCGTCCAGGTTGGTGATTCCCCCCGAGGCAATTACCGGGATGCTTGAGGCCTGCGCCATGGCGACCGTTGCCTCCACGTTAACCCCCTGCATCATGCCGTCGCGGGCGATGTCCGTGTAAACAATCGCCGCGACCCCGTCGTTTTCCAGCTGCTTCGCCAGCTCCGTGGCGCGCACCGAGGAAACCTCCGCCCAGCCGTCGGTCGCCACCAGGCCTTCCTTCGCGTCCAGACCGACGATGATCCTGCCGGGAAAGGCGCGGCAGGCCTCGCCGACAAAGGCGGGTTCCTTGACCGCCTTCGTGCCGATGATCACGTAGCTGACGCCGGCGCGCACATAGTGCTCGATGGTTTCCAGGTCGCGGATGCCGCCACCGATCTGGATCGGCAGCCCGGGATGCGCAGCGGCGATCGCAGTCACCACGGCGCCGTTCACCGGCTCCCCGGCGAAGGCGCCGTTCAGGTCCACCAGGTGCAACCGGCGACAGCCCGCCTCCACCCAGCGCCGGGCGACTGCCACCGGGTCGGCGGAAAACACGGTGCTGTCTTCCATCAGGCCCTGGCGCAGGCGCACGCACTCGCCGTCCTTGAGATCAATTGCGGGGATAATCAGCATTGGGGGTTCCACTCCAGGAAGTTGCGCAGCAATTGCAGGCCGGCAGTGTGGCTTTTTTCGGGGTGAAACTGCACCGCGAACAGGTTGTCCCGCGCCAGGGCCGCATCGGCCTCGACCCCGTAGTCCAGGGCGCCGGCCTGCAGGCCGCGGTCCTCGGCATGGACGTAGTAGCTATGCACAAAATAGAAGCGCTCCCCGTCCGCAATCCCCTGCCACAGCGGGTGCGGCCGGGTCTGGCGCACCCGGTTCCAGCCCATGTGGGGAACCTTCAGGCGGCTGTCGGCGCTGTCCCGCAGGGGCTGGCCAAAGTGCCGCACCTGCCCCGGGATGATGTCCAGACAGTCAACGCCGCCGTTTTCCTCGGAGCGGCTCAGCAGGGCCTGCATGCCGACGCAGATTGCCAATACCGGTTTGCGCTGCTCGGCGAGGGCGGTCTGCAGCAGCGCATCGCAGCCCAAACGCCGGATTTCCTGCATGCAGTCGCGGATGGCGCCGACCCCGGGGAAAACCACCCGGTCGGCGGCGCGGATCACTTCAGGGTCACAGCTGACCTGGACCTCGCCGGCACCAACGTGCAACAGGGCGCTGGCAACCGAGTGCAGGTTTCCCATGCCGTAGTCGATCACGGCCACGCTTTCTGGCCTGCTCACAGACACCGGCCCTACAGCACGCCCTTGGTCGAGGGCGTGATCCCGGCCATTGCCGGGTCCAGGGACAGGGCCATGCGCAGGGCGCGACCGAAAGCCTTGAACACGGTTTCCGCCTGGTGGTGGGTATTGTCCCCGCGCAGGTTGTCGATGTGCAGGGTGACCTGGGCGTGATTGACGAAGCCCTGGAAAAACTCGTAGAACAGGTCGACGTCAAAGCCCCCCACGCTGCCGCGGGTGAAGGGCACGTGAAACTCCAGGCCGGGGCGGCCGGAAAAGTCCACCACCACGCGCGACAGGGCCTCGTCCAGGGGCACGTAGGCGTGGCCGTAGCGCAGGATGCCTTTCTTGTCCCCCAGCGCTTTCGCCACCGCCTGGCCCAGGGTGATGCCGATATCCTCCACCGTGTGGTGGTCGTCGATGTGGGTGTCACCCTTGGCGTCGATGCTGATATCCAGCATGCCGTGGCGCGCGATCTGGTCCAGCATGTGCTCCAGGAAGGGCACCCCGGTGTCGAAATGCGCCTCGCCGGAACCGTCCAGGTTCACCGTCACGGTGATCTGGGTTTCCAGCGTATTGCGGCTTACCGTTGCCTTGCGCTCGGCCATGGTGTTCTCCACCTCAGTCAAAACCCTCGCGGGTATGCGGGCTGCCTGCCCGGAAAAGCGCGCCATTATAGAAGAAAGGCGGGACCTCCGCGAATCCTCTCTGCGCCTATCCTCCCGGTGATTTGGCCCTGCTTACGGCCCTTGCTTACGGATAATTGCTTACAGCTCCGGCAGGCCCTGCTGGATGGCGCCCGCGTGCCAGCCGCCGTCGGCCACGAACTCCGAGCCGGTACAGTAGCTACCCTCGTCGGAGGCGAGAAAGGCGGTGACCGCAGCGATCTCCTCGGGCATGCCCACCCGGGGCAGGGCCTGCCAGGCGTACATGCCGTCGGCCTGTTCCCGGGTCATGTAATCCTTGCCGTGCATGTCCGTGTACACCCCGCCCGGGTGCACGCTGTTGACCCGGATCCCGTACTTGCCCATTTCCAGGGCCGCGGTCTTGGTCATCCCGCGCACCGCCCACTTGCTCGCGGAGTAGGCCACCAGCGAATTCTTCGACTGCAAGCCGTCAATCGAGGAAACGTTGATGATCGAGCCGCCGCCGGCCGCCTTCATGCTCTCGAACACCGCCTGCATCCCCAGGAACACCCCCAGCTGATTGATGCGGGTGACCTGCATGAAGTCCTCCTCGGTGGTATCCACGATGGTCTTGTGGATGATCACCGCGGCGTTGTTCACCAGCACGTTGAGCGGCCCGAGCTGGCCGGCCTCCGCCACCGCGGCCTGCCACTGCGCCTTGTCGGTAACATCCAGGTGGACGTAGCGGGCAGTCTCACCCAGGGACGCGGCAACCGCTTCGCCCTCCCGGTCCAGAATATCCGCCACCACCACCCGCGCGCCCTGGGACGCGAGCAGGCGCGCAGTGGCCTCGCCCATACCCCGCGCCGCGCCAGTGACCAGGGCAACCTTGCCGTCGAGTCTTGCCATGTTGTGCTCTCCCCCTAAAAGGTGCGTAGACTACCGCCATTAGCGATGGGCGGCATCCACCAAATGGAGGAGGGAACCGCCCATGAGCGCCATTACAGCCGCAGGACCCCATGCCCAAGCACAGCGCACCCCGGAAAAGCTTCGCCACGCGCCTGCTCGCCTGGTACGACCACCACGGCCGCCACGACCTGCCCTGGCAGCAGGACATCTCCGCCTATCGCGTCTGGGTGTCGGAGATCATGCTGCAGCAGACCCAGGTGACCACGGTGATCCCCTATTTCGAGCGCTTTATGGCGGCCTTCCCGCGCGTGCAGGACCTGGCCGCGGCGCCCCTGGACGATGTGCTGCACCTGTGGACGGGCCTCGGCTACTACGCCCGGGCGCGCAACCTGCACCGCGCCGCGAAGATCGTCAGCGAGGACTTGCAGGGCGAATTCCCGGCCAGCGTCGAGGCCCTGGAAGCACTGCCGGGCATCGGCCGCTCCACCGCGGGGGCGATCGTCAGCATTGCCCACCGCCAGCGCGCGGTGATCCTCGACGGCAATGTGAAGCGTGTCCTGGCCCGGCACCGGACGGTAGCCGGCTGGCCCGGCGTGACCGGGGTACAGCGGGAACTGTGGCAGATCGCAGAGGAGCTCACCCCGGCCCGCCGCTGCGCCGACTACAGCCAGGCGATCATGGACCTGGGCGCCATCCTCTGCACCCGCAGCCGACCCCGCTGTGAAGCCTGCCCCGTGGCCCGGGACTGCGCCGCCCGGGCCGCGGGAACCCAGGCCGACTACCCGGGCAGGAAACCGCGCCGGGCGCTGCCGGTGAAGGACACGGTCATGCTGCTGGCGGTGGCCGCCTCGGGCGAGGTCTACCTGGAACAGCGGCCCAGCGCCGGAATCTGGGGCGGCCTGTGGTGCTTTCCCGAGCTGGCCAGCCCGGAGGAGGCGGGCAACGCCTGCGTGGACCGCCTCAGCCTGGAACCGCTGGAGGTCACCGCCCGGGAACCCTTCCGCCATACCTTCACCCACTTCCACCTGGATATCACCCCGGTGGTTGCGCGCCTGCCCGGCACACCCGCAGCCGTCATGGCCAGCAGCGACCGCCTTTGGTATAACAGGGCCAAGCCACCCCGGGTCGGCCTAGCCGCACCCGTGGTGCGCCTGCTGCGGGAATTGCACCCGGAGCAGGGCTGATCACGGCACCCTTCAACTCAGGACGATCCACCAACTCAGGACGATCCACCAACTCAGGACAATCCACCAACTCAGGATAGCCGCATGACCCGCACCGTTTTCTGTCGCAAGTACCAGCAAGACATGGAAGGCCTGGACGCGCCGCCCTACCCCGGCCCCAAGGGCCAGGAAATCTACGAAAACGTTTCCAGGCAGGCCTGGCAGGACTGGCAGGCCCACCAGACCATGCTGATCAACGAGAAACAGCTGAGCCTGGTTGACCCGGAGGCGCGCAAGTACCTGCAGCAGGAAATGGACAAATTCTTTGCCGGGGAGGACTACGACCGGGCCGAAGGCTACGTACCCCCGGAGTCCTGAGCGCCGTCGCCCGGACAGTCACACAGACACCCGCCCAGACCCTTGACTCGGCCCGGCTTGCCGGGTTTAATACGCCCCCTTCGCCCACAGCGGCGAGCCCAGTTCCAACGCCCGGATAGCTCAGTTGGTAGAGCAGGGGATTGAAAATCCCCGTGTCGGCAGTTCGATTCTGTCTCCGGGCACCATCCACTCCAGCACCAAACCCACCTTCTCGACAGCCACTTCCCCGCCACGGGGTGTCGGCACCGGTACGCCGGCCGGTTCGATTCTGTCTCCGGGCACCATCCACTCCAGCACCAAACCCACCTTCTCGACAGCCACTTCCCCGCCACGGGGTGTCGGCACCGGTACGCCGGCCGGTTCGATTCTGTCTCCGGGCACCATCCACTCCAGCACCAAACCCACCTTCTCGACAGCCACTTCCCCGCCACGGGGTGTCGGCACCGGGACGCCGGCCGGTTCGATTCTGTCTCCGGGCACCATCTATTCTCACCCACTCTCCCGCCGCAACAGCCCATCAACCGCCATCCCCAGGTCCATGCGTTCCCCCAGCCATCGGGGCGGCAGCGTCTCAGGGCCGATCTCAGTCTGCGAACGGTTGGCAAACTTCAGCGCACACACGTTTCCGCGGAAACGCGTATCCGGGCCAGTTGGCACGGCGCTGCCGTCCGGGTAGGTGAAGCGTTTCTCCCCCGCCATGGTCAGGCGCACACCGAAGCCACCCTCGTGCAGCAGGCGGTGGTGGTAGCGGCAGAGCAGGACCAGGTTATCCAGCCGCGTGTGACCGCCATCGGCCCAGTGCAGGACGTGGTGGGCGTCCACATGCCGGTGGGAGGTGCAGCCGGGGAAACAGCAGCCGCCGTCCCGGTGCTCCAGGGCGCGGCGCAAGGCGGGGGTGATATTGCGGGAGCGGCGGCCGATATCCAGGGCCTGGCCGTGCGCATTTTCCAGCCAGTGCACCACACCACAGTCGCAGGATTTCCGGCGGGGCGTTTCTGCGGAAACGTCGCCGGCCTCCTGTAGCTCCTCGAGCCGAGTATGCAGATGCACGGTGTGGCGATCGCCGCCGGTGCTGTCACCGGCACCCCGGGCGAGGAAGCTTTCGGTAATTTCTTCCAGGGCATCAACGCGGCGCATGGCGGGTGTCGCATCCTCATCCGCGGGCACGTCCTCCGCGGCCAGGTCCAGCGCTTGCAGGAGGCGTTCACCCTGCTCCGGCGTCAGGCGCCCGCGGATGACATAGCATCCGTCCGCATCGACATGCCAGGTCAGCTCGCGGCGCCCCAGCTGTTGCTGCGCCTCGGCGCGGCCAGTGCGGCGATAACCGCGCACCAGTTGTTCCATGTGGGATGCCGTACCATGCCTGGCTATCATCAGTAGATAGTCCTCGTTCTCAGCGGTGGCGATACGCGTCATCGCGCGCACCTTCGAGTAACTGACGCGCCCCTCCCGGAAGGCGGCGCTGATCTGCGGTAGCCCGGCCAGGGCGTGGGCAACCCGCACTTTCTCCCGCGCCGCGCCGAGGGCAATACCGCACTTCCAGTTGAGCCAGTGAGCGCAGGACCGTGTGCCGCCCCCGTTCCAGCCGCGGCAGAGATCGTATTCACGAATCAGGTCAAGCAGGCGCCAGGTGGCGGCGTTGATATGGGCAGCAAGTTCGGTGATCTGGTCTTCCAGGTTCCGAGCAGTGGAGATGGAAACTATCGCGTTCATGCTGGCGCCTCCCGTTATCTGTATATATAACCAGCATTATCTCACCGGGAGAGAGGCAGGTCGGGCCTGGCATTCCATCAAATGCATGCAGCTGCGACCCGGCCGGGGTCACCGCCCCCTAATCCAGCGGCAGCTCCGTCGTAAACTTGATCTCCTCCATCACAAAGCTCGCCGAGACGTCGAACAGGTCCGCCTTGATCAGCTGGTGGTAGAGGCGGTCGTAGTCCGGCATGTCGCGCACCACGGCTTTCACCAGGTAGTCGAGTTCGCCGCCGGTGCGGTAGACCTCGAGCACCCCGGGGATGTCCGCCATGACGCGGGTGAACTGCGTCGCCCAGCGGTCATTGTGCTGGTTGGTGCGGATGGAGATGAACACGGTCAGGGGCAGGCCCACCCGGGCTGGCTCCAGCAGGGTAACCCGGCCGCGCACCACGCCCTCCTCTTCCAGGCGCTGCACCCGGCGCCAGCAGGCGGACTTGGACAGGCCGACGATCTCCGCCAGGGCACCGATGGACAGGGAGGCATCCCCCTGCATGGCGCGCAAGAGCGCTCTATCTGTCCGGTCCATTGCTGCTCCCGAGGTACGTATATCCCTTAGTTGACGTTATATAAGAAACGAACGTGCTCTACAAATCAGAAATAACGCAAAAATGGGAACAATGTGCCGCGGATCTTCGTCCATACTGCCCGCTGTATCGTCAGTCACAGGAAGCTCCGCCCATGAACCCCCTGGTCAGCAAAATCCGCGAGTCCGTAATCGGTGCCCGCCAGCCCATCGCCACCCCCTTTGGCGACAAGCCGCTGGTGTACGCGGACTACACCGCCTCCGGGCGGGCCCTGGGCTTTATCGAGGACTATATTCGTGACCAGGTGCTGCCGCTGTACGCCAATACCCACAGCGAGACCAGCCACACCGGCGCCGCCACTACCCGCCTGCGCGAGCAGGCCCGGGAGGAAATCCGGCGCGGGGTGAACGCCGGCGACGATGACCGGGTGATCTTCTGTGGCAGCGGCGCCACCGCCGCGGTGAATCGCCTGGTCGACCTGCTGGGCTTGCGCC
Organism: Sediminihaliea sp.; assembly: GCA_965222335.1. GTDB lineage: Bacteria > Pseudomonadota > Gammaproteobacteria > Pseudomonadales > Halieaceae. The sequence goes on along the minus strand of OZ244944.1, from coordinate 2,209,477 downwards.
TGCCCACGGACCCGGCACGCCGGGCCGCGCAGCTGGCGGCCGAGGACGCGGCGACCCGCCCGGTCGTGTTCATCGGACCCTACGAGCACCATTCCAATGAACTGCCCTGGCGCGAGAGCCTCGCCGAGGTGGTACCGGTGCCGCTGGATAGCTCAGGCATGATCGACCAGGCCGCCCTCACCGACACCCTGCTACGCTATCGTGAGCGGCCGCTGAAAATCGGCAGTTTCTCCGCAGCCTCCAACGTGACCGGCATCCGCAGCGATGTGCAGGGGATCAGCGCCCTGCTGCACGCCCACGGCGCCCTCGCCTGCTGGGACTACGCCGCCGCCGCGCCCTACGTCGCCATCGACATGCAGGGCGCAACGCCCCTGGATGCCGTATTCATCTCGCCCCACAAGTTTATCGGCGGCCCGGGCACGCCGGGGCTGCTGGTGGTCAAGGAGCACCTGCAGCGCTCCCCGGTACCCGCGATCAGCGGCGGCGGCACCGTATCCTGGGTCTCCCCCGGGGGGCACCGCTACCTGGATGACCTGGAGCGCCGCGAGGAAGGTGGCACGCCGGCGGTGGTGGAGTCGATTCGCGCCGGCCTGGTATTCAAGCTGCGCCGGGAAGTCGGCGACGATACTATCGAAACCCTGGAGCAGGGCTATGTGCGGCGCGCGCTGGCGGCGCTGGACGCGCACCCGAAGCTGACTGTCCTCGGCGGCTGCGACGCGGAGCGCCTGGCGATCCTTTCCCTGCGCTTCCACCACGGTGAGCACGACCTGCACCACGGCTTTGTCGTCGCCCTGCTAAATGACCTGTTCGGGATCCAGGCCCGGGGCGGCTGCTCCTGTGCCGGGCCCTACGGCCACGCCCTGCTGGGGCTGGACGACAAGCACAGCGCGGCCCTGGATCGCGCCCTGCAGCAGGGCCTGGGCATCCTGCGCCCCGGCTGGGTGCGCCTGAGCTTCAACTACTTTATCGACGAGGAGGAATTCTCCTACCTGCTGGAGGCCCTGCAGCTTGTCGCCGAGCACGGCTGGCGGCTGTTGCCGTTCTACCACTACAACCCCCGCCGCGGTATCTGGCAGTGGGCGGGGGCAGAGCCAGCCGCGACCAGCCTGGATGACTGGCGCTTCACGGATGTCGCCAGGGCGACAGGCACACCCGCGGCGCTGCCGCTCACCGGGCAGCTGGCAGAGGCGCGCGGCGAATTGCTCAGGGTTCGGGACCCCGGGCAGGCGGCTGCCCTCGAGCTGCCCGCCAGCGCAGAGCACCTGCGCTGGTTCCTGCTGCCACAGGACGCGCTGCAGGCCCTGCTGGCCGAGGCCGCCTGAGGGTTCTGGCATTTATCGATAATCCCGGTAAAGTGCAGCCGTTGTCGCTGGGAAGTCTGCATGTTCGACGTGGTGTTACTCAATTCGCTGGTCGTGGTCTGCGTGGTGCTGATCCACTACGAATGCCTGCGCCAGCTGTCACGGCTGCTGCCGCGACTGCCTATCCGCCCGCGCCTGCGTATCGTGCTCGGGGTGGGCGGCGCCCTGGTCGGACACGCCCTGGAAATCTGGGTTTTCGCCCTGGCCTACTATGTGGCCACCCACTACACCGCCTGGGGCGCACTGCAGGGCGACACCGCGAATACGCTGATGGACTGCGTGTATTATTCGTTTACCGTGTTTACCACCCTGGGCTTCGGTGATATCACGCCGGTCGGCTCCCTGCGCTACCTCACCGGCATCGAGTCCCTGACGGGCCTGGTGCTGATTACCTGGACCGCGTCCTTCCTGTTTCTGGAGATGCAGAAACACTGGGAGGATCGCCGGCCGTAACCCACCAGCCGGAACCACGCCATGGACTGGAAAATCTTCCTCACCATTTTCGCCGCCGTGTTTATCGCCGAACTGGGGGACAAGACCCAGCTGGCGACGATGCTGTTCGCCGCCGACAAGGAAGTGAGCAAGTGGACCGTGTTCCTGGCGGCCTCCGCGGCGCTGATCGTGGCCTCCGCGATCGGGGTGCTCGCGGGCAGCATGCTCTCGGCCTATATCAGCGAGAAGATGCTGGCCTATATCGCCGGCTGCGGATTTATTCTTATAGGCGCCTGGACCCTGTACCAGGCCTGAGCGGGAGCAAGCCCATGCCAAAAATCTCTATCCGCCCGGCCACCAGCGCAGACACCGGCCTGATCCTGCACTTCGTGCGCGAACTCGCCACCTATGAGCGGGCCCTGGACGAGGTGCAGGCCACGGAAGCCGATTTTGCGCGGGCACTGTTCGGGAGCGACGCCCGGGCCTACTGCATGATCGCCGAGCTGGACGGCGTCCCGGCGGGCTTTGCCCTGTACTTTTTCAATTATTCCACCTGGACCGGCAAATACGGATTGTTCCTCGAGGACCTCTTTGTGTCCCCGGATTACAGAGGATCCGGCATAGGTAAGCGCTTGCTCAAACATCTCGCCGGGATCGCGGTGGACGCCGACTGCGCCCGCTTCGAGTGGAACGTCCTGGACTGGAACACCCCGGCTATCGAGTTCTACGAATCCTTTGGCGCGCGGCCGCAGAGTGAGTGGGTGGGCTATCGCCTCAGCGGCCGCGCCCTTGAGGATTTTGCCGCCACCGGGGAATAACGCGGCTGCGCGGCTCAGACGGCAGCCACCCAGGCAAAACGCGGCTGCCACTGGCCATCCACTTCCACGTCCTCGGTGAACATCGCCAGGGGGCGCACCCACAGGTCCCGCTCACCGTAACAGGGGCGATACACCACCAGCAGCTCGTCGGTCTCCGAGTGGCGGGCGATTCCCTCGACCAGGTATTCATTGCCCTTGTAGTGACGGTAACGTCCGGGTTGTGGCTGCACGGGACCTCCTGAATTCCTTAAACAGACCTGAAGAGCCTGAAATCTGCCGGTATCCTGCGTCGAATCGCCGGGTACCTGCGACCAACGGCGGCGAAAGCGGACTTTTTGCCCCTATAATGCTCCCATGCAAATACAGCAGCTCACAAGTAACAAACAGTACCTGTTCTGGACCCTGCAGGCCGCCGGCTGGAGCGGCTGGGCCTTCACCTTCTATCTCGGTGTGCTGTTCTGGGGCCGGCTGCCCAGCGAAAACTACCACTGGTACCTGCCCCTGATCAGCCTGATCGGCATGTGCCTGACCCTGGTGCTGCGCGCCCTTTACCGGGCCATGTGGGATATGGCCATTCTGCCCCGGGTGCTGGCTATTTTCCTCGCCTCCTACGCCGCGGGCCTCGCCTGGATGGCCTGCCGGGCAGCGATTTTCTATCGGGCCTTTCCCGGCGAACGCAAGGCCTACGAAATGCACGGCATGGAGTGGTACTCCTACTTCGACGGCGCGATTTCCGCCTTCTGGGTGATGCTGGTCTGGAGCGCACTCTACTTTGGGATCAAGTACTACCTGCAGTCACAGGAAGAGAAGGAACGCTGGCTCAAGGCGATGAACATGGCCCACGAGGCCCAGCTGAAGATGCTGCGCTACCAGCTCAACCCGCATTTCCTGTTCAATACCCTGAACGCGATCTCGACCCTGATCCTGGACCAGAATACCGAGCTGGCCAACACCATGGTCACCCGGCTCAGCCGTTTCCTGCGCTACTCGCTGGATAACGACCCGATGCAGAAAGTGACCGTGGCCCAGGAGATGGACGCCCTGCGCCTGTACCTGGATATCGAAAAAGTGCGCTTCGAGGACCGCCTGCAGCTACACTTTGACGTTGAGGACGCGGCCGCCTCGGCCCTGATGCCCAGCCTGCTGTTGCAGCCCCTGGTGGAGAACTCGATCAAGTACGCCATCGCCAATGCAATTAACGGCGGCACGATCGCAATCAGCGCCCGTGTCCTCGGCGGCGACCTGCTGCTGTCGGTGGCCGATGACGGCCCCGGACTGGACCTGCGGCAGGGGCGGCTGCCCAAGGGCGGCGGAGTGGGCCTGGCCAACTGTCGCGAGCGCCTGAAAGAGCTCTACCACAATGACCAGTCTTTCCGCCTCAGCAATACCGAGCCGCACGGGCTGACCATCAACATTCTCATTCCCCTGGAGAGGGAGGCGAGCCGTAAATGAAACCCCTGAGCACGATTATCGTCGACGATGAAAACCTCGCCCGCCGGGGCCTGTCCCTGCGCCTGGAGAAAATGCCGGAGGTATCGGTCGTGGCGGAATGCCACAACGGCGAGCAGGCCCTGCAGGCCATCGCCGAACACACGCCGGACCTGGTGTTCCTGGATATCCAGATGCCGGGCATGGACGGCTTTACCGTGGTCGAGAAGCTGCAGGCGGATACCCTGCCGATGATCGTGTTCGTCACTGCCTTCGACGAGTACGCGGTGGACGCCTTCCGCATCCACGCCGTGGACTACGTGCTCAAGCCCATCGACGACGAGCGCCTGGCGGAAGCGGTGGCGCGCGCGCTGGAACACCGCGAGCACCAGAGCACCTCGCGCGAGAAAGCGAAACTGCTGGAGCTGGTCATGGGTATTACCGGCGCCAGCGCCAGCTCCGTGGAACAGATGGTCGACGGCGAGATACCCACCCAGGGCTGGCCGGAAAAGATCACCATCAAGGACGGCTGTGATATCCAGTTCATCAAGGTCAACGATATCCAGTGGGTGGACGCAGCGGGCGATTACATGTGCCTGCATGCCAACGGCAGCACCCACATCATGCGCATCACCATGAAGCAGCTGGAGGCGATGCTGAATCCGGCCCAGTTCCTGCGCGTGCACCGTTCTACCATCGTCAATGCCAACGGCATCACCCGGGCCCAGACCCTGAACAACGGCGAATACCTGCTGACCCTGGAGAGCGGCAACCAGCTCAAGGTGAGCCGCAGCTACCGCGACAAGGTGAAGCACCTGATGGGGGGGTGACAGGCCGCCAGCAGGCGATTCGTCGCGGTCAGGCAACGGTCCGCCGCAGATCGGGGCCGCCACGGCGCAGCCATTGCTATAGTCGGCGCCACGTTAACAGCGATCAGCGCAAGCCGATCACCGAGGATCGAACGTGAACCTGACCGCCAGCTCGCTCAAGAACCCCGCCGGGGTGGCCGTGGCCGTGGCCGTGATCCTGTTCTTCGGCATCTACAGCCTGACCCGCCTGCCGGTGCAGCTGTTTCCGGATGTCGAGAACCCCCGCATCAGTATCCAGACCAGCTGGCGCGCCGCCTCGCCCCGGGAAATCGAGTCGGAGATCGTGGAGCCGATCGAGTCGGTGCTGCGAGGACTGCCGGGGCTGCAGGAAATGGCCGCCTACGCGAATGCGGGAGACGCCTGGATCAACCTGGAGTTTGGCCTCGAGACCGACATGCAGCGCACCCTGCTGGATGTGATCTCGCGCATGAACCGCCTCGACCCCCTCCCCCGGGACGCCACTCAGCCGGTAATCATGCTCGGCGGCGGCGATGGCGAAACCCCGGCCCTGACCTATTTCTTCCTGCAGCTGCTGCCCGGCACCGAGGGCCAGGTCTACGATTACCTGCCCTTCGCCGAAGACGTGATCCGCCCGGCCATCGAGGCGGTCCCGGGCGTGGCCCGGGTCACCGCCGCGGCCAACAGCAGCAGCGGGCAGCAGGAACTGGAAATCCTGTTCGACCCCTACCGCGCAGCCCAGCTGGGTATACCCCTGACCAACGTTGCGCGCCAGCTGGGCCAGGCCAACGACATCAGTGGCGGCTTCGTGGACGTGGGCCGGCGCCAGTACACCCTGCGCTTCGCCGGTCGCTACGAACCCGATGAGCTGTCGGAAATGGTCCTGGAGTGGCGCGACGGTCGCCCGATCAAGCTGGGCGACATCGCCGATATCCAGGTCACCCGCGGGGACGACCCCCTGACCAATACCCAGAACGGCAACCCGGCGATCTCCATCCGCATCGACAAGGAAAACAGCGCCAACGCCCTGCAAACCCTGAATGCCGTGAAGGCGGTGGTCGAGGAGCTGAACGCGGGCCCGGTCGCGGACCGCGGTATGGTGATGGCCCAGTCCTTTGACGCCTCGGTGTTTATCAACCGCGCAATCAACCTGGTCGGCAGCAACATCGCCCTCGGCGTGCTGCTCGCGGTGGGTGTACTGTGGTGGTTCCTGCGCCGCTTGCGCGCCACCCTGGTGGTGGCGATCGCAATTCCGGTCTCCCTGCTGGCGACCTTCGTGGTGCTGAACCTGGCCGGGCGCACCCTCAACGTGATTTCACTCGCCGGCCTGGCCTTCGCCGTGGGCATGGTGCTGGATGCGGCGATCGTGGTACTGGAAAACATCGTTCGCCTGCGTGAGCAGGGTCGGGATAACGACAGCGCCTCCCTCGAGGGTGCGGGCCAGGTCTGGGGCGCGCTGCTCGCCTCCACCGCTACCACCGTCGCGATCTTCCTGCCGGTTATTTTCATGCGCGAGGTCGAGGGCCAGCTGTTCGGCGACCTGGCCTTTACCATCGCGGTCGCGGTGGTGGTGTCCCTGCTGGTTGCGGTCACGGTCCTGCCCCTGGCGGCACGCCTGTGGCTGCCGCAGAGCTCCCTGCAGGACCACAACCAGGGCCTGTGGCGGCGGATTACCGGGCTGATCATGCGCCTGACCAGTACCCCGCGCAAACGCTGGAGCCTGACCGCGGTGCTGATTGCCGCCCCCCTGGGCTGCAGCTACCTGCTGCTGCCGGAAATGGACTACCTGCCCCCGGTCAAGCGCGACGCGGTGGATGCCTATTTCCAGCTGCCCCCGGGGATCTCCCGGCGCGCGGTCGCGGAGGAATACGTCAAGGTGCTGGACCAGCGCATGGCGCCCTTCATGTCGGGGGAGCGCGAGCCGGCGCTGAAGAACTACTACATCCTGACCTGGGGCACCCAGGGCGGCGGCCTGGGTGCCCGGGTCAAGGACCAGTCGCGGATCAAGGAGCTGGAAAAAATCATCAACGAGGAGATTTTCGCCGACCTGCCCGACATGCAGCACTTCGCTTCCCAGGGCAACCTGTTCGGCGGCTTCGGCGGTGAGCGCGAGGTCAACCTGCACCTGCAGTCCCGCGACCGCGCGGCCCTGGCCGAGGCCGCGGCCCTGGGCGAATCCCTGCTGCGGGAGGCCCTGCCGGGCGCCAACGTGCGGGTCAGTCCCAACCTGCAGCAGTCCGAGCCGGAGCTGCGCCTGCTGCCGGATGACCGCAAGATCGCCGAGGCCGGCTGGACCCGGGCCGACGTTGGCACCCTGGTGCGGGCCATGGGGGACGGCCTCTACGTGGGTGAGCATTTCAATGGCGAGAAGCGCATGAACGTGATCCTGCGCGCGCGCACCTGGGACTCCCCCGAGGCCCTGGCCACCACCCCGATGGCCACCCCGAACGGCACCCTGGTACCCCTGGCGGAGCTGGTGCAGGTGGAGCGCACGGTGGGGCCGAGCCAGCTGCGGCGGATCGACAGCCGCCGCACCATCACCCTGGACCTGCGGCCGCCGGAAGATATGTCCCTGGAACACGTGATGACGACCATCAGGGAACAGGTGGAGCCGGCACTCACCGCGGCGATGCCCGCGGATGGCAGTATTCTCTATGGCGGCAGCGCCAACGCCCTCAAGCGGGCGATCAAGTCCATGGGCAGCAACTTTGCCCTGGCGCTGGTGGTGCTGTTCCTGCTGATGGCAGCCCTGTTCCGCTCACTGAAGGACAGCCTGCTGGTGGTGCTGGCGATGCCCCTGGCGATGGTCGGCGGCATCCTCGCCATCCGCCTGCTCAACCTGCTCACCTTCCAGCCGCTGGACCTGCTGACCATGATCGGATTCGTCATCCTCCTGGGGCTGGTGGTCAACAATGCCATCCTCCTGGTGCACCAGACCCGCAGCGCCGAGCGCGAGGGCGTGAGCCGGCATCACGCGGTGGAGCAGGCCCTGCTGACCCGCCTGCGGCCAATATTCATGAGCACCCTGACCAGTATCTTCGGCATGTTGCCGCTGCTGCTGATGCCCGGGGCGGGCAGCGTGATCTACCGCGGCCTGGCGGCGGTGATCGTGGGCGGGATGTGCGTGAGCGCCCTGTTCACCCTGCTCTTGCTGCCCTGCTTTCTGCGCATGGGCGACACCGGGGCGCGGGTGGTCAGTCGCACCGATGCACCACCGCCGCAAGCCCTCAAATCCGTAGCCTGAGACCGGAGTCCACAATGATCAGCTGCCACAAACACCTTATCCGTTTCCTGCCCGCCCTGCTGCTGGCGGGTGCGGGCCTGGTCGCGGCCCAGCCGCCCGCGGCGGTGGTCGAACTGGCCAATGTCAGCGAGGGCCAGTCCTCCTCGGTCGCCCGGCTGGCGGGCACCGTGATCAGCACCCGCGACGCCCAGGTGGCGGCGGAGCTGGAGGGGCGCCTGACCTGGCTCGCCCGGGTCGGTGACAAGGTCCGCGCGGGCGACCCGCTGGCAAGCATTGACGATTATCTGCTGCAACTGCGGGAGCGGGACGACCGCAGCGAGATCGCCCGCCTGGACGCCGATATCGACTATCACCAGCGCCAGATCGAGCGCCTGCGCAGCCTGGAGAAGACCAACAACATGGCCCGGGCGGAGCTGGACCAGATCGAGTCACAGCTGGAAATGCTGCGCCAGCAGCGGAGCATGGCCGCCGTCGCCCTGGAGCGCACCCGCTACAATATTGCACGCAGCCAGGTGCTGGCGCCCTTCGACGGCGTGGTCGCCGCGCGCAGCGCCAGTGAGGGGGAGTACGCCCGCGCGGGGCAGGCCCTGGTACGCCTGGTGGATACGGTCAATCTGGAAATCAGCGTCAACGCGCCCCTGCGCGTTGCCCGCTTCAACCGCGCCGGGGACCCGGTGGAGGTGACAGCCGGTGAAGAGACCGGCCAGGCCCTGATTCGCGGCCTGGTCCCCGTGGGGGACGCCCGCTCGCGCATGCTGGAACTGCGCCTGACCCCCGAGGACCAGCGCTGGCTGATCGGCGAAGCGGTGACCGTGGCGCTGCCCGACTCGCTGCCGGAAGCCACCCTGCAGGTGCCGCGGGACGCCCTGGTCCTGCGCGACAACGAGGTCTTCGTCTACACCGTGGGCGAGGATGACACCGCGCGCAAGGTCACGGTCACGACCGGCGCGGGGCGCGACAGCCTGATCGGGGTTGTGGGCGACCTGCGCGCCGGGGACCCGGTGGTCGTGCGCGGCGCCGAACGCCTGCGCGAGGGGCAGGCGCTCAAGGTGGTCCGGCACCATATCGCCGCCACGCCCTGACCGCCCGGTCACCGGGAGCCTCCACTAGACCTCTGCTGCGCTCACCTCACCGATAACGCAGGCCCTTGCGTGACCGGCAGTATGCAGGGCATCCAACAGCGCGGGCGCGGCGGCAGCGGGCACACCGAGCAGTAAACCACCACTGGTCTGGGGATCACAGGCCAGGGCCCAGCCGGGATCCTCGCCGGCCGCCGCCGGCAGCAGGTCGGCCGCGGCCCGCTGGTTGGCTGTATGCGCGCTACTGCGCACCCCCGCCGCCAGCAGCTCGCGGGCGCCGGGCAGGGCGGGCAGGGCGCCCGGATCCAGGTGCACGCCCTGGTCTGGCGCCAGCATCCCGCGCAGGTGGCCGAGCAGGCCGAAGCCGGTGACATCCGTGGCCGCCGTTGCACCGTGTGCCACGGCCAGCTCGGCCGCGGCCCGGTTGCTCTGCAGCATCATCGTCTCCGCCTGTTCGAGGTCGCGGCCATCCGCCAGCCCCTGCATCGCCGCGGCGTACAGCACCCCCGTGCCCAGGGGCTTGGTCAACAGCAGCTGGTCCCCCAGGCGCAGGCCGCTTCGCGACAGGGTCCGGCCGCCGGCGTCCATCGGCACCCCATTGACCGCAAACCCCAGGGTGAGCTCCGGACCCTGCAGGCTGTGGCCCCCGGCAAGCACGCAGCCACAGTCGCCAAATACCGCCAGCGCACCGGCCAGCAGCTGTTCCAGCTCCCGCTGCTGCAGCGCCTCGGTGGCGAAGGGCAGGGTCACGATCGCCAGCGCGGACAGGGGCCGGGCACCGCTGGCGTAGAGGTCACTGAGGGCATGGTGGGCAGCGAGCTGGCCCATGCGCCAGGGGTCAGCCAGCATTTCCCTGAGCACATCGACGCTCTGCAAAATACTGCCCGCACCCGCCGGGGACAGGGTTGCGGTGTCATCTCCGCCAGCGCCGCTGTCGCAGGCGCCGGGGTAGTGCCGCCGCAGTTTTTCCAGGGCCAGGGCCAGCGGGTCGGCGCCAACCTTGGCGCCGCAGCCACCGCAGGGCATCTGCGCCGGCGCTGCCGCTGTCGGCGACAGGTCGTCGCGGGGGGCGCGCGCCATCCCCGGCGGCAACTCCTGAAAGCGCTGCATAAAGCGGCGATCAATCCGGTGTTTCCAGCGCCAGACCCAGGCACCGGTGACGCTGAAGGGGCCGCGGTCGGCGGTGGCGCGTTGCTCACCGAGGGACAGCAGCGACAGGAAGCGCTGCTGGGGCCGGTGCCGGCGCAGGGGGCGGCCCAGCAGATACTGGCGCAGGTTGTGCGCCAGAACCGGTCCCTGGCGCACCGCATAAACGCCGGCCTTGGGCCGCGGGTGCCGGCTCTGGGTGGCAATGTCGCCGGCGCCAAACACGCGCTCGTCATCCTCGGCCTGAAGGGTGTCCCGCAGGGCGAGGAAGCCCTGCGCATCCGTGGCCAGGCCGCTCGCCCGGATCCAGGGCGCGGCGGCGGCACCGGTGCACCAGAAAATTTCATCGAACGCTTCCAGGATGCCGGCATCGGTGTGCAGCATCCCGGCTTCTACCCGCCGCACCGGCGACCCCAGCTCAAGGCCCACCCCGTAGCGGGCGAGGGCGGCCACGGCTGCCGCCCGGGCGCCGCGGTTGTATTCCGGCAGGATCTGCTCGGCGGCGGTGACCAGCACCAGCTTGACCGGATAGCTGGCCAGCGCGTGCGCCATCGCCAGCACCAGTTCCACGCTGCCTGCGCCACCGCCAACCACGGCGATATGCCAGCCGGCCCGCGGCGGCGGCGAATCGTCGAGGCGCGCACGCAGGGTCTGCCAGCGCTGCCACAGGGTGCTGACCGGTTTCACCGGCACCACGTTGGCGGCCGCCCCCGGGACGCTCGCAAGCTCCGGGCTGGAACCGATATCCAGGCTCAACAGATCGTAGCCCAGGGCCGGGCGCCCCTCAGCCGGGCGCCCCTCGGCCGGGCACCCCTCCAGCTCCAGCAGTCCCTCCGCTGGCTGCAGACCGCAGGCCCGCGCGCGAATGAAGCGCACCCCGGCCCAGTGGCACAGCCGCGGCAGATCGATATGGGCGTCCTCAAAGCGATAGTGCCCGGCCACCAGACCCGGCAACATGCCCGAATAGGGCGTGTGCGTGTCAGGGGAAACCAGGCTGATACGCAGTCCGGCAAGGGGTCGCATCGCCAGCATGCGCAGGGCGATCACGTGGGCGTGACCGCCACCCACCAGCAGCAGGTCGCTCTGCGCCGTGACCTGCGGCCGCATATTCAGCGGTCCCCGGCCCAGGCGACGACCTCGGCGCGGCTGCCGCGAAACAGGATCTCGCCGCCACGTTTGCCCAACTGGTAGTCATACATCGGGTCGTAATAGTCTGCCAGCAGGACCTCGATCCAGGCCCGGTGGGCCGCGATATCGCCGCGCTGCCACTGGTGGTCGAAGGCGGCGCGCATCATCTCCTGTACCGCGGCATGGCGCTCCCCGCCCAGGCGCCGGCGGATGCGCGAGAGGTCGTCCAGCAGCTTGTCGCGATGCTGCCGGGGCCCGTCCTCGGCTCCCCAGCGGGCGCTGTAGCGCTGGCCAAGATCGACAATGTAGTCCTCCAGTACCACCTCGACGCGCGCCGCCAGCGGCTCCTCGATCAGCAGCATCGGCGCCACCGCCATGGCCTCGCGCAGCACCGGCGGCAGATTGATGCTGCCAATCATATGGCCCTCGTCTTCCAGGTGCACGGGGCCGTGACCCGCGTCTTCCAGCTTGAGCAGGTCTATTATCAGGGCATTTTCAAAGTCGATCTGTGCCGGCTGGCCCGCGGGCAGCTGGCCAAAGGCGGAGCCGCGGTGGCCCGCCAGCCCCTCCAGGTCGACGCTGCGGGGCAGGTCCTGCACGGCGCGGGTCTTGCCGGAGCCGGTGCGCCCGCAGACCAGGCGTATGGGCAGGCGCTGCAGCAGCTGCGGCAGGACCCCCAGGAGATAGCCGCGCAGGGCCTTGTAGCCTCCCTCGACACGCGGGTAATCCACCCCCGCTTCCGCCAGCCAGCGCTGCACGATCGCCGAGCGCATGCCGCCGCGAAAGCAGTACAGGTAACCCTCCGGATGCGCCAGGGCGAAGTCGCGCCAGGCGGCCAGGCGCTGCTCGCGCACCGGCCCCGATACCAGGCGGGAACCGAGGGCAACGGCATCAGCCTGGCCCTGCTGCTTGTAGCAGGTGCCGACCGCGGCGCGCTCCTCGTCGTTCATCAGCGGCAGGCTCACTGCCGTGGGGAAGGCGCCGCGGGCAAACTCGACCGGGGCGCGCAGATCCAGCATCGGGGTATCAGCGAGCAGCAGGGCGCGGTAGTCAGCGCTGTCCGCGCGGTGCGGCATCAGCCCGGCTACTCCGCCTCGCCGCCGAATAGCGCGATTACCCGCTCCTGCAGGGCGCTCAGCGCCTCTGACATCAGCGCGAAGTCGGCATCTAGGCGGGCCGCCGGATCGGCCTCGGGCAGGTCTTCGTTTTCCTTCATCAACTCGTCCGCGAACTTGAGACGGCGCAGGCACAGATCCTCGGCGATCACCATTGACAGCCGGTCCTCCCAGCGCAGCGCCAGGCGCACCACCTGCTTGCCGGCGTTGAGATGAGTCTCCACTTCTTCACCCAGCAAATCAACGCCGCGGCAGCGGACCACCCCGCCCTCGTCGCCGGGCTCGCGCAGTTCGCACTCCTCCCCCAGTTCAAAATCGGCGGGCAGGCTCTGGTGGGCCAGCCAGCCGGTCATGGTGGCGTTGGGGGCATTGTTGACCTGGGGCAACACCAACGGAAAGCTGCCGATGCACTCGCGCAGCAGATTGAGCAGCTCCTCGGCCCGGTTGGCGCTGGCGGCATCCACGAACAGCCAGTTGCTCGCCGTGTCGATATAGGCGTAGACGTGACTGCTGCGACTGAAGGCCCGCGGCAGGCAGTCCTGCACGATCTCGTCCTTAAGCCCCAGTCGCTCCTTGCGGTAGACCTTGCGCCCCTGCTCCGCCTCGATCGCCTCGACCTTCTCCTCCAGCTGCTCGCGTACCACGGTGGCCGGGAGGAGTTTCTCTTCCCGCTTGAGGCGCAGGAGAATACGCCCGCCCGCGGCGTGCACCAGGGCCGTGGTATCCCCGCCCAGGGCCGGGCTCCAGCCCAGGGCCAGGGGCTGGGCCGGGCTGCAGGGCTTGAACACGCGGCCGGACAGCTTTTCCTCGAGCTGCTCGGGGCTGACGGTGAAAGGACTGGTGAGCCGGTAGGCCCGAAGATTCTTGAACCACATACTGATGTCTCGCGCAAAAGGCGGGGATTGTAGCGCACACGCGCCGGCGAAGGGGGAGAACGGCGCGGGGGAAAAACACCGGGCGCGTACAATATGTTGTCCCTGACCCGCGATGGCCGCATTGTAACCCTGCGCGGCTCTGGTTTTAATCGAGCCTCTGCCGGAAACAGCCCGAGGAACTGCCGATGAGCGACACCCACAAAACCAGCCCCAGCCACCCGCGCCACAGCAGTGACGTGCAGGAGTGGCATATGGAGACGGACGTGGCAATTGTCGGTTTCGGCGGCGCCGGCGGCTGCGCGGCGATCGAGGCGGCAGACGCCGGTGCGGAGGTCATCCTGTTCGAGCTGGCCAGCGCCAGCGGCGGCTCCACGGCGATGTCCAGCGCCGAGATCTACATGGGCGGCAGCGGCGGTACCCGGGTGCAGCGGGCCTGTGGCTTCGAGGACAGCACCGAGGACATGTACCGCTTCATGATGGACAGCGCCGGGCCCCAGGCGGACGCCGCGAAAATCCGCAATTACTGCGAGCGCAGCGCCGAGCACTTCCAGTGGCTGGTCGACATCGGGGTCCCCTTCAAGGACAGTTTTCTCGATGAACGCGCGATCATGTGTCTCACCGACGATGGCCTGCTCTACACCGGCAGCGAAAAAGCCCATCCTTATGTGGAACACGCCAAGCCCTGCCCCCGCGGTCACAACCTCTACATCGAGGGCGACAACGGCGGCCCCCTGTTTATGAAAATCGTGACCGAGAACGTGGAACGGCGCGAGCGTATCCAGGTGCACTACGACACCCGGGCCCTGACCCTGATCGTCAACGACGACGGTGAAGTCGAGGGCCTGGTGGTGCGCCAGGACCAGCAGGAGCGCAACGTGCGCGCCCGCGGCGGCGTAATCCTCTGCGCCGGCGGTTTCGTGATGAACCGGGAGATGGTTGCCAAGCACGCGCCCAAGCTGACCCTCGGCACCGAACCCATCGGCAACCCCGGCGACACCGGCAGCGGCATCCTCATGGGCATGGCCGTGGGCGGGGCGGCGATCAATATGCACGAGGGCTTTATCAGTCTGCCCTTCTACCCCCCCGCGAGCATGACCTACGGCATCGCCATCAACGACAAGGCGCAGCGCTTTATCAATGAGGACGTCTACCACGGCCGTTTCGGCGACTTCCTGCTGCGCCAGCCCTCCGAGCGGATCTACATGGTATTGACCGTGGACCATTACGCCGACTACGAGACCGCCAGCTACCTCGGGGCACCGGTGGCGGGCACCGGGGAGACGGTCGAGGAACTGGAGGCTGAACTGGGGCTGCGCCCCGGCTCCCTGGTCCACACCCTGCAGGTCTACAACGAGGACTGCGTCGCCGGCGAGGACAGCCTGTTCCACAAGGCGCCGGCCTGGCTGCAGCCACTGGAGCCGCCGCTGGTGGCGCTGGACCTGACCCCCGGCCGCGGCGCATTTGTGCCCCACTTTACCCTCGGTGGCCTGGATACCCTGCCCACAGGCGAAGTGGTCAACGAGCAGCGCGAGACCGTCCCCGGGCTGTACGCGGCCGGCCGTACCGCCTGCGGCATCGTGCGCCGGGCGGAGGGCTACGCCAGCGGCATGTCCGTGGGCGACGCCACCTTTTCCGGGCGCCTGGCCGGGCTGCAGGCGGCACAGCGCCGGGGCTGAGTTCCCGGCGGGCGCGGCCCTTGCCAGCTTCGGGCCGCGCTTCTACCATGGTGCGCTACCAAGGCAACACGGCAAGCTCCCATGCGCTACCTGCACACCATGGTTCGCGCCAGCGACCTGGAACAATCCCTGGACTTCTACTGCGACAAGCTCGGCCTGGTGGAAATCAGCCGCCACGACAGTGAGAAGGGGCGCTTTACCCTGGTTTTTCTGGCCGCCCCGGACGATGTCGAAGCCGCCAGGGAGCGCAAGGCGCCGCTGGTGGAAATCACCTGGAACTGGGACCCGGAAACCTACGACGGTGGCCGCAATTTCGGTCACCTGGCCTACCGGGTCGATGACATTTACGCCACCTGCCAGCGCCTGATGGATGCGGGCGTGACCATCAATCGCCCCCCGCGGGACGGACACATGGCCTTTGTGCGCTCTCCCGACGGCATTTCCATCGAGTTGCTGCAGGCGGGGGAGGCACTGCCCGCACGCGAACCCTGGGCTTCCATGGACAACACCGGCACCTGGTGAACCAGGCGCCGGCGATTAAGCGCGCAGGAAGTTGAGCATCCAGCGGCCGATGCGCTCGGCCTCCGGCGCCCGCGACAGGGAGGCGACCCCCTCGGCATAGGCGGGCTCGCCAATCTGTTCCCGCCGGTATTCCATGATCTCGCGGGAGTAGCCCGGCACAAACTCCGGATGCCCCTGCAGGGTGAGGATGTGCTCGCCGATCTGGCAGACCGCGTTCTCGCAGAACTCGCTGCCCGCCAGGACCTCGGCACCCACCGCATTTTTTACCACCTGGTCCTGGTGGCTGACGAGGATGTCGAATTCCGGCGCGGCCTGGTCATGCCATTCGGGGGTGCGGGCGAAGCGGTGGGTGTGCAGGCCCACGCCCCAGCCCCTGGGAGATTTCTCCGTCCTGCCCCCGAGGGCCTGGGCCACGAGCTGGTGGCCAAAACAGATACCGATGATTTTTTTCTGCCGCCGGTGCAGTTCCCTCACGAACTCCATGAGCTCATGTATCCAGGGCTTGTCGTCATAGACGCTGCTCTTGCTGCCGGTAATCAGGTAGGCATCGACCTCGTCGACGTCCTGCGGATACTCCCCCTGCTCGACGTCGTAGACCGCGAACTCCAGCGCCGGATCGAGGCGACCGAGTAGCGCCATGAACATATCCGGGTACTCGCCATAATCGGGGACCCACTCGGGACGTACGGCGTCTGTCTTCAGGATACCAAGCTTCATAGCACAACCTTTGCGGCGATAAGGGAACAGCGCAGGCGCCATCATAGGAAGGGTGCCTGGACCTGTCCATACCACCATGGAGGGGGCTGCGCCGGGCGGGGAGTTTCACGAAACTGCCACAGTTCTGTCACGTATCTGCCACGCACGGTCGCGACAATATAGATATGAAAATGCTCTACGCATTGCACGCGGCCGATCTGCAGTTGCTTGCCCGGCTTTTCAGACAGGGCGAGCGGCGAGCGGTGCGGCCACTGGCGCGCGCCCTGTCCCGCTCCGGCGACGGCTACATGCACCTGCTGGTGCCGTTACTGATGTTCGCCATCCAGTCCCCCTCCGCTTACGGCTTTGCCAGTCTCCTCGCCCTGTCGCTGGTGATTGAGCGCGCGGTTTACTGGAGCCTCAAGAACAGCCTGCGCAGGCCCCGCCCGCAGGCAACAGTACCCGGGTTCCGCAGCCTGATTACCGCTTCCGACCAGTTCAGCTTCCCCTCCGGTCACAGCTCGGCCGCCTTCCTGCTCGCCAGCAGCCTGGCCCTGGTCTATGGCGGGCCGGTAACCGTCCTGTATGCCTGGGCCACCGGCGTGGCCCTGTCGCGGGTGGTCCTGGGGGTGCACTTTCCCGGCGACACCCTGGCCGGCGCCCTGATGGGGACCGGCATCGCCCTCGGCAGCGCGACCCTGCTGGGGATTCTGTGATGCGCATTCTCTACGGCGTGCAGGCCACGGGGCAGGGCCACATCAGTCGCGCCCGGGCCATGTCCCAGGCCCTGTCCGGGCTGCCGGTCGAGGTGGACTGGCTGTTCAGCGGCCGGCCCGCGGAGCAGCTGTTCGACATGGAGCCCTTCCCCGGCTATCGCCATCGCCGGGGCCTGACCTTTGCCACCCGCGCCGGGGGCATCAGCTACCTCGGCACCCTGGTGCACAACAACCTGCCGGCCTTCCTGCGGGACGTGCGCTCCCTGGACCTGCGCGGCTATGACGCCATCGTCACTGATTTCGAGCCGGTGACCGCCTGGGCCGGGCGCCTCGCGGGGGTGCCAACCATCGGCATCGGCCACCAGTACGCCTTTGGCGGCGCCACCCCGGTGGTGGGCGGCAACCTGATCGCGCGCCTGCTGATGCATCACTTTGCGCCGGTAGACCTGGCCCTGGGTCTGCACTGGCATCCCTACGCCGCCAATGTCCTGCCACCGATCCTGGACCTGCCCGACCTGGCCCGGGAGTGCGGCGAGCACGTGCTGGTCTACCTGCCCTTTGAGGACCAGGATGCGGTGACCGCCTGGCTGCAGCGCTTCCCGCAGCAGGCCTTCCGCCAGTACGCCCCGGGCCTGGACCACGCACAGCGGGGCAATGTGCAGCGATGCCCGACCAGCATTGCCAGTTTCAAGCGCGACCTCGCGGGCAGCCACGGGGTCATCTGCAACAGTGGCTTCGAACTCATCAGCGAGTGCCTGCACTGGCACAAGCCGGTACTCACCCGGCCGCTGGTGGGGCAGATGGAGCAGCTGTCCAACGCCGCCGCCCTGGAGCAGCTGGGCTACGCGCGGGTCACCCGCACGCTCTGTCCCGACACCCTGGCGGACTGGCTGGCCAGGCCCCTTGCACCGCCGCAACTGCGCTTCGCACCGGTGCACCAGACCCTGGCCCGCTGGCTGGCGGGGGGCTGCCGGGAAACACCCGCGCAGCTGCAGCGCCAGCTCTGGCCGCAGGACGCACTGCCGGGCGCCGACTCTCGGCCACTGCCGACACGCGATTGCGGGCCGGCGCTTGGGATTAGCGGGGTACTGCGTTAGCCTTTGGGTTTTCCTGCGGATGCCCAGCCCTTGCCCCTGATCCTGACCCTGCTGTTACTGCTCCCCGGCGCGCTTGCCGCGGCACCTGAAACTGCTGGGGGCTTTGTCGGCGGCGCCAGCTGTGAGGGCTGCCATGCCGAGGAGACCGCCGCCTGGCGCGGGTCCCACCATGATCTCGCCATGCAGACCCCTACTCCCGAGAGCGTCCTGGGAGATTTCAGCGGCAGCGAATTTACCCACCAGGGAGTCACCAGTAAGTTTTACCGCCGGGATGGCCAGTACTTCGTGCGCACCGACGGCGAGGATGGCAGCCTGCAGGAGTTCCCCGTGCGCTACGTATTCGGGGTGTATCCGCTACAGCAGTACCTGCTGCCCCTGTCACGCGGCCGCCTCCAGGCCCTGAGTGTCGCCTGGGACTCACGCCCCGAGGACCAGGGCGGTCAGCGCTGGTTCCATCTCTATCCTGACGAAGAGATTGATCACGCGGATCCCCTGCACTGGACCGGGCCCTACCAGAACTGGAACACCCGCTGCGCGGAGTGTCACAGCACTGACCTGCAAAAGCGCTACGCTGCAGACAATCGCAGTTTCGCCACTACCTACGCCGAGATCGACGTGAGCTGCGAGGCCTGCCACGGCCCGGGGCAAAAACACGTCGCCCTCGCTGAGTCCGGCAAGCTCGCGGACGCCGTTGCCGGCGGCTTCAGCCTGGACCTCGCACAACGGGGCGAATGGCACTTCCCCGCGGGCGCGGCGATTGCCGAGCGCCGCGAGACGCTAGACGGCGACACCCAGATAGACAGCTGCGGCCGCTGCCACGCCCGGCGCGGCACTCTCGGCGATTACGTGCACGGGCGCCCACTGACAGACACCCACCGCCTCGCCCTGCCGCGGGAACCCCTGTACCACCCGGACGGGCAGATCCTGGACGAGGTCTATGTCTACGGCTCCTTCGTGCAGAGCAAGATGCACCAGGCGGGCGTGGTGTGCAGCAACTGCCACGAGCCCCACAGCCTGCAGCTGCGCGCCGACAATAATGGCGTATGCGCCCAGTGCCACCAGGGCCAGACTTACGATACGCCCGAGCACCACCACCACGCCGCGGGCTCCCCGGGGGCAATGTGCGCCAACTGCCACATGCCGGAAACCACCTACATGGTGGTCGACCCGCGCCGCGATCACAGCATGCGCGTCCCCCGACCCGACCTCAGCGTCATGCTGGATACTCCCAACGCCTGCACCGACTGCCACCAGGACCGCGGCGATGAGTGGGCCCTGCAGGCACTGCGCGACTGGGGCGTGCGCTTCAGCGACGCCGGCACACATCCGGCACGGGCGTTTGCCGCAGCCACCCGGGGTGACCTGCGCGCCCAGCCACGCCTGGCAGAACTGGCCGCGAACCCGGAGGCCGCGCCGATCTGGCGGGCGGCGGCGGTAGAAGCACTGGCCCAGGGGGCCGACCGCCGGGCCCTGGAAACCGCGCGCGATCTGCTGCAGTCGCCGGACCCCCTGTTGCGCACCAGTGCGGTCAACAGCCTGGAGTGGCTACCCATCGCCCAGCGCTACGGTCTGCTGCAGGGCCTGATCAGTGATGACATCACCTCGGTGCGCCTGGCCGTGGCTGAATCCCTGGCCAGCGTACCCCTGGAACAGGTCAGCGAGGCCCAGGCCGAGGCCCTGCGCCAGCTGTTTCGCGAGTACACGGATATCGCCAGGCAGCACGCTGACATGCCCGGCAGCCAGATGCAGCTCGGGCTGTTCCTGGCCGCTCGCGGCGACCTGCCCGCGGCGGAAAAGGCCTATCGCGAGGCGCTGTACCTGAACCGGGAACTGGTACCGGCGCGGGTCAATCTCGCCGACCTGCTGCGGCGCCAGCAGCGGCCCGATGAAGCCCGGGAGCAGCTACAGCTGGCGCTCGCGATCGCCCCCGAGCACGGCCTCAGCCTGCACGCCCTCGGCCTGCTGGAAACCCGCGCGGGAAATGCCGAACTGGCCCTGGATTACCTGGCGCGCGCCGCGGCGGTGGAAGAGTCCGGCATCCGGCATCGCTATGTCTACGCCATCGCCCTGCACGACCTGGGCCAGCCCGGGGCCGCCCTGGACCAGCTCCGCCGGCTGCACCGCATTGCTCCCGCCAACGCCGACGTGCTGCTGGCGCTGGCCAACTACAGCGCGGAACAGGGAGAGCGCGAGGCGGCCCTGGGCTATGCCCGGCAGCTGGTACAGCTGCAGCCACAGAATCCCGGCTTCCAGCGGATGCTGCGCCAGCTGCAGGCGGGCCGGTAGCGGGGGTCAGTCCAGGGAGGCCAGGAAGTCCAGCAGGGCGCGGTTAGTGGCCTGGGGCTGCTCCTGCTGGACGAAATGCCCTGCGCCCGGGACCAGCACCTCACCGCGCAGGTCAGGCACCAGCGCGCGCATGTTCGCCAGCAGGTCGCTGTCTCCCAGCGCCAGCACCGGATCCGCCTCCCCGGCAAGGAACAGCGCCGGGCAGGGCAGCGGCTCTTGCGCGCGCTGGTGGAATGCATGCCAGTTGGCATCCATGGAGCGGTAGGCATTGAGACCGCCGGCGAACACGCGCGCCGGGTCCGGCGTATCCAGGTAGGCGCGAAGGTAGACCTCAAAATCCGCTTCGCTCAGCCAGGGCCAGGGTAGCGGCACTGCCGGCGGCGCCAGGACATCCAGGTAGGTGGTACCCGCACTGGGATAATCCCGCCAGTCCAGCAGTTGGCCGCGGGCGCTGAGGGCCCAGAAAAGTCGTAACAGGAATTCCCGTTCCCTGCCCTGCAGGTCGGCCTCGGCGACGCCGGGCGCCTGGAAATAATGCATATGAAAAAAGTGCTGCCGGGCCACGCCGGCAAACAGCTCGCTGGGCAGGACGTCGCCGCCGCCGGCGAGTGGCATGCCCCGCGGCGATGCCAGGGCCGCCACCGCGCGGATGCGCTCGGGATGGAACAGACCCATGTGCCAGGCCAGGTTGGCGCCGAAGTCATGCCCGACCAGCACCGCGCTATCGGCGGCGAAGTGCTCCATCACCGCCAACAGGTCTGCCGCCTGCAGATCAAAGCGATAGTCCGCGCTGGCGGCCGGCCGGCCGCTGCCGCCGTAGCCGCGCATGTCCAGGGCCACTGCCCGATAGCCTGCAGCGGCCAGTGCCGGGAGCTGGTGTCGCCAGCTGTACCACAACCCGGGAAAGCCGTGGGCCAGCAGCACCAGCGGCCCGCGGCCACAGGACACGCAGTGCAGTGTCTGCTGAGCCTGCCTCAGCCGATGCGGTACCAGTTCCGGAGTCAGGGGGTGCTCGCCGCCGGCTTGAATACCAGGTGGAAACTCACCGGCACGGCGGTGCTGATACTGGCGAGGCCGGCGACTTTCTGCAGGGCCTCGACCCCGCCGCCGAGATTGAAGTCAGCCGCGCTCACCACCACGGGCCGGGTACTGATCACCCGCAGCATACCGCCGCTCTCACTGATCACCAGCACGGGCACCGTGACCTCGGCCTCCACCCCGTGCAGGGACAGGGTTACGCCCAGGTCTGAGGTGACCACCGAGCCCGGTTCCAGGGCCTCAATGATCGCCGGCGCGACCTGGGCCTTCACATTGGCCGCGGGAAAGTCGCCGGTTTCGAACAGCAGCTCGCGCATGCGCTGGTCGCGGATCTCGATCGCGGTATCCACACTGTCGAGGTCGATGCTCAACTGTACGGCGCCGTCATTACCCACATAGCCGAACATGGAGCCAAAGCTGTGGGTCTCCGCCACGCTGCCATTCTTGATGGAAATGAAATTCAGGGTGGAAGCGACGTTGTCGAGCTCCCACTGGGCGCTGGCGGTGCCGGCCATCACGGTCAGGCACAGGGCGGCCAGCAGACGCATCACCCTGCTTTGCATAAAGTGCTGCATAAAACGCTGCATATTCATGGTTTCTCCTTCAGCGGTCGGGTGTAGAAGGATAGCGTATCGGGGCCCGGCGCGCAGGTTAACCCGCCTATACCGCCACGTCAGCCAGGTCGCCCTTGCTCTCCAGCCAGGCCTTGCGGTCTCCCGCGCGCTTCTTGGCGAGCAGCATGTCGAGCATGTTGTTGGTGCCGTCCCCGGCGTCCAGCACCAGGCGCACCAGGCGGCGTGTATCCGGATCCATCGTGGTCTCCCGCAGCTGCAGCGGGTTCATCTCGCCCAGGCCCTTGAAGCGCTGGACATTGACCTTGCCCTTTTTCTTCTCGGCCTCGATCCGGTCCAGCACCCCCTGGCGCTCGCCCTCGTCCAGGGCGTAGTAGACATCCTTGCCCACGTCGATGCGGTACAGCGGCGGCATGGCGACAAACACGTGGCCGGCGGCGACCAGTGGACGGAAATGGCGCACGAACAGCGCGCAGATCAGGGTGGCGATGTGCAGGCCGTCGGAGTCGGCGTCGGCGAGGATACACACCTTGTGGTAGCGCAAGCCGGAAAGGTCGTCGCTGCCCGGGTCGATACCCAGGGCCACGGAGATATTGTGCACTTCCTGGGAGGCCAGGATTTCCTGGGAGTCGACCTCCCAGGTATTGAGGATCTTGCCGCGCAGGGGCAGGATCGCCTGGAATTCGCGATCCCGGGCCTGCTTGGCGGAGCCGCCGGCGGAGTCGCCCTCCACCAGGAACAGCTCGCCGCGTGCCGGGTCTTCCCCGGAGCAGTCTGCCAGCTTGCCAGGCAGCGCCGGCCCCGCGGCCACTTTCTTGCGCGTGACCTTGCGCGCCGAGCGCAGGCGGGACTGGGCGTTGTTGATGCACAGCTCCGCCAGGCGTTCCGCCTCCTCGGTGTGCTGGTTCAGCCACAGGCTGAAGGCGTCCTTGGCCACGCCGGAGACAAATGCCGCGGCCTCCCGGGAGGAGAGGCGCTCCTTGGTTTGCCCCGAGAACTGCGGGTCGGCGAGCTTGGAGGACAGGATGTAACAGCAGCGCTCCCAGATATCGTCCGGGGTGAGCTTGACCCCGCGCGGCAGCAGGTTCCTCAGCTCGCAGAAGTCCCGCATCGCGTCCAGCAGGCCGGTACGCAGGCCGTTGACGTGGGTGCCGCCCTGGGCCGTGGGGATCAGGTTGACGTAGGACTCGGCCACGACTTCACCGCCCTCCGGCAGCCACTGCACCGCCCACTCCACGCCCTCGGTCTTGCCACTGAAGCTGCCGGTAAAGGGCTGCTCCGGCAGACAGGGATAATCGATCGTGGCGTCGGCGAGGTAGTCCGGCAGGCCGTCCTCGTAGAACCACTCATCGGTTTCACCCTTTTTCTCATCGCGGAAGGTGACCCGCAGGCCCGGGCAGAGCACCGCCTTGGCGCGCAGCACGTGGCGCAGGCGCGAGACGGAAAAATTGACCGAGTCAAAATACTGCGGATCCGGGGTAAAACGAATAGCCGTTCCCGTGTTGCGCTTGCCACAGCTGTCGATCACCTCCAGCTCGGAGCGCTTGTCGCCACCGGCGAAGCGCTGGCGGTGCACATTGCCGTCGCGGCGGATCGTGATTTCCAGGTCGCTGGACAGGGCGTTCACCACCGACACACCAACGCCGTGCAGACCGCCGCTGAACTGGTAGTTCTTGTCGGAGAATTTGCCGCCGGCGTGCAGGGTACAGAGGATGACCTCCACCCCCGGCCGCCCCTGACCCGGGTGCACATCAACCGGCATGCCGCGGCCGTTGTCGGTGACCGCGATACTGCCGTCCTTGAACAGGATCACGTCGATGCGGTCTGCATGCCCGGCCAGCGCCTCGTCGACGCTGTTGTCGATGACTTCCTGGGCAAGGTGGTTGGGGCGGGTGGTGTCGGTGTACATGCCCGGGCGCTTGCGCACCGGCTCAAGTCCGGTAAGGACTTCGATATCCTGGGAGGTATATTGGCTCATCTCGGGGAAAAACTTCCTGCAACAACGCCCGCCCATTGTACACAAGGGCGCCTGCTGTGATTACAGATATCCGCGCTGGTTCAGGTTTACGTGGAATTTTTCGCCCCACACCCGGCGCACTTCGGTCTCCAGTTGACCGTCAGGATGCAGGTGCAGCCAGCGGTAGCCCGGCGGCTTGTCATCGGCACGAAAATCCTCACTCCCGGGGGCAAACTGCACGCAGGTCGAGGGGCTGGCCAGCAGGCGCAGATCGCCCCGCCAACGGTCCACTTCCTGGTGGATGTGCCCCCAGGACAGGGCCCGTGCGCCCGGAAACCGCTCCAGGATGGAGAACAGCGGCTCCGCATCGATCACCCGCTGTTCGTCCAGCCAGGCGCAGCCAATCGGTAGCGGCGGATGATGCAGGCACACGAGGGTATACAGGCCCTCGGCGGCGGCCGCCTCCAGGCCCGTTTCCAGCAGCGCGAGCTGATCCGGGCCCAGGTGGCCCCCGATCTCGCCGGGAATCTGGGAATCGAGCATCAGGATCTGCCAGGCGCCGATGCGCAGTTCCGTCGCCAGCAGGGTTTCACCGTCGGGCAGGGCCTGCATTGCGGCGCGATCATCGTGATTGCCGGGCAACCAGAACTGGTGCCGGCACAGAGGCCGGCAGGCCTCGCGGAGCCTGGCATAGGCCGCGGCAGAACCGTCATCGGCAAGATCCCCGGTGACCACCAGCAGGTCAGGCTGGATTTCTGCGCCTTGCACGTCGCGCACGACCGCGGCCAGGGAGTGGTCCGTATCCATACCCAGCAGGCGGCCGCCGGGCGTCTCCAGCAGGTGGCAGTCAGTCAGTTGCAGAAGCCGCACCACGCCGCCCGCGTGGGAAATATGCCGTGGCGGTTGGGAGCTGCTGGGGTTCATCGAGGCATGACCCTTGGAAACAGGACTAGGTGCGGACGCTGCTGGGAGAGTGCACCGCGAGGCCATTGCCCAGACAGTGCTCCAGCCACTCCGCCAGGAACAGGTTCTGCTGCACTTTCTCATCCTGCTGCAGCATCTGTTCATTGGGATACGCATAGCGCGCCGCGATCCGCCGGTGGGACTGGAACGCGCCGACTTCGAGCATACCGGCGTCATGGTAGGCGCGAACCTCGATCTGCAGGCTGCCCAGCCAGCGGGCCTCGGCCTGGTGCTGGTAGAGGCGAAAAATCGTGGTGTAACGGCTGCGCTCCACAACCTCCATGGTGACCCTTGCGGGGCCCACATGAAATTCGCGGCGGTTGCCGTGCTCGTATTCCGGGAACAGGCGCAGCAACCGCGCGTAGTTCGCCTCGCACACCGCGTGCAGCCGGGCAATATCCACCCGAAAGGGACGTTTTCGCGCCCTGGGTACGCTCATGACCTCTCCAAGCCCTGTAGAAAATATTTTGCGACCAACGCACACCAGGTTTCGACGAACACCCCGCGCCAGCGTGGACGTCCCCTGAGTGTAGCACTTAACATGGGCAAATCGACGGCCAAACCTCGCTGATTACTGCGAGCTATTTACATGCGTACAGGTCCCCGCCCTGCTAAAATGCGGCTCGCGGACCCGCGTGCAATATAAGGATGGAAGAATGAACAAGACAGGAGTCGCGCTGCTTGCGCTGGCCTTATCCATCGGTGCCAACAGCGCGCTGCAGGCAGAGTCGCTGCGGGACATCTACGAGCTGGCACTGGAAAACGACGCCCAGCTGAAAGCGGAGGAAGCCCGCTACCGGGCAGACCTGGAAACCGAGAAGCTCAACCTGTCGCGCCTGCTGCCCCAGGTCAACGCCAACTACGATTACACCGATCGCGACGCCGACTCCGAGGCCGAGAGCTTCGACCTGAGCGAGGGCATCACCGCGGTAGAAACCTTTACCAACCTGGACACGGTGCGCGAGGGCTACCAGGTTTCCCTGAACCAGGCGATTTTTGACCTGCCGGCGTGGTTCTCCTTCCAGTCCGGCAAGGAGTTCACCAAGCAGGCCGAGGCGACCTTCGCCGCCAACCAGCAGAACCTGATCGTGCGCGTGGTGGAGGCCTATCTCGCCGTCCTGCGGGCCCAGGACAACCTGGAAGCCTCCAAGGCCCAGGAGCGCGCCTTCGAACGGCAGCTGGAACAGACCCAGCAGCGCTTCGAGGTCGGCCTGATCGCGATTACCGATGTCTATGAATCCCAGGCGGCCTACGACCTGTCCCAGGTCAACCGCATCGTGGACGAGAACAACGTGTCGGTGGCCCTGGAGCGGCTCTCGGTGCTTACCGGCAAGCAGCACAGCAACCTGGATGTGCTCAACGACGAGTTCGAGGTAAAAATGCCCGAGCCCATGGATCGCGCTGCCTGGGTCGAGTTTGCCCTGGACAACAACTTCAACCTGGCGGCGGCGCGCTTCGCCGAAGAAGTCGCGCGCAATAACGCCAAGGCCAACAAGATGCAGCACGCGCCCACGGTCAGCGGCAGCTATGCCTATTCCGACTACAGCGTGGACGGCGACCTGACCCGCCGCCCGGAAACCGACTTCGACACCTCCCCGGACAGCGACGACGAGGAAAACACCTGGCAGATTCGCCTCGACATTCCCCTGTTCAGCGGTGGGGCGGTGAGCGCCGGTCGCCGGCAGGCGGCGCAGGAATTCAACGCCGCCCGGGAGAACCGTATCAACCTGACCCGCAACACGGTCACCAATGCCCGCTCCCTCCACATGACCGTGGTCAGCGATGTTTCCCGTGTGGCGGCGCGCAAGCAGAGCATCGTGTCCTCGCGCAGCGCCCTGGATGCGACCCAGGCCGGCTATGAGGTCGGCACGCGGAACGTGGTCGACGTGCTCAATGCCCAGAACACCCTGTTCGCAGCCCAGCGCGACTACGCCAACAGCCGCTACGACTACATCCTCAATATGCTGCGGCTCAAGGAGCAGGCGGGACTGCTCAGCCCCGAGGACGTTCACCGCCTGGACGAGGCCCTGGTCGAACCGCCGCCGCCCACGGCCAGCGCCGACGCCCCCTGACTCAGGGCGGCGCCAGGTGCGCCGCGACCAGCGCCAGCAAGCGCTCACGGGCGCCACGATTGGCAGCCACCACCCCCTGACCGGCCTCCCCCATCTGGCGTCTGCGCTGCGGATCGGCCAGCAGCGCCAGCAGGCAGGCACCGAGCTCCTCCGCTTCCTCCACCCGCACCATCGCCCCCGCCGCCTGCAGCAGCTCGCTGATCTCGGCGAAGTTGAATACGTGGGGACCGGTGACCACCGGCACCCCCCAGGCCGCCGCCTCCAGCATGTTGTGGCCGCCGTGGGCCACCAGGCTGCCGCCGATAATCGCGACCTGCGCCGCGCTGAGCAGCAACAGCAGCTCACCCATGGTGTCCCCGAGCAGCACTGCGTCCCCGGCCGGCAGCGGCCCGCTGCCGCGCGAGCGGCGTGCCACCTGCCAGCCGGCCTGCCGACACAGGTCCGCGACTGCCTCGAAGCGTTCGGGATGTCGCGGCACCAGCACCAGCAGGGCATTGTCAAAACGCTCGCGCACTGCGGCGAAGGCCGCGAGCACCTGCTCATCCTCACCCGCATGGGTGCTGGCGGCGACGATCACGGGACGCTGTGCGCTGCCCAACTGCTGACGCAAGGTGGCCGCGCGCTGGCGCAGCCCGGCATCGAGCTCGAGATCAAACTTGATACTGCCGGTGACCTGCAGGCGCGCCCGGGGCAGGCCCAGGGCTACGAAGCGCTCGCCATCCTCGCTGGCCTGGCAGGCCACACAGTCCAGCTGCGCGAGCATCTGCCGGGTCAGGCCACCGACCCGGGCATAGCCAGCGGCCGAGCGCTGCGACAGCCGCGCGTTGGCGAGCAGGATGCGGGCACCGCTGCGGGCGCTGTAATGCAGCATGTTGGGCCAGAGCTCGGTCTCCATCAGCAGCAACAGGCCTGGGCGGACCCTGGCCAGGAAACGGCGCACGGCAGCGGGCGTATCCCAGGGCGCATAGACATGCAGCACACGCTCACCGAACAGGGCCTGCACCCGTTCCGAGCCCGTCGGCGTGGTCGTGGTCACCACCACCCGGTGGTCGGGATAGCGCTGCAGCAGGTCCTCTATCAGCGGCGCCGCGGCCAGGGTCTCGCCCACCGAGACCGCGTGCACCCAGATTGTGCGCCGCGCCGGTGCCGGTGCCGGAAAAAAGCCCAGGCGCTCTCCCAGGCGCCGCCGGTAGGCCGGCGCTCGACGGGAGCGCCACAGCATGCGCAGGATCACCAGCGGTAGCATAAGCGTGAACAGTAGGCTGTAGAGCTGGCGCATGCAGTGCTCCGGCGCCGCGCCTTGGCGCGGCCACCCTGGGAAACGACGGTATTGGCCCGCAGAATAACTGCGTGCGCGGGTCGTGACCAGCGGCTTGCCAGCTGCCGGCAAAGGCGCTACCTTCGCTGCCTTTGCCGGCAGAGCACAGCATGATCCCCGACCTTCCCCCCAACATAGATCAGATCAAGGGTTTCCTGGCCGAGGATGAGGCGCTGGCGCTGTATCAGCACGCGCTGGCGATGGCGCCCCGGGGACCTGTGCTGGAAGTGGGTAGCTACTGCGGCAAATCGACAATTTACCTGGGACTGGCCTGCCGCCAGCACGCAGGCACGGTCTACGCCCTGGATCATCATCGCGGCTCGGAAGAGCACCAGGCGGGGGAGATGTTCCACGACCCCGGACTGTTCGACGCCAGTGAGGGTCAGGTGGATACCCTGCGGGAATTCCGCCGCAATATGCGCAGCGCCAGTCTCGAGGACACGGTGATACCCGTGGTCAGCAGCTCGGAGGTCGCGGCGCGACACTGGCAAACGCCGCTGGCCATGGTGTTTATCGACGGTGGCCACAGCCTCGACGCGGCGCTCACCGACTACCGCTGCTGGAGTGCCCACCTGGTCCGGGGCGGCGTACTCGCGATCCACGACCTGTTCCCGGACCCCCACTCCGGGGGCCAGGCACCCTGGGCAATTTATCGCCTGGCGCTGGACTCGGGCCTGTTTGC
The DNA here is from genome assembly GCA_965222335.1 of Sediminihaliea sp. GTDB lineage: Bacteria > Pseudomonadota > Gammaproteobacteria > Pseudomonadales > Halieaceae. The sequence continues at coordinate 2,180,429 of OZ244944.1, read as the reverse complement.
GCCGCTGCAGCGTATCAACAGCCTGGGTGTCCTGCGCCGGCTTTAAATCCGGAAAGCGCCGGTACCCCCCGCGTGACTGCTAGTCCGCCCGGCGGCGGTGTTCCTGCCCGCTCGCCGCGGCGTCCAGCAGGTTGACCTCACAGAACAGCCCGGCCGCGCGGGTGTGTCGCGTGAGGGCGTCGGCCGCCAGCAGGATGGCCCCGGCAGTCCAGGTGGGCTTTTCTGCCGGCCACAGCAGGTCCTCAACCAGCTGGTACCCGGTCCAGTAGGCACCGTCGGCTTCACGCCACTGATGCAGCCAGCTGTAAACCTCCACCGCCCGCGCGTGATCCTTGGCCGCCAGCAGTGCCATCACCAGCTCGCAGCTTTCCGCGACGGTGACCCAGGGCTGGTCGGCAACGCAGCGACAGCCAAGACCCGGCTCGACGAACTCGTCCCAGCGCGCGACCAGTCGTTCGCGCGCCTCGCTGCCGGCAATCGCGCCGCTCAGCACCGGGTAAAACCAGTCCATCGAGTAACGGGACTTGCTTTCCCAGGTACGGTCGAAGCGCTCCGGGTGCTGGCGCAGGGCCCGCCCCAGCAGCTCGCGCGCGCGCAGCCACTGCGGCCGCGGCTGGTCCAGGGTCACGGCGATGTTGTGGGCACACTCCAGGCTCTTGTAGATGGAGCTGCAACCGGTGACCAGGGCATCACCCTTGGGCTTGCCGCTACGGCCGTCAACGGCCCAGTCGATTTCCCCGTGAGCCGACTGCAGGGACAGGACAAAGGCCATGGCGCGATCCACGGTCGGCCACATGCGGCGCAAAAAATCCTCACGACCGCTGACCAGGTAATGGTGCCAGACCCCGGTAGCGACATAGGCCACGAAATTGGATTCGCGCCGCTCGCGGTTGTCGGGTTCGCCGGCGCGGTAGCTGGCCCACCAGCTGCCGTCTTCCAACTGAGTCTCAGCCAGCCAGTGGTAGGCCCGCTCTGCGGCCTCGAGCTCGCCGGCGATACTCAGTCCCATGGCCGCCTCCACGTGATCCCAGGGGTCGGTGTAACCACCCTCGAACCAGGGAATCTCCCCGCTCGGCAGCTGTTCCCGCAGCAGGAACTGCACCGTGGGCCTGAGGAAGTCGTGGGGGAACAGTCCCCGGCTGAGATACAGCCCGCTCATTGCACCGGCTCCTTGCGGAAATACATCACCACGCTCTTGCCCAGCAGGGGATTGAGCCAGCGTTCGAGTGTCCGGGTCAGGCGCGGTGCCTGCATCAGGTCCCAGACCAGTAGCCGGTGATACTGTCGCACCAGCCAGTTGCTGTCCTGGCTGCGCCAGAACAGGCACTTGAGCCACCAGAAGGGGGCGTGCAGGGCGTGGGCGGCGTGACGGTGATAACCGCGCAGGCCCAGCGCCTCGATCTCCCGGTGCAGCTCCGCCTCGCGGAATATGCGCAGGTGGCCGCCGGGCACCTGGTGGTAACCCTTGCTCAGGGACCAGCACAGCTGCTCCGGCCAGCGCCGCGGCACACTCGCACAAAAACGCCCGCCTGGCTTCAGCACGCGATTGATCTCGATCAGCGCAGCCCGGTAGTCGGGAATGTGTTCCAGCACCTCGGAACAGATAATCCGGTCAAAACTGTTGTCGGCGAAGGGCAGGGCCAGGGCGGTGGCGGAGGCCAGACCGAAGCTGCGCCGGGTGTCGTCCTCGCGTTGGAAAGGCAGGAACTTGTCGCGGGTGGTCTGCAGGTCTCCCAGGGCGAGATCCACGCCCACGGACTGCACTTCCCCCGCCAGATAGGCCGCGATCACATGGCGTCCCTCGCCACAGCCCAGGTCCAGGACCACGTCTCCCGGGCGGAGGTCAAAAAACGCGAAGTCAACGGTCTGCACTGGCCAGTACCCGTTCGTAGTAAGCGGTCATTTCCAGGGCACAGACGTCCCAGCTGAACTTCTCCAGGATGCGCGCACGCCCCGCAGCGCCCAGTGCCTCGCGGCGCGCGGGATCCTCCAGCAGGGCCGCGATCGCCTCTGCCAGGGCGCCGGCATCACGGGTCGGTACCAGCACGCCCGCGTCTCCCACGACCTCGGGCAGGGCGCCACCGTCGGTAGAGACCACCGGTACGCCGCAGGCCATGGCCTCGCCGGCAGGAAGCCCGAAGCCCTCGTATACCGAGGGCACGACGGCGATTGCCGCCTCGGCATAGTAGCGCACCATGTCCTCGGTGCTGATTCCACTGACGAAGCGAATCCGGTCGGCGATACCCAGCTTGCCGAGCAGGCGCTCGGTGTGACCGCCGGCCTGGGGCTTGCCCACCAGCAGCAGCTCCAGGTCAGGGTAGCGAGGCAGCAGGCTGGCGTAGGCCCGCAGCAGGAAGCGCAGGCCCTTGAGGGGCGCGTCCGCGGAAGCCGTGGCCATCAGCCGCCGGGGGCGCCGCACGATCCCGGGCAGGGGCCTGAATTCCGCGGTGTCGATGCCGTTGTAGACCAGGTCGACACCCGCGGGTTGCAGGCCGAAATCCCGGGCGATGTCCTGGCGCGAGCAGTCAGACACGGTCACCACGTTGTGCAGCTGCTTGACCACCTTTTTCTGCATCCCCAGGAAACTGTGCCAGCGCCTTATCAGCAGGCGCTCGTGCCAGCGCTTCGCCGCGCCCAGGGCAATTCGCAGGTCGCTGGTAATGGGGTGGTGCACCGTGGTGACCAGGGGAATGCCCATGTCCTGCAGGGTCAGCATGCCGTGGCTGAGGCTCTGGTTGTCGTGGACCAGGTCGTACTCGTCGCGGTGCTGGCGCAGGTATTTCACCGCCCGGCGGCCGAAGGTGTAGGGTTCGGCAAACCCGCCGGTCAGCTTGCTGCACCACTCGATGATGTTGCTGGCCGAGCGCAGGTGACGGGGTCGCAATGAGCCCAGACCGTTGGCGAACAGGTCCAGGCTGGGCAGGCAGATCAGGCGCACCCGGGGATCCAGGTGGGGATAGGGCGGCCCCGAGATCACGTCCACCCGGTGCCCGGCCTCTACCAGGGCCTTGCTCAGGTACTTGAGGTACACACCCTGGCCGCCGCCGTAAGGCTGGCTGCGATAGCCGAGCAGGGCGATCCGCAGGGAGCGTGCAGGCAGTGGTCCGCGCGCGGCGCCCCGGGCTGCGGCGACTTCGGCAGCCGCTGCCGCGCCAGTCTGAACTGTATCGAGCTGCCTGATAACAGCGTCCTCGTTGACTTCGGGTAGATTATGCAGCGCCGGGAACCGGCGTCTGCCCTGCAGGAGGGGCAAAGAGCTGCCCCGCAAAGGCTTCGAATTCTATCAGGGGGCGGCCAAAAAGCCACCCCCTCTACGACCGTACAGTGAACCTCGTTGCCTGCAGCTGGGTCGAAGTTGGGCGGAATTCGGCCTATAATCGCCCACTTTTCACGACAATAAGGAAGACCATGTCCGCCACCAGGCACAAGGGCATCATTCTTGCCGGAGGTTCTGGCACCCGACTCCACCCTCTCACCAGTACGGTGAGCAAGCAGCTGATGCCGGTGTACGACAAGCCCATGATCTACTACCCCCTGGCGACCCTGATGCTGGCGGGTATCCGCGATATCCTGGTGATCACCACCCCGCGGGATCAGCAGGCCTTTTCCGACCTGCTGGGCGATGGTAGCGCCTGGGGCATCAACCTCAGCTATACGGTACAGCCCAGCCCCGACGGCCTCGCCCAGGCCTTCATCCTCGGCCGCGAGTTCATCGGCACCTCGCCCTGCAGCCTGGTCCTGGGCGACAACATTTTCTACGGCGGCGGATTCACCCAGCGCCTGCGCGCGGCGGCCAGCCGCGATCGCGGCGCCTCGGTGTTTGCGTACTACGTGCAGGACCCGGAGCGCTACGGGGTGGTCAGCTTCGACCGCGACGGCACCGCCCTGGATATCGAGGAGAAACCGGCCAGGCCCCGTTCCCACTACGCGGTAACCGGGCTGTATTTTTATGACAATGACGTGGTGGATATCGCCGCGGACATTCGCCCCTCCTCCCGCGGCGAACTGGAAATTACCGACGTCAACCTGGCCTATCTGCAGCGGGGTGACCTGCAGGTCGAGGTGATGAGCCGCGGCACCGCCTGGCTCGACACCGGCACCCATAACTCCCTGCTCGACGCCGCCAATTTCATCCGCGTGGTGGAAGAGCGCCAGGGCCTGAAAATCGCCTGCCCGGAGGAGGTCGCCTACCGCATGGGCTATATCGGTGCCGAGGACCTCCTGGCCCTCGCGGCGCCCCTGCAGAAGAGCGGCTACGGCCTGTATCTGCAGCGCCTGCTGGACGACGAGGGGGTGGTGTTCGATGAAAGTTGAAACCACGCCCCTGCGGGATCTGCTGCTGCTCCACCCGCGGGTATTCGGGGACGAGCGCGGTTTTTTCCTGGAGAGCTGGAACGCCCGCGTATTTGCCGACCTCGGCCTGGACCTGGACTTTGTGCAGGACAACCACAGTCGCTCCGGTCGCGGCATCCTTCGCGGCCTGCATTACCAGACCCGGCAGACCCAGGGCAAACTGGTGCGTGTGGTCGCCGGCGCCGTGTTTGATGTGGCGGTGGACCTGCGCCGCGGCTCCCCCAGCTTCGGGCAGTGGTTCGGCGCCGAGCTGTCCGCCGCCAATCACACCATGATGTGGGTGCCTCCGGGATTTGCCCACGGCTTCTACGTAACCTCCGAGGTCGCCGATTTCCAGTACAAGTGTACCGCCTACTACGACCCCGGTAGCGAGATCACCCTGGCCTGGGACGACCCCACCGTTGGCGTGAACTGGCCCATTCCCGCGGGCGAGTCGCCGCGCCTCTCGGACAAGGACGCCGCGGGCCTGGCCTGGGCAGAGATTCCCCTGTTCGACTGATCAGCCCGGCAGTAGCGGCCGCCACCAGTCCTCGTTGTCCAGGTACCAGTCCAGGGTCTTCTCGATCCCGGTTTCAAAAGTCTCCTGCGGGGTGAAGCCGAGCTCCCCGGCAATACGGCTGGCATCGATGGCGTAGCGCCAGTCATGCCCGGCCCGGTCCGTCACAAAAGTAATGAGCTCCCGCGCAATGTTGCCCCTGGCACCGGGGGCGTCCGGATAGCGCCCGGCAAGCGTGTCGTCGGCGGCGAAGCGCGCATCCAGGCGATCGCAGAGCAACTGCACGATGGCGAGGTTGTGCCACTCGTTATTGCCGCCGATATTGTAGGTCTCCCCCACAGCGCCCCGCTGCAAAACGCGCTCGATGCCGCGGCAGTGGTCCTGGACATACAGCCAGTCGCGGATGTTGCTGCCGTCCCCGTACACCGGTAGCGGCAGGCCGCGCAGGATGTTGGTCAGGCACAGGGGGATCAGTTTCTCCGGGAAGTGGTAGGGGCCGTAATTGTTGGAGCAGTTGCTGGTGGTGACCTGCAGGCCGTAGGTATGGTGCCAGGCGCGCACCAGGTGATCCGACGCCGCCTTGCTCGCGGAGTAGGGCGAATTGGGTTCGTAGCGCTGGGCCTCATGGAAGCCGGGTGCATCGGGATCGAGAGAACCGTAGACCTCGTCCGTGGACACGTGGTGAAAGCGGTGCTCGCGGCCGCTGCCATCCAGCCAGACCCGGCGCGCCGCCTCCAGCAGGCTGTGGGTGCCGACGATGTTGGTGTTGATAAACGCCCCCGGCCCGGTGATGGAACGGTCGACGTGACTCTCGGCGGCAAAGTGCACGATGGTATCGATCCGGTGGCGCTGCAGCAGGGACTCCACGGTCACCTGGTCACAGATATCGCCCTCCACGAAATGAAAATTCTCGCGGCCCTCCAGCGGCGCCAGGTTGGCGCGGTTGCCGGCGTAGGTCAGGGCATCGTAGGCCACCAGTGTGTCCCCGGGATGCTGCCGGAGCCAGTAGTGGGCGAAATTGGCGCCAATAAAACCGGCGGCGCCGGTTACCAGTAATGCATTACTCAAGCTGTTGCAGCCTCCGTCTGGTCCTTCCATTGTTGTAGCATCCGGCGCAACTGCACGCGCCAGTGGACTGCCTCTGCACCCAGTCGTTCCAGGGTCGCGCGCTTGTCCAGCACACTGTAGGCCGGTCGCTGCGCGGGGGTCGGGTATTCACTCGCGGGAATCGGCTGCACCCTGACCGCCCGCGGCAGCAGTCCCATGGCCAGGCCCTCCTCGGCAATGGCCACGGCGAAGTCGTACCAGCTGCAGACCCCGGCGTCGCTCCAGTGATAGACGCCAGCGGCCCCCTCATCGCCGGCGAAGGCCCACAGCACGTCCGCCAGGCTCCCGGTCCAGGTGGGGGTACCGACCTGGTTGTCCACCACCGCGAGTGTCTCGCGCTCAGCCATCAGGCGCAGCATGGTGGCGACAAAGTTGCTGCCGAAACAGGAATACACCCAGCCCGTGCGCAGGATACAGGCACCGGGCAGGGTCTCCCGCACCCGCTGCTCTCCCGCCAGCTTGCTCTCGCCGTAGACACCCAATGGTGCCGTCGGCGCATCCGGCAGATAGGGCAGACTGCTGGCGCCGTCAAACACAAAATCCGTGGACACGTGCAGCAGGCGCGCACCCGAGATGGCGCAGGCGGCGGCCAGGTGCGCCGCCCCCCCGGCATTGACCCGGTGCGCCCGGGCGGCATCGCTTTCGGCACGGTCCACTGCAGTGTATGCGGCGGCGTTAATCACCACCTCGGGAGAAAACTCGGCGACGCAGGCTGACACCGCCCCGGCATCGGTAATATCCAGGGTGGCGCGATCCGGGGCGAACACCTCGACCGCGGGGGCGCGATGCACGAGCTCGCGGGCCAACTGTCCATTGCCACCTGTCACCAGGACTCGCCGCATGCCTTGCCTCCCCGGGAAATTTGCGCGCGCTGATCGCCTGTCGCCCGCCCTGCGGGCAGACGCCAGGCTCGACGGCGCGTAGAATAACATGACCCACCGGCATCGGAGTGAGCCCCATTTCCCATCTGCCCCCTGACAATGCGGCCTTCGCGGAGATCGCCGCACAACTGGCGGCCGATGAACTGCCGGCCGGCTGGGAACTGGTCAGCCGCTCCGGCCGCGGCCGGGTTGCGCGCCAGGTGGGGAGCAACCTTTACTACAAGGACTACACCTCGCCGTCGCCGGCAATTCGCTGGCTGCGCCAGCCGGGCGGCGGCAGCGTGCGGCGCACCCGGCGCCAGCACGAGCTGCTGCGGCTCAGTGGTTTTAACGCGCCCGAGGTGCTGGCCACCGGTCGCGCGTGCCGGGGCGTCGACTACATTATTACCACCGCGGTTGAAGGCGAGAGTACCGCGCTGTGGCTGCGCCGGACGACCGGTGGCGAGGACCCGGCGTCCCGGCGCCTGCGGCGGGACCTGTTGCGCGCCCTGGGCACCTTCGTCGGGCGCCTGCACAGCACGGGCTTTATCCACGGCAAGCTCACGCCGGAGAATATTCTCACCGCCTATCGGGGTGGGCGTTTTTATTTCGCCCTGGTCGGGAACGAGGCGGGGCGCCTGCAACGCCCCCCGGCGGGTAAACGCCTGCTGCGCGAACTGGCCCAGCTCAGCGCGGGCGCGCCGGAGGCCCTCACCCGGGCGGATCGCTGGCGGTTTTTCCTCGCCTGGCGCCAGCAGCATCCCGAGCTGGGCCACCTGGAGGCGCGCCTGCTCGCCGCGCAGGCCTACGCCGGGGGCTGAGGTGACGCCGGCGCCGGGCTGCGCTCATCCATCCAGGCAATCAGGTCCGCCAGCACCTCCAGGCGCTCGGGCTCATTGAAAATTTCGTGGTACAGCCCCGGATACAGCTTCAGGGTCTTGTCGTCAGCGCCGGCCGCTGCGTGCAGTGTGCGCGAGCCGCCCGGATCAGTCATGCTGTCCGCCTCACCGTGCATCACCAACAGCGGCAGGGTGAGCTCGCCGGCACGCGCCTGCACCGCGCTCATCTCCCGGAACAGCTCCCTGACCAGGCGGGCGCTGGCCTTGCCGCTGTGTACCAGGGGGTCGTCCAGGTAGGCCTGCACCACCGCCGGATCGCGGCTGACCTGGGTCGCATCCAGCTGCAGTGCTCCCGCCGTGGGCCAGATAAAAGCCAGCAGGGTATTCAGCCAGAGCATGGGTGCGGGCGGTTTTTCCGCCACCCCGAGGGCGGCGCCGGAGAGCGCGGCGCCGGCAAAAGCCTGCTGCCGCTGGAGCAGGTAGCTGGCCGCGATCAGCCCGCCCATGCTGTGCCCGACCAGGAAACAGGGCAGGTCGGGATACCAGCGCGCAATGCTGGCGCGCAGGGAATCCAGGGGCGGGAAGAATGCCGGGAAGTGCGCGATATGGGCCCGGTGCCCGGGAGAGCGGCCGTGGCCGGGATGATCCGGTGCCACCACCGCATAGCCGCGCCCGCAGAGCACCTCGGCAAAGGCCTGGTAGCGACCACTGTGCTCGCCCAGGCCGTGGGCCAGCAGGACCGCCGCGCGCGGAGGCTGCGCGGGCTGCCAGTGCCGGTAAAACACGTCCCCCGCCAGACGTCCCTCCTCGGGCGTCACCGGCGCCGTCCCCGGCTCGCTTTCCTCGAGACCCATCATCCTGCTCCTGTGCTAGCCCTGCCCCTGGGGGGCGTTCTGCGGATCATCACTGACCGCGGCAAATAACTGTTCCCACTTGCTCCTTACCGCCTCCCGGTGCTCGCGGTAACTGTCCGCGGGGACCGTATCCGGCTGCTGCTGCAGGGCGAGCTCGTGGGCGGCGGAACGGTAGGCCAGGTAGGCGGCGATCAGGGCGTCGCTTTCCGCCTGGGCGAACAGGCCCTCGCGACCCAGGATCTCGAGGATGCGGATATTGTCCGACCACTGTACCAGCCCCGGTACGCGGTGGGACCAGGCGAGCACCGCGTACTGCACCATGAACTCGATATCCACGATACCGCCACGGCCCTGCTTGAGATGAAACTCGGCCGCCTCTGCAGTGTCCCGGGGCAGAAGATGCTCGCGCATCCGGCGCCGCATGGCGACAACTTCCCGCGCCAACGCTTCAGGTTCCCGCTGCTGGCACAGCACCTCCTCGCGCACCCGGTAGACCGATTCGCCCACCGCCGGGTCCCCGGCGACCCAGCGCGCGCGCACCAGGGCCTGGTGCTCCCAGGTCCAGGCCGACTCGCGCTGGTAGGTGGCGAAGCCGCGGGTCGAGGCCACCAGCATCCCGGAGTCCCCCGAGGGCCGCAGCCGTACATCCACCTCGTACAGGTCGCCCAGCGCCATGCGCGTCTCCAGGATATGGATCATGCGTTGGCCCAGGCGGGTGTAGAACACCGTGTTGTCGATGCTGCGCTTGCCGTCAGTGGCCCCGGTCGCCTCGGCGTCGTAGATAAACACCAGGTCCAGGTCCGAGCTGTAACTGAGCTCAATGCCGCCCAGTTTGCCGTAGGCAAACACGGCGAAGCCATAGCCGGTGCCCTGTCGCGCGGGCTCGCCGTAACGGGCGGCAAGGTCGTGCCACGCCAGCGCCAGGACCTGCTCCAGGATCACCTCGGCTATCCAGCTCAGCTTGTCGCTGACCTGCATCAGGGGCAGGTAGCCCCCCAGTTCGCTGGCCGCCACCCGCAGCAGCTGGGCGGACTTGTAGTAGCGCAGCGCATCCATCTGCGCTTCCAGGTCGTCCATCGGCAGGCGCGCGACCTGCTGCCGCAGCTCGTCCTGCAGCAGGGCCTTTTCCGGGGCGGTATATAGGCTCGCGCGATCCAGCAGCTCATCCAGCAGCACCGGGTGCGAGGCCAGCTGGGCGGCGATCCAGGGGCTGGCCTGGCACAGGGTGACCAGCTCGGCCAGGGCGGCGGGGTTCTCCAGCAGCAGGGCCAGATAGGCACTGCGCCGGACCACCGCTTCCACCAGCGGCAGAATACGTTGCAGGGCAGTGTCGGGATCCCGGGATTCGGCGCAGGCCAGGATCAGCTGGGGCATAAACTCCTCCAGCCGCGCTTTGCCCTGGGCCTGCAGGGCGACGACCCGGCGACTGTCGCGCAGGGACTGGAGCGCCTCGAGGCATTCGTCGGCGCGGGCGAACCCGAGGGACTCGAGTTGAGCCGCGTCGAGATCCTCCCCCCACAGTTCACCCCTCGGGCTGTCGGCAACGGCCTGTTCCTCGGGGTCGGCAATCAGGTCCCGGAAGTGTCCCGCCACGCGCTCCCGGTGCGCGGCCAGCTCGGTCAGGTAGTCCTCCCAGTCAGTGCAGGCCATGACCCGCGCCAGCGCCGCCTGGGGCAGCGCCTCCCGGGGCAGCGCCTGGGTCTGCTGGTCGCGGTAGCCCTGGATCGCGTGTTCACTGTCGCGCAGAAACAGGTAGGCATCGCGCAACTGGGCCACCACCGCGGCCGGCAGGCAGCCCAGCTGCGCGCACTCCTCTAGCACCGGCAACAGTTCGCGCTGCTGCAGGCCGCGATCGCGGCCCCCGCGGATCAGCTGGAAGCACTGGCCGATGAACTCCACCTCGCGGATACCACCGTGGCCCAGCTTGACGTTGTCGTCCAACCCGCGGCGGCGTACCTCGGAGCTGATCATCTGCTTCATCCCGCGCAGGCTGTCGATCACGCCAAAGTCGACGTAGCGGCGGTAAATAAAGGGCCGCAGCATCTCGCCCAGCTCCGCGGCGCGCGCCGGGTCCCCGGTCACCGCGCGCGCCTTGATCAGCGCATAGCGCTCCCAGTCGCGACCCTGCTCCTGGTAGTAATCCTCCAGGGCATTGAAGTTGTGCACCAGGGCACCGCTTTCACCGTAGGGTCGCAGGCGCATGTCAACGCGGAACACAAAGCCCTCCGCGGTGACCTGGTCCAGGGCATTGATCAGCGCCTGGCCCAGCTTGGTAAAGAATTCGTCATTGGAGATGCTGCGCCGCTCACCGTCGGTGGCACCCGCCTCGGGATAGGCAAACACCAGGTCGATGTCCGAGGAAACGTTCAGCTCGCGGGCGCCCAGCTTGCCCATGGCCAGCACGATAAGCTCCTGGGCGGCACCGCTGTCGCGTCCACGCGGGGTGCCAAAGCGCTGCTCCAGGCCCTCGCGGCAGTGTGCCAGGGCCAGCTGGATACAGGCCTCGGCGAGCATGGAAGTATCCCGGGTCGTCTCCAGGGTGGGGGCCAGGCGGCAGAAGTCCCGCCACAGGATGCGCAGCATATGCCGGTTGCGGAAGCGGCGCAGGACCGCGCCCAGTTCCACGCCCTCAGGCGCCAGCTCTGCGGCCAGCTCACGCTGCAGTTCATCCTCTTCCAGGGATCGCAGCAGCTGCCCGGAGTTCAGCAGCCGGGTCAGGAAATCCGGCTCCAGTGCCAGCGTCTCGGCGACAAAGGGGCTGCAGGCCAGCATCAGGTCCAGGTGTGCCGGTTTCGGGTAAGCCGCCCAGGCGGCCTCCCAGGCGCTCCGCGCTGCCGGGCCCCACTGCTCGTCCAGACGCGACCGGGCGAGAGCTGCCTGTTGCTCCAGGAGCGGGGTCAGTGGCTGCCACGGTTGGTTCATGAACTGGAATCTCCCTGCGCTGCTTGCGGCGGTTCAGCTGTCCAGCACCGGCGCCACGCGCATGACCTCCTCGATGGTGGTCTCGCCCGCCGCCACCCGCTGGGCGCCGCTGAGGCGCAGGGTCTGCATGCCCTCGGTCATGGCCACGCGGCGGATGCGTGCAGTCTCCATCTGCGGGGTAATCTCCTGCTGTACCGCGGCGCTGTTCACCAGCACCTCGTAGATGCCCTGGCGACCCCGGTAGCCGGTATCGCGACAGCTGCGACAGCCGATCGGGTGGGCGGTCTGCGCCGGCACCTCCACCTCGAAGGGCTCGGTGAGCTGGGCCCAGGCCCCGGCGTCGGTGGGGCGGAACTGTTTGCAGTCGTTGCACAGGATGCGCACCAGGCGCTGGGACATGACCCCCCGCACGGTCGCCTTCACCAGATAGGCCGGCACCCCCAACTCCAGCAGCCGGGAAATCGAGTTCGGAGAGTCATTGGTATGCAGGGTGGAGAGCACCAGGTGCCCGGTCAGTGCCGCCTGCACCGCCATGGAGGCGGTCTCCAGGTCGCGAATTTCACCGACCATGATGATATCCGGGTCCTGGCGCATCAGCGCCCGCACCCCGGAGGAGAAGTCCAGGCCGATGCCATGGTTGACCTGCATCTGGTTGAAAGCACCTTCCACCATCTCGATCGGGTCTTCAATCGTGCAGACATTCACTTCTGCGGTTGCCAGCTGGCGCAGGGTGGAATACAGGGTCGTAGTCTTGCCGGAGCCGGTGGGGCCGGTCACCAGCACAATGCCGTTGCCGGCGCCAATCATTTCGTTCCAGCGCTGCAGATCCTGGTCTGCGAGCCCCAGCTGCTCAAACGATTTCTGCAGCACATCGGGGTCGAAGATCCGCATCACCAGTTTCTCGCCAAAGGCGGTCGGCAGAGTCGCAAGCCGCAGCTCCACTTCGTTGCCCTCGGGGGTGCGGGTCTTCAGGCGACCGTCCTGGGGGCGGCGCTTTTCCGCCACATCCATGCGCCCGAGAATCTTGATCCGACTGGTGACTGCGGCGCCGACCTGCTGCGGCAACTCGTACACGCTGTGCAGCACGCCGTCGATGCGAAAGCGCACATTCCCCACCTTGCGCCGGGGTTCAATATGGATATCGGACGCGCGCTGCTCAAAGGCATACTGCAGCAGCCAGTCAACAATGCGCACCACGTGCTGGTCGTTGGCATCCACTTCTTTCATGGAGCCCATGTCCAGCATCTGCTCGAGGTTAGTGACGCCCGGCGCCACCTCTGGCGAGCTGGCTCCGTGTGCCCCGCGTACGGAGCCGGCCATGGCGTAGAATTCTTCGGTGTAGCGGGCGATATCCCTGGGGTCGGCGAGCACCCGGCGGATGGGCTTGCGCAGCACGTGTTCCAGGTTTTTCTCCCAGGCGTGCAGGAAGGGTTCAGCGCTGGCAATGACCACGTCGTCGGGATTCACCTCCACCGCAAGTATCCGGTGGCGCTGTGCGAAAGCCCGGGACATCACTTCAGAAACCACCGAGACATTGATCTTCAGCGGGTCTATGCGATAGACAGACTGATCACTCCTGGCTGCCAGCCAGTGGAGGATGCTGTCCATATCCAGCAGCTTGCCCGGCCGCGAGGCATCCGGGAGCTTCTGCTCCGCCAGAAAAACCAGCGGGTTCACCTGCTGCACGTTGGCGGACGCGAGTCGCGCCTGTTCTTCGTTGGACAAGCGGCCATCGAGAAAAAGGTCACGCACCAGACCCTGTAGCGTCAGGCGGGTTTCCGCTGGGGGCGCTTCGTATTGTGCTGGCATGCGGCCAATCCTTGCTGCGGGCACGACTCTGGAAAGCATGCTAACACAGGGGCCCGCCCGGCTGTGACATCACCGGGCGCAGCGCCTATACTGCGCGCGAACTCGACGGGAGCAAGTCAATGCCGGGATCCAATCCGCTGGGCAGCCTGTTTGGCAGGTCACCCATCAAACCCATCCAGGAACACATGCAGGTCGCCCACGAGGCCGCCAGCATGCTGCCGGCCTTTTTCCAGGCCAGCGCGGACGGCGACTGGGGCGAGGCAGAGCGCCTGCTACAGGAAATCAATGACGCCGAGCGGCGCGCGGACAAGCTCAAGCGCTCGGTGCGCCGGCACCTGCCCAAGAGCCTGTTCCTGCCGGTGCCGCGCAGTGACCTGCTGGAGCTGATCACCATCCAGGACCATGTCGCCAACGTCTCCGAGGATATCGCCGGGCTGATCATGGGCCGCAAGATGCAGTTCCCCAAGAGCCTGCGCACCCCGCTGATGGATCTCGTGGAAACCTGCTGCGCCACCACCGCACAGTCGGTAACCGCGATCAGTGAGCTGGACGAACTGCTGGAGGTCGGCTTCAGCGGCCGCCAGGTCAAGCTGGTGGAAGGCATGCTCAAGGAACTCGACAAGCTTGAGGGGCGCGCGGACAAGAAGTCCACTGCCCTGCGCGCGCGGCTGTTCAAGCTGGAAGACGACCTCAAGCCGGTAGACGTGATTTTCTATTACAAGATTATCGAGCTGCTGGCCGGGGTGGCCGATGCCGCCGAGCGCGTTGGCCACCGCCTGCAAATCCTGATGGCAAAGTAAGGCGGGAGCACCTCTGATGGATATTATCGCCACTCACGGCACCACGCTGCTGATCCTGGCCTGCTGTTTCGGTTTTTTCATGGCCTGGGGTATCGGTGCCAACGATGTCGCCAACGCCATGGGCACCTCGGTCGGTTCGCGCGCCCTGACCATCAAGCAGGCCATCCTGGTCGCGATGATCTTCGAGTTCCTGGGGGCCTACCTCGCCGGGGGCGAGGTCACCGCGACCATCCGCAAGGGCATTATCGACGTCAGCTCCCTGGAGCAGTCCCCAGAGCTGCTGGTGTTCGGCATGCTATCGGCGTTGCTGGCGGCGGGCACCTGGCTGATGATCGCCAGCCTCAAGGGCTGGCCGGTCTCCACCACCCACTCCATCGTCGGCGCCATTGTCGGCTTTGCCGCGGTAGGAATTTCCGTGGACTCGATCCACTGGGACAAGGTCGGCACCATCGTCGCCAGCTGGGTGGTTTCGCCGCTGCTGGCAGGCACGATCTCCTTCGGTCTGTTCATGAGCGTCAAGGTCCTGATCCTGGATACCGAGGACCCTTTCCATCGCGCCAAGCGGTTTATCCCCATCTATATGTGGATCGTGGGCTTCATGATCTCGATGGTCACCCTGCTGAAGGGGCTCAAGCACCTGGGCGTGGAGTTCGACCTGGGCCTCGGGAGCAAGTTCGCCAATGCGATCCCGGTATCGGCCGCCGTCGGCCTGGTGGTCGCGGCTTTCGGCGCGATCCTGCTGCGCCGGGTGAAGGAGCTGCCCAACCAGGAACACCGCTTTGCCAATGTCGAGCGGGTTTTCGCCATCCTCATGGTGTTCACCGCCTGCGCCATGGCCTTTGCCCACGGCTCCAACGATGTCGCCAACGCGGTGGGACCGCTGGCGGCGATCGCGAGCACGGTCCAGTCCGGCGGCATGATCGCCAGCGAGGCCGCCCTGCCCTGGTGGATTTTGCTGGTGGGGGCAATCGGTATCGTCGCGGGCCTGGCGACCTACGGCTGGAAAGTCATCGCCACAGTGGGACGCAAAATCACCGAACTCACCCCCAGTCGCGGCTTCGCCGCCGAGCTGGGCGCCGCCTCGACCGTGGTAATCGCATCGGCCACGGGCCTGCCCATCTCCACCACCCACACCCTCGTGGGCGCAATTCTGGGCGTCGGCTTCGCCCGCGGCATCGCCGCCCTCAACCTGCGCACCATCGGCCAGATTTTCCTGTCATGGATCGTGACCCTGCCCGCGGGCGCGGGACTGGCGATCATATTCTTCTTCATGCTGCGCGGGATTTTCGGCTGATACCGCGGCATTTGACTCACCCACGCCCCGGGGCTACCTTGCGCTGACCCCGGGTTTATCCCGCTCCAGCAGGCGATATATATGCCGCTTCCCCAGGCCCAGATCATCCAGCAGCTAGAGCAGCTGGTCGCCACCCCTTCGGTGAGCTCGACCGACCCCTCATGGGACCAGGGCAACCGCGGGGTGATTGACCTGCTGGCCGGCTGGCTGGAAGCACTGGGCTTCAGCACCGAGATCATGCCGGTCAATGCCCAGGGCAGCAAAGCCAACCTGATCGCAAGCCTGGGCAGCGGCCCGGGGGGGCTGGTCCTCGCCGGACACACGGACACGGTGCCCTTCGACGATGGCCTCTGGCGCTCCGACCCCCTGCGTCTCAGCGAGCGGGACGGCCGCCTCTACGGACTGGGCAGCACCGATATGAAGGGCTTCTTTCCCCTGGCCCTGGCCGCCGCAGAAACCTTTCGCGGGCAAACGCTGCAGCAGCCGCTGATCATTCTGGCGACCGCCGACGAGGAGAGCTCGATGCAGGGCGCGCGCCAGCTGGCCGCCGCCGGCCGCCCGCGGGCGCGGGCGGCGATCATCGGCGAACCCACCTCGCTGGTCCCGGTGCGCATGCACAAGGGCATCATGATGGAAGCGGTCCGGGTCACCGGCAGCGCCGGCCACAGCTCCAATCCCGCCCTTGGCAAAAGCGCCCTGGAGGCGATGCACCGGGTGATGGCTGAACTGTTCGCCTTTCGCGCCGAACTCGCCGAGCAGTTTTCCAATCCGGCATTTGCGGTACCCCAGCCCACCCTGAACCTGGGCTGCATCCATGGCGGCGACAGCCCCAACCGGATTTGCGGTCGCTGCGAGCTGCATATCGACCTGCGCATGACCCCCAACGGGGACAATGCCAGCGTGCGCGCGGAGCTTGCACAGCGTCTGGCGCAACTCGGCCAGACACTGGAGGTGGGTATCGAACTGTGCCCCCTGGTGGAGGATGTACCACCCTTCCAGCAGGACGACAGGGGCGAACTGGTCAGCATGGCCGAGGAGCTCACCGGGCACCGCGCGGAGGCGGTTGCCTTCGCCACCGAGGCGCCCTTCCTGCAACAGCTGGGAATGGAGGCCATCGTGATGGGGCCCGGCTCCATAGACCGCGCCCACCAGCCGGACGAATACCTCGAGCTGAGCCAGATGCAGCCCTGCGTGGAACTGCTGCGCCAGTGCATTGCCCGCTACTGCCTGTAGGTCGGGCTGTGTATTATTGCCATTAGTGCCCGGCGGCGGCATTCGGTAACCTTTAGCCCTTTGTAAAGCAGAACTGGACGTTAGACAGGTGACCACAGGCAGTCGCGACCATATCCGCTGGTTCCGCAACACCGCACCCTACATCAACGCACACCGGGGCAAGACCTTTGTGCTGATGCTGGGAGGCGAGGTCGCGCAGCACCCCAGCTATGCCAGCATCATCCACGATGTGGCCCTGCTCAACAGCCTGGGTGTGCGCCTGGTACTGATCCAGGGCTCGCGTCCGCAGATTGACCAGCGGCTGGAACAGGCGGGGCGCCAGAGCGAGTTCCACGCGGGAATGCGGATCACCGACGCCGAGGCCATGCGCCTTGCCGCCGAGGCCGCCGGCGGCCTGCGCGCGCAGGTCGAGTCCATGCTCTCCATGGGCCTGCCCAACTCACCCATGCTCGGTGCCAGCATCCGGGTCTGCTCCGGCAACTTCATCACCGCGCGTCCCATCGGCGTGCTCGACGGGGTCGACTTCCAGCATACCGGGCGGGTACGCCGGGTCGACGTGACCGGGATCCAGCAGCAGCTGGGGGCCGGCGCGATTGTCCTGCTGACCCCTCTGGGCTATTCCCCCACCGGCGAGATCTTCAACCTGGCGCTGGAGGACATCGCCGTGCACTGTGCCGCCGCCATTGGTGCGGACAAGCTGCTCCTGTTCGGTGCCAACGAGGGGCTGACCGATGCCGCAGGGACCCTGCACCGCCAGCTGGCCACCGGCGACCTCGCCAGCCTGAGCTTTCCGGACCCGGAGCAGCAGCGGCTGGCAGATACCGCGCGCCGCGCCTGCGAGGCCGGGGTCGAGCGCTGCCAGGTGATCAGCTACCGGGATGACTGTGCGATGCTGGAGGAGCTGTTCACCCACGACGGCAGCGGCACCCTGGTGGCCAAGGACGCCTACGAGCAATCCCGCAGCGCCAGCATCGACGACGTTGGCGGCATTCTCGAGCTGATCGAGCCGCTGGAGCGCGAGGGCACCCTGGTCAAGCGTTCGCGGGAGCTGCTGGAAACCGAGATTCGCCAGTTTCGCCTGCTGGAACGCGACGGGCGGATTATCGCCTGCGCCGCGCTTTACCCCTACCCCGACGAAGGCTGCGGTGAGCTGGCCTGTATCGTTTCGCACCCGGCCTACCGCGGGGGCCGCCGCGGCCAGCGCCTGTTGCGCGAGCTGGAGCGGGAGGCGCGCGCCCAGGGACTGGAGCGGGTATTCGTGCTCACCACCCAGACCGCGCACTGGTTCCTGGAACAGGGCTTCGAGCAGGGCAGCCGGGAATCGCTACCGGCGCCGAAGCAGTCTCTTTACAACCTGCAGCGCAATTCCAAGGTCTTCTTCAAGACGGTTTAACCAACCTGCCTCGCGAATTCAGGGTGCCGCCGGTATCGCGGCGGGCGTTTCCCGCCCCTCCCGGCTGAGGGCGAGCAGGTCTTCCTGCAGGTGCGTCAGGCGCCGGCGCAGGTGGGCATCCTGGCGCTCGCTGCGACTGTTAAGCACCTGCACCACGGTGGCCTGGATCACCTCGACATTGTGCTCGTACATGCGCTGGTAGGCGGCGCTGCTGGATTGCCAGCGCGCCGCCAGCGCCTCGCGCACGGCCGACTGCCAGCCCGCTTCCCGCTGCAGCAGCGCCTCGAGCCGCCGGATCCAGTCCTCGCGCTCCTCCAGCCAGAGGTGGTCCGAGCGCTGCAGCCGCGCGACCCCGGCCGCGAGCATCGCTTCCTGTTCCCGGTTGAGGCGCCCCAGGTATTCCTCCAGGTTGTCGTCGAGAGAATCCTGCGCATCCTCGCGGTACTCCTCGTCATCGCGCTCCAGGTACTCCTCCTCGTACTCCGACTGCTTGTCCTGGAGGCTGAGGATGAACTCTTCCACCTGCGCCGGCGACAGGCGCTCGCCCAGGAGCAGCATCCAGTCCAGCGAGCGTGTTTGCAGCCGGTCAGAAGCTGCTTCCGCCTCAAGGGTCAGGCGGCGCACGTCTTCCAGCACCAGGGGCTGCGCCAGCAGGCTTTCCGCTTCCGCCAGCAGGGCCGCGTAGCGCGGCAGCTCCTCGTAGCGGTGCCAGGCAAGGAAGGGCTGCAGGATTTCATCCAGGTAATCCTCCTGCGCAGAGCTCAGCCCGACGTAGTCATCGAGGTACCAGGGCACGAGGAAATCCAGCCGGTTGTAGACAAAGGTGGTACTGCTGCAGGCGCCTAGCAACAGGCACAGTGCGAGCAGCAGCGGCAGGCGAACACGCCCCGGCATCGGCATTGCCGGACGCCGCGGCTCAGGGGTAATCGAGGCCATCAGTCGCAAACAGCATTTCCGGGTTGCGGAACGCCTTGAACTCCAGGTGGTTGCCCGCGGGATCGCGGATAAACAGGGTTTGCTGTTCGCCCCGTCGCCCGGCGAAGCGCAGCGTGGGTTCGATCACAAAGGGGACGGACCGATCCCGCAGGCGCTGCACCAGGGCCTCCAGGGCAGTCCACTCGAGAATCACCCCGAAATGCGAGGCCGGCACCGCTTCCCCGTCCACCGGATTGCTGGCCACCGCCGGTAGCTCCGCGGTCGCGACCTGGTGGGTCACCAGCTGGTGACCCCAGAAATCCCAGTCGATCCAGCGCGACGCAGCGCGGCCCCTGGCACAGCCAAGGATGTCGCCATAAAAGGCGGCTGCGGCCTCCAGGTCATCGACCGGCAGGGCAAGATGGAACAGGGGACTGGCAGCTGCGTCTACCATGGCAAATGATCCAGATCGATATTGCCGCCGCTGATCACCACGCCCACGCGGCGACCACGGAAGCGCTCGGGGTGCTCCAGAACGCCGGCGAAACTCACCGCACCGGAAGCCTCGACCAGGGTCTTCAGCCGGGTCCACTGCAGGCGCATCGCCTGCACGATAAGTTCGTCGGGCACCGTGACAATGGTGTCCACGCAACGCTGGATAATCTCGAAGTTGAGTGCACCCAGGTTGGTACGCAGGCCGTCCGCGATCGTATCAGGCCGGGACAGCTGCACCCGCTCACCCAGGCCAAAGGAGCGGAAGGCGTCATCCGCGCCGGCCGGTTCCACCGCGATCACTTCCATTTCAGGCCGCCGGGCGCGGGCCACGGTGGCCATCCCCGCGAGCAGGCCGCCGCCCCCTACCGGTATCGCGAGCACGTCCAGGTCCGGTACCTCATCCAGCAGCTCCAGGGCGGTGGTGCCCTGACCCGCGATCACCCGCGGGTCCTCGAAGGGGTGCACCGCGCGCGCCCCGGTCTCTGCCAGCACCCGCTCCAGGGTGGCCTCGCGGTCAGCCTGGGTCGGGGGGCACTCAATAATGAAGGCGCCGTAGCTAGCCACCGCTGCCTTCTTCACCGCGGAAGCGTTCTCAGGCATCACGACATGGGCGGCGATCCCGCGGCGCTGGGCCGCCATCGCCAGGGCCGCCCCGTGGTTGCCGGAAGAGTGGGTGGCCACGCCCTGCGCTGCTTCTGTGTCGCTGAGGCTGAGCACCGCATTGCTTGCACCGCGGGCCTTGAAAGCGCCGATCTTCTGCAGGTTTTCGCACTTGAAGAACAGCTCCGCGCCGCAGTGCTCGTTCAGGCGCTGGCTGGTGAGCACCGGGGTACGATGGACGAAGTCGGCAATCCGCAGCGCCGCCTGTTCAATGTCCGCCAGGCTCGGCGCCCCGGACGGTTGCTGGGAAGACATGGAACTCCTCGGGTTCAGCGGCTCAGGGGCAACCGATTATCCGCCTCATTGATCGCCGGTGCAAAGCGCCGGGCAAGTCGTCAGGGGCTGACCGGCTGCAGCCGCCAGCGGGCCCGTCGCCACAGCAGGTAGCCGAGGAAGAAGTTGGTCTGCAGCAGCAGGCTCAGGACCCACTCGAAGGCATCCTCCACATCGTCATAGCCCGCCCCGTCGACCCCCTGCCAGATCACGGTGACCAGGCCCAGGCCCAGCAGCAGCTGGCAGATCCCCAGCATCGCCCGCGCCAGGCCGGCACCCCCGGGAACCAATTGGGGCAGACGCACAAGCTCCCGGGCCAGCAGCAGCTGGGCGAGGAAGGTGAAGGAGAAAAACAGCACGGTGCCACTGCGCCGCAAACGCGCCCAGGCCTCACCCACCTCGCCCAGGACCGTGACGTAGGCGATCAGCCCCAGGGCGGCAACCACGCCCAGGCTGACCATTGCGCGCAGGTGAGCCGTCCTTCCCTCCTGCCTCAGGGAAGCCAGCCAGGCGCCGTTCAGCCACCAGTAAGCCATGATAATCACGGCCGAGGGCAGCATGCCGGCACGGAATACGTAACTCGCGGGGGGATGGCGACCAGTCGCACTGATGGAAGTGCAGCTGTCCAGATAGGGCAGGCACCAGGGCACCAGCTCCTGCCACGCCGCCACGAGATAGGTCAGGTGGACGGTGAAAAAAGGCAGCAGGGCCGTCAACAGGGCAATCCAGCGCGGGTCCATGCGCCCAGTATACCCGGCGTCGCCGCGGCCGCCAGAGCGCCTATGCTATCCTGCGGCCCCACATGTGCCTGCCCCGGGATCCCGCTTCATGGAGTTAATGCAACAGCTGTCCGCCGCCTTTGCCAATGCCGTGTGGAGTACGCCGCTGGTCACCCTGCTGCTGGGTGGCGGCATTTTCTTTGCCCTGTACTCGCGGTTTTTGCCCTACCGGCACTTCGGCCATGCCATCGGTATCATGCTGGGCAGGCACGACACCCCGGACGAACCCGGGGAGGTCAGCCACGCCCAGGCGCTGGCCGCGGCGCTCTCGGGCACCATGGGCCTGGGTAATATCTCGGGCGTGGCGCTGGCCATCGTCGCCGGTGGCCCGGGAGCGGTTTTCTGGATGTGGGTCTCTGCCCTGGTCGGCATTGCGACCAAGTTTTTTACCTGCACCCTGGGGGTGATGTACCGGGGCGAAGACAGCCTGGGCCGGCTGCAGGGCGGCCCCATGTACATCATCCGCGAGGCCCTGCCGCGGCGTTTCTACCCCCTGGCGATCCTCTTCGCGGTGGCGGGACTGGTGGGTACCCTGCCGATTTTCCAGGCCAACCAGCTGGCGGCGCTGATCCGCGAGCAGCTGTTCCCCACCGGAGACCCGCAGGTCACCGGTTTCATGATTGGCTGCGTGATGGCGGTCCTGGTTGGGCTGGTGATTTTCGGTGGCCTGCAGCGGGTGGCGCGGGTCGCCGTGGCCCTGTTGCCGACCATGGTCATTACCTACCTGGGCATGACGATTCTGCTGTTGCTGCTGCACATCGACGAGGTGCCGGGGATGCTCGCCTCCATCGTGCGGGACGCCTTCAACCCCCAGGCGGTCGGCGGCGGCCTGCTGGGCATCATCCTGATCGGTATCAGCCGCGGGGCTTTTTCCAACGAGGCGGGGGTCGGCACTGAAGTGATGGCCCACGGCGCCGCACGCACCAACGAGCCGATCCGCGAGGGTCTGGTAGCGATGATGGGGCCCGTGGCCGACACCCTGGTGGTGTGCACCTGCACCGCCCTGGTGATCCTGCTGGCGGGCACCTGGCAGGACCCCCAGGGCCTGTCCGGGGTGAACCTGACGGTCAATGCCTTCCGCGAAAACCTGGGTATCGTGGGCGTGGTGCTGATGTTTATCATCACCCTGATCCTGTCCAGCACCACCATGTTCACCATGTGGTACTACGGCGCCAAGTGCTTTGGTTTCCTGTTCGGCGCCCACATCCAGCACCACTACCGCTGGTTTTTTGTCGGCACTGTAATCTTCGGGTCCACGGTGAGCATCGACGTGGTGTTCAACCTGATTTCCGGCTCTTACGGCCTGATGGCAATCCCCACCATGACCGCCACCCTGTTGCTCTCAGGCCGGGTGATGGCCGCGGCCAGGGACTACTTCCACCGCCACCCCTACTGAGTGGGCCGTGCGCACTAATCAGGCGGCGGCGTTGGCCGTCTGCTGCTCGGCACGATTGATCGCACCCAGAATACCGTCGAGGCTGGCCTGGATGATATCGTGGCTGCGACCCACGCCGCAGAAACGGTCGCCGTCGATGTTCAGCTGGATATAGCACACCGCCTCGGCGTCGGCGCTCTGGCTGAGGGCGTGCTCGCTGTACTCAACCAGCACGATCTGCTTGCCCGTGTAACGACCCAGGGCGTCCACAAAAGCTGCGACCACGCCGTTGCCGGAGCCTTTCAGGCTTTGGACCTGGCCGCCGTGGCGCAATTCCGCCTGCAGGTGATCCACGTTGTCCGCCCGCCGGACCTGGTAGTCGCCCAGGCGCAGGCTGCCGGCCTCGCCCAGGTAGGTGTCCTGGAACAGCTGGAAAATTTCCGCGCCGGAGACTTCCTTCTCCCGTTCCTCGGCGAAGGCCTGGACGGTGGCGCTGAAATCGATCTGCAGCCAGCGGGGCAGCTCGTAGCCAAAGTCACGCTCCAGCACGTAGGCGATGCCGCCCTTGCCGGACTGGCTGTTGATGCGGATCACCTCCTGGTAGGAGCGACCGATATCCCGCGGGTCTATCGGCAGGTAGGCGACCTCCCAGGCCTGCTCTTCATCGCGTTTGTGCAGGCACTTCTTGATCGCATCCTGGTGGCTGCCGGAGAACGCGGTGAACACCAGCTCACCCGCGTAGGGGTGGCGCGGGTGCACCGGCAACTGGGTGCAGTCCTTGAAGGTCTGGATAATCTCGTCCATGTGGGCCAGTTGCAGCTGCGGGTCCACCCCCTGGCTGTAGAGGTTCATCGCCATGGTCACGATGTCCATATTGCCGGTGCGCTCACCGTTACCCATCAGGGTGCCCTCCACACGATCGGCGCCAGCCATCACCCCCAGCTCGGCCGCAGCCACCGCGCAGCCGCGGTCGTTGTGAGTGTGCAGGGAAATCACCAGGCTGTCGCGCCGCGCCACCCGGTCACAAAACCACTCGATCTGGTCGGCGTACACGTTGGGCGTGCTCATTTCCACGGTGGCCGGCAGGTTGATGATCACGGGCTTCTCCGGCGTCGGCTGCCACACGGCGGTCACCGCGTCGCAGACCTCCACGGCAAAATCCAGCTCGGTACCGGTAAAGCTCTCGGGAGAGTACTCGAACAGCCATTCGGTCTCGGGATACTTGTCCGCGCAGGCCTGCACCAGCTCCGCCCCGCGCACGGCGATATCGATAATGCCCTGGCGCTCAAGGCCAAAGACCTGTTCCCGCTGTACCGTGGAGGTGGAGTTGTACACATGCACAATGGCGCGGCGCACACCCTTGAGGGCGGCAAAGGTTTTCTCGATCAGGTCCGGCCGCGCCTGGGTCAGCACCTGGATGGTGACATCCTCGGGAATGCGGTCGTTGTCGATCAGTTCGCGCACGAAGTCGTAGTCATGCCCCGAGGCGGAGGGAAACCCGACCTCGATTTCCTTGAAACCGATCTTGACCAGCTGGTCCCAGAGCAGCGACTTCTGGCGCCCGGTCATGGGCTCGATCAGGGCCTGGTTGCCATCGCGCAGATCCACGCTGCACCATCGGGGGGCCTGCTCGATACGGCGATCGGGCCAGCGGCGCCCAGGCATGTGCAGGGTGGGAAAGGCCTGGTACTTGCGGTGATCAAAGCGGGTCATGGTCGGGTCCCTGAAGCTGTCTGCTACTCATGAAATTGTCGTACGGCGGTGCACCGCGCCGGGGTCACTGGGACACCCGCCCTCGTGGGGCGTTCCACATTGACCGCGGTGGCGATAACCCCCGCGGCCGGGGAACGGCGGGTGAGCACCCTGCCGAGACGCCAGTGTAACGGAGAAGGCCTAGGGGATTGCTGCAAAGATGGCGATAAAACCACCATACTTTGCAATAATTCTCCAATATTATCTCTTTATTGGCTATTATCCACCAATATTCCTGATATTCAAGAGGTCATACTCTCATGATCAAGCTGGACCGCACGGATCGGCGCATCCTCGAAGTGCTGCAGCGGGACGCACGCATCAGCAACCAGGACCTGGCGGACCAGATCGGCCTGTCACCCACCCCCTGCTCGCGCCGGGTGCGGCGCCTGGAAGACTCCGGGCTGGTCCGGGGGCACGTGACCCTGCTGGAGCAGGGGCGCCTGGGCCTGCAGCTCACCGCCTATATCGGCATCACCATGGATCGCCACACACCCGACCGCTTCGAGGCCTTTGAGCATGAGGTTGCCTCCTACCCCGAGGTGATGGAATGCTCCGTGGTCACGGGGCAGAGCGCGGACTATTTATTGAAGGCCGTGGTCGCCGACATGGCCACCTACGAGCGCTTCCTGCTGGGCAAGCTGACCCGGATCCCCGGGGTCACCGGGGTGCATTCCAGTTTTGAGCTGCGGCGTGTGATCCAGCGCACGGCGCTGCCCCTGGATCACCTGGGCGCGGAGGGCGGTGAGCGCTGACAGTGGCCTTTCCCGGCCGGGCCTATCCTGGCCGGGCCTATCCTGGCCGGGCCTATCCTGGCCGGGCCTATCCTGGCCGGGCCTATCCTGGCCGGGCCTATCCTGGCCGGGTAAAAACCTGCCATGTGCGCTGGCCGATCAGGGACTTGCCCCGCCCTGTAGAGGCAGTGAGTATCGGGGTTAAAGATAAGAGGAGCACAGCATGATCGATGTGGAGGGTAAGGTTGCCCTGGTTACCGGGGGTGCCAGCGGCATGGGGCAAATCATTGCCCGGCGGCTGGCGGGCCGGGGGGCGCGGGTGGCGATCGTGGACGTCAACCAGGCCGGGCTGGACGCTACCGCCGATGGCACCGAGGGTATCACCGCGTTCCGCGGCGATATCAGCAGCCTTGAGGACGTCGAGGCCACTGTGCAGCGCGTAACCGAGAGCCTGGGGCCGGTTGAGCTGCTGGTTCACGCAGCGGCGCTGATGCCCAGCCACAAGCTCGTCGATCACACCCACGAGGACATGGAGCGGCTGTTCCGGATCAACTACTTCGGCACCACCTATATCGTGCGCGCGGTGCTGCCGGACATGATCGCCAGGGGCAGCGGGCGCATCGTGGTATTCGGCTCCATCGCCGGCCACTCCATGGTGCTGAACATGGGCGGCTATTGTGCCACCAAGTCGGCGGTGAACACCTATATGGAGGTACTGCAGAACGAGATCCGCCACACCGGCGTGCGCTGCCACCTGATCTGTCCCCCGGCGGTGAATACCCCGCTGATTGAGCAGAGCCTGTCCACGGACAGTCCCGCGAGCCTGCGCGACGCCAAGAAAACCGGCCGTCTTTCGGACCCGGAAAAAATCGTCGATGCGATCGACAAGGGCGTGGCCAAGGATCGCGATATCATCTATCCCCGGGAGGCTCGCCTGCTGATGTTCTGGCACCTGCTGTTCCCGCGGCTGTGGTGGAAGACCGTGATGAAGTTCGAGAACTAAAAATCTCTGCCCCGGCGCCGGGCGTGTTAGCATCCCGGCGCCATGACCCCCGTCAAACGACAACTGCACCGCGACTCGCCGTGGATGCTCAGCCTGTTGGCCGCCGTGGTCGCGATGGGCCCGCTGAGTATCGACATGTACCTGCCGGCGATGCCCACCATGCGCGCGGCCCTGGACACCTCGGTCGCGGGTATCCAGCTGACCCTGAGCGCCTATCTCGTGGGCTTTGCGGTATTCCACCTGGTTTGTGGCCCACTGGCCGACCGCCTGGGGCGCCGCCCGGTTCTGCTCGGGGGCACCGCCATCTTCGTCATTGCCTGCCTCGGCTGCAGCCTGTCGACCAGCATCGAGCAACTGGTTGGCTTCCGGCTGCTGCAGGGCATCGGCGCCTGTGTTGGACCCACCCTGGGCCGCGCCGTCGCCCGCGACCTGTTCGGTCCCCGCCGCGCCGCCCGGGCCCTGTCGATTATCGCCATGCTGATGGCCCTGGCGCCGGCGATCGCCCCCAGCCTGGGTAGCGCCATGCTGCTGGTGCTGCCCTGGCCCAGCGTATTCGTGTTCCTTGCCGGCTACGGCCTGGTGACCGCCATGCTGGTCCTGGTTTACCTGCCGGAGTCGCTGCCCCTGCGCCAGAGCCTGCACCCCAAAACCATCGCCGCCAACTACGCCACCCTGCTGCGGTCGCGCAACTTTATGACCGTGGCCCTCGGCAGCTCGCTGATGTACGCGGGCATGCTCAGCTACCTGGCGGGCTCGGGCTTCGTGTACCTGGAGATGCTGGGGGTCCCCCTGCCCTACTTCGGCCTGATTTTTCTCACAACCGTGATCGGTTACTTCATCGGCAGCGCGCTCAGTGCCCGCCTGGCCAGCCTGCTGGAGTCACCCCAGGTGGTGATGCTGGGGGCCGCGATGATGGTCAGCGCCTGTCTGGCTATGCTGCTCTGGTCCAGCCTCCAGCCGCAGAGTATCAGCGCCCTGATGCTGCCGATGATGATCTACACCGCGGGCCTGGGGATGCTGCTGCCCCACTCCATGAACCTCGCCCTGCAGCCCTACCCCCACATGGCAGGGACCACCTCGGCGCTGCTCGGCTTCATCCAGATGAGCGTGTCCGCCAGCGCCAGCGGCCTGGTCGGCGCCCTGCTTGCGGACTCCCCGGCCCCGCTGGTGTGGATGATGACCACGATCGTGGTGCTGGGCGCCCTGCTCCTGCTGCCCGTGCGTCACCAGGAAGTGGTGGCCGAGCGCTGAATCTGGCGCAGCAGCTGTGGCATACTGTGCCACCAATTCACCGGGGGAGCGCGCCCTTGGACTACGCCGGCGACGTCACACAACTGATAGGTAACACGCCCCTGCTCTACCTGCGCCAGGTGTCGGAGCAGACCGGCTGCAGAATCCTGGGCAAGGCCGAATTTCTCAACCCGGGCGGGTCGGTCAAGGACCGCACCGCGCTCGGGATCATCCGCGCCGCGGAGGCGGCAGGCGAGTTGCGGCCCGGGGGACGCATCGTCGAGGGTACGGCCGGCAATACCGGCATTGGCCTGACGTTGCTGGCCAACGCCCTGGGCTATCGCAGCACCGTGGTCATGCCAATGACCCAGAGCAAGGAGAAAATCGACACCCTGGAGCTGCTCGGCGCCGACCTGCACCTGGTGCCTGCCACTTCCTACAGCGACCCCAACCATTACATTCACACCGCTGAGCGCATGGCGGCGGAGCTGTCCGCCAGCGACCCCAACGGCGTTATCTGGGCGCGCCAGTTCGACAATCTCGCCAATATGGCAATCCACCGGGATACCACCGGCGAGGAAATCTGGCGCCAGACAGATGGCGAGGTGGACGGCTTTATCTGCGCGGTCGGCACCGGCGGCACCCTGGCAGGGGTCTCCAGCGCGCTCAAGGCCCACAACAGTGCGGTCAGGATTGGCATCGCGGATCCCGCCGGTGCCTCGCTGGCTGCCTATTTCAGTGGCGGCGAGGCGCAGCCTTCCGCCGGCACCTCAATCATGGAGGGCATCGGCATCAACCATGTCACCGACAACGTTGCCCGCGCCCAGGTCGATCATGCCTACACCATCGGTGACGCCGAGGCCCTGCCCTACCTGTTCGACCTGCTGCAACACGAGGGCCTTTGCCTGGGTGGTTCGGCGGGGGTCAATATCGCCGGCGCGGCGCGCCTGGCCCGGGAGCTGGGACCCGGTCACACCATCGTCACCATCCTGTGCGACTACGGCAATCGCTACCAGAGCAAGCTGTTCAACCCGGTATTCCTGCACAACAAGTCGCTGCCGGTGCCCGGCTGGCTCGACATTTAGACAGCAACGACTAATTCCCAAAGGCAAGGAGCCTCTATGAAGATCGGCATTATCAGCGGCAGCCACCGCCCCGAGTCCCAGAGCGGCAAGGTAGCCCGCTATATCGAGCGCGCGCTGCGGGCCCAGGATATCTGTGACCGGACCTGGCTGCTCGACCTGGCCCACAACCCGCTGCCCCTGTGGGACGAGGGCGTCTGGGACAGTGACAACGCCAGCTGGGCCGCCCACCTGGACCCGCTGCGGGAGGAACTGCACGACTGCGACGGCTTTGTGGTGATATCACCCGAGTGGCACGGCATGGTACCCGCGGGCCTGAAGAACTTTTTCCTGATGTGGACCGCCGGCGAGGAGATTGCCCACAAGCCGGCACTGATCGTGACCGTCTCCGCCGCCGACGGCGGCGCCTTCCCGGTTGCCGAGTTGCGCAGCAGCAGCTACAAGAACAGCCGGATCTGCTACCTGCCAGAGCACCTGATCATTCGCTACGTGGAATCAGTGTTCAATGACAAGCCCGAGGACAACAAGGCCAGCGCCCAGGAATACTTTGCTGCGCGGCTGACCTACTGCATGGAGATGCTGCGCGAATACGCCCTCGCCTTCCGCCAGATCCGCGCCAGCGGCAAGGCTTCCCTGAAAGACTATCCCAGCGGGATGTAACGGGCGGCCTACTCCCCGCTGCCGCCGCGCTCCCTGGCGATCAGGTAATCGGCAATTTCCAGCATCCTGGCCTGGCTGCCCGCCTTGCGTGTGGTAATGCGGTACTTGCCGTTGACCATCATTTCCGGCGTGCCGGTGATCTTGGCGGCGCGGGCGCGACTGTTGGCCTGCCGGACCTGGCTGTTAACGCCGAAAGAGTTGTAGGCCCGGTCAAACTCTTCCCCGTCCACGCCGTGGGAGGTGAAAAGTTGCTTGATTTCGGCATCAGAAGCGAGGCGCTTGCGGTCCACGTTCATTGCCTGGAACAGGACCGGGTGCATGGTATCGAACACGCCCAGCAGCTCCGCGGTGTAATACGCCTTGGCATGTAGCTCCATGGGCTTGTTCCAGACGGCGGGCGAGCCCACGAAGGCCACGTCGTCTTCGAGGGTTTTTTTCCACTGGCTGATCAGCGGCTCAAAGTTGTAGCAGTGGCCGCAGCCGTACCAGAAGAACTCCGTCACCTCGATTTTGTCTGGATCCGCGGTGCGGATCGGCGGGGAAATCAGGTCGTAGTGCTCGCCTTCCTTGAAGTCTTCGGCGTTGACCGCCAGGGGAGCCAGGGCGACAAATGACAGCGCCAGCAGCAATTTTTTCAGCATATCAATAATCTCCACCACACAGGTTCAACTCTGACTACGCACCAGCGGCATGGTTCAAACAAACATTGCCAGCGCGGTCCATGTCATGCCGCCCGGGGTCTACCGCCTGCGCGGCCCGGCCTGCGCGGCCCGACCTGCGCGGCCCGACCTGCGCGGCCCGACCGGAAGGCGCCTACTTCAAGCCGGCGGCGTAGCTGGAAACTGCCTCGATTTCCTTGTCGCTGAGGCCGAAAGCGGTAATCCGCATCATCATCGCCTCGCCATCGTTGGTCCGCCCGGACTCATCCTCGTAGCCCTTGCGAAACATCTCCAGCTGGGACTTGATGTATTCCGGGTGTTGCCCTGCCAGCGAGGGGAAGCCGGCGGGGGCGTTGCCTTTGCCCATGGGTGAGTGACAGCCGGCACAGGCGGGGACGCCCCGCTCGGCGACGCCGGCGCGGTAGATCTTTTCACCCAGCTCGACCAGTTCGGGATCAGCCTGCGCGCCACTGCGCGGCTGCGCCGCGTAGAAGGCCGCAATATCCGCGAGCTGTTCGTCGGTCATGTTGTCCACCTGCCCCACCATGGTCGCGACCGGGCGGGCGCCGTCACGAATGTCCTTGAGCTGCTTGAACAGGTAGCGGGCATTCTGGCCCGCCAGCTTGGGGAAAGTGGGCGCTGCACTGTTGCCGTCCGCAGCATGGCAGGCAACACAGGATGCGTTCAGGGCTTCACCCTCAGCGGCATCGCCCTCGGTGTAGCTGACGGCGCCGGTCGCAGCCTGGCTCAGACCCCAGAGCAGGGTGATTGCAAAAACAGATTTCTTCATGTGACTTCCAGTCCGCAATTCTGGCTGCCCGCCGCTTACTCGGCGGGAGACGCCATGTAGTTGATCAGGGCCTTGTACTCTTCGTCGGTGCAGTCGAAGCACATCCCTTTGGGCGGCATCGCATTGAGGCCGTTATTGACAGAAGCCACCAGCGCGTCCATGCCTTTCTCCATGCGTGGCGCCCAGGCCGCGGCATCACCCGTCTTGGGCGCACCGGCAACCCCGGCGTCGTGGCAGACAGCGCAGCTGGCCTTGTACTTGTCCATGGGAACATCTTGCGCCAGGAGCGGCTGTGCAAACACGGTGGCCATCGCTGCGGCGCTGGCAAGGACTGTCAACTTAGTCATTAGAAACCTCACGGTAACTGGGATTGGGTGCCCAAACAGCAGAAGTTTGCCGGGGGCCGAAAAAAGCTGTGGCATTATATACGAGATGTCCACCGCAAAAAAGGCGACCCGCTTGTCCACAGACGCACCGAATCCACCCGCCCCCGGCACACCTGATTACCGGGCAGCGACCTTCCTCACCAGCGCTGGCAAGGTTTCCCAGAGCCCGCCAGACAGCGGCTGGGAGGTCGCCTTTGCCGGCCGCTCCAATGCCGGTAAGTCCAGTGCAATCAACAGCCTGACCGGTAACCGTAAGCTGGCGCGCACCTCCAAAACCCCGGGACGGACCCAGCTGATCAATTTTTTCAGCCTCAGCGAAACCCAGCGCCTGGTCGACCTGCCGGGCTACGGCTTCGCCAAGGTACCGCAGGCGGTCAAGGCGGCCTGGACGCGCCAGCTGGAGGCCTACCTGCAGGAGCGCCAGAGCCTGCGCGGGATGATCCTGCTGATGGATGTGCGCCACCCACTGCAGCCCTTTGACCAGCAGATGCTGGGTTGGGCCAGCGCCGCCCATATGCCGGTGCACGTGCTGCTGACCAAAGCGGACAAACTGAAGAAGGGACCTGCCAGCAACACACTGTTGCAGGTGCG
Organism: Sediminihaliea sp.; assembly: GCA_965222335.1. Lineage (GTDB taxonomy): Bacteria > Pseudomonadota > Gammaproteobacteria > Pseudomonadales > Halieaceae. The sequence continues at coordinate 2,149,085 of OZ244944.1, read as the reverse complement.
CAAGCAACTGCAACCCCTGGGTGAGCAGGTGAGCGTTCAGCTGTTTTCAGCCCTGAAGCACAGCGGCCACAAGGAGCTTATCCGGGTCCTCGACGCCTGGCTCACGGACGACAGCGTGTACGACGATGCGGAGGATGAACCCGAGCCGGACTCCTGAATTAAAGGGGCTTAAGCGTATGCGAGCGCTTACTTTTAACCCGGGATAGGTAGCCAAAAAAATGCCCGATGCCCATAGGGGGGTGGGCGATCGGGCAACCTTGGGTCTCTGGGGAAGAGACAGTGCTCAGGGGCGGCTCATGGAGATGAAGCCGCAAGAGCGTGTAGCAGCAAGCTACGTTAAATGAGACTGGTCGCAGCTGGAAAAGTTCCCGCCTAGTGCGCCTCGTCCCAGTTTTTTCCCACCCCGGCCTCGGCCAACAGCGGCACCGCCAGTTCCGCGGCGCCGGCCATCAGGTCACACACACCGTCCAGCGTGGCTTCCAGGTCGGACTCGGCGACCTCCAGCACCAGCTCGTCGTGCACCTGCATGATAATGGCGGCGTCCACCTCACCCTGGGACAGCCAGCCCTGCACCGCCAGCATTGCCTTCTTGATAATGTCCGCGGCACTGCCCTGCATCGGCGCATTGATCGCGGTACGCTCGGCGGCCCGCACCCGCATCTTGTTGCGCGCGTTGATCTCCGGCAGGTACAGGCGGCGCCCAAACAGGGTTTCCACGTAGCCCTGCTCATGCGCAGATGCCCGGGTTCTGTCCATATAATCCTGTACCCCCGGGTAGCGCTCGAAGTAGCGATCGATATATTCCTGCGCCTCGTTGCGGCCCAGGTGCAGCTGGCGAGCGAGGCCGAAGGCGGACATGCCGTAGATCAGGCCGAAGTTGATGGCCTTGGCCTTGCGGCGCTGCTCCTGGCTGACCTTGTCCAGGGCGACGCCGAAGACCTCGGCGGCAGTCGCCCGGTGCACATCCTGCCCGTCCCGGAACGCTTTCAGCAGGCCCTCGTCCGCGGACAGGTGGGCCATGATCCGCAGCTCGATCTGGGAGTAGTCCGCGGCGACGATGCGGTAGCCCTCGGGGGCGATAAAGGCCTGGCGCACGCGCCTGCCCTCCTCCGTGCGGATCGGGATGTTCTGCAGGTTGGGATCGGACGACGACAGGCGGCCGGTAGCGGTAATGGCCTGGTGATAGGAAGTATGTACCCGGCCCGTGGCCGGGTTGATCATTTCCGGGAGCCGGTCGGTATAGGTGGATTTGAGCTTGCTCAGGGTTCGGTACTGCAGTAGCACCTTGGGCAGGGGGTAATCCAGGGCCAGCTCGGCGAGGACTTCCTCGGCGGTGGACGGCGCCCCTTTGGGCGTCTTGCGGATGACCGGCAGCTCCAGCTTGGTAAACAGGATTTCCCCCAGCTGCTTGGGCGAACCCAGGTTGAAAGGCTGGCCCGCCAGATCATGTGCCTCCGCCTCCAGGGCCTGCAGGCGCTCGCCCAGTTCAGCGCTTTGCTGCTGCAGTTTTTCCCGGGAGACCAGCGCCCCGCGACGTTCAATCTGCGACAGCACAGGCACAAGGGGCATCTCGATCTCGCGGAACACGTCTGCGAGTTCACCCGTCTCCTGCAATTTCGGCCACAGGGTTTCGTGCAGGCGCAGGGTAATGTCGGCGTCCTCCGCCGCGTAGGGACCCGCCTGCTCCAGGGGGACCTGGTTGAAGGTCAGCTGCTTGGCGCCCTTGCCCGCGATGTCCTCAAAGTGGATGGTTTTCAGGCCCAGGTACTTGAGGGCCAGGCTGTCCATATCATGACGCGTGGCCACGGAGTCCAGCACGTAGGACTCAAGCATCGTGTCAAAGCGAATCCCGCGCAGGACAATACCGTGATTGGCCAGCACGCTGGCGTCGTATTTCAGGTTCTGGCCGAGCTTGCCCCTGGACTCGTCCTCCAGGAGTGGCCGCAGCTGTTCCAGTACCGCATCCCGCGGCAGCTGGTCCGGGGCGCCGGGGTAATCGTGACCCAGGGGCACATAGGCCGCCTCCCCCGCTGCCACCGCAAATGACACGCCCACGATCTCCGCCACCATGTAGTTCAGGCTGGTGGTCTCGGTATCGAAGGCAAACACCTCGGCTTCCTGCAGGCGCTCCAACCAGGCATCCAGCGCCGCCTGGTCGGTCACGATGTCGTAGTCGACCTCCAGCGCCGGCGCCGTCGCGCTGGCCGCGCCGGACTCCAGCAGCTCTTCCAGCCAGGCCTTGAACTCGAGGCGTGTGTACCAGTCGACCAGCGCCTCCCGGTCAGGTTCGCCGTTGTGCAGAGAGTCAGGCGTTTCCTCCAGGGTCACATCGGTCTTGATGGTGGCGAGTTCGTAGGACAGGTAGGCCTTGTCTTTTTCCGCCTCCAGCTTGGCACCCATGCTCTTGGCACCGCGGAATTCCAGCGCCGCGACCTGGTCCAGGTCGGCGTAGATTTCATCGAGTCCGCCAAGGCCCTGCAGCAGCGCGCGTGCGGTCTTCTCGCCGACACCGGGTACCCCGGGGATGTTGTCGACCTTGTCCCCCATCAGGGCGAGAAAGTCGATCACCCGCTGCGGCGGGACGCCAAACTTCTCCACCACGCCCGCCTCGTCCAGCACCGTACCCGTCATGGTGTTCACCAGGGTCGTGTGGGCATCCACAAGCTGCGCCATATCCTTGTCGCCGGTGGAAACCACGACCGCCCTGCCCTGGGCTCCGGCCTGCCGGGCCAGTGTGCCGATGACGTCATCGGCCTCGACGCCGGGAATACAGATCAGGGGCAGGCCCAGGGCCCGCACCAGGCCGTGGATGGGCTCCACCTGCTCGCGCAGTTCATCCGGCATCGGGGGCCGCTGCGCCTTGTACTCCTCGAACAGTTCATCGCGGAAGGTCTTGCCCTTGGCGTCAAAGACCACCGCCACCGGACTCTCGGGATAATCCTTGAGCAGGCGTTTGAGCATACTGATCACGCCCTTGACTGCGCCTGTAGGTTCTCCTTTGGAATTCGTTAGCGGAGGTAGCGCGTGAAAAGCGCGATACAGGTAGGAAGACCCGTCGACGAGAACGATTGGGGGTTTTGGCTTGGCCATGTGGCGTTGTCTCCAGTTGCGGAACCCGGCGCGACGCGGGCTGCCGACATTAAAGCGCAGGGCCCGGGGAATTGCATCCCGGGCAACCATGTACGACCAGGCCTGTTACCGCGAGAGCTTTGCCGGTTTCACTGTGTAAAATTACCATTCCAATAAGGTATTCATGTAACAATCATAAATAATTCTATTAATATCAATAGCTTAAAGTATCACACGGTGGACGAGCAAAAAATCAAGTCTATTGAATTATTTTTAGTGATCTCCATAATGACACTCAACGTAACAACAGTGTTACCAAATCACTGTTTTAAGTAACACTTAAGGAGATCCCATCGTGAAAGCACGTTCTTTATTAGTACTTATCGGCTTGTCCGCGGCCACCCTGGCGGGTGCCAATGAGCCGGCAACCCTCGTTTCGCTCTCGCTGGCCGACGCCACCGGCCCGGTCACCGTCCAGCCGCCGTCGCTGCCAGAGCTCGATTCAGTTGAGTTCGACGCGGAGATCAACCGCCAGCTGGAGACGCTGCTTGAGCAACGCCTGCAGGAGCGCCAAACCATGGAGCTGGATGAGGTTCCGGCGCCGCGCCTGCTGGAAGTCAGCGCTCGCTAACCAGCCGCCTGCCCGCGTGCGGGCAGGGTAGCTTAATGATCCCAGCGATAGCGCGCCGAGCGGAAGGTGACCTTCATCTTGGCAAGATCCAGCGGGGTCTTGAAGAAGCCGTGGAAGTCACCCCGCGGGTTGATTAGTACCACGTTGGCACTGTGGTCGACGAGATAGTTCTCGTCCTGGCCCGGCACCTTGCGAAAGGGCGTGTTCAGGGACGTGGCGAAACGGTGGATATCGAGAAACTCACCGGTGACGCCCGTAAATTCAGGGTTGAAGTAGGGCACGTACTCGGCGAGCTGGGCCACGGTATCCCGGGCCGGGTCCACGCTGACCATAACCACGCGGGTATCCTCTGCCTCGGTCCCCTCCAGTTCCTGCACGAAGCGATTGAGAAAGCTCATCGTGGTGGGGCAGATGTCCGGGCAGTAGGTAAAACCGAAAAAGATCAGGGTCCATTGCCCCTCCAGTCGCTCCGGGGTAAAGGCTTCGCCGTGGTGATCGACGAGGGCGAAGTCACCAATATCCCGCGGCACCTCGAACATGTAGGCGCCGTTGGCCTTCATTTCGGCCTCGGTCATGATCCGGGGCTGGCCGACCCGGTGCACAAAACCAGCCACGATGACCCCGATAAACACCAGGACCATGACAAAGGTGAGGCGAATACCGCGCTTCTGGCGAGATGAGGCGTCTGACATGGGGGCGTCTCCTTTAAGGCTAGAGCGTGGCGACCGGGAACAGGTAGTGATCCAGCAACATCACCAGGAACAGCGCCATCAGGTAAGTAATTGAATACTTGAAGGTTTCCATCGGCGCCCGGGGGTTGCGATCGCGCAGCAACTCCACCGCCCAGTAGAGGAAACCCAGACCCAGGACGACCGCGCCCAGCAGGTAAAGGGGGCCGCTCATGCGGGTCACAAAGGGCAGCAGGGTGATCACGAACATGATCAGGGTGTACAGCAGGATGTGCACCTTGGTGAACAGAACGCCGTGGGTCACCGGCAGCATGGGGATGTCCACGGCGGCGTATTCCTCGCGACGGTGAATCGCCAGGGCCCAGAAATGCGGCGGGGTCCAGGCAAAGATAATCAGCACCAGGAGCAGGGCGTGCCCGTGAATCTCGCCGGTCACGGCGGTCCAGCCCAGCAGGGGAGGGGCCGCGCCCGCGAGGCCACCAATCACGATATTCTGCGGGGTCGCGCGCTTCAGGAACATGGTGTAGATGAAGGCGTAGCCGATCAGGGAGGCGAGGGTGAGCCAGGCGGTGAGGGCGTTGACCCAGACCAGGAGAATGCCCATGCCGGCGAGGCCGAGGGCCAGCGCAAAGGCAACCGCCTGGCGCTGGCCCACGCGGCCGCGGGCCACGGGACGATTGCGGGTGCGTGCCATGCGCTGATCCACGCGCTGGTCCACCAGGTGGTTGACGGTCGCCGCCGCGCCGGCGCAGAGGGCAATCCCGAGGTTACCCAGGATCAGGGCATCCAGCGGCACCATTCCCGGCACAGCCATAAACATGCCGATCGCCGAGGTGAGGATCATCAGCAGGACCACGTTGGGCTTGGTCAGCTCCTTGTAGTCCCGCCAGGTGGCTTTTGCTGTCAAGGTCGTCTCCGCCATACCTCAGTCGCTGGAATTCTTGAGCAGGAATTTGAGATCTCCGATCACGTCCTTGTAGCTCACGCTGTCGTCGTAGGACATCATAATCCAACCCCCGGGGTCGACCAGGTACCAGGTGTCCGGGGCGACTGCATGCTCGGCGAACAGGTCGGCCATCTGCGGCGTGCTCGCCTGCAGGGGTAGCAGTAGCGGGTGCTCCTGTTCCAGGTAGGCGGCGAAGGAGGGGGGCAGGGGGTGGTCGTCACTCAGGGCGCTCACCGCCAGGTTGGTATCCGCCACCGGCACATCACTGACGTAGAAGCGCTGGATGCGACCGAACTCCTTACCCATGGCCAGGTGAATCTGCCGGGTGAGGTACAGCAGATGTTCGCATTCCGCGGCGCAACGCGCACCCGCCTGGGGTATCACGAAGCTCCATTTCGGCTCCAGGGCCGTGAAATCAAATGTCCCCGCCTGGCGGCGCAGGCCGGCCTCGGCCAGCTGCCGCGGCGGCTGCACCAGGGTCCCACTGTTCGAGGTGCCCAGGGCACCGACAATATCCAGGTCGCCCCGCACCACAAAGAACCAGAGCCAGGTCGCCGCCAGAATCATGGTCACCGGGATACCGGCGATCAGCAGCAGGACCAGGCGATTGTTGGACGCGTTTTGGGTCACGGCTCAATCATCTCCAGAAGTTTTCCCGCGCAGCAGCGCCCACAGATTGCTGCTGCGGAATACAAAAAACACGATCAGCGCGGCGGCCATGGTGAACCATTGCACGGCGTAGCCTCTATGCTTGGCCGGGCTGACATTCACCACCGGCCAGTCAGCCTCCAGCGCCGCCGGCTGCGCCTGCGCCAGGCGCAGGGAGTAGGGCAGCAACTGCAGCCCCGTCCGCTCCCTCAGCATGGGCGCCAGGCGGTCCAGCTCCAGGGCCTGCAGGACCAGTGGCCAGTCGCCCTGCAGCGACTGCTCGCCCAGCAGGTAGGGATCACCCGGGGCCCGATAGAGGGTCCCCCGCAGGCGCTGGCTTCCGGCCAGTGGCGGCACCGTCGGCAGACTGCGTCGGGCGGCATCCCCGGCAATCCAGCCGCGATTGACCAGCACCGCTTGCGCGTCCCCCGGCCCGGGTGCGTCAAGGCGCAGCAGTTCCACCACTTCATAGCCAAACCGCCCCTCACTGATCCGGTTGTCCAGCAGCAGACGTACGCCGGGCACAAACTCGCCCGCGGCGACCACCGGGAGGTAGGGCTCCAGGTCCGCCGCTCCCAGGCTCGCCAGGGACGCCGGGGGGAAGGCCTGGCGCGCCGCGAAGGCCTCACCGAGGTCGCGTTTTTCCTCGGCCCGCGCCAGCTGCCAGAACCCCAGGGCCACCAGTAGCGGCAACAATACCGCGGTCAGTGCGGTCATGCGCCATTCCAGATCCAGTCGCAGCGCCGGCATCAGCGCGACCGCCCGACTGCCGGGCAATCCCGCATCGCCGGTCCAAGTGGTCTATACTGCGCGGCCAAATACAGGGAGCTCAACATTGCTAAAAATCGCGATAATCGTATTGATGCTGGCGCTGGTCGCCAGCCTGGGAAGCGGATTCTACTTTCTGATGGTCGATCAGGGCGACAAGAACAAGCGCCGCACATTCCATTCCCTCGGCGTTCGCCTCAGCCTTGCCATCTGTCTCGCGGGCCTGATTGTATACGGGATCGCCAGCGGTCAGCTGGGCAACAGAAACCCCTGGGATGCCGGGCCCATCGGGGCCCAGGCAACCGGGGAGTAAGCGCGCGCTGCCGCTACAGAATATAGACAAACAGGAACAGGAACACCCAGACCACGTCCACAAAGTGCCAGTACCAGCTGGATGCCTCAAAGCCGAAGTGATCGTCGGCGGTGAAATGACCACCCCTGACTGAACGCAGCCACTGGATCAGCAGCATGGTCATACCCATCAACACGTGGAAGCCGTGGAAGCCGGTCAACATAAAGAAGGTCGAACCGTAAATCCCGGAGTTCAGGGTCAGGCCGAAGTGGGCGTAGGCCTCGTAGTATTCCAGCGCCTGCAGGGCCACGAACAGCATACCCAGGGCCACGGTGATCCCCAGCCAGATATTGAACTTGCGCTTGTCGCCATCCAGCAGGCCCAGGTGGGCGATGTGCACGGTGACACTGGAGGACAGCAGGACGATGGTGTTCCACATCGGCAGCCAGGCCCACCAGGCAGCGGCGTCACTGAAGGCCATGCTCTTCTCGTAGCTCTGGAAGCTGCCGTTGTTGGCGACCAGCTGGTTGCCCGCGCCACCCACGGCTTCCTGGGGTGTCTGCGCCATGGGCCAGGTGTACTCGAAACCTTCCCAGAGCAGGTCGTTCATGCGTCCCGCCTCACCCTCGCCGGCGAGCCAGGGGCCCACCAGGGTGCGCACATAGAACAGGGCACCGAAAAAGGCGAAGAAGAACATGACCTCGGAAAAGATGAACCAGAACATGCCCAGCACATAGGACTTCTTCAGCTGGGCGCTGTTCAGCCCCGCCAGGTTTTCCTTGATCGCAATCCTGAACCAGCTGAACAGGGTCGCGGCGAAGAAAAACAGCCCGACCAGGAAGATCGTCCAGGAATTGGTCTGGGCATCGGGCTCGCCGAAGGTCATGTCGTTCATAATGCTGGAGGCGCCGAAAATGCTCAGCATCAGGCCGATAGTGGCGCAGATCGCCAGCTTGCTCTTCTCCGGGACGTAGTACTTCTCGTACTCGGGACTGCTTTGGGTCGTCATTATGGGTTCTCCATTAAGCTCATACCGGCCCCCCGACCGGCATGTTTAGCGGGCAGCAACTGCATTGCCCGCCATTTGGGTCACATCAAAAATCGTGTAGGACAGGGTGATCGTGCGAATGTCGCGCGGCAGCTCCCGGTCAACAATGAATACCAGCGGCATTTCAGCCGCAGACTCCCCGGCCAGGGGCTGCTGGTTGAAGCAGAAGCACTCCGTCTTGTGGAAGTACTCCGCCGCCCGCGCCGGCGACACGCTGGGGATCGCCTGGCCGACCATGTCCTGTGGCATTGGATTGAAGGCGTGGAAGATCGTGTTGTTGGCGGCTCCCGGATGTACCTTCATCACGTTCTCGCCGGGGCGGAACTCCCAGGGCATGCCCTCGTTGTTGGTAGCGACGAACTGGATGGTGATCAGCCGCTCCTCGTCCACCCCGCTCTGCACCGCGGTGTAGGCCTGGCCCGAGGTCTTGCCGTTGATGCCCAGGGCATCGCAGAGCACGTTGTACAGCGGCACCATGACCACAAACACGAAGGCAAACATCAGCACCGCGACACCCACCAGCTTGGCTGTGGTGTCGAGGACCGGGTTATTGCTCACCTTGATCACTTCAGTTTCCTCCTCTTACTTGACCTGCGGCGGCGTTTCAAAGGTGTGGTAGGGCGCCGGCGTGGCGACCGTCCACTCCAGACCCTCGGCACCGTCCCAGACTTTGTCGTCGGAGACAGGCTTGCCTGCCACGATGGTCGCGATCACGTTGTACAGGAACAGGATCTGCGACGCGCCGTAGATGAAGGCACCGATGCTGGACATCATGTTGAAGTCGGCGAACTGCAGGGAGTAGTCCGGAATCCGCCGCGGCATCCCGGCCAGACCCACGAAGTGCTGCGGGAAGAAAGTGATGTTGAAGCCGATGAAGGAGATCCAGAAGTGGGTCTTGCCCATGGTCTCGTTGTACATCCGGCCACACCACTTGGGCAGCCAGTAGTACACCGCGGCGGTCATGGAGAACACCGCGCCGGCGACCATCACGTAGTGGAAGTGTGCCACCACGAAATAGCTGTCGTGATACTGGAAGTCCGCAGGGGCGATGGACAGCATCAGGCCGGTAAACCCGCCGATGGTGAACAGCACCAGGAAGCCGATACAGAACAGCATCGGGGTTTCAAAGCTCAGGGCACCGCGCCACATGGTGGTGATCCAGTTGAACACCTTGACCCCGGTGGGCACCGCGATAAGCATGGTGGCATACATGAAGAACAGCTCACCCGCTACCGGCATACCCACCGTGTACATGTGGTGCGCCCACACGATGAACGACAGGAAGGCGATGGACGCCGTGGCGTACACCATGGAATCGTAGCCGAACAGTGGCTTGCGCGAGAACGCGGGGATAATCTGGGACACCACGCCGAAGGCCGGCAGAATAATGATGTAGACCTCGGGATGCCCGAAGAACCAGAAAATATGCTGGAACAGGACCGGGTCACCGCCACCGGCGGCGGAGAAGAAGCTGGTGCCGAAATGCACGTCCATCAGCATCATGGTCACCGCCCCGGCGAGCACCGGCATCACTGCCACCAGCAGGAAGGCGGTAATCAGCCAGGTCCAGACGAACAGGGGCATCTTCATGTAGGTCATGCCCGGGGCGCGCATGTTCATCACCGTGGCGATGATGTTGATCGAGCCCATGATGGACGACAGGCCCAGCACGTGGATACAGAAGATGAAAATGGTTACTGACGGCGGCGCATAGGTCGTCGACAGGGGCGCGTAGAAGGTCCAGCCGGCCTGCGGCGCACCGCCCTCCATGAACAGGGTGGAGGCCAGCAGCAGGAAGGCCGGCGGCAGGATCCAGAAGCTCCAGTTGTTCATCCGCGGCAACGCCATGTCGGGCGCCCCGATCATCATCGGGATCATCCAGTTGGCCAGGCCCACGAAGGAGGGCATGATGGCGCCGAATACCATGACCAGCCCGTGCAGGGTGGTCATCTGGTTGAAGAACAGCGGATCAATCAGCTGCATGCCGGGCTGGAACAGCTCGGCGCGGATGATCATGGCGAACGAACCGCCCAGGATAAACATGGCGAAGGAGAACCACAGGTACATGGTCCCAATATCTTTGTGGTTGGTGGTGAACAGCCACCGGGAAAGGCCCTTGGCGGGACCGTGATGATGATCGCCCATCGTTAATACCTCCAATTAGCCTTTCTTGTAGTTGAACACGTCAATCGGCTGGACCATGTCGCCCATGTTGTTGCCGAAGGCGTTGCGCTGGTAAGTAATTACCGCCGCCATCTCGACGTCGTTCAACTGACCACCAAATGCCTGCATCGCGGTGCCGGGGACACCGTTGATGCCAATTTCCAGATGCCCGGCGAGTTCGCCGGTCGCCACCGCGCTGCCGGCAATTGCGGTGCCCACGCCGCCCTCGCCGTTGGCGCCGTGACAGGCAAGACAGGCGCGCTGATAGACAGCCTCACCGCGCTCCATCAACTCGTCCATGCTGAAGTTCTGCGCCATCAGCTGCTTGACCTCGGCCGCTTCGGCCTGCTTGCCCTGCATCCACTCGGCGTATTCTTCCTTGCTCACCACGTTGACCACGATCGGCATGAAACCGTGGTCCTTGCCGCAGAGCTCGGCACACTGGCCGCGGTAAATGCCTTCTTCCTTGGGCAGGGTCCAGGTCTCATTAATGAAACCGGGGATGGCATCCTTTTTCACCGCGAGCTCGGGCACCCACCAGGCGTGGATCACGTCATTCGCAGTCACCAGGAAACGCACCTTGGTGTCCACCGGCAGGACCAGCGGCTCGTCGACCTCCAGCAGGTAGTGCTCGCCTTTTTCGGCCACGTTGTAGATCTCGCCCTGCGGAGTACGCAAGTTGCTGAAAAACGAGACATTTTCGCCAGTTTCATTAAGGTACTCGTACTTCCACTTCCACTGGTAACCGGTGATCAGGACGTCCATTTCCGCATCCTCGAAATCATAGATTTCGAGCAGGGTCGAGGTGGCAGGTACGGCCATACCGATCAGGATCAGGAAGGGCACCACGGTCCAGGCTATCTCGACCTTGGTGCTCTCGTGGAAGGTGGCGGGGGTTACGCCGCGCGACTTGCGGTGGTAGATGATGGAGTAGAACATCACCCCGAACACGAGGACCCCGATCACCACGCAAATCCAGAAAATGGTCATGTGCAGGTCGAAAATGCTCTGGCCCACATCGGTTACGCCCGGCGGCATGTTAATCTCATTGACTTTGCCTGCCCCGGCCTGAGCAGCGGCCTGCGCAGCCCCAAACAGTGCCAGCACTGGGCCAAGCACGAGCCAGGAGAGCTGCTTCGCTTTGCACAACATTTCCCGTGTCTCCAATCGTTGTTTCCGTTATGTTCACCCCAACCAGACCGTTGCCCAGACCCCTCTGCCGTTGCCAATCCCTGCTTCCGCAAGCTCACGGTCGGGGCGAACCCCGGCAGGTATAGGGAATAGGAGACGCTGTTGAACGTACCAGTTGATGACTTTGCCGACGTGCGGACCGGTACCCCGGACGTCGAGCCCGGGGAGTATAGCGAAACAAGCGCGCAAAACATACTCGCAGGGGCTGGATTTTCAGCCCGCAGGCAACCGCGGTGACACAGGCAGACAGCCTGGACCGGCGCATCTGGGGCATCGCCTGGCCCGCGATCCTGTCCAACATTTCCATCCCCTTGCTGGGGCTGGTTGACGCTGCGATCCTCGGGCACCTGGGCAGTAGCGACTATCTGGGCGCGGTGGCGATCGGCAGCGCGATCCTGTCTTTCCTCTACTGGGGCTTTGGCTTCCTGCGCATGGGCACCACCGGGCTGGTGGCGCGAGCCGTGGGCGCAGGACAGGCCGACGAGGCCCTGCTGGTCCTCGCCCGCTCCATGGTCCTCGCCCTGGGCCTGGCGGCGGGCGTGATCATTCTGCACCCGCTCTGGCTGGGCCTGGGATTCAGCCTCATGGCGCCGCGGGAAGCGGTCCTGGGACTGGCGGACAGCTATGCCAGCATCCGCATCGCGAGCGCGCCCGCGGTGCTGCTGGTGTATGCCGTGATCGGCTGGTGTATCGGCCGCCAGGATACCCGCTGGCCCCTGTTCATCGTGGTCAGCCAGAACCTGGTCAACATCGTCCTGGACCTGGTGTTTGTCCTCGGCATGGGCCTGAACAGCGACGGCGCCGCCCTGGCGACCGTGTGCGCCGAGTACTGTGGCTGCGCCCTGGCCCTGTACGCTGTCTGGCGCCAGCACCCGCGCCTCCCGGGGGCGGCGTGGCTGGCGCGGCTGCGGCGCTGGGGCGAGTACCGGGAGCTGCTGCGCAGCAACCGGCACCTGTTTGTACGCACCGTGTGCCTGCTCGGCAGCTTCGCCTTCTTTACTGCCGCCGGGGACAAGCTGGGGGGCAACGTACTGGCGGCCAACGCCCTGATGATGCAGCTGCTGATGCTGTCCGCCTACGCCATGGACGGCTTTGCCTTCGCCGCGGAAGGCCTGAGCGGTCAGTACCTGGGCGCCCGCGACCTCGCCGGCTTCCGCGCCGGGGTACGCCGCTGCAGCTGGTGGTGCGCCGGCTGCGCGGTATTCCTCGCCGCCGGGTTGCTGGTCGCGCAGCAGCCCCTGGTGATGTACCTGACCGGTCTGTCGGAGGTGCGCGAGGTCCTGCGCGAGCACTACCTGTGGATTATTCTGATGCCCCTGGCGGCCGGCCCCAGCTACCTGCTCGACGGGGTCTTCATCGGCGCTTCCGAGACCCGGCAGATGATGCACACCATGCTACTCAGCATAGTCCTGGTCTACCTGCCCGTGTGGTACCTGACCCAGGGCTGGGGCAACCACGGCCTGTGGCTGGCGCTGCTGCTGTTCAACGCCGCCCGCGGCGTGACCCTTTACTACTGCTTCCTGGGGATGCAGCGGCGGGGCGCCTGGCTGGCGCACTAGCATCCGGCGCCAGATGGTCTAGCCTGAAAGGGCAACTTTCCTCACGGGCTGCGCAGCCCGGGGGTGTACTGATGAATTCTGCAAGCGTCCAGGCCACCATCGCCCGCGCCATCGACCAGGAAGCGCGCCATCGTCAATTCCGCCAGCGCCTGGCGGGGCTACTGCCCGAATTGCACTATCACCTGGTGTTGCCGGAATCCGACCCCCTGGCGACCCTGGTGGAATTTGTCCTCGAGTATGTGCAGGCAGTGCCCGGTGCCCTCGATGCAGCCGAGTTGGCGGGCGAGCGGGGCGGTTTCTCTGAGCACGTCGCGCCGATGACGCGGCAGGCGCGGGCCCTGTTTCTGGAGCCACAGGACAATGCCGTCGCGGCCGGCCTGGAGCCCCTGTTGCGGCGCTGTTTCCTGGTTCACCGCCTGATGGAGGAAGTAAGCGATTACTACCATCAAAAGGCAGGATTCATAATGCTCCCGATGGATTTAACCGAGGCTAACCTGATCGTGCACCACCTCCTGGGAGAAGCCACGGCGGGGCGCCTGGAGCGACGCGTGTCAGACGTGGCCCAGCAGCACTTCCTGCGCCTTCCCGCAGCGGCCTTCAGCGGCCTGGATCCGGGGGAGGCAGAGGGGACCCGTATCGGGCCCGCGCAATCCCCGCTGGCCCGGGAGCGGGTGCGTCTGCGGGTGGCGGTACCCCGCTAGCGCGTGCCTAGCGGGATTTCGGATCGGTTTCGGGATCCACCAGGCGCACGGCCTCTGCCGGGGTTTCCGCCTGCCTGGCGGGCCGGTTGACCCGGGTCCTGGGCTCCAGGGTGCCGGGCTCGACAGCCTGTGGTCGCTCCTCGCTGAAGTCGCAGGCCACGCACTCACGCTGATCCGTATCGAGGTCGACAACCATGGTGTCCATGGCGCGACAACGGGGACAGACGACGCCGGCGATAAACCGGCGCCGGGCGGCAAACTTCTGCATGCTGGCTCCTCGTTAAAGGGGGGTGGCGAGCTGCCTCACCGGCGGCTATTGTAGCAGTTTTGCCTGCGGGGACATTGATGCGACATTACACTGCCAGCAGCCTGCGCGATTTTGGCGGCCACTCTCCCGAGTTGGGTGCCGGAGTACTGATTGACCCCAGCGCAGTGGTCCAGGGCGACGTGGTACTGGGCGACGACGTCTCGGTGTGGCCCCAGGCATCAGTGCGCGGGGACATGCACCGGATCCGGGTTGGCGCCCGCACCAGTATCCAGGACGGCTGCGTCCTGCACATCACCCACGCCGGCCCCTACAACCCCGACGGCTGGCCCCTGCTGATCGGGGAAGAGGTCACCATAGGCCACCAGGCCACCCTGCATGGCTGCACCGTGGGCAGCCGCGTCCTGGTGGGGATGGGGGCCGTGGTCATGGACGGCGCGGTGGTCGAGGACGAGGTGGTGATCGCCGCGGGGGCCCTGGTGACCCCGGGCAAGCGCCTGCGCACGGGCTACCTGTACGCGGGCAGTCCGGCCCGCGAGATACGCGCCCTGAGCGCGGCGGAAGTGGATTATTTCTGCTACAGCGCCGACAACTATGTGCGGCTCAAGGACCAGCACCTCGCGGAAATGGAGGCATCGGCAAGCTGATCAGGCGGCGGCCAGCGCGTGCCGCAGCTGATTGATCACCGGGCCGGTGGCAGGTCGCACCCGCCGCCAGCAGTAAAAAGACTCGGCCGCCTGCTCCACCAGCATGCCCAGGCCGTCCGCCACCGCCCAGGCCGCGTGGGCAGCGGCCCAGCGCATAAACACCGTGGGTTCGGCCCCGTAAACCATGTCGTAGCAGCAACTGCGCTCGGTCAACAGGCTGCCCGCAAGCGACGGCATTTCACCTTGCAGCCCCGCGCTGGTGGCATTGATCAGCAGGTCGAACCGGCCGTCCGCCTCGAGCAGATCGTAGCCGCCGCCGCGCAATTCGCCCAGGCCGGCAAACTCCTGCGCCAGGACCTCGGCTCGAGCGGCGGTGCGGTTGACGATGGTGAGATTGGCCGGCCGCTCCCGCAGCAGGGGCTCCAGCACACCGCGCACTGCTCCACCGGCACCGAGGACCAGGATCCGCTGGCCCTGCAGGGTCCAGCCCAGGTTGGCCACCATGTCGCGTACCAGCCCCACGCCGTCGGTATTATCCCCGAACAGGCTGCCGTCCTCGCGCCGGGCGAGGGTATTCACCGCGGCGGCGCGGCGCGCCCGGCTGCTGGTCTCATCCGCCAGGGCGAAGGCCTCTTCCTTGAACGGTACCGTGACGTTGAGACCGCGGCCACCGCCATGGAAAAAATTGCGTACGGCGACGGCAAAGCCGTCGAGCTCGACGCGCACCGCCCGGTAACGCATATCCTGCTCACACTGGCTGGCGAAGGCCGCATGAATCTGCGGCGAGCGGCTGTGCTTGATCGGGTTGCCGAAGACGGCGTATTTGTCGGTGCTCATTGCCCGGGTCCTGTCAGGACACCTGCAGCCAGTCGCGATGCTGCAGGTAGTAATCAGTCAGTTCAGCCTCTGCGCTCCCCGGCTCAGGGCGATAGTCGTATTCCCAGCGCACCAGGGGCGGCAGCGACATGAGAATGGCCTCGGTGCGCCCCCCGGATTGCAGGCCGAACAGGGTGCCACGGTCAAACACCAGGTTGAATTCGACGTAGCGGCCCCGGCGATAGAGCTGGAACTGGCGCTCCGCCTCACCGTAGGGGGTATCCCGGCGGCGCTGCACGATCGGCAGGTAGGCGGGGATATAGGAATCCCCCACCGCGCGCATAAAGGCAAACGTAGTGGCGAAATCCCACTCGTTGAGGTCATCGAAGAACAGGCCGCCGACGCCACGCGGCTCGTCCCGATGGCGCAGGTAAAAATATTCATCGCACCAGGTTTTGAACCGGGGGTAGACCTCGTCGCCGAAGGGTTCACAGGCGTCGTGTGCCACCTGGTGCCAGTGGCGACAGTCCTCGCGATTGCCGTAGTAGGGCGTCAGGTCGTAGCCGCCGCCAAACCACCACACCGGCTCCTCGCCGGGCTTTTCCGCCACGAACAGGCGCACGTTGGCATGGGAGGTCGGGACATGGGGGTTGCGGGGGTGAATGACCAGCGACACGCCCATCGCCTGGAAGCTGCGGCCCGCCAGTTCGGGTCGCGCGGCGCTGGCGGAGGCGGGCAGGCTGCTGCCGGTGACGTGGGAGAAGTTGACCCCGGCTTTCTCGAATACCGCGCCGTCTGTGAGCACCCGGCTGCGTCCGCCGCCGCCTTCCGCGCGCTGCCACTCGTCGACGATAAACTCCGCCTCGCCATCTTCTGCCGCGAGGCTGTCGCAGATCGACTGCTGTAGCTGCAGCAGGTAAGCCTTTACTGCTTCAATATCCATATGAGGCATTGCCGGTGTCCAACACTGGCGCCGCATTATACGCGCAGGGGCCGCTCAGGATCGAATTATTTGGTCGTTTACCAGGTCGCGAATCACCGTGGGACGCTCCGCCCCGCCCACCGCACCGGGCAGCAGCGCATCCAGGTCCGCACCGAAGTAGCGCTGCACCTGGAAGCCCGCCCGCGGCGCCTGGGACCCGGCGGGGTTGGCCGAGGTGGACACCAGCGGCCCGCCCCAGGCGGCACACAGGCGGGCAAGGCCCGCATGCGCCGTGACCCGCAGGGCCACGCGATCACTGCCGCCGTGGATCCAGTCGGGCACCAGCTCCCGGTGGGGCACCAGCCAGGTGGTGGGGCCCGGCCAGGACAGGGACAGCTTGTGGCGCTGGGCATCCGTGAGTGGCGCCAGCAGGGCGGCGAACTCACTCTCTGCCGCGGCGACCAGGATCAGGCCCTTGCTCACGGGCCGCTGTTTCAGCGCCAGCAGCCGCGCCACCGCCTCGGGATTGTCCGGGTCGCAGCTCAGGCCCCAGACCGCCTCGGTGGGGCAGGCGACCACGCCTCCCGCCGCCAGGGCGCGGATCGCCGCGGCCAGTCGCGGGCTGTGCGCGCCGGGGTTCAAGCCTGCAACGATTGCTGCAGCTCGGCGTCTTTCTGCCGGATTTTCTCGGCGTTGGCCGCGCGCTCGTCGCGCAGTTTGGTGGCCAGTTCGGCATCTTCCACGGCGAGAATCTGGGTCGCGAGATAGGCCGCGTTCTTGGCCCCCGCCTTGCCGATCGCCACGCTTGCAACCGGGATGCCCGCGGGCATCTGCACGGTGGACAGGAGCGCGTCCAGGCCATCCAGGCTGGCATTCATCGGCACCCCGATGACCGGCTTCACGGTCGCGGCAGAGACCGCGCCCGCCAGGTGGGCCGCCATACCCGCCGCGGCGATAAACACGGCACAGCCGCGGGACTCCGCGTCCTTGATGTACTCCTTGGTCACCTCGGGGGTACGGTGGGCCGAAGTAATCCGGGCTTCAAAGGGGACACCAAAGGCCCGCAGGACACCAAAACTTGCTTCCATGACCGGAAGATCGGAATCTGATCCCATGACAATGCCGACAAAGGGCTTACTCATTGCTGCACTCCGCTGCTGCGGCCCGGTCGCCCGGGCCAGTAAAGGACCGCGAATTTAACCAAGTGCCGCAGGCTTGGCAAGGGAGGCCTGCCGGGTGCACCCCGCAAAGGCGGGGTCAGGCACGGGCGTAGCCACCCGGGCCGAGGCGCAACAGGCCCTCGATTTCCAGCTCCGAAAGCAGCGCCTCCACCCGGGCCGGGGGCAGGGCGCTGTCCTCAGCCAGCTGCTCTGCGGTGACCCGCCCGTCGCCCACGAGCTGCAGCAGGCACTCCCGCGGCGAGTCTGGCGCGGGTGGCACTGCCGCAGCCTGCGGCAAGCTCAGGCTGCGCTGCAGGTCGACCATCGGCCCCAGGCACGCGACGATGTCCGCGATATCCTGAACCAGGATCGCACCGTCCCGCAGCAGCCGCAGGCAGCCACCGCCGGCGGGGTGGTACAGCGACCAGGGCAGGGCAAAAACCTCCCGCCCCTGGTCCAGCGCGGTACCGGCGGTAATCAGCGAACCGCTGGGCAGGGCCGCCTCGACCACCAGCACGCCCAGCGCCAGACCACTGATGATCCGGTTGCGGCGGGGAAAATTCTCCCGTAGCGGTGCGCTGCCGGGCGGGAATTCGGTCACCACACAGCCGGTCGCGAGGAGGGCTTCCGCCAGATCCCGGTGGCGCCGGGGATAGAGGCGGTCGATGCCGGTCGCCATCACCCCGACGCTGGCACCGCCGGCAGAGAGCGCGGCGCGGTGGGCAGCCCCGTCGATGCCCAGGGCCAGGCCACTGGTCACGGTGAGGCCCGTGCCCGCCGCCGCGGCCGCGAACGCCCGCGCCGCCCGCAGGCCATCACTGCTGGCCCGACGGCTGCCGACAATGGCCAGCTGCGGGAACGCCAGCCGGGCGACATCGCCACGCACGTAGAGCAGGGGCGGGGGGTCGTGGATAGTGGCGAGCAGGGGCGGGTAATCGGCATCTGTCAGCGCCACTACCTGCGCCCCGCTGGTTTCCAGGCTGGCCTCCTGGGCGGTAACGTCAGGGCCGCCCGGGGGTGCCCTGCCAGTGCGGCGCAGGCGCTCAAATTGCTGCCAGAGCTCCGGCGGGGCGCCGAGGCGCCGCCACAGTGCGCGGGGTGAGGACCACAGCCCTTCCACGCCACCGCTCTCGCGCAGCAGGGCGCAGAGGAGGGCATCGGGCAATGCGGGGAGGGTCTGCAGCAGCAGACACTTGCGGGCCGTCGTAGTCACTGCCATCACCGTCATCCTTGACGCATTCGCAGTCGTTTTTGTGGTCCGTGCCAGCCGGGCTTCCTGCCCGGGGCGGCCTGGGCCGCGTTAAGAAATCAGGGGTTCTTCACCTTGTCCCCGACCTTGAGCGGATGACTGGCCTTTAACACGACACCGTAGCTGGCCTTCTCGAAAGATTCGAAGACCATCAGCAGTCCGGCGCGCACATCCGGCAGCAGCACGTTGTTGCGCGCCACTTTGTCGAATACCAGCTCGCCGGTTTGGTAGATCGCCAGGACGTGGCCGATCTCAAGGCCGTCACGCAGGCCGCGGTTGAGGACCACGATATCGGTGGTGCCAATCTGGGTCACTCCCCCGTCGACCGCAATCATGAAGCCGTCGACAATCTCCTGCTCCGGGGCCCTGGGATAGAAGGTGGCATCAAGGATGCGCTCCTCGTTCGGCAGCAGGCGGTCGGCGATGCGCACTTCTTCGGTGACCCGGGTAATCTCCAGCTCCGTGACCTCGTCGCGGTTGCTACTGAGCAGGCGGGCACTGCCGATGTCCTGGGCCTGATAGCCCAGCAGTTCGTTGGTAATCGGGTCGCGGTAGGCCTCACCGGCGCGGAAAATACCGTAGGCGCGTTCGCCGTCGGGGAAGGGGCCGCGGCCAAAGACGAGGTCACCCGGGGCGCTGATCAGGTGACCCTGGCTGCCAGCCACCACGTAGGCGGAGTTGTTCAGCTCACCGGCATCGAGAATCCGGTGGCGCAGGAGGAAGGCGCCGATCTGGTCCAGCGGAATCGCCGGGATCGCAAGGTCCAGGGGACTGACGCGCATCTCGGGCGTCAGTTTCATGTCGCCGCGACGCATGCGCAATCTCGGCTGGCCGTCCACCCAAACCAGGTAGAGTTCATCGCCAGGGTAAATCAGGTGCGGGTTGTTGATCTGCGGGTTGACGTCCCACAGTTCCGGCCACAGCCAGGGCTTCTGCAGATACATCCCGGAGATGCCCCAGAGGGTGTCCCCTTTCTTGACGATGTAGGTCTCCGGCAAGTCGTCATTGAGTTCCACCTGCGCCTGGGCCAGTGTCCCCAGCAGCAGTGTGACTAGCAAAAGCAGTCCCGAAAGTACCCGTGTGCTCATTGTCCTGTCCCTGCCTGGCCTTGTTATTATTGCGCGCCCCAAGTCCGCGCAACGCGCTGCATGCCATCAGCATAGCAGCTCCCCCACGTCCGTCCGCGCCCGCTTTCGTCCAAAATGGCCAAGCTGTCCCTGGCCGGACAAGCCCCGCCGGCGCTGGGCAGTCACTGGATCGCGGATGTATAATTAACACAGTTTGCGGTGGCGATCCGCCACTGGCAAGAGCAAATGTTATTAATTCACTTTCGGCTGACTTGGCCCCAAATCTCCAGGAATCTGATGGCAAAACTCGACATTCTCGAATTCCCCGATCCACGCCTGCGCACCGTCGCCAGGCCGGTAACCGAGGTTAATGACGCCACGCGCCAGCTGATCGACGACATGTTCGAGACCATGTACGACGCCCCCGGCATCGGCCTCGCCGCCACGCAGGTTAATGTCCACGAGCGCCTGCTGGTGATTGACGTCAGCGAAGATCGCAGCGAGCCGCTGGTGTTTATCAACCCCGAGGTCACGGTGCTGGACCCCGAACTGGGCGAGTACGACGAGGGCTGTCTCTCGGTGCCCGGCTTCTTTGAAACCGTCAACCGGCCCCGCCGGGTCGAGGTCAGGGCGATGGATCGCGATGGCCAGTCCTTTACCCGGGAACTGGAGGGGCTGTTGGCTATCTGCCTGCAGCACGAGATCGATCACCTCGATGGCAAACTGTTTGTCGACTACATCTCCCCCCTGAAACGCACGCGGATTCGCAAGAAGCTGGAAAAAGACCAGCGTCGGCGAGCCTGACCGGTGCCCGCCGCCCCCCTGCGCCTGGTTTTCGCAGGCACCCCTGAGTTTGCCGCGCGCCATCTGCAGGCCCTGCTGAAGAGCCAGCACGATGTCGTGGCGGTGTACACCCAACCGGATCGCCCTGCGGGCCGGGGCAAGAAACTGCAGGCCAGCCCGGTCAAACAGCTGGCCCGGACTGCAGACATCCCGGTGTATCAGCCGGCCAGCCTCAGGGACGCGGACGCCCGCGCGGAACTCGCCGCGCTGGAGGCCGACGCACTGGTGGTGGTGGCCTACGGCCTGATCCTGCCCCCGGCGGTACTGGCCCTGCCCAGGCTGGGCTGTCTCAACGTCCACGCCTCCCTGCTGCCGCGCTGGCGCGGCGCAGCGCCCATCCAGCGAGCCATTGAGGCGGGGGATACCGAGACCGGTGTGACCATCATGCAGATGGATGCCGGCCTGGATACCGGCGCCATGCTGGCCCGGGCCCGCTGCGACATTTCCCCCGAAACCACGGCCGCGAGTCTGCACGATACCCTGGCGGAACTGGGCGCACCCTGCCTGCTCGAGGTGCTCGCGGATCTACCGGGCCACCTGCAGCGGGGCGAGCGCCAGGACGACAGTCTCGCCACCTACGCGGGCAAGATCAGCAAGGCCGAGGCAGGCCTCGACTGGCAGCGACCCGCCGCCGAGCTGGAGCGGGCAGTGCGCGCCTTCAACCCCTTCCCCGTGTGTTACAGCAACCTGGAGGGGCAACGCATCAAGATATGGCAGGCGCAGCTAGGCCCCGACGAGGTAGAGCAGGCTGCGGCGCCGGGCACCATTACCCGCAGCAATTCGCAGGGCATCATGGTCGCCTGTGGCAATGGCCAGCTGTGCCTGACCCGACTGCAACTGCCGGGCGGTCGCGCCCTGCCAGTCACAGAGCTGCTGAAGGCCCGAGGTGACCTGTTCGCAGTGGGCGCCCGTTTCCTCCCCGTGGAACCTGCCTGATGCGCGACTGCCGCGCCGCGGCCGCCACCGCCCTGGCGGCGGTGCTCGCCGGCGACTCCCTTGCCGAGGTCCTGCCGGCCCAACTTGAGCAGGTCAAAGAGCGGGACCGGGCCCTGCTGCAGCAGCTTTGCTACGGCAGCCTGCGCGCCTGGGCGCGCCTCGACGCACTGGGCCAGGACCTGCTGGACAAACCGCTGCGCAACAAGGACCGGGACCTGCGCGCACTGCTGGTCGTGGGCCTGTACCAGCTCAGCGAAACGCGAATCCCCGATCACGCCGCGGTCTCCAGCACCGTGGCGGCAACCCGCGACCTGGGCAAGACCTGGGCCCGGGGCATGCTCAATGCGGTCCTGCGTCGCTTCCAGCGCGAGCAGGACAACCTGCTGGCGGCGCTGGCGCCCGCGGCCGGGGCGGCCCACCCGGAATGGCTTTATCGTCGCCTGCTGCGGGACTGGGGCGATGCCGCCCCGGCCATCATGGCGGCCAATACTGCCCGCCCGCCCATGACCCTGCGGGTGAATCGGCGCCAGGGCAGCCCCGCCGACTACGCCCGGCGCCTGCAGGCCGCGGACATTGCCTGCCACCCGGGCGCACTGGGCCCCGAGTCCCTGTATCTGGAGCAGCCGGTGGACGTGGCCCTGCTGCCGGGCTTTGCCCAGGGCGCCGCCAGCGTCCAGGACGAGGCGGCCCAGCTCGCCGCGGGCCTGCTGGGGGCAGAACCCGGGGAGCGGGTGCTCGATGCCTGTGCCGCGCCGGGGGGTAAGACCTGCCACCTGCTGGAACTGCAGCCCGCACTGGCAGAGCTCATCGCCCTGGATATCGATGCGCCGAGGCTGCAGCGGGTGGGTGAAAACCTCTCGCGCCTGGGCCTGGCCGCCACCCTGCTGCAGGCAGACGCGGCGCTGCCCCCGGCGGAACTCGAGGCGGCGAGCTTCCAGCGCATCCTGGTGGACGCACCCTGTTCCGCCACCGGGGTCATCCGTCGCCACCCCGACATCATGCTCCTGCGCCGCGAGGGAGACATCGCGCAACTGGCCCGTCGCCAGGGTGCAATCCTGGCGGGACTGTGGCCACTACTGGCCCCCGGCGGCACCCTGCTCTATGTGACCTGCTCGGTACTGGACGCCGAAAACAGCGCGGTGATCGCCGACTTCCTTGCCACCACCGATGACGCCGAGGAACTGCCAATCGATGGGCAGTGGGGGCAGCCGCGCAGCCACGGGCGCCAGCTCCTGCCCGCGCAGGACGGTCCGGATGGACTGTATTTCGCGCGCCTCGTCAGGCGCCGCTAGCCAGCCCACGCCCCAGTGCTTACAATCGCGCTCTACAGCCACCAGGCGCAGACACTTGCTGACGGGGTCCCCGGACCATGAAGATCATCATTCTGGGTGCCGGCCAGGTTGGCGGCACGCTGGCCGAACACCTGGCCAATGAGCAGAACGACATCACCGTGGTCGACACCGATCCGGAAAAGCTGCGCAATCTGCAGGACCGCCTGGATATCGGCACCGTAATGGGGGGCGCCTCCCACCCGGGCACCCTGCTCAAGGCGGGGGCCGAGGACGCCGACATGCTGATCGCAGTCACCAACAGCGACGAGATCAACATGATGGCCTGCCAGGTGGCGCACACGGTGTTCAACACGCCCACCAAGATCTCCCGGGTGCGCTCACCCAACTATCTCGCCTACCAGGACCAGCTGTTCAACCCTGAAAATATACCGGTGGATGTGATCATCGGGCCGGAGCAGCTGGTGACCAACAACATCCGCCAGCTGATTGCCAATCCCGGCGCCCTGCAGGTACTGGATTTCGCTGACGGCAAGGTACAACTGGTCGCGGTTCGCGCCTACTACGGCGGGCCGATCGTGGGCCAGGAGCTGCAGGAAATCCGCAAGCACATGCCCAAGGTGGACACCCGGGTCGCGGCGATTTTTCGCCAGGACCGGCCGATCATCCCCGAGGGCAACACCGTGGTGGAAGCGGATGATGAGGTTTTCTTCATCGCCGCGCGCAAGAACATCCGCGCGGTGATGTCGGAGCTGCGCAAGGTGGACAAGCCCTACAAGCGGGTGATGATCGCCGGCGGCGGCAACATCGGCGCGACCCTGGCCCAGGGCCTCGATGGCCACTATCAGGTCAAGGTGATCGAAAAGTCCTACAGTCGCTGCCGGGTGCTCTCCGAGCGGCTCAAGCACAGCATCGTGCTTTGCGGCAGCGCCGCGGAGCCGCAGCTGCTGTCGGCGGAAAATATTGAATCCACCGACGTCTTCTGCGCCCTGACCAACAATGACGAATCCAACATCATGATGTCGATGCTGGCCAAACGCATGGGGGCGAAGAAAGTGATCACCCTGATCACCAACGCCGCCTACGCCGATCTCGTGGGTGACGAGATCGACATCGCCATTTCGCCGCAGCAGATCACCATTGGCAGCCTGTTGACCCACGTGCGCCGGGGCGACATCAGCAACGTACACTCCCTGCGGCGCGGCGCTGCCGAGGCGATCGAACTGACCGCCCACGGCGATGCCTACTCGTCCAAGGTGGTGGGGCGGCGCCTGGATGAAATCAACCTGCCGGAAGGCGTTTCCATTGGCGCCATCGTGCGCGGCAACGAGGTCCTTATTGCCCACCGCCATATCGTGATCGAGCCCGACGACCACGTCATCCTGTTCCTGATTGATCGCAGTCGTATTGCCGCGGTGGAAAAGCTGTTCGCGGTCGGCTTCGGCTTCTTCTCCTAGGCGCGCCGATGCATTTCAGCACTGCGTTCAAGGTCCTCGGGATGCTGCTGATGCTGTTCAGCACCAGCATGCTGGTGCCCCTGGTCGTTGGCCTGATAGCCGACGATCACACGGTCACCGGCTTCCTGCTCGCCACCGGCATTACCTTCACCTCGGGCCTGGTGATGTGGGCGCCGGCGCGCTACTCGACGCACGAACTGCGTATTCGCGATGGCTTCCTGATCACCTCCCTGTTCTGGGTCGTCCTGGGCCTGTTCGGGGCGCTGCCTTTCGCGGTCACCGAGGGGCTGTCCCTGAGCCCGGTGGAAGCGATTTTCGAATCCGTATCCGGCCTCACCACCACCGGCGCCACGGTGATCGTGGGCCTGGACGACCTGCCGGCGTCGATCCTGATCTATCGCCAGCTGCTGCAGTGGTTGGGGGGCATCGGTATTATCGTCGTGGCAGTAGCGGTACTGCCGATGCTCGGCATTGGCGGGATGCAGCTGTACCGCGCGGAAATCCCCGGGCCGAGCAAGGATTCCAAGCTCACCCCGCGTATCACCGAGACCGCCAAGGCCCTGTTTTCGGTCTACGTGGCACTGACCGTGGTGTGTGCCCTGAGCTACTACGTCGCCGGCATGTCCGCCTTTGACGCTATCAGTCACGCCTTCTCCACCGTCGCCATCGGCGGTTTTTCCACCCACGACGCCAGCCTTGGCTATTTCGAGAGCAACGCCATCCTGCTGATCGCCAGCGTGTTCATGTGCGCCTCGGGGATCAATTTCGGTTTGCACTTTCTCAGCTGGCGGCGCCGTTCCCTTGCCGGCTATGCCGGCGACAGCGAGACCAAGTTCTTCGGCGGCGCGCTGCTGGTGTGCGTCACCATTACCTGCAGCTATCTGGTGCTGAGCGGCACGGTGGCGCCGGGCGACGCCCTGGTTCACGGCCTGTTCCAGGCGATCTCTATCGCCACCACCACCGGTTTTGCCAGCCAGGACTACAGCACCTGGCCCACCTTCCTGCCGGTGATGCTGCTGATGTTTTCCTTCATGGGCGGTTGCGTGGGCTCCACCGGTGGCGGGATCAAGGCCATGCGCCTGATGCTGATCTACAAGCAGGGCATCCGCGAGCTCAAGCAGCTGGTCCACCCGCAGGCGGTCATTCCCCTGAAAATGGGACGCCGGCGGGTGGAGGCCGCGGTGGTCAGCGCGGTGTGGAGTTTTTTCGCGGTGTACATGTTCGCCTTTATCACCATCATGTTGCTGCTGATGCTGACCGGCCTGGATTTTCTGACCGCGTTCTCGGCGGTGGCCGCCTCGCTTAACAACCTCGGCCCCGGCCTCGGTGAGGTCGCCGCCAACTACGCCGGCATCAATGAGCCGGCCAAGGCGCTGCTGTGCTTCGCGATGCTGCTGGGACGCCTGGAGGTCTTCACCCTGCTGGTGCTGTTCACGCCGATGTTCTGGCGAATCTAGTGAGCTCCCACTAGCGATCGCGGTGTTCGCGAATCCTTGCGTAGGCCGCCTGGATGTCCTGGGCTTTTTCGGTCGCCAGCTTGAGCATGTCCTCGGGCACGCCGCGGGCAATCAGCTTGTCGGGGTGGTGCTCGCTCATCAGCTTGCGATAGGCGCGCTTCAGCTCCCTGTCGCTGATATCCGGGGACACGCCCAGGGCGGCGTAGGCATCCTCCAGCGTGGGCGCGGATGATCCACCCCCGCCCTGCTGGCCGTGAAAATGGCCCTGGGCCTCGGCCATTCGCAGCAGCTGTTCGAGCTGCGTCGGGGACACGCCGAGCAGGCCGCCAATCCGGGTGAGTGCCTCGCGCTCTGCCGCATCCAGGTGGCTGTCTGCCAGTGCCAGCGACACCAGGAACAGCAGCAGGGTCTGCCTCAGCTGGCGCTGGGCACCGGCCACCGCCATGAAACCGGCGACTGTCGGCTCGGGGTCAAAGCCCGCGGCACTGCCTTCCTTGAACAGTTCGATGGCCTGCCGGCGCTGGTCCGCGTTGAGGCCCATCTGGCGGATGACTTCCTCGGTGTGGGCGATTTCCTCCTCGGATACCCGCCCGTCCGCCTTGGCCAGGTAGCCCTGCAGCCGGAAAGTAGTGGTAAAAAAGCTGCGCTGCACTTCCTGCAGGTGCTCCGGCGAGCCCATGGCCAGGGTGCGGGCCAGGCCCCGATCGAAACTGTGGCCCAGCAGCAGACCGATCACCAGGCCAATGGGGCCACCGAGCAGCAGGCCCAGCAGGCCCGCCACGATTTTGCCGTAGTACATAATGCTCCCGTCAGTTATTGGCGCGAGGACGCGCTAGCAATCGGCATAGACATCATTGCCGTTGCGCGGGCGTACCTTGAAACGTTTGTATTCCCACTGGTACTGGGCGACGCAATCCTGCAGCAGGCGCTCGACCCCACGGTTCATCGCCGCCAGGGACGTGGCCGTGTCCGCATCGTAGATCGCTTCCTCCGCCGCCGTGTAACGCAGGTCGAAGCCCCCCGGAACGCGCCGCGCGCGACAGAACAGGGCCACGGCGCCGGTGCGCCTGATCATGTTGCTCGCCAGGGTGCCGGTAAAGCAGGGCACGCCCATAAATTCACTGTTCATGCCCGCGCTCAGTTCCCGCGGGCACTGGTCGGGCAGGATGCCGGAGATGTGGCCGCCGCGCACGCTTTTCAACAGGCGGGCCAGGCCGCGGCTGTCAGTAGGCACCAGGGTCGAGCCGGTGCGCTGCCGGGCGCGCTCGATCATCGGCCCCAGGGCGCTGATCTGCGGCGGTTCGTACAGGGCCACGGTCGGCCCCAGGGTGGCCACGTGCAGGCCGGCCACCTCCCAGTTACCCAGGTGGGGGGCGAGAACGATCACGCCGCGCCCGGAATCGCGCGCCGCCTGCACCAGTTCCGCACCCTCCACACTGACAATCCGCCGCTGCAGCCGCGACCAGGGGTGCAGCCACACGTGGCCCATTTCCGCGACCAGCTCCGCCGTCGCCGCCAGGCTCTCCCGCGCCAGCTGCCGACGCTCCGGTGCGGGCATATCGGGGAAGGCCAGGGCCAGGTTCCGCTCCGTTACGCGCCGGCTGCTGCCGTTGAAGGGCCAGTAGATTCGCGCCAGCAATCTGCCCAGGCCGCGGGCCCAGGACAGGGGCAGTGCGGCACTGACATGCGTAATGGCCCAGATTGTCCAGGCCTTGAGCTTGTCCATAAACAGGTGTTCCGGTGCTGAAGGCGGGGAGTCGCCATTATGCCGGTCCCCGCGGGGTGGCTACCAGCCTCACGCAGTCGAGATATCCACCCCGGGGTGCATCATCGCGGCCCAAGAGACTGTATAATACCCGGCTTTTTGCAACCAGCTCACAGGTGTACCCGTGTCCAAGGACGAACCCAAATCCCTGACTTTCCAGGAACTTATCCTGCGCCTGCAGGAATACTGGGCAGCCCGCGGCTGCGTTGTGCTGCAGCCACTGGACATGGAAGTGGGCGCCGGCACCTTCCACCCGGCCACCTTCCTGCGCGCGGTGGGACCCGAGAACTGGAATGCGGCCTACGTCCAGCCCAGCCGTCGCCCCACCGATGGCCGCTACGGTGAAAACCCCAACCGGCTGCAGCACTACTATCAGTTCCAGGTGGTGATGAAGCCCTCGCCGGCGGACTTCCAGCAGCTGTACCTGGACTCCCTGCAGGCCCTGGGCATCGACAGCGCTATCCACGATATCCGCTTCGTCGAGGATAACTGGGAGTCACCCACCCTGGGTGCCTGGGGCCTGGGCTGGGAGGTCTGGCTCAACGGCATGGAAGTGACCCAGTTTACCTATTTCCAGCAGGCGGGTGGCCTCGAATGCTTCCCGGTCACAGGTGAAATCACCTATGGCCTCGAGCGCATCGCGATGTACCTGCAGGGGGTGGACAGTATTTACGACCTGATCTGGGCCGACGGCCCTGCGGGGGTGGTGACCTACGGCGACGTGTTTCTCCAGAACGAGGTGGAGCAGTCGCGCTACAACTTCGAGGAAGCCGATACCGGTTTCCTGTTTCGCCAGTTCGACCACTTCGAGGGCGAGGCCATGCGCCTGGTAGAACGCAACCTGCCCCTGCCGGCTTATGAAATGGTGATGAAGGCCTCCCACACCTTCAACCTGCTGGACGCCCGGCATGCAATTTCGGTGACCGAACGCCAGCGCTTCATCCTGCGGGTGCGCACCCTGGCCCGGGCGGTCGCCCAGAGTTACCTGCAGGCGCGGGCGAGCATGGGCTTCCCCCTCGCGGACCCCGGCCCGCGCCAGGAGATCCTGGACAAGCTGCAAGCGGAGGCCGCCCAAGCATGAGTACCGAAACCCTGCTGCTGGAACTTGGCACCGAGGAACTGCCACCGAAAAATTTGCAGGCGCTGGGCGAGGGCCTGCGGGACGGTATCGTCGCCGGGCTGGCGCAGCGCGAGCTGAGCCACGGCGAGGTGCAATGGTTCGCCAGCCCGCGCCGCCTGGCGGTCATGATCGCGGAAGTTGCCACCCACGCACCCGATCGCACCGAGGAGTTGCTGGGGCCGCCGGCGGATCGCGCCCGCGACGACGCCGGCAACTGGAGCCCCGCGGCAGCCGGTTTCGCGCGCAAGCAGGGGGTGGCACCGGAGGACCTGCAGACCATCGACACGCCCAAGGGGCCCCGCCTGGGCCTGCAGCGCACAGTGGCCGGGGCGTCCGCCGCCGCGAGCTTTAACGAGATCATCAACGAGAGCATCCGCCAGCTGCCCATCGCCCGGAGGATGCGCTGGGGCGCCAGCCGGGTGGAGTTTGTACGCCCGGTGCACTGGGTGGTGGCGATGCTCGGCCAGGACAGCGACTTTGGCGAGGTCCTGGGCTTGCCCACAGGCAACCGCACCCGGGGCCACCGCTTTCACAGTCGCGGCGAGCTCACCCTGGCGCGTCCGGAGGACTACCCCTCGGTGCTCGCCGAAGCCCATGTGATGGCCAGCTTCAGCGCGCGCCGCGATTCCATTCGCGAGCAGGTGATGGCCGAGGCCAGTGCCCTCAAGGCCACCGCGGTGATCGACCCCGACCTGCTGGATGAGGTCACCGGCCTGGTCGAATGGCCGGTGGCGCTCACCGGCACGTTCGAGGAGCGCTTTCTCAAGGTACCGGCGGAGGCGCTGATTTCCTCGATGAAGGAACACCAGAAGTACTTCCACCTGGTCGATAGCGAGGGTCGCCTGCTGCCGCACTTCGTGACCGTGAGCAATATAGAGAGCGAAGACCCGGTGCAGGTGATCGACGGCAATGAGCGGGTGATTCGCCCGCGCCTGGCGGACGCCGCCTTCTTTTTCGATACCGACAAGAAACACAGCCTCGACAGCCGTGTAGAACAGCTGAAGGATATCGTGTTCCAGAAGCAGCTGGGCACCCTGCACGACAAGACCCGGCGCCTCGAGCGTCTCGCCGGCTGGCTCGCGCAACGCCTGGGCAGTGACCCCGGGCGGGCCGCCCGGGCAGCCCGCCTGAGCAAGACCGACCTGGTCACGGAAATGGTGCAGGAGTTTCCGGACATGCAGGGCACTGCCGGTGCCTACTACGCCGCCCATGATGGCGAGCACCCCGACGTCGCCGCGGCCCAGGCGCAGCAGTATCGCCCCCGCTTCGCCGGGGACGAACTGCCGGAGAACCCCACCGCGATCGCGCTGGGCCTCGCGGACCGACTGGACACGCTGGTAGGGATCTTCGGTATCGGCCAGCCACCCACCGGCTCGAAGGACCCCTTCGCCCTGCGCCGCGCGTCCCTCGCGGTCCTGCGCATCCTGGTGGAGAAAGAACTGGACCTGGACCTGCGGGACTGCCTGCGCGAAGCCCTGGCATGCTACCCGGATTCGCTGCTGGCAGCGGATACTGCGGAACAGGTCCTGACTTACATGCTGGAGCGCTTCCGGGCCTGGTATGAGGAAGAGGCCATCCCGGTTGAGGTATTCCGCGCGGTCAGCGCCACCGGACCCAGTCGGCCCCTGGACATCCAGCGCCGGGTCCACGCTGTGCACGCCTTCAGCCAGCTGCCAGAGGCCGCGTCCCTGGCCGCCGCCAACAAGCGGGTCGCCAATATCCTGGGTAAGCTTGAGACTGGCCATGCCTTTTCCAGTGTGAGCACTGACTTACTTCAGGAAGCCCAGGAGGTCGAACTTGCCCGGGCGGTCAGTGACCTGGAGACACGGACCCGGCAGCATCTGGAGCAGGAGGCCTACGGTGACGCCCTGCGCGACCTCGCGGCCCTGCGCGAACCCGTGGATGCCTTTTTCGACGGGGTAATGGTGAATGCCGAGGACCCGGCCCTGCGCGACAACCGGCTCAACCTGCTGCACGCCCTGCGCGGCCTGTTCCTGCAGGTAGCGGATATCTCCCAGCTCGCGGTGCCCCGGTAGCAGCCTTCAGGGCTGCTGTGCTCATCACCCGGTGCGTTCGATCCGCACCGGCACCGACTTGAAGTTCGGGGTGCGGCTGCGAGGGTCCACCTGCCGCTGGCAGAGAATGTTGGCCTCGGGATAATAGGCCAGGACGTTACCCGGCGGCAGGTCGAAGCGGCAGACGGTGACCGCGGCCAGCCGGCCCGCGTCGGAAACCACGTCCACGATATCGCCCTCGCCCAGTTCGAGGCGCTGCATGTCCTCGGGTCCCATGAGCACCGAGCGGCGCCCCGCCCGGTAGCGATAACTGTCCTGTTCCTCGTAAATCATGGTGTTGAACTGCCCCTCGCTACGCACGCTGGCCAGCAGCAGGGGGTAGTGTTCCCCGGCCTCGTTGGCCCGGGGAATGGGGTGGACCTGGAAGCGGGCCCGCCCGGAGGGCGTGTGAAAGACCGGGGTGTGCAGCAGGCGCCCGCGGACGTGAAATTCCTCGCGTGCCACGTCGATGTCCTGCAGGGCTTCCATCCCCGGCACGGTGGCGGCGATGGCCTGGCGCAGGCTGCGATGATCGGCAAAGCCGGCAAAGTCCACCGGACTGTCCGGCAGCAGGCGCTGCCCGAGGTCGGCGAGGATCGCGACCTCCGAGCGCACGTTGTCCAGGCGCTTGATGCCGCCATCACTCAGGCGCACGTAGTTGAACATGGACTCCTGCGTGGTCGCCTGGGGCTCCTCATCCCGCGCACAGACCGGGAGGATCAGGGCCTCACTGTCATCGACTCCGTGCAAGTGGCCCTGGTTGAGCGTAGTAGTGAGATACAGCTTGAAACCTATGCGCCGCAGGGCCTTTACCGCCCAGGCGGCATCCGGGGTCGCCCCGTAGAGGTTGCCGCCCACCAGGCAGGCGGCGTCGATCCTGCCGGCGTGGGCCGCCTCCAGCCCGGCCAGGGTGTCCATTCCCGGGCCCGTCGGCAGGCGCACCCCGAAGGTCTCCTCGATGCGCTGGAATACCGCCTCCGGCAGCACCGGTTTCACCCCGATCGTGCCGATCCCCTGGACGTTGCTGTGTCCCCGCAAGGGCAGCAGGCCCGCGTGGGGACGCCCCACCATGCCCCGGAGCAGCGCCAGGTTGGCAATATATTCCACGTTCTCGCCGCCAAAACGGTGATGGGTCATGCCCATACCCCAGGCGAAGACCGCGTTTCGGGAGCGACTGTAAATGTCACCTACGGCGCTGATCTGTGCGCGGTCCAGGCCGCTGGCGGTCTCGATATCCGCCCAGGTGGTGGCCTCGATATCGGCGATAAAACCCTCGCTGGCCTCGCAGTGCTCCGCGAGGAAGGCCCTGTCCTCGGCGCCACTCTCCAGCACCGCCTTGGCCAGCCCCTTGAACACCGCGATATCGCCACCGATATTGGGCTGCAGGTAGGCCGAGGCGATCTCGGTGCCGCCGGCGATCATTGAGCGGGCGCTGCGCGGGACCGCGAACTTCACCAGCCCGGGTTCGCGCGCAGGGTTAATGACCACCACGTGGCCGCCGCGCTCGCGACAGGCCTGCAGCTTGTGAATAAAGCGCGGGTGATTCGAGGCGGGGTTGGCGCCAATTACAAATATCAGGTCACAGCCATTCAGGTCTGCCAGCTCCACGGTTGCGGTGCCCGTACCGATGGTCGTACCCAGACCCACGCTGGTGGCCTGGTGGCAGTAGTAGGAGCAGTTGTTGACGTTGTTGGTGCCATAAAGGCGCGCCAGCAGCTGCAGCAGGAAGCCGGACTCGTTGGACGAACGCCCCGAGCTGTAGAAGAAACTCCGCCCCGGGTCGGTCGCCGCCAGGCGCCGCGCGGCATGCGCCAGAGCCCAGTCCCAGGTGACCTCGCGGTAGTTCTGGTCGTCGGCGGCCTTGAATACGGGATTGCCCAGGCGCCCCGCATGCTCAAGCTGTCGCGGGGTCAGCTCGCGCAGCTCATCCAGGCTGTGGGCAAAAAACTCCGGGGGCAGCGGCGGCTGGATATCCGTTGACTGGGCCTGCACGCTCTTGTTGCACACCGCCGGGTACTCGCCCAGTTCGTTGGTCATGCCGCCGCGCTGGCCACCCATACCCAGCCCGCAGGCCTTGCAGGTATTATTCGCCGAGAGCGCCCGCGCCGAGCTGCGCAAGCCGATCCGCCGCACTGTTTCCAGGGTGTACAGCACCTTCTTGGCGCCGCCTCCCACTATGTCAGTCATCGACCTGCGTCTCCTGGCTCCGGAGCCGCCGATTGTACCCCAGCGTAAAAGCGACAGGTACGCCGCCCGCGGCCGGCGCGAGCGGGGGGAATCCAGTAGACTGGCAGGTGGCAGAGCCCTGTGCCCACAACGACTGGAGCCAACATATGGACTGGAGCCACCAGCAACTGCTGTTCACCGGGATTGGCGCCGGTGCGGCCCTGCTGCTGGGCGTCACCGCCACCCTGGCCCGGCAGTGGCAGCAGTGGCGGCGGCGCTACCGGCAGCAGGCGGAACGGCTGGCTCACCTGGTCCGGGACAGGCAGGCACTGGCGCAGGAGAATGCCCGACTGCAGGCCCAGCTGGCGGAGCGGGAACGGCTGTACCAGGCCCAGTCCGGTCTCCTGGCCGAGCACAAGGTGCAGATGAAACAGGAGTTCGAAAACCTCGCCAACCAGATATTCGAACATCGCAGTCAGGCGTTCGACAGCCAGTCGCGCCTGTCCCTGGACCACCTGCTGGCACCCTTCCGCGAGCAGATACAGGGCTTTCAGCAGCGTATCGAGCAGGTCCATACCGAATCGGTGCGCGGCCAGGCCAGCCTCGCCGGAGAACTGCAGAAAGTGCTCGACGTCGGCCTGGAAATGAACGCCCAGGCAAGCAGACTGAGCTCTGCCCTGCGCGGCGACAACAAGGCCGCCGGGAGCTGGGGCGAGGCCCAGCTTGAGCGCAGCCTGCAGCTGGCGGGCCTGCAGCGGGGGGTACACTACGAGGCCCAGGCCGCACTCCAGGATGGCGCCGGCCAGCGGCGCCAGCCGGATTTTCTGATCAAGCTGCCCGATGGCAAACACCTGGTCATCGACAGCAAGGTGTCCCTGCTGGACTACGAGCGCGCGGTCAGCGCCGACAGCGACGAAGCGCGGGAAGCCGCGCTGGCCGCCCACGCCAGGTCGGTCAGGCAGCATGTCAGCGATCTCGCGCGCAAGGATTACGCCCGCCTCGACCAGGTCGACAGCCCGGATTTCGTCCTTATGTTCCTGCCGGTCGAGCCGGCCTACATCGAGGCGCTGCGGCGTAACCCCACGCTGTATAACGATGCCTTCCAGCAGGGGGTGGCGCTGGTTTCACACACCACCCTGATGCCCATCATGCGCACGGTCGCCAACCTGTGGATGGTGGAACACAGTCACAGGGAGGCCAGGGAGATCAGCACCCGGGCGGGGGAGGTCTACAACCAGGTCAGCCTGGTCGCCGAGCGCCTGCAGAAGCTGGGCAACTCGCTGCGCACGACCGGCAACCATTACAACGATACGGTGCGCGCACTGGCGGGCAAACAGGGCCTGCACGGCAAGGTCGAGCGCTTTCAACAGCTTTCGGCACGGGCCGCCGAGACCCGGCCCGAGGTCAGCCCGGTACACCTGGACCTGGAACAGGAGCGCCTGCAGTCACTGACCGAGGGGGAGGGTGCCCCGGTGGCGGAAACCGGCAAAGTCACCAATACTTGATGTACCTCTGGCGCACCGCACGGGTCGCCGCACGACAACGGGACTATCCCGCAAGGAGTTCGCATGAAACTGATCACCCTGATGGCAGCCGCCGGATTGAGCCTGGGCGCCAGCCTGGCCATGGCCCAGGACATGAACAAAATGATGGAAGCCGTGGACAAGGAAAAGGCGGTGGAGTCCGTGGACCAGGACAAACTGAAGGACGCCGTGAGCACCGACGGTGTCGACTA
The DNA here is from genome assembly GCA_965222335.1 of Sediminihaliea sp. GTDB lineage: Bacteria > Pseudomonadota > Gammaproteobacteria > Pseudomonadales > Halieaceae. The sequence goes on along the minus strand of OZ244944.1, from coordinate 2,114,432 downwards.
CCAGAAGGCTGCTGAATCCGTGGACAAGGAAAAGGCCATGGACTCGGTCGACATGGACAAGGTCAAGGAAGCGATGCAGGGCAGCTCCGAGTAGAGCGTGCACTAACTGGAGTTTTCTCCGGTTTTTGCTTGCCCCACCGGGGACGCCCGGGCCAAGCTGGTTGCCACAAGAACTCGAACGAGCAACGAGCGTCACCATGCAACGACAATGGCATCGGCACCTGCATCTGGGCGTCTGCATCCTGCTCCTGGCTGGCTTGGCGTGTACCGCGCGTTCAGCGCCCGGAGACCTGGCGCTGACCGGCCTGGCAATGCACCGGGAAACGGGACGCAACATTTACCTGGCGGCCCTGCAGACCAACGCGAGCCTGCTCGCCGTGGAGGACATCGCGAGCGTGGCAGCACCGCGGGTAATGCTGTTCCAGGTGGTCGCCCGCCGCACCAGTATTCGCAGCCTGCTGGGCGGGATTCTGCTGCAATCCGAACTGGCGACCGGAACATCGGCTGACGCAAGTACCCAGGACCTCGCCCGCCAACTGATGCAGGCCACTCGGGGCAGCCTCTATGCCGGGGACCAGCTCAGAATATTCAGCGCACCGGATCAGGGCACCGTCATCACCCTCAACGGCGCGGAGCTCGCCCGGGTGGCGAGCGATCAGGCCTTTGCCTACCTGGTCAGGGGCTGGGTGGGAGAGCGTGGCGCCAGCACCGCCTTCCGCGACACCCTGCTGGCACAGGGCATCGACCCGGCACTGGAGGAACAGTATCACCAACTCAAGCCCAGTGCCGAGCGTATCGCCACGGTCGCCAGCTGGAGCGAGACGCAGGCAACCGCAAGCACCACTGCGGAACCAGCCGAAGCCGTCGTCGCCAGCGCGCCAGAGGTCGCCCTGGCGGCAACCCAGGCCGACACCGCCACGGTAGCCGATGTGGACGCGCCGGCGCCGAGGGACCCCGAAGAAGCCAGCACCGGGATGGCTAACACCGAGCCGGCTACCCTCATGGCAGCACAGGTGGCTGCGGACGACGCCTCGCCAGAACTGGCCGCTGGCTCAGTACAGCCGGCCGATGCCGCGGAGATCACTCCCGCCACGCCTGCCGCCAGCACACCCACCCTCGCCAGTATCGCGCCGCGGCCGCAATTGCGCGAGGAAGCACCGGTGATTGAGATCCTGGAGGCAGAGCTGTCCGAGGTGGAGCGCGCCCGGGCCCTGGATGTCAGGGAATACTCACAACGCCTGGCTATCTTTAACCACCAGGTCTTCGTGCTGGTGAACAGCCGGATTAAATACCCCCGTTCTGCGGTGCGCCGCAATATCCAGGGCGCCCTGGAACTGGACCTGACGCTGGACACCTCGGGTCGGCTACAGGCCGTCGAAGTGGCCCAGTCCTCCGGCCACAGCATGCTGGATGATGCTGCTCGCAAGGCGGCGAAGGAGGCGCTGGAGAAGCCCCTGGAAGGACCGCTGGATAGCGTGGCTGTAGCAGAGTACGGCGCCGATTCCGGCGCCCTGGTGATACCCGTTCCCGTGCAATTCGTATTGATGGAGTAACCACGAATGGCTGAGTTTCAATTGACCCACACGGCCCTCGTGGGTGCCCGCATCGATGCCTTCCGCGCCTACGGCTTCAGTAGCAGGGAAGCGCTCACTATGTGCCGGGTAGCCCCGGAGCCGCCCGCAGAACGCAGGGGAACACTACGCGACCAGCTGTGCGCCGAACTGCCGATCTGGATACACAATATTATTACTGATCCCGATTTTCCCCAGCGCGAACGGCTGCTGATGCCGCTGCGCCGGTTCGAGGGGGAGCTCCGGGACAACAAGGAGAATGAGGTGGTATCAGCGGTCCTGCGGCAGGGCTTTCGCAGCCGCCCGCTGGATCCACTGAATCTGCCCAGGGACATGCCCATGCGACAGCGCTGCGCCATGGTGGTACACATCGGTACCTGGCAGGAAGCCTACGAGCGTATGGCGGAGGAAGTTGTCACGATCCTGGCCAGTCACACAGAAGAGCTGGGTCGCTGGTGCGAATTCGCCCGCCAGCCCAATCACGCCGCCGTCAGCTAGGGCGCCGACGGCCCGATAGAACACTCAGGCTTCGTCGGCCGGGCGACGACCCTCGACGCCGGAGAGCATCCGCACTGTGCGCTGGCAGGTGTCCAGCCAGGGCACCCGCGTATCGGTCTTCAGTACGCGTACCATGCCGGCGTCCGTGCGGCAGGCAATAGACGTCTTGTTGGGCGTCCAGTCTCCCTCGGAAGTGCGCGGCTTGCGGGTGCTGTAAAACCACAGCCCCCGACGATCCTGCATCACGTATTTGGCTTCCGGGGGAAGGTATACCTTCTTGCCCTCAATCACTGCAAACACTTCCAGTTGCTCGCTGGGCTTTGCATCGAGTACCGCGGTAGGCGTAATCGTCAACATAGTCATCCCCTAATGTCTCGTTTTTCTGCCAAGTGGGACATTTCACCGAGGCGCCGCCCACGTTGTGCGCTGCTGTTTGCGGCGCGAATTCAGTTATAGGTAGAGGCTATGGGGAAGACAACGCCTTTGGCGTGTTTCGAGGAAGCAATTAGGGAGAGAGCCCTGAAATCTGCCATTTTTTTTCAGGCGCGATAAGTTCGGGTGCCTGTCAGGGACATCAATTGCCAAATTTTTTCGCCGCCAAAAGCGCCCTGAGGGCGTCAACGGGTGCCGGTTCGGCGGCTAACTTCAGCTTTTGATCAGGTTGAGGTGGGGCCGCGCCCTGCCGCCCGGCTGCAGTGGCACGAGTTCAGCGTCCTCGGCAGCAGCCAACGACTCTGCCTGGTCGACGGCACTCATCAGCATGTGCAGGGAAAGCGTGGCGCGTCCGGAAACGCTGCCCGCTCGCTCGGTGAGGGTGGTCAGGGCTTCTTCGGAAACGAATTTCAGCAGTACCGCGTTGGTCAGGTAGTCGCGAATAATCTGTCGATTGACCTGGTCCTGCAGGTAGCGCTGGTAACCATCATCGGCAAACACCCGGTTCAGGGTGTCTACGTCGTGCTCGGAAAGGGCTTGCTCGGTGAAAGGCGTATCTTCGCCAAAGGCCTGGTCGATGCGTGTGGCGAGTTGATCAATTTGCAGTGAATTCACAAAATTTCCTTGTTCTATGCATTGCTCGCGCTGACGCCGCTGTGCTCTATCAGCCAGTCGCGACCAACCTGTTCCTGCAGGGTAAGCAGGTCGGGCACCTGGTAGGTTACGTCGCGCCAGCGGAAAGCACCGAGGGCGCCCGGCAGGGCAAGATCCGGACGGTCCTCTATCTCGGCTTCAGGCACAGGTTCCATGCTCAGACCCTGGCCGCGCAGGGCAACGCCCAGGTAACGACAGCCGCTCCCCTGAATACCAAGAAGCACCGCAATCAATCCGGTACCCGCTCGCGGCTCCCGCCAGCGGGCGGCGCCGCTGTCATCGAGATCCAACACAGGCACTTCGTTGCCGCGCCAGTGAATCGACGAGGGCGGCTGATCCGCCGCCTCCTTGACTGTGACTATTTCCGCCAGCGCGTTGCGGGGAAGGGCCCAGATCTCCGCGGTAGAGCAGGGCAGAAACAGGCACTGACGGTGGGATGTATCACTCATAGTTTGGCCCTAGTTAATGCTCAGAGGCTGGCCCGTGAGCTGGGCAATCTGTTCCACCAGTACCGGGAAGTTGAACGGCTTGCCCATGTAGCCGTTGCACCCGGCCTCGCGCGCCAGGGCGCGATGCTTGGGGCCGGTGCGCGAGGTTACCATGATCACGGGCAGGTGTCGGTAGCGAGCGGAGCGACGGATCTCGCGCAGGGTCTGGATACCATCCTTCACCGGCATCTCGACATCCAACAGGATGACGTCGGGCAAACGATGCGTACTGTTGAGCAAATCTATTGCCACCAGGCCGTTTTCCGCGGTGACGGTCTCCACCCCCAGGGTGTCAAACTGGCTGGTGGCGACCATGCGCTGGGTGCGCGAGTCATCCACTACCAGCACCAGCAGGCGCTGCTCACGTTCGCGCTCCAGGGCCACCGCGGAACGGCCGCTGTCGGCGATGCTGCGCACCAGCAGGTTGAGATCTAGGGCCACGATGGCGTGGCCGTCGGAGGTGGTTGCACCACCGGCAACGCCCGGTACCCCACTGAACTGGGGGCCGAGGGAACGAATAACCAGCTCCAGGGCCTCGGTGACATCATCCACCGCGATCGCCATATGTCGATCTTCATCCCCCGCGATAATTACCGGGATACTGTTGCCTGTCCACGACTCCTGCTCCGGCAGTTTTTCGCCATGGCACAGGGTGGCAAGGTAGGCCGGCTCACACTCGATCCCGAACAGGGACAGGTTCCCGCCCTCGGCAATGGCGCGATAAAAATCCTCTACCGGCACCCGTTCGGTGGCCACCAGACCGTCCAGCGGTATCGCATAGGAGGCGTCGCCGGCGCTCACCAGCAGGGCACCGTTCACATTGACGTTGGAGGGAACGCGGACGATGAACGTCGTCCCCACCCCGGGGGTAGACTCAATATCTATTTCACCGCCGATCTGCTGCAGTTCGCTGAGGACGATATCCATGCCCACACCGCGCCCGGAAATTTCGCTGACCCGGCCCGCGGTGGAGAAACCCTTGTGGAAAATCAGCCGCAGTGCATCGCGGTCACTGAGTTCGGCAATATTGAGATCCAGGCCCCGATCGAGTGCCGCCTCACGCAGCGCATCGGGGTCCATGCCACGGCCGTCATCGGCCAGGCGAATCACGTAATCGGCGCCATCCTTACGCACGTCGACGGTGATGCGGCCGCTTTCGGGCTTGCCAGCGGCGATACGATCCTGAGGCAGCTCGATCCCGTGATCCAGGGCGTTACGCACCATGTGCTCAAGTATTATCTGGCAACATACGTGGCTGTCGCGGTCGAGCTTGCCCACTTCATTGAGGACCCGAAATTCCACGGCCTTGCCCAGGTCATCACCCACGTTGCGCACGATTCTGCGCAAGCCGGGCATAAGGCGTGACACCGGTACCACGCGGGCGTCGCGCAGGGCCGAGCTCAACGACGTGACCACCGAGGCCTGTTGCTTGAGCAGTGCCTCTGCAGAGGCGGTCTGGCGAGTGGAAACATGAATCAGGTCGTCCAGGTCCTCGATACCTTCACGCAGGATGTTCGCCGCTTCCTGCAGTTCGGAGTACTGGTCCATCTCCAGGGCGTCGAGCTCGCTGCGACCCTGGCTTCCCTTGGCGGTGACACTCTGCAGGGCGCGGTCCGCAATCTTGGTGATATGAGAGCGAACCGAAGACAGGCGGGCCAGCAGTTCCACCGCGGCGCGTTTGCTCTTGAAAGTACTCTGGGAGGCGCGCACCCCCAGCTGCTGCGCCTGGTTACCGAGGTTCAGCAGGTGATCCAGTGACTCGGAACTCATGCGAATGGTTTGCTGTGCCGCCAGCACCTTGGCGCCTTCATCCGCGAGCTTCGCATCCTGCTGCCGGTCGATCCGTGGCGCCGGTTCCAGAGGGTGTACAGCGAGGCTGGCGGCACTGTCGTCGTGGGTACCGCGGGTGTTGTCTGCGCCAGCCGAAACCCCCGCCACGCGGGCAAGCTGTGGCAATTCGCTGGCCACATCTTCGCCGGCATCCTGGATATGTTCGAATCCCTGGATTGCGGCATCCAACCAGGCATTGATGATACGGAAGTAGGCCGCCTCTTCGCCAGGCAGCGGCCGTGCCAGGCCCTGTAGCAGCGTTTCAAAATTATGGATCAGCGTACCGTAACGCTGCAGGCCAACACCCTTGGCAATACCCTTCAGGGTGTGCAGCACACGGGGTACCACATCGCTACCGGCGGGCGAGTCCAGCGCCTGCTCCCATTCACCGATGGCATCCTCCAGTTTCTCCAGCTCCACCGCACCCTCCTCGAGGAAGGCGTCGAGGAAATCGCGGAAAACCTCGGTGCCACTGCTGCTGGTGAAGCTGAAGCGGATATGGGCCGGGATACACCAGTGCCCTCCGGCGTCGGACTGGGTCGCGGCGGCGTCCGCCGGCACTGGCGCAGCGGCATGAACTTCGGGCGGAGGCTCGGGTTCAGCCTCGTCCGGTGCGCTGGCAAAGGCCACCATTTCGCTGCCGAGGAGATCCTCGATATCCGCCTCCTCGGGGCTCAGGCTATCCATCAGGGCATCGAGATCGGAATCCTCAGCCGGACCCTGGTCAGCGGCCTGCCAATCGTCCAGCTCGTCAGCGGCATTGAACAAATTAAGATCGAATACGCTGGCAGCCGGTGCCGCGGCGGTATTCTCACTATCGGCAGGCGTCTTATCAGCGGCCTTTTCGGGTTCGGCGCGAGCAGGCTCGGCCGGAGCAGGCTCGGCCAGAAGAGGCTCGGCCGGATCAGGTTCGGCAAGACCCGTCTCCTGCACCCAGGACCTTGAGTCGCTCTCCTCATCCAGCAGGGCCCAGAGATCCGCGGCATCGTCGCTCGTACCCGCGGACCCCAGCTCCCCGTCAAGGAAGCTGGCCAGAAAATCGGCGTCATCCTCCGCCTCCGGTCCGGCATCGTTGGCCGAAGCGGCGGAGGTTGGAAAACTAACTTCGCTACCGGATTCGGGCAGCGGTATCCCCGGAAATGCCGCGGGCATTTCCGGCTGTCCCTGGGCTGGGGATTGCTCGAAGGCATAGCCCGGTTGCAGTATCTCGTTGGCGGTATGACCACTGTCACGCCACACCAGGCATACGCAGAGCGCGTCTCGCGCCTCCTCATCGAGTGCCTGTAGTGCCTCCGGTAGCTCCGGCATCACCTGGGACACGGGAAGGTAGCCCTCCTCCACGGCGCGGCGACGACTCAAGGGGTCGGTGGTCAGCATCGCATCCAGGGCCACGCTCCCGGCTTCAGCGCCCAGCTTCTGCAGCTGCGCAGCGACTGCCGTCTGCAGAGCGTCCATCGCCGGATCGACAAGCGCCGCCAGGGCGGCCACGGTTTCTGGACGCACATCCTGTGGCAGCCTGAAATCCTGGTGGTAATCGAGATCCGCTTCCAGGGAAGGGTCCACCGAGGTAACTCCCTCGCTCTGTGTCAGCTCGAGGGCATCGATATCCCCGCCGTCCACGGTCGAGTGGTCTGCGGAAAGCAGATAGCGGTCAAACTCGTCATCGCAGGTGGGCAAACCGGTCGCTGTCGAGTAGCTCCAGCTGCCTGATTCCGCGTTATCCTGCGGCTCTTCCGGGAGCGATACGGCGTGCGTGTGCGAGCTCACTTCATCAACAGAAACCTCGTCTGCAGGTTCCGGCTCCAGCCAGGATTCGCCAGCAGCCCACGACGATATATCCAGTGCCCCGGGCTCTGCACCCACCGGCGCTTCGTCCGGGGCCGGGCTGTCCGACAGGTAACCGCTAAATTCCGGCGCGTCGCCAATGGCCCCTGATGGAAATTCCCCGGCGGCAGTGTCCACTGCGGCAGTATCCACTGCGGCAGCTTCCAGCGTTTCTAGATCAGAGTCGGCGGCGTCCTCCGCAACAGGCTCGTCAACTGCCGGCGCCTCGGCCGTCATGTCCAGCTCGCAGCCTGCGTCTGCATCCATTGTGAACGGGTCGTCACAGGATAGTGAATCGATGGCGCCCGCCGGTCCTTCGAGCTCCAGGCCCGACAGGTCGAGCGCCGGTGGCAGTTCATCCACATCACCGACGGGTGATTCCGCCGCGGGCGTTTCCGGCCCGGCCGCTACCTCGTTATCCAGGGACAGCGTTTCTTCGGGGGTCGTCATCCGGGGTGGTGCCATCGGGGCCGCGGGTTTTGCGGCCGGCTTGCGTTGCAGGGAGATTGGTTGGGAGCCTATGTCGTCATCATCGCTCAGCCCCAGGATGTCCACCCCGTCGGCCAGATCAGACGCGGGCCGTTCATGCTGTCGACGGCGGCGGTGGTCGATCGCCATGACCCTGCCACCTGCAGGCATGGCCCCGGCCGCAGGGCCGCCGTCGCCGGGCTTGTCGGCGTAGATGTCACTCCCGCCGCCGACGTCACCGATCACGATTTCTTCTTCTACAAATGCCGAGAGGTCATCGGCACCGCCATTGCTTTGAAACATGGGTCTTCCGGCCATGGCAGTCTCGAGTTCCGTCAGGTCGTCGTCCGCAGAGACCTCAAAGCCGAGCTGGAACAGTCGGTCTTCCGGTTCCGACATGTCTTGCTCCAGCAGCCATTCCACCGTCTTCACCTGCGTGTCCTGATCGGATTCCGGCACCTTGTCGGCGGCGCGACCGCTATTATCGGATTGCACTGTCACTCTCCTGTGTCAACTTTCAGGGCTCGCAGCAACATTCAGGAATGCCCCACGGGGTGCAGACTTGTGTGTGTGTCGCCGCCCTGGGGCGGCGCCACGACATCGGATTCCGCCGCGGGCATTTCAGCGGCCAGATCGTCAGCGCCAGTTTCCGCCATCCGGAAACAGCGGTTGGTGAGCTCGCGCGTGGTCGCCACATCAAAACCCTGGGGATCGCTGAAAGACTTAACCAGCGCCGGCAAGGAACTGATCACGTCCTTGAGTAAGGACTGCAGCTTGTCGTCTGGCGGGATTTCACCATCGAGCACGCGGTCCAGCATGTCCTGCGCGGACCAGCCCAGCTCACCGAGAACGTTGGCGCCCACGGCGCGGCCATTGCCCTTGAAGGTGTGGAAGTGCCGGCGCATGTCTTTCAGGTTCTGGTCGATTTCCGGATCCAGCTCCCAGGCAGCGATCAGGCGGGTCAGCTCCTCGACGATTTCCTCGGATTCCTCCAGGAAGACCTCGCGGAATTCGGGTGGCATTTCCCGATCCTCGACGTAGCGGTTCGCCACCGGCGTCGGCGCGTCGCCAACGCTCGCGGCGCGTTCCGCTGCCACTTCGGGTACGGCCACCGCGGAACCGGCGGACAGCTCTTCAATATAGGTAACCAGCGCTGCCGCCCGCTTCTCCGCAAAGGCGATCATGTGTGACGTGTCATCCAGCGGGTCGAGGATGGTGCGCTGGAGGTGCAGCTCTATCTGGGCAAAAGCGTCGGCAAAGCAGCGGAAGGCATCGTCTTCGCGCACGCAGCCCGCCTGGCTGGTAGCCACAAGCCAGTTGCGACACTGTTCGATCACCTTGCCCTCGCGCTCCAGACCGGCGAAGGTGAGGGCGCCGGCAATCTCCGCCAGCAGCTGGATGGAGATACCCATCGCCTTGCGCTCTGGCGTGTCATCCAGCTCCGCCAGGAAGGCCTGCGCGAGTTCGTAGAGACGATCGAGATCTGCCTCGCCGTTATCCGCCGCGTAGACTGCTCGCCGGAGTTCCCCGTGGCCCTGGTCAGACTTGTTCAGATAGCGGTGCAGGGCGTGCGTCAGCTTCAGCGTATCTTCCATTCCGAAGGGCTTGCGCACCAGCGCGTTCGCCAGCGCTTTGCGGCGCAGGATCGCGTGCAGGTGATTTTCAACCAGGGCCATCTGGCCGAAAGTGGCACTGACCACGCTCTCGCGGAGCTCGAACTCCCGACTGGAAAATGCGCTGCACACCCCGTGCTGAAGCTTGTACTCGACGTCCAGCTTCACATCCACAATACCGCGCACAATGCTGGTAATGACCTGGTCCAGTTTTACCGCGTCGTTGCGGAAGTCTCCACGGTAAAGACTCTGCAGCTTGCCCTGCACGGTCTGCAGGGAATCTGCATGGGCGTCCTGGCCGGCGGCCATCAGGCGATATACGGCGCGCTCGACACCGTCCACTGCCGGTGCACCGGCTGCCTCATCGGCCTCGCGGATAGAAGCCAGGTCATTCGCGTTGATATGCTCGACCACGGCGTTGAGCTGCTCCAGGGCGCCGCTCAGGGCTGTCACCAGGGCGTCGTTGTGAATCAGGCCTCGTTCCGACTCCTCCAGCGTGTGCTCATCAATGCCAAACACCTCGCGGATATTGGCGATGTGCACGGGCCGCGACTGGCAGGAGGCAATGTAGTAAAGCATCTGCTGCAGATAGCTCTGGTAGTCCACGCTCGGGTCGGCCTCACTGCCGTTTTCCCGTGCATACTTGATCAGGAAGGCCCCGGTTTTGAAGATCTGCGCCACACACTCGTCCGGCACGATCAGGCCGCCGGCGATACCCTCGCACAGCCCGATCTGGGTAAACCAGAAACGCTCCTGCTCACTACCGGCAAACAAGGTCTGCATCTTGCGGGCAATACGGGCCACGGTTTTCATGCTGTCCGCGACGTTGCGCTTGCGCAGGGCGGACTTTGCCATTTCCAGGTACAAAGCCAGCATCACGTTTGCGCGGGCCTTGATTTCCTCGTCCGTGGCCGGTGATGCGCCGATGGTAATGCCGCGGTCATCCGGGATATCCATATGGAAGAAAAAAGCCCGCGGACGCGGTTTCTCCCCCACCCAGCGGCGCAGGTCGTTAACGTGCTGCTCGAGGCCCTGGCCGGTATCCTTGCGCGAGCTTTGCACGTGCGTCAGGTAGGCCGGGAGCACTTTCAGCGCCTGCATCAGGCCGCCCATGGTGAGCTTGCGACGCTCGCCCATGACCTGATCCTTGTACAGGTAGTTCAGGCTGCGCTCCATTTCCAGGGAAAGCATCTCACCCTTCTTGATACCCAGGGCGCGCAGGGTAGAGGTGATCTGGTGCACCGCCCACATACACTGCAGCAGCGGCTTCTTCTGGCTGTCGTCCTTGCTGTACTCCACCAGCGCCTGCTCGGCGTTCTCGGCCTGCTTGTTCATCAGGCCGATGACCCACTTCAGGGAAACGATATCGGTCTTGGTAGTCACCACTAAACCTCCAGTTTGTTATAGGCGCTGACGCCAGGCAGATTCGCACGCTGCATCCGCGGGTTGTTCCAGCCCACGTCTTCCCCCGCGCCGAGTACAAGCAGGCCCCCCACGCGAAGCCGCTGGACGAGCTGGTCCATGATCCAGTGCTGGGTTTCATCATCGAAATAGATCAGCACGTTCTGGCAGAAAATGGCGTTGAAGTCGGCAAAGGGCGCGCTGTTGATGTGTAACAGGTTGCTGTGAAAAAAGTGGCAGCGGGCGCGGAGTGCCTCATCAATCTCGTAGTCATCCTCAGCCCGGGCACGGGTAAAGGCGCGGCGGTACTGTAGCGGTATTCGCTGCACGGCAGACTCCCGGTAGTGACCGCGCTGCGCCTCCGTAATGGCGCCAAAGCTGATGTCTGTGCCAATGCCATGCCACTCGATCCAGGGGTCGTGAGGCCGCAGGCATTCCTCTACCACCATGGCGATGGAATACAGTTCGTGCCCTCCACTGCATCCCGCGCTCCAGAAGGTGTAACCCTCGCCGCCATCACCCTGTTGCAGCCATTTTCTGACGTGCTCCGCGACCGCACGCATGGCAGCAGGCTGGCGGAAGAAGCGCGTCTCCTTGACCGTCAGTAGATCCACCAGGGCTAGCCACTCCGCGCGGGCGCTGATGCTGTCGTCAAACAGCGCCAGATAGGCCTCGCTGCTGTCCAGACCCAGGACACGCAGCCGCTCGCCCACGCAGGCCTCGATCACCCCCAGGGGACTTTCGATACGGATGCCCGCACGGGTCTGCAGCTGACTCATCAGCATGGCAAACTGCTTCCCGCTGAGCTGCGCGCCGTGGCGTTGAGCGAGGTTCATACGGACACCTTCTCCCCGCTCTCGCTGTCTTCCAGTTGGCTCATCTCGCGCTCGTCATAAATTCTGCGCGCCTCGGGCACTGGGGCCATTTGCTCGGGCTCCGCCAGACCGGCATCCCCGCTGGCGGCATCCTCTTCGATGCGGAACTGGCTCAGGCTCTGGGCAACCGCGCGCATAGACTGCTGCAGGGCACTGACCCCAACCTGGGTCTGCTCGCTGTACTCGGAAATATCCAGGTTGCGCTCGCGAATCTCGGCCATCGACGAGTTCATATGCTGGGCGCTGTCGGCAGACTGGCCCGCAGCGTCGTCGACGGAGGTAATGATCGCGGTGATCTCGTTGGAACCGGCGTTGATCTCTTCCAGGGACGCATCCAGACGATCGATATATTCGAGGATGGTAACCACCGTACCCACGGTGTTTTCCATGCTGGAGAGATTCTCCGCCGACAGGTTCTGCAGCATGCGCACCTCGGAAATAATCTTGCGGCCTTCCTCCTCCGCTTCCCGCAGCAGGTCGCCGATCGCCTCGGCAATACCCAGGAAGGGACGACCGTGTTCGCCGGCTTTCTCTGCCTCGATCCGGGTATTGATCGCGACCACCGAGATCTTGGTGTTAAGGGCCTGGATATACTCGGCCGCGGTAGTCACCGACTGAATCAGCTCGCCCTGGCGCTTGGCCGACTTGGATGTCTCCTGCACCGACTCACGCACGTCCGCCGACGCCCGGGACATATCCTTGGTCAGCTCATAGCCCCGCGCCACCTGCAGGCGATTGCGCTCGGAAGTCTGGGCCGCCTTCATGGTCGAACTCTTGATCTGCTCGCTGGTGCGCACCATTTCCGTGGCTGCGGTCGTCGACTCCACCACCGAACGCGTCAGCACCTTGCCCTTTTCAACCTGCCCACGAGCGGTCTTGCCGATCTTGTTGATCTCATCGACCGCCACCTCAAAGGGCGTACGGATATTGCGGATCAGCTCCTGCTGGCGTCCTGTCGAGGCATTGATCTCGCGGGCGATGTCGCGGGTGACCGTGTTGGTGTCCGGCGCCCGCACCGTCAGATCACCCTCGGCGATCCTGACCAGGGAGCCGTTAATCTCGGCAACACCGGCTTCGGTATAGATCACCCGCTGACGCTGATTGCGGTACATCATGATGAGCAGCAGTACCGCCAGCACTGCAGGGGCACCGAAGAGCACCATCAACGTGCTGCGATCATACATGCGGGCATTGGTCATGCGGTCAATCGCGGGCACCAGGGCGGAAATGGCATCGGAAAGCTGCACGCCAGAGGCTGCAACCTCCTGGCGCGCCGCCGCAGCGGCACTCATCTCCGGTGCTGCCTCGGCGATCTGTTCGATGGATGCAGAAACCACCGAGAAGCGCGAAGCGGCAGATTCGATGGCGTCGATGGCATCGGCATCACGCAGCTGTTGTACGCCCATCACCATGTTGCCCTGGCGCAGGGCATCTATGGTGCGGTTGAAGTCAGCGGCGTCCATGCGGAACTCGTCCGCGGCACGCTGGCTCTCCTCGCCCCCGGCGAGAATCTTGTCGATGTTGCGCGCGATACGCTCGGTCAGCCACAGGCTTTTCTGGGCGGCCGTAATCGTCTCGCTGGACACGGATTCATCCTGCAGAATATCCACCACCGCGGCGAACTCACTCTGGATGGGGCGGATATTTTTCTCCAGCTCTTCGGAAACACCGTGGATAAACACGATCCTGGGACCGGCTTCGACCAGCGTCTCGGCGGAGCTTCGAATCGGACTCCACTGGCTTACCACCTCGGCTACCTCGGCGTCGAGGCTGCTGCCTTCCAGGCCGGCCAGCAGGGTATCGAACTCAGAGATCTCCAGGGCCAACTGGTCGAAGGTCTGCTGCTCGCCCTGGTCCGTGGCCCTCGCCAGCGCCACCACCTGCTGTGCCTGCAGCCGCAGTTCGTTGGCCTGAGCGCGATACTCGCCGTCCTTGCCAGCGTCTTGCTGAATCATGACGAAGGTGTAGATGACGCCCCCGAGGCAGGCCAGGATGGCTGCCGCGATCACGCCGACGCCAAAACTGGTGGTTTTCTTCTTGTTGGTGATCATCATGCGCTTAGGTCCTCGTGCTTTTCCCCGTCGATCGCCGCTGCGCTGGTCTTGACGCCCTCGGCAACCATTTTGTCGATATCCAGCACCGCGAGGAACTGGTCGTCGTAATGAAAACCGCCAAGGCAGAACTCGGCGAAATCCGGATCCACCGGGTGTGTCATATCACGCTCCTCGATGGGAAATTTAAGGTCCCGGTGCACCGCGCTGAGGGTGATACCGAAGTGAAAGCCCGGCCGGCGGATGACCATGCAGTACTCGCGTACCCGGCCGCCATAGGCCACGCCGCGGAACAGGGCGTCGCCGGAAATAATCGGCAGCAGCCCACCCTTGTGGGTCGCGAGCCCCATCACCCAGGGGAGGGTGCCGGGAATACGGGTAACCTCGGGAGTCTCAATAATCTCATCCAGCTCGCCGGCGCTCACCAGCAGGGGCACACCGGCGACACCCAGGTGCGTGCCCACCCAGAGCATCACGTGAGGGTCGGGTGCCGGCGGCGGCACCGCTGCCTGCGCGTAGCTTTGCTCGAGCTCGCGCAGTACCAAAAGGGCGCTCTGGCTCATGGATCAGGCCGCCTTGCGGGACGCGGTGTGGTCGTGAATCAGCTTGCGCAGCACCGAATCCGGCGGAATCTTGGTGACGTGTGCGGTCGCACCCCGGACCTGGCCCTTGGCAATATCGAAGATGCCGTCGGAAGAAGACAGCATGACCACCGGCGTGTTGCGGGTGTCCTCGGCGTTGCGAATCAGGGTGCAGGTCTGGTAGCCGTCCAGCTCTGGCATGGTGATATCGAGGAAGATAATGTCCGGCTTGAAGCGGCGCAGCATGCCCAGGGCCTTGTAGCCGTCCTCGGCACACTCCACTTCGCAGCCCATGTTCTTGAGCGTGTGGGACATCATCATGCGAATGGTTTTCGCGTCGTCGACAATGGCGACTTTCACGCCTGAGATATCCAGGTCTTCTGTCTGATCGTTCATGTGCATCCTCGCAGCATCCCTTAGCCGGGGCGTGGGCCCGGCGTGACTGGTAGGATCAGTATTTGATCAGGCTTAGGGGTGCTTCAAGAAAAAACTGGAGTTTTCTCCAGATAACAGCGGTTCAGACGTAGCGGTCCCGCAGGGCCAGGGCAAGCGCACGGGGCGTACCGCTATGCTGGACCACGCCGCGGGCGAGGGCGGCCCGGGGCAGGCCCGGGCAGATTGCGGTTGCAGGATCCTGGGCCCAGACGGTGATCCCCGCGGCGGCGAGAGCGGGGAGGGCGCTGCAGCCGTCGTCGCCCATGCCGCTGAAAATAATGACGCCCTTGTCCGGCACGGGAGCGCGCACAAACTCGAGAAAGAGACTATTGAAATCCGGGGTATGCCCGCCACGCCACGCGGCTCTGCGTATCCTGACCTCACCCACGGCCGAAAACGCGAGCTGCCAGGCAGGCGGCACGATAAATACCTCTCCCTGCACAAGCGACCGGGTGTTTTCCAGCAGGGACATGTTGAAACCGGGGTTGACCGCAGTGAGCTGGCGCAGCTGCTGCTGCCTCGCGGGATCGTAGTGCTGGGCGTAGAGAAAGCCCACCGGCGGCGGTTTGCGAAAGGCGTCCAGGAATGCCTGCACCGCCCCTGTCGCGCCGGCGGACCCCACTAGCAGCCAGGTGCCTCGGACCGCGGGCGAGGTTCCGGCCAATGCCGCCTGCTGTTCAGCCATCCGTGGCAGGAAACATGAAATGCCTGAAGGGTTCCAGGTGCCCTGGCTGAAAATCCTCCAGCTCATAGATGTTGAGTTTGTACATCAGGGTCAGGCAGCGCTGGAAGGCTTCCTCCGCATCGTAGGCCGAGGGCGGAATCTGGTACTTTTCAGTAACCTGGGAGAATATGCGGGTGGCAATATCGCGACGCGCCTGGTCCTGGCGATAGAGCAAGTGCTCCATGGGGGAGGACACCACCGCGGGACCATAAATCAGGAATGCCTCCCAGTGGCGCGGGTCCTGGTGTTCACCCAGCTGCGCCACCAGGAAGCGGACCATGTCAAACAGGGTATCCCGGGGCGGCAGCACATCCTTCTGTAGCCAGTTACGTAGCTCGGACTCACGCCAGTCACCGTTGATCCCGAGCAGGCTGATCACCCTGCCCTCGTCGAGCCCGGGTGCCGCGCCGGTCAGATCCCAGAGCATGTTCAGGCGTGCGGAAAACCCGAGTACAGGAGGTGCCTCCTGGGCGCTCAGCCGTTCGTATTCGCGGGCAAAGTCCTTGACTGCGCGCGCTTCAGCCGGAGTCTTGGTGGCTGTCATGGGTGTTCCTTCTTTTCACCGGCAATCGCTTTCAAGCGCTTGTTGTAAGTGGGGGGCGAAACGCCGAGGAGGGCGGCACGGTTTTTAACACTGATATCCATACCCTGCAATTCCAGCTGGCGCAGCAGCAGCGTCTGGGCTGTCTGCAGCGGGCCCTCTTCGGGATCCGCCGCTTGCGCCACCCAGTCCTCCACGGACGCCTGCACCGGACGCCAGATCAGGCTCTCCCGCCGCGCCTGGGCACGGCTTTCGATGCCCGGGAGCCAGCGGCTGACGTTGCGCGAGGTGGTTTGCAGGCGGCGCGCAGCCCGGGCCGGCTGGTCGGCGCAGGCGCTCAGCACGCAGCGTACAATCGCATCCTCCAGCCAGGTGCCAAGCGGTATCTCCTCGCCCTGGGCAAGTACATGGTGCACCGCCTCGGCAAGCCGCAGTTCCAGGGCTTCTCGGCTGCCGGGACGATGGTCCCCCGTCGCGCCCAAACCGCCGCCAAAGCCGTCCACCAGTGGCTCCCGGGGCGTATCCTGGTCGTGGGAGAATAGGCCCAGCTCCGCGGGGCCCAGCCATTCCCGGGCACCCGACGCCAGGGCGTGGACAATCCGCTGGCGCATTTCACTGATATTGCCTTCCCAGGGGTGAGCCAGCATGGCCTGTTCCGCCTCGGGAATTAAGTGCACCGGTTCCAGGCCCCGGTCGCTGCACTCCTGCTGCAGGATCTTTTCCGCCCAGCGCAGCACCGCTCGCCGGCGATCACGAATGGGTGGCACGTAGATCGGATAGCCGGCAAAAACGCTGGCGAGCCTCGTCTGCAACTGCTGCTGCCGCACCAGGCGCTCAAGGTAATCGGGAAACAGGGCCACGAAGCGCCCGCCGCGAACCGGCATTGGCGGTTCACTATCGGCAAGACGCCGGCTCGCTAGCTGGCGCGCCAGGCGCAGCTGCGCCTCGGCGGCCATCAGGTGAGGGTATTTGAACACCAGGGTTTTCCCGGCACAGTCCCGCAGGGCCGCATCCACAAACTCGATCGCCGCGTCGCGATTGCGAAAGCGGCGACAATCGACCGCAACCAGGGCGCCTTCCGCGTACCCTGCCTCCGCATGAACCACCCGGGCCACGTACATCTTGCCCGTGCCCCGGGCCCCGACGATGGCGATCGGCATATTGGTGCGGGCCAGGAAGGCGGCCCGGTCCACGGCGCCTTCCATGTTATCGAGCACATAATCATCGCCGCCGGGGGAGGGCGGCGCGGGCTCGGACGTGGCGGCACGCGGAGCCAAGGCGTTTACACCAGGGCGTTGCGCATTGCCCGCCGCGGTCCCGGGTCACACATCCAGGTTGGCCACCGACAGGGCATTGTCCTCGATAAACTCACGCCGCGGCTCCACATGGTCACCCATCAGGGTGGTGAAGATCTGGTCCGCGGCAATCGCATCCTCGATGGTAACGCGCAGCATGCGCCGGTTTTCCGGGTCCATGGTGGTATCCCAGAGCTGGTCGGGGTTCATTTCACCCAGGCCCTTGTAGCGCTGGATGTTGTAACCCTTGCGCGCCTCGGTCATCAGCCAGGCCAGGCCCTCCTCGAAATCGCGGGTGTCCAGGGTCTTGTCGCCGCGCTTGAAGTAGCCGCCCTCGTCAATCAGCGTATTGAGGGTATTTCCCAGGGCAACCATGCTGCGGTATTCACCGGAGGAAAAGAACTCGTGGGTATACTCGGTATCGCTCTCCACCCCGTGGGAAATCAGCTTCACCACCGGGTAGAACAGCTGCCGCTCCTGGTTCTTGCGCACCACCACGGTGTATACGCTGCCCTTGGGTGATACTGGTAGTAAGCGCTCACTTAGGTCTTCGGCAAAGGCGGTGACCGCGGCCTCGTCCGAGAGCTGGTCCAGGCTCAGGTGCTGACCATAGACCAGCCGCCACAGCACCACCGGCGCATACAGGCGACTGAGGCGGTCAATGGTCGCGGCGACCGTGCGGAACTGATCCACCAGGGTCTGCAGCTGTTCACCCGCAATCGGCGGCGCCTCGGGGTTAACAAACAGGGAAGCACCGTCCAGCGCGGACTGGGTGAGGTACTGGCGCAGGGCCTCTTCATCCTTGAGGTAGGTGTGTTGCTTGCCCTTGGCGACCTTGAACAGGGGAGGCTGGGCGATAAACACATGGCCGCGCTCTATCAGCTCCGGCATCTGGCGGAAGAAAAAGGTCAGCAGCAGGGTTCTGATATGGGAACCATCCACATCCGCGTCGGTCATGATGATAATGCTGTGGTAGCGCAGCTTGTCCGGGTCGAACTCGTCCTTGCCAATGCCGCAGCCCAGGGCGGTCACGATGGTGCCCACTTCCGCTGACCCCAGCATCTTGTCAAAGCGCGCCTTCTCGACATTGAGAATCTTGCCCTTCAGGGGCAGGATCGCCTGGAAACGCCGGTTGCGACCCTGCTTGGCCGAGCCACCGGCGGAATCCCCCTCCACCAGGTAGAGCTCCGACAGGGCGGGGTCCTTTTCCTGGCAGTCTGCGAGCTTGCCAGGCAGGCCGGCAATATCCAGGGCGCCCTTGCGGCGGGTCATTTCCCGCGCCTTGCGCGCCGCCTCGCGGGCCCTGGCCGCATCCAGCATCTTGCCCACCACGGCCTTGGCCTCTACCGGGTGCTCCAGCAGATAGTCATTAAACTGGACATTCATCGCCTGCTCCACCGCGGTTTTTACCTCGGAAGAGACGAGCTTATCCTTGGTCTGGGAAGAAAACTTGGGATCGGGCACCTTGACCGAAATAATCGCGGTCAAACCCTCGCGGGCATCGTCCCCGGTGGTGTTCACCTTGGCCTTCTTGGCCAGGCCCTCGCGCTCGATGTAGTTGTTCAGGTTGCGGGTGAGGGCGGCCCGGAAGCCCGCGAGGTGGGTACCGCCATCCCGCTGGGGAATGTTGTTGGTGTAGCAGAAGATGTTTTCCTGGAAGGATTCGTTCCACTGCAGGGCGACCTCAACGCCGATACCGTCGTCCGTATTCACCTGGAAGTGAAACGGCTTGTTGACCGGCGTTTTGTTGTGGTTGAGGTAGTTAACAAAGGCGTTCAGGCCGCCATCATAGCGGTAGGTTTCCTCTTTTCCAGAGCGCTCGTCGCGTAACACAATCCCCACCCCGGAATTCAGGAAGGCCAGCTCACGCAGGCGCTTGGCCAGCTGATCAAAATGAAACTCGATGTTGGTGAAGGTCTCTGGGGAGGGGCGGAAGCGGACGCTGGTACCGGAGGTATCGGTGGAGCCAATCACCGCCAGGGGCGCATCCGGTACACCGTGGTGATAGACCTGCTCGTACATTTTGCCTTCACGGCGAATGGTCAGGGTAAGCTCCGCCGACAGGGCGTTAACCACGGAGACACCCACACCGTGCAGTCCGCCGGAAACTTTGTAGGTATTGTCGTCAAACTTACCTCCGGCATGCAGCACGGTCATGATCACTTCCGCTGCGGACACGCCTTCCTCGTGAATCTCCGTAGGCACACCGCGACCATCGTCACTCACGGTGACGGATTCGTCCGGGTGGATCACGATCTCCACCTTGCTGCAGTAGCCAGCCAGGGCCTCATCAATGGAGTTGTCTACCAGCTCGAAGACCATGTGGTGCAAGCCGGTGCCGTCATCGGTATCGCCGATATACATGCCGGGGCGCTTGCGCACGGCGTCCAGGCCTTTGAGCACCTTGATGCTCGAGGAATCGTAATTCTGCTCTTTTTCACTCATGGTCTTTTATCTCTCTCCACATTTCATGCGCCCGACGCGGCACTCCGCTCGGGGTAAATCGACCCATGTTTCACGTGGAACATCATGGGCGCCCAGGAGGGCGGCCATACCGACGCCACGTCCTGGCGTTCGACACAGCTGATAAATACCTGGGTCTGCATCGCCTCCAACTCCTCGCAAACCCGCCGGGCGTGGGCGGTATCCAGTTCAGAAGGCAGATCGTCCACCAGATAGGTACAACGTCGGTCCGCCGAGGCCTGCAGAAGCTGGCCCTGGGCCAGCTTCAAGCCACAGACGACCAGCTTTTGCTGTCCCCGGGACAGCGTGTCCGCCGCTGCGCGGCCATCCACCATCAGGCGCAAATCGGCCCGCTGTGGACCCACCTGGGTAAATCCCTTGTCGCGATCCGCCGCCGCGGTAGCCTCGAGCGCGGCGGCATAATCCAGGCGCTTGTCCCAACCCTGGCGCAGGCGCAATTCCAGCTCTCCCAGATCCGGCAGCAAGCGCTGCATAATCTCCCGGAAGAGGGGTGCCAGGGCCGCAAAGTAGGCCTGGCGGTATTCATTGATCTCCGTGCCTGCACGAGCCAGCTCCCGCGTCCACCCCCGCAATTCATCATCCGCCAGTTTATCACGGCGCAGCATGCTATTGCGCTGTTTAATGCAGCGCTGAAAGCGTTGCCAGGCGGGGAAAAAGCGATGTTCCACGTGGAACACGCCCCAGTTCAGATACTGGCGGCGGGCTGATGGCGAGCCGGTCAGGAGCTCAAAACTGGCGGCGTTAATCACCTGCAGGGGCAGCTGTTCTACCAGGGCAGCAACGGTCCGGACCGGTTCGCCGTTAATTCGCAGGAGGAGATCTCCGGAAAGGGAGCGTTGCACCCCGAGGGACGTGCGCCCGAGGCCCTCACCGCCGAGGACACCATAAACCACGCACTCCGTGGCGCCGTGGGTGATCAGGGTGCGGGCGCTGGTCCCGCGGAAGGAGCGCGCCATACCCAGCAGGTGGATGGCTTCAAGCACACTGGTTTTGCCGCTGCCATTGTCGCCATAGAGCACATTGACACGATCGAGCTCAGGGAGTGACACCTGCCCCAGGTTGCGGATGGCGTGAATGTTGATTTGCTGTAGTGACACGCGGTCAGGTGAGCGCCGGGGGCGGGCGATTTCTGCGCGCCACCCCAGGCACGGACAGCGGCCTAGAGCCGCATCGGCATTACGACGTACAGGGAATCGCCGGCCTCTGATTCCTCCAGCAGGGCACTGCTGTTGGGGTCAGCCAGGGATAACTTGACCTGCTCACCGCTGAGTACGCCCAGGACGTCGAGCAGGTAGCTGACGTTGAACCCGATTTCCAGGCTCTCACCCTGGTATTCCACCGGGACCACTTCCTCGGCCTGCTCCTGCTCCGGGTTGTTGGCCACGATCTCCATTGCGTCGGAAGTGACCTTGATACGCACTCCCCGGTATTTTTCGTTCGACAGAATCGCCGTCCGGGTAAACGCCTGACGCAGCTCCAGGCGGGATCCCGTGACGATCTTGTCCGCAGCACGTGGCAGCACGCGCTCATAATCCGGGAATTTGCCGTCAACCAGCTTGGAGGTAAAGGTAAAGTCGTCGGTCGTGGCTCGCATGTGGTTGCTACCCAGCACGATAGCTATCTCCGCGTCCTCCTCCAGCAGCAGCCGCGACAACTCCAGCACGCCCTTGCGCGGCAGAATGACCTGCGCATCCTCGACGTTTTCCAGGGGAGCGGGCAGGGTACACATCGCCAGCCGGTGGCCGTCGGTCGCCACCACGCGCAGACGCCCCCCCTTGAGCTCCCAGAGCATGCCGTTCAGGTAATAGCGCACGTCCTGCTGCGCCATGGCAAAGCCGGTGCGCTCTATCAGGCGCCGCAAATGGCCCTGCTGGATGGTGAACTGG
Source organism: Sediminihaliea sp. (assembly GCA_965222335.1). Classification (GTDB taxonomy): domain Bacteria; phylum Pseudomonadota; class Gammaproteobacteria; order Pseudomonadales; family Halieaceae. The sequence continues at coordinate 2,092,781 of OZ244944.1, read as the reverse complement.
TGGGTGCCAATGCTGTCGTCAACGCTGGGGAAGTCCCGCGCCGGCAAGGTCGACAGGGTGAAGCGACTGCGACCAGACTTGACCGTCAGTTTGCCGTCAGCTGCGCTGAATTCGATGTCACTACCCTCTGGCAGTGACTTGCAGATATCGACGAGCTTGCGGGCGGGCACTGTCAGCTCGCCATCTTCTCCCGCGCCAGCGAGCTGGACCCGACCTACCAGTTCCACCTCGAGATCCGTGCCGGTAAGCGCGAGACGGTCTTTTTCCAGTACCAACAGGACATTGGCCAGGATGGGCAGGGTCTGACGTCGCTCTACCACACCCGCCACCAGGTTCAGGGGCTTCAGCAAGGCGTCCCGGGAAATCACGAATTTCATATTGTCTTTATCCTTCACTCAGCGGCCTGGATTACCAACCCAAGGCCGTCACGCCGGTCTTTGTTTGCAACGCGACCCGCCCGGCCCCCTCGCCTCAGGTAGTGAGAGAGCGCAGCAGGTTCTTGTAGTCTTCGCGAATATCGGAGTTCGTTTCGCGCAGCTCCTTGATTTTACGACAAGCGTGCAGCACTGTCGTGTGGTCTCTGCCCCCAAAGCTATCGCCAATTTCCGGCAGGCTGTGGTTGGTCAGCTCTTTTGCCAGGGCCATGGCCACCTGGCGAGGCCTGGCCACGGACCGGCTGCGACGGCGCGACATCAGGTCAGCCACCTTGATCTTGTAATACTCTGCAACCGTGCGCTGAATATTGTCCAGGCTGATCTGCTTGTCCTGCAGGGCCAACAGGTCTTTGAGGCTTTCCTTGATCAGCTCGATGTCCACGGCCTTGCCCGTGAAGTGAGCGCTCGCTATCACTCTCTTCAGTGCGCCCTCGAGCTCTCTCACATTGGAGCGAATTCGCTGGGCGATAAAGAATGCCGCGTCCGGCGGCAGCTCGATCCGCGCCTGGTTGGCCTTGTTCATCAGGATAGCTACCCGGGTCTCCAGCTCCGGCGGCTCCACCGCGACCGTGAGCCCCCAGCCGAAACGGGACTTCAGGCGCTCTTCCAGGCCGTCGATTTCCTTGGGATAGCGATCGCAGGTCAGGATCATCTGCTGCCCGCCCTCCAACAGTGCGTTGAAGGTGTGGAAGAATTCTTCCTGGGAGCGGTCTTTCTTGGCAAAAAACTGGATGTCATCAATCAGCAGCGCGTCGACCGAGCGATAATAGCGCTTGAAGTCGCTGATCGCATTCAACTGCAAGGCCTTGACCATATCAGCGACAAATCGCTCGGAATGCAGATAGACCACCTTGGCAGCGGGGTTGTGCTGTTTTAGCGCGTTGCCCACCGCGTGCATCAGGTGGGTCTTGCCCAGGCCGACGCCCCCATAGAGGAACAGCGGATTGTAAGCATCCCCAGGATTCTCGGCCACCTGCCGGGCAGCCGCGAGGGCGAGCTGATTGGACTTGCCCTCTACAAAATTCTCAAACGTGTAGTTACTGACCAGGTGGTGCTGATGACCGTCGGGGCTGTCGGCATCCGGCTGACTGCGGGGAGTACCGCGAATACTCGGTCCACCCGGGGCAGCGGTGGCGGTGCGTCGCGATGAAGCCAGTGTGCTGGAGCCACTGACGGCGAGACCGGAGACAGCGGGGGCAATCCCGGGCGCCGTCTCGCTCCCGGCACTGACGGCGTTATCTGCACTCACGGCGGCTTCGCGACTGGCCTCACCACTACCGATTTCCAACACCACGGAGGGTGCCTGTTCACCCTCCATCTCCCGCACAATCTCGTGGATCAGGTCCGAAAATTTATCCGCGACAAAGTCCTTGATAAACCGGTTGGGGGCAAAGAGTGTTAGCATCTGCCCGTGCTGTGCCGCCTGCAGCGGCCGAATCCAGGTATTGAACTGCTGCGATGGTAACTCGGTCTGCAACCGATCCATGCACCGCTCCCATATTACTCCGGGCAAAACTTCCCCCCACCCCAGACGGGCTTGCGCTCATTCTAGTAACTGTTAGTTTTTTTCGTGTCATCGACCGGATCGGCCAGACGAAAGCGAATCATACGCCGGGAAATCACAGTTATCCACACATAAATGCAGGGCGAGGGATATTTTTTTAGCTTATTTTTCAATACCTTATTCTACGCCAAAATTTTTTGTGAACTGGGTCACACTTTTTTCCTGGGCGGCGCAGGGTTGTGGATAAGTTGTGTGTATCTTTTGGGATAAGTGTGCATCGATTGACGCAGCGCCCATCATTTCTGGCCTCGGTGCCAACTCCCTGTCGGCGGCAATTTCGCCTTCGAAGCGACCTGTTCACCCGTTTTCAGGGCGCCATAAAAAGGCATTCTGCAGCGTTGTATTGAGCACGTCATTTACATAGAATACCCACCCTTTTTTTGGCCGCGCAGCAAAGCAACCGCTGCCGGCAATTCAGCCACTGGAAGCATTGTCATGAAAAGAACATTTCAGCCCAGCGTACTCAAGCGCAAGCGCACCCATGGGTTCCGCTCACGCATGGCGACCAAGAACGGTCGCCAGGTGCTCAATCGCCGTCGCGCCAAAGGCCGCAAGCGCCTCGCCGCCTGATCAGGACCCGGTCGCGATGAGCCGCGGCGTGCCCGCACACGATTCGGACTACACCTTCGGCAAACGCAAGCGACTGCTCAACGCGGCTGATTACAGCCGCGTTTTCGATGACACGACCGCACGTGCCTCCCATCGGCACCTGCTGTTGCTGGCCCGACCCAACCGACAGCACGGGCACCGCCTGGGTTTGGTCGTGGCCAAAAAAAATGTCAGACTGGCCGCCCAGCGCAATCGCGTAAAGCGCATTGTGCGAGAGGTCTTCCGCCACCAAAGCGTCACTGACCCGGCACTGGATGTTGTGTTCCTGGCGCGGCGCGGCATCGACCGTCTGGACAACGCACAACTGTCTTCTATATTACGCGAGCAGTGGCAACACCTCGCGACCCGGGTTTCGATACCCACCAACAGCCAGGAAACCTGATGCGTCGCCTGACGATCCTACTCATCTCCCTGTATCAGCTTTGCGTCAGCCCCTTCCTGGGTAACCGCTGCCGCTTTTATCCAAGCTGCTCTCACTACGCCCAGGAAGCCATCGCCGAATATGGCCTTCTCAAGGGAACCGGGCTCGCCCTCAGGCGGCTGAGTCGCTGCCATCCCTGGCACGAGGGTGGCGTAGACCCGGTACCTTCACGCACGCACACACACTGAATCGACGACGACTATGGATTTGCAACGCTCTCTGCTTATTGGCGCGATCGCCGTGCTGTCTTTCATGCTGCTCACGGAGTGGGTGGCTTTCAAAGACGCACGCGAGACCGCAGCGGAACCCGTCACCCAGAGACTGGTAGAGCGCGCAAGCAACGACAGCCCAGACTCATCAGCCAACCCCGGCCTGCCGGACAGCGAGGGGTCGGGCGCCGGTGCGACCGGGGACGATATCCCTACCGCGCCACAACAAACCACCGAGCCTGAGCAAACCGGTATCCCCAGCGTTGCCGACGGGGGCAGTGACCGCATTGTCCAGGTAACGACCGACCAGCTGGAACTTGCCATCGACCTGCAGGGCGGTGACATTGTCGAACTGGCCCTGGTAGAACACCTGGCAGAGATCGACCAACCCGATCAACCCTTTGTCCTGCTGGAGCGCAACCAGGCGCGCACCTATGTCGCCCAGAGCGGCCTGATCGGCCCCGACGGTATCGATGCCAACGGCCGGGCCCGCTTCACCACCAGCAGCGGCCAGTACACGCTGCAGCCGGGTGAGAACAGTCTCCAGGTCGACCTCAACTACCAGGGCGAAAACGGCGTCGAGGTGACCAAGCGCTTCACCTTCAACCGTGGCGACTACCTGATTCACATCGATTACCTGGTGAATAACAACAGCGCGCAGCGCTGGCAGGGCAACCTCTTCGGGCAACTGAAGCGGGACAGCAGCCCGGCACCCAACGCCGACAGCTCGGGCATGGGGATGCAGCCATTCCTCGGTGCCGCGATCACCCAACCCGATGAACGCTTCACCAAGTTTGATTTCCAGGACATGCGCGAGGATCCTTTCCGCGCCCAGCTGCCCGGCGGCTGGATTGCGATGATCCAGCACTACTTTCTCAGCGCCTGGATCCCCAATCCCGAGCAGTCCCACACCTACAGCACTCGCGTGACCAAAAGCGGCTTCAATATCGCCGGCTTTACCAGCCCTCCGCTGGCGCTGGACCCGGGTGAATCCGGACGGGTCGGCGCGCGCTTTTACGCGGGTCCCAAGGACCAGTACCGTCTGGAAGCGATCTCGCCCTACCTGGAGCTGAGCGTGGACTACGGCTGGCTGTGGTGGATTGCGCAGCCACTGTTCTGGCTGTTGACCAAGATTCACGCCCTGGTGGGCAACTGGGGGGTGGCGATCGTGCTCCTCACGGTGCTGATCAAGGCCGCGTTCTTCAAGCTCTCTGCAACCAGCTATCGCTCCATGGCGAACATGCGGCGGGTACAACCCAAGATGCAGGACATCCGCGAGCAGTACGCCGAGGACAAGCAGAAGCAGTCCCAGGCCATGATGGAGCTTTATCGCAAGGAGAAGATCAACCCAATGGGTGGCTGCCTGCCCATCCTGGTCCAGATGCCGGTGTTTATCGCCCTTTACTGGGTGCTGATGGAAAGCGTGGAACTGCGTCACGCGCCCTTCATGCTCTGGATTGACGACCTGTCGGTGATGGATCCCTACTTTGTGCTGCCCCTGCTGATGGGGGCAAGCATGTGGTTTATGCAGAAGCTCAATCCGCCGCCGCCGGACCCGATGCAGGCCAAGATCATGCAGTGGATGCCGATTGTGTTCACCTTCTTCTTCCTCTGGTTCCCTGCCGGCCTGGTCCTCTACTGGGTGGTCAACAACCTGCTGTCCATGGCCCAGCAGTACGTGATTACCAGGCAGATCGAAAACGCCGACAAGGCCAAAACCAGCTGACGCTGACCCGAGGTCCTTGCCGCCGTATACTGGCGGCATGAGCGCACTCTCCCACCTGGATGGCGATACCATCGCCGCGATCGCCACCCCGCCCGGGCAGGGGGGGGTGGGTATCGTGCGCCTGTCCGGGCCACAGGCACGCCCGATCGGCGAGCGTATCTGCGCGCGAGAGTTGCAGCCCCGCCAGGCCAGCTACTGCCACTTTCACGACGCTCGCGGGATGGTGCTGGACAGCGGTATCGGCCTGTTCTTTCCCGGTCCCCACTCTTTCACCGGTGAGGACGTGCTTGAACTCCAGGGCCATGGCAGTCCCGTTATTCTGGATCTGCTGGTGAAGGCCTGCTGCGATCTTGGCGCGCGCAATGCCCGACCCGGGGAATTCTCGGAGCGCGCCTTTCTCAATGACAAACTCGACCTCGCCCAGGCGGAGGCCATCGCCGACCTGATCGGCAGTACGACCGAGCAGGCGGCACGCAATGCCACACGTTCCCTGCAGGGCGCGTTTTCCCGCGAGATCGATACCCTGGTTGAAGCGGTTACCCGCCTGCGGGTATTCGTCGAGGCCGCGATCGACTTCCCCGAAGAAGAGATCGATTTTCTCGCCGACGGCAAGGTCGCCGAGCAGCTCTCATCCCTGCAGGCCCAATTGCAGACAGTGCTTCAGCAGGCACAGCAGGGAAGCCTGTTGCAGGAAGGGATGAAACTGGTGATCGCAGGCAAGCCGAACGCCGGTAAATCCAGCCTGCTCAATGCGCTATCCGGTCAGGACTCGGCCATTGTCACCCCGATCGAGGGCACTACCCGTGACCTGTTGCGGGAACACATCCAGATCGACGGCATGCCCCTGCATATCGTCGATACCGCCGGTCTGCGCGATAGCGGGGACGAGATAGAACAGGAGGGTATACGCCGTGCCTGGCACGAAATGGGGACCGCGGATCATTTACTGCTGGTGGTAGACAGCTGCTCTGCCGATGCCGACCTGAGCGGCGACCGCCTGTGGCCGGAAAAACGGGAAAAGCTGGGAGACGCGCTGCCGGTTACCATCGTACGCAACAAGGCAGACCTTTCAGGGCGCACGCCAGGGGTGGAGCACTGCATCGACGCTACCGCAGTGACCCTGTCTGCCAAGACCGGGGATGGCCTGCCGCTGCTGCGCGAGCATCTCAAACGGTGCATGGGATTCCAGGGGGACGGCGAAAGCAGCTTCAGCGCCCGCCGGCGACACATTGTGGCCCTCGAGGCGGCGGGCCGCTACCTCGCGGCAGGCCAGGACCAGCTTGCTACGGCGGGGGCCGGCGAATTGCTGGCGGAAGACTTACGCCAGTGCCAGCAAAGCCTGGGCCTGATTACCGGTGCAATCAGCAGTGATGATTTACTGGGGGAGATATTCTCCAGCTTCTGCGTAGGCAAATAGCCACAGCCTGCAAACGCACCATTCACTGCTTACCCCCTGCTGATCCACAGCTCGATCCCCTGGCGTTATTTATCCCCACCTTCTCCCCAGACAGTGAAGCGCGCTCACCCGCGCCCGACTGCAAGCCGCCGCGATTGGGGACAGGTCTGTGCATGAAGCGGCCCGGGAGCAGGGGGCAGAAACTGGATAACAGCGGTGAGCCAGCGGGCGGGGTCAACTGTCCCCAAAGCGTCCCCCGGGTGACCACCGTTTGCCACGCCTGGTTGCAGGGCTTGCCCGCAGGGTTTGTCGGTACGTAACTCACTGATCTTGTTATATATTTATCGCTTTTCCACCGATAGAAGGGTGCTTAATAGTAGTAACAACAATAATCTCTTAATACTCTATCTATATTAAATAGATTAATAATATCTAAAACGGGTCTACCCGATTTGCGGGAATTCTGTTCCACATCGGGACCGCACTTTTTGCAGAACAAATTTTGTGCAAAATCCATGCGGCACGTATAATCGCCGCCCGTTTCCATTTCCCGGCAAGGCTTGAGGCAATACCTCGTGGATTTCCAGCAACAATACGATGTCATCGTGATCGGCGGCGGCCATGCCGGTACCGAAGCCTGCCTGGCGGCCGCCCGCATGGGCTGTCGCACCCTGCTGCTCACCCACAGTGTCGACACCCTGGGCCAGATGTCCTGCAATCCAGCCATTGGCGGCATAGGCAAGAGTCACCTGGTCAAGGAAGTCGATGCCCTGGGCGGCGCCATGGCCCGGGCCACCGATCTGGCAGGGATCCAGTTCCGGGTGCTGAACGCACGCAAGGGCCCTGCCGTGAGGGCGACACGCGCCCAGGCTGACCGGGTCCTGTACCGGCAGGCGATCCGTGAAATTCTTGAGCAACAGTCCGGGCTGCAGATTTTCCAGCAGGGCGTGGACGACCTGCTGATCGAGAATGGCAGGATTGCCGGTGCGATTACCCAGATGGGCCTGGTGTTCCGCGCCCCCAGGGTGGTACTCACAACGGGCACCTTCCTCGGTGGTAAAATTCATATTGGCCTCGAAAACAGCGCCGGGGGTCGCGCTGGTGATCCCCCCAGTAATGCGCTGGCGCGGCGGCTGCGGGAGTTGCCCTTCCGGGTGGAACGCCTGAAAACGGGTACCCCGCCGCGAATCGATGCACGCTCAGTGGACTTTTCCCGGCTCCAGGAGCAGTGGGGGGATACCCCGGTGCCAGCCATGTCTTACCTGGGCCACGCCGGAGAGCATCCCGAACAGCGTTGCTGCTGGATCACCCACACCAATGAGCAAACCCACGAGATCATTCGCGGCGGCCTGGACCGCTCGCCGATGTATTCCGGGGTGATCGACGGGGTCGGCCCGCGCTACTGCCCCAGTATCGAGGACAAGATTCATCGCTTTGCCGACAAGACCTCGCACCAGGTGTTCATTGAGCCCGAGGGGCTGACCACGACCGAGCTCTATCCCAACGGTATCTCCACCAGCCTGCCCTTCGATGTGCAGTATGCGCTGGTGCGCTCCATAGCGGGCTTCGAGAACGCGCATATCACCCGCCCGGGCTATGCCATCGAGTACGACTTTTTTGATCCCCGCGACCTGAATTATTCGCTGGAGACCCGCGCGGTGCCCGGACTTTACTTCGCCGGCCAGATCAATGGCACCACGGGCTACGAGGAAGCCGCCGCCCAGGGCCTGCTGGCAGGATTGAACGCCGCCCTGGCTGTCCGCGACGAAGCGCCCTGGTGCCCACGCCGGGATGAAGCCTACATCGGGGTCCTGGTGGACGACCTGATCACCCGGGGCACTTTGGAGCCCTACCGCATGTTCACGTCCCGCGCCGAGTACCGCCTGCTGTTGCGGGAGGACAATGCCGACCTGCGCCTGACTGAACAGGGCCGGCGCCTGGGACTGGTGGACGATCTGCGCTGGGCCCGCTTTGAGCGCAAACGCGAGGCCATTGCCCGCGATAACACGCGCCTGGCGACCAGCTTTGTGCATCCCAACACCCCGGAAGCGGAGCAGCTGGCGGCAAAGCTGGGCAAACCCCTCGGTCGCGAGTATTCCCTGGCTGACCTGCTGCGGCGACCCGAACTGGGCTACGCCGATGTGGGTGGTCTCAAGGGCGAACCCACTGATGACCCCCAGGCCGCGGAACAAGTCGAGATCCAGGCGAAATACGCGGGTTACATCGAGCGGCAGCAGGAAGATATCGATCGCTTGCGCCGCTACGAGGACACGCCGTTGCCAACGGCCCTCGATTACATGGCAGTCGAGGGGCTGTCGCACGAGGTGCGGCAGAAACTGGCCGCGGCCCGGCCGGTCACCCTGGCCCAGGCATCCCGTGTGCCCGGTGTGACCCCGGCGGCGGTCTCGCTCCTGCTGATTTACCTGAAAAAGCGCGGCGTGCTGGGCCGTACCCCGACGGACGGCGATACTGCTGATATGCCGGGTCACGAACGTCAAAGCGCCTGATAGCAGGTCGCTGCATGCCGCCAACCACGGCTGAAACCTTGCGCCGGGGCTGTGCGGCGCTCGCGCTCGACCCGGAGCCGAACCAGCTTGCCCAGCTCGAGGCCTACCTCGTCCTGCTGCAGAAGTGGAACCGGGCCTACAACCTGACCGCGGTGCGCGAACCGCAGGCGATGGTGACCCTCCACCTGCTGGACAGCCTGGCGATTGCGCCACAGATCGTGGATCGGCGCTGCCTTGACGTGGGTTCGGGGGCAGGCCTGCCGGGCGTGCCCCTGGCGATCACCCGCGCCGAGAGCCAGTTTGACCTGCTGGACAGCAACGGCAAGAAGACCCGTTTCCTTTTTCAGGTGAAAACCGGACTGGGCTTGGCTAATATGGCCGTGCACCATGCCCGGGTGGAGGAGTTTCGGCCCCAGGCACTGTACGATGTGATCCTGTCACGCGCCTTCGCTTCGCTGGGGGACATGCTGCGAGGCTGTCGTCACCTGCTGGCGCCCGGTGGCCGCTTCCTGGCAATGAAGGGCGTCTATCCTGGTGAAGAACTCGACGCCATTGCAGACGACATCGACCTGCAAGCGGTCATTCCCCTGACGGTGCCCGGCCTGTCCGCAGAGCGGCATCTGGTCGTCATGGGCTTACGCTAACGCCGCTGACAACGCGCGGCACGACATTCAAGAACACCCGGGGGCGGTTTCCGTGGCAAGAATCATCGCGATTGCGAACCAGAAGGGCGGCGTGGGCAAGACCACGACCAGCGTCAACCTGGCCGCCTCCCTGGGCGCCACCCGGAAACGGGTGCTGCTCGTGGACCTCGATCCCCAGGGCAATGCAACCATGGGCAGCGGGGTGGACAAACATTCGGTAGAACGCAGTATCTACGATGTACTGGTGCACCGTGAACCGGTGGCCAGGGTGGCGGTACCCGCCGGGGAGGGCGCATTCTCTGTACTGCCGTCCAACTCGGATCTGACCGCAGCGGAGGTAGAGCTGCTGGACCTCGATAACCGGGAGCGTCGCCTGCGCAGCGCCCTCGGCGAGGTGGACGCCGAGTACGACTACATCCTGATTGATTGTCCCCCGTCGCTGAATATGCTGACCCTGAATGCGCTGGTGGCCGCCGATGGCGTGCTCATCGCGATGCAGTGCGAGTACTATGCCCTGGAGGGCCTGTCTGCCCTCCTCGATACGATTCAGCGGGTGAAGCAGTCGGTGAATCCCGGCCTCGATGTCGAAGGCCTGCTGCGTACCCTTTACGATCCGCGCAACAGCCTGACCAACGAGGTCTCCAACCAGCTGCACGCGCATTTCGGGGACAAGGTTTACCGCACGGTCATTCCGCGCAATGTGCGCCTGGCGGAGGCGCCCAGCCACGGTGTGCCGGTCATGTTTTACGATCGGTACTCGCGCGGGGCCAAGGCCTACATGGCGCTGGCCGGAGAAATTATCCGCCGCGCAGACAGGCCGGCGGCTGAAGCCGTCAGCGGCGAATAGAACGGAGAGCGATATGGCATCCAGAAAACGCGGCCTCGGGCGAGGCCTCGACGCCCTGTTGGGGGCCTCCGCGGCGGCCCAGGAAACCGTGGCCGAGGCCGAGGAAAGTGTCGCCAGCGGTCACCCGGACGAGGGTTTGCGGACCCTGCCGGTAGACATTATCCAGCGCGGCAAATACCAGCCACGACGGGATATGGACCCCGAGTCCCTGCAGGAGCTGGCCGACAGCATCAAGGCCCAGGGGGTGATGCAGCCTATCGTGGTCCGGCAGATTTCTGATCGCAAGTTTGAAATTATTGCCGGAGAGCGGCGCTGGCGCGCCACCCAGCTCGCCGGACTGGACAGCATCCCCGCCGTTATTCGCGATGTCTCGGACGAAGCGGCGATCGCGATGGCCCTGATTGAAAACATCCAGCGCGAGGATCTTAACCCGATTGAGGAAGCCTTTGCCCTGCAGCGTCTGCAGCAGGAGTTTGAGCTGACCCAACAGGAAGTCGCGGCCGCTGTGGGCAAGTCGCGGTCCACCATCACCAACCTGCTGCGCCTGATCAGTTTGCAGGAGGACGTACGCATCCTCCTGGAGCGTGGCGACCTCGAAATGGGCCATGCCCGTGCATTGTTGGCGCTGGAAGGCGCGGAACAGTCCCAGGCTGCCCGCAGCGTGGTGGGCAAGGGCCTGTCCGTGCGCCAGACGGAAGCCCTGGTGCGCAAATGGCTTGCCGCCGGGGAGCAGCCCCCCGCAGAGGCGCCGAAAATGGACCCGAACATTCGCCAGCTGCAGGAAGATCTTGCCCAGAAGCTGGGGGCCAAGGTGCAGATACAGCATGGGGCGAAGGGCAAGGGCAAGCTGGTGCTCGCCTATAACAGCCTGGACGAGCTTGACGGCATCCTGAGCCACATCCGTTAGTGGGCCGGGCGACACCCTTTATCTAGTGTAGAGCGCAGGTGGCGACACAAGATGTTGTAGCAGGCCTCGATATTCGGGTTTTTGTGAAAAACGGCGGCGATTGCGCCGGGATATGCGCCGAAATCTCGCATCATTTACCCTTCCAGTTCGGTTGAACCCGGCCCCCAATCCCCCTATAATGCGCGCGCCTGAAAGGACGAAAACGGCCAGTGGTCATGTGCTCCAGGCGTGAAGGTCGGTGGCCCCGTTGAGCAGCGGCGCAAAGATCGCGAAACCACCTGTTTATCGCATTAGTCTGGCCCAGTTAATGCTGCTGGGACCGGTCTGCGCGGTATTGTCGCGCTGGGATGGGGTGGCAGCGGCCTCTGTGGCGGCGGGTGGACTGGTGGCGATTGTGCCGCAGGCGTATTTTGCCGCCCAGGCGTTTCGCTTCCAGGGTGCGCGCGCAGCGCGAGTGGCCGCGCAGTCGGCTTACGCCGGGGAGATGATGAAGTTACTGCTCAGCGCGGTGGGATTCGCGGCAGTTTTTATGCTGCTTCGCCCCCTCTCCGCGACAGCGGTGTTTGCCGGCTACCTGGGTATGCTGGCAGTACAGATTACAGGAAGCTGGTGGTTGCTGAGGCAGCATTCGGCGGGAACGTAAAGATGCAAGAGTTGGATTAGATGGCAGGCGAAAACCAGACAGTCTCCGATTACATCATTCACCACCTGACCAACCTGACCTGGGGCAAGTTGCCGGAGGGCTATGAGCGCTACGACGGCTCGGTGGTGGGTGAAGGCGGTGCCTGGGTAATGGCCCATGGCGGTGCGGAGGCCGCTGCGATGGGCTTTACTGCGATTCACGTTGATTCCATGGCCTGGTCTGTCGGCCTCGGCATTTTCTTCAGCTGGCTTTTCCTGAGCGTGGCGAAAAAAGCCAGTGCCGGTGTACCTACCGGCTATATCAACTTTATTGAAATGATAGTTGAGTTCGTCGATAACACCGTGCGCGATACCTTCCACGGGCGCAACCCGCTGGTTGCGCCGCTGGCCCTGACCATTTTTGTCTGGATATTCCTGATGAACCTGATGGACCTGGTGCCGGTGGATATCGTTCCCGAACTGCTGATGCTGCTGGGCGTGGAATACCAGAAGATCGTGCCCTCGACCGACCCGAATATCACCTTCGGGCTGTCTATCGGGGTGTTGATCCTTATTCTTTACTACTCGATCAAGGTCAAGGGCTTCGGTTTTGCCAAGGAACTGGCCTTCACACCCTTCAACCACTGGGTGTTCATGCCCCTCAACCTGTTTATGGAGATCGTAGGCCTGCTGGCCAAGCCCTTCTCCCTGGCCCTGCGTCTCTTCGGTAACATGTACGCGGGTGAAATGATCTTTATTCTGATAGCAGCGCTGTTCAGTGCCGGTGTGGCCTGGATGCTGCCAGCAGGCCTGCTGCAGATAGGCTGGGCGATCTTCCACATTCTGGTGATCACCCTGCAGGCGTTTATCTTCATGGTGCTGACGATCGTGTATCTCAGCATGGCCCACGAAGACCACTGATCCAAAATCAACTCTGGTAATCACAACCCCTAGGAGAAACTCATGGAATTAGTCCTTATTGCCGCCGCGATCATGATCAGTCTGGGTGGTCTTGGTGCCGCCATCGGCATCGGCATGCTCGGTGGAAAGCTGATCGAAGGCTCTGCCCGTCAGCCGGAACTGGCCCCCAAACTGCAGGTCACCTTTTTCCTCGGCGCCGGCCTGGTAGACGCTATTCCGATCATTGGCGTTGGTCTGGCCATGTACCTGATCTTCGTTGTTGCACCCGGTATGGGCGCCTGATCAAACGTACCAAATGCTATGCAAGAGTAGGGGCTGCCGTCTGGGTAGCCCCTCCATATCTGTGAGGAGTACGGCGTGAACATCAACCTTACGCTTATCGGACAGGTCATCGCCTTCTTTGGCTTCGTGTGGTTCTGCATGAAATTCGTGTGGCCGCCTATCGTTGCCGCGATGGCTGAGCGCGAACAGAAGATCGCTGACGGACTGGCCGCGGCCGATCGTGCCAGCCACGATCTCGAGCTCGCCAAGGAAAAGTCCCTGGAGCGCCTGAAGGAAGCCAAGTACGAGGCCGCGGGTATCGTCGAGTCCGCCAACAAGCGGGCCACCCAGATCATCGAGGAAGCCAAGGCCGCGGCACAGGTCGAGGCCGAACGTGTGAAGACATCGGCCCGCGCCGAAATAGAGCAGGAAGCCAACCGTGCCAGGGAAGCCCTGCGCAGCCAGGTGGCGACCCTGTCCCTGACCGGCGCCGAGCGAGTGCTGGGCGCCACGATTGACCGCGACGCGCACGCGCAGCTGGTCAACCAACTGGCCGCGGAACTTTAATTGCGAGGATCCCATGGCTGAACTGACCACACTGGCCCGACCCTACGCCAGGGCCGCTTTCGAGTACGCCCGCGATCACAAAGCTCTGGATCAGTGGTCGGAACAGCTGTCGCTGGTCGCCGCTGTCAGCGTCGAGAAGAAAGTGCAGATGCTGCTCAGTAACCCGTCGCGTACCGCCCAGGAGCAGGTAGCCGTGCTGAAAGAGGTATGTGACGAGCAGCTTCCGGAAGCGCTGAGCAATTTTCTGGCGGTGCTTGCGGACAACGGACGCCTGTCCCTGCTTCCGCATATCGCCGGTCTGTTTGCCACCTTCAAGGCCAACCACGAAAAATCCGTGGATGTGGAAGTGGTTTCAGCGTTCGATCTGGAAGAGGAAATGACCCGCAAGCTTAGCGAGGCCCTGGGCCGCAAGCTGGAGCGGACTGTTAACGTGCGCAGCACGACCGATGCCAGCCTGCTGGGTGGCGTTTTAATTCGGGCCGGCGATCTGGTGATCGATGGCTCCGTGCGTGGCCGGCTGAACAAGCTCGCCGCTGCCATGAATTCGTAGGATTGAGGAACAGAGCATGCAGCAACTGAATCCATCAGAAATCAGCGAGACGATCAAGCAGCGAATCGAGCAGCTTGACGTTTCCTCCGAAGCCCGCAATGAGGGCATCGTCGTTTCGGTGACCGACGGTATCATTCGCATCTACGGTCTTACCGACGTGATGTACGGTGAGATGATCGAGTTCGAAGGCGGCGTGTTCGGCATGGCCCTGAACCTCGAGCGCGATTCCGTCGGCGCCGTGATCCTGGGTGACTACAAGGGTGTGGCGGAAGGCCAGTCCTGCCGGTGCACCGGCCGCATCCTGGAAGTGCCGGTCGGCCCTGAACTGCAGGGCCGCGTGGTTGATGCCCTGGGTGTGCCCATCGACGGCAAGGGTCCGATCGACGCCAAGCAGACCGATGCGATCGAGAAGGTTGCCCCTGGCGTTATCGCCCGGCAATCGGTAGACCAGCCGGTGCAGATTGGCCTCAAGGCGATCGACGCGATGGTCCCGATTGGCCGTGGTCAGCGGGAGCTGATCATTGGTGACCGCCAGGTCGGCAAGACCGCGATCGCGGTGGACGCGATTATCAACCAGAAAGGTACCGGCATTAAATGTATTTACGTGGCGGTGGGTCAGAAAGCCTCATCCGTTGCGTCCGTGGTACGCAAACTCGAAGAGCACGGCGCCATGGAGCACACCATCGTCGTGGCAGCGACCGCGGCTGATCCGGCGGCCATGCAGTACCTCGCGCCCTTTGCCGGCTGCACCATGGGTGAGTACTACCGCGACCGCGGCGAAGACGCCCTGATCATTTATGATGACCTGACCAAGCAGGCCTGGGCCTACCGCCAGATCTCCCTGCTGCTGCGTCGTCCGCCAGGCCGAGAAGCCTATCCCGGTGACGTATTCTATCTGCACTCGCGCCTGCTGGAGCGCGCCGCGCGAGTCAACGCCGATTATGTGGAGCAACTCACCAACGGTGAGGTCAAGGGCAAGACCGGATCCCTGACCGCACTGCCGGTGATCGAGACCCAGGCTGGCGACGTCTCCGCCTTCGTTCCCACGAACGTGATCTCAATTACTGACGGCCAGATCTTCCTGGAAGCCGACATGTTCAATGCGGGTATCCGGCCGGCCATGAACGCCGGTATCTCGGTATCCCGGGTGGGCGGTTCCGCGCAGACCAAGATTATCAAGAAGCTGTCCGGCGGTATCCGTACCGCACTGGCCCAGTACCGCGAGCTGGCAGCCTTCTCCCAGTTTGCCTCTGACCTCGACGAGGCCACCAAGGCCCAGCTGGACCAGGGTGAGCGGGTGACCGAGCTGATGAAGCAGGGCCAGTATGCGCCGCGCAGCATCGCCGAGATGGGTATCGTGCTGTACGCCGCCAACGAAGGCTTCCTGCAGGATATCGAAGTCGAAAAAATCGGTGACTTCGAGTCGGCACTGCTCAGCTATATGAATGCCGAGCATGGTGACCTGATGGCGAAAATCATCGATACCGGCGATTACAACGACGAAATCGAGTCCGCGTTCAAGGCGGCCCTCGAGAAATTCAAGGCCACGCAAACCTGGTAATCCCGAGGACCGCAGATGGCAGTCGGAAAAGAAATCCGGACCAAGATCAATAGTATCCGGAGCACGCAAAAAATCACCAGCGCCATGGAAATGGTCGCGGCGAGCAAGATGCGCAAGGCCCAGGAGCGCATGCAGCTGGGCAAGCCCTATGCCCGCCGTATGCGCGACGTGGTCGGCCACATTGCCAATTCGGCGCCGGAATACCAGCACGCCTACATGGCGGAGCGGGAAGTGCGCCGGGTGGGGTTCATCGTGGTTTCCACCGATCGGGGCCTGTGCGGCGGCCTGAACATCAACCTGTTCAAGGCGACCGTGCGCGCAATGAAAGAGTGGGCTGACCAGGACGTGCAGATTGAGCTCTGCCTGATCGGTGCCAAGGCAGCTGCCTTCTTCAAGGCGCATGGCGGCGACGTCAAGGCGGCGGTACGCGACATCGGTGAGGACCCTTCCCTTTCCGACCTGATCGGCAGCGTGAAGACCATGCTCGACGCCTACGAGGCGGAGGACATTGATCGTTTGTTCCTGGTCAGCAATGAGTTCGTCAACACCATGAACCAGAATCCCCGGGTGGAGCAGCTGCTGCCCCTGGTGGCGGAAGATGCCAAGGAAATGAAGCATCACTGGGACTACATCTACGAGCCCGATGCCAAGGAACTGCTGGAGCACCTGCTGGGCCGCTACATTGAGTCCCAGGTTTACCAGGCGGTGGTGGAGAACGTTGCCTGCGAACAGGCGGCGCGGATGCTGGCGATGAAGAACGCCACCGATAACGCCGGTGATCTGATCGACGACCTGCAGCTGGTCTACAACAAGGCGCGGCAGGCGGCGATTACCCAGGAGCTCTCGGAAATCGTCAGCGGTGCTGCGGCGATTGGCAACTGAGCCGCGAGCAAAAGAACAGTGACATTGGTGGCCCCCGGGCCGACCCCCAGACAGAATTGAATTTGAGACAGAGGATCCGGACATGAGTAGCGGACGCATCGTACAGATTATCGGCGCGGTCATTGACGTGGAGTTTCCACGTGAGAATGTGCCCCAGATCTATGACGCGCTGTTGGTCACCGAAAAGGGCCTGACCCTGGAAGTGCAACAGCAGCTGGGTGACGGCGTGGTGCGGACCATTGCCATGGGTTCCTCCGAGGGCCTGAGCCGCGAACTGGCGGTGGAAAACACCGGCGCACCGATCTCCGTGCCGGTGGGTCTCGAGACCCTGGGTCGGATCATGGACGTGCTGGGTGAGCCGATTGACGAATGCGGCCCCATCGGTGAACAGGAGCGCGCCTCCATCCACCGCAACCCGCCCTCGTACGAGGAGTTGTCTGCCTCCAACGAGCTGCTGGAAACCGGGATCAAGGTAATCGACCTGGTATGTCCTTTCGCCAAGGGCGGCAAGGTCGGCCTGTTCGGCGGTGCCGGCGTGGGCAAGACCGTGAACATGATGGAGTTGATCAACAACATCGCCACCGAGCACTCCGGCCTGTCGGTGTTCGCCGGGGTCGGTGAGCGGACCCGTGAAGGTAATGACTTCTACCACGAGATGCAGGAAGCCAAGGTGGTAAACGTCGAGGACTTCAAGCAGTCCAAGGTGGCAATGGTCTACGGCCAGATGAATGAGCCGCCCGGCAACCGCCTGCGCGTGGCCCTGACCGGCCTGACCATGGCCGAGAAATTCCGTGATGAAGGCCGCGACGTGCTGTTGTTCGTGGACAACATCTACCGCTACACCCTGGCCGGTACCGAGGTGTCGGCACTGCTGGGCCGCATGCCTTCAGCGGTGGGCTACCAGCCGACCCTGGCCGAGGAAATGGGTGTCCTGCAGGAGCGGATTACCTCCACCAAGACGGGCTCCATTACCTCGATCCAGGCGGTCTACGTGCCCGCCGACGACCTGACCGACCCGTCGCCCGCGACCACCTTCGCCCACCTGGACTCCACCGTGGTACTGGCGCGTGATATCGCCGCCAAGGGTATCTACCCGGCTGTGGACCCCCTGGACTCTTCCAGCCGCCAACTGGATCCGCTGGTGATTGGTAACGAGCACTACGAAGTGGCCCGCGGCGTGCAGACCGTATTGCAGCGCTACAAGGAACTGAAGGACATCATCGCGATCCTGGGTATGGACGAACTGTCCGAGGAAGACAAACAGACCGTGGCCCGCGCCCGGAAGATCGAGCGTTTCCTGTCCCAGCCCTTCCACGTGGCGGAAGTGTTCACCGGTGCACCCGGCAAGTACGTGTCGCTGAAGGACACCATCGCCGGCTTCAAGGGCATTCTCGAGGGTGAGTACGATCACCTGCCCGAGCAGGCCTTCTACATGGTGGGCGGTATCGACGAAGCCGTAGAGAAGGCCAACAAGCTGTAAGCGGTTGCGACCGAGGGGCTTTACATGACAATGACAATCCACTGCGACATCGTCAGCGCTGAGGAAGAGATCTTCTCCGGCCTGGTGGAAATGCTGGTCGCCACTGCGGATCTCGGGGAGATGGGCGTGACCTACGGGCACGCGCCATTGCTTTCCTCCCTGATCCCCGGCCCGGTGCGCATCGTCAAGCAGGGCGGTGAAGAAGAGGTTTACTACGTGTCCGGTGGCTTTATCGAAGTGCAGCCGGGCGTGGTAACCATCCTCGCCGACGCTGCCCTGCGTGCCGGCGATGTGGACGAGGCCGCCGCCGAGGAAGCCCGCCGCGAGGCGGTGCACGCCCTGGCTAACCAGAGCGGGGACTTCGATTACGGCCGCGCCTCGGCGCAGCTGGCGGAGGCGGTTGCCCAGCTGGCAACCCTGCGCAAGATGCGGAACCGTTCCGGCCGCGGCTAGGGTCGATTAATCTACGAAAAGGGCGCCCGTGCGGAAAAACTCCGAACCGGCGCCCCTTTTTATGCCCATGGATGGGCGGTAACTCGCGGAAGGCATGGACGCCGTGAGCTAGCCGGTACGATTGGCGCCAAACTCTGTATCAAGCGAATGCCGGCAGCGAGCCGGTAAGATTGACGCCCAACTCTATATCGTGCGAATGCCGGCAGCAAGCCGGTAAGATTGAGTCCAAACTCTGTATCAAGCGACTGCCGCCAGCGATCCGGTAAGATTGACGCCCAACATATAAGACGACTGCCGGAACCGATCACTGCAACCCCCACAAAGTATCGAACAACAGCTGCTGCGTTGACGCGATGGCCGCGGAGTCGATAATCACCACCACCGGGTAATTGGCTGCCGCGAGGGTAATCATGGCCACCTTGGGCGGGTAAATCGCGATATAGGAAGCGTCACTGGATTCCCCGGCCGGCAGCCATTTGCGTTCGGCGAGCTCCGCGTCTTCACCCCCGGCGCCCACCGCGAGGACGCGCACCCGAATGCCGCGCTTGATCCGCTGGCGGGTGAAGTTGGGGAAGGGGCGATAGAGGTGTTCCCGCAGGTTGCGCGTGGAAATAACGGCGTAGCCGCGGGCCGGGTCGCGGCCGGCGCTGTCGAGAATGTCCCTGAGAACCAGTTCGACCCCGTCGTCGCCTTCGTAGAAACGCACGTTCCCCGGACTGAACGGGGTCTGGGTCTGTTTCAGGGAGGGTATGATCTCGTGGCGCAGCTGCTCCATTGCCTGTTTCAGGGCCTGCTGCTTGCTCTCCCCGAGGCTCAGGAGGCGGTCCGGGTCCTCGGCCTGGAACACGCGTCTCCGACCCCGGGGGAAGTAGCTGACCACGCCGCGAGTGGCCAGCTGCTTGAGAATTTCATAGGTGCTGCCGCGGTTAATCCCCGACTCGGCGGCGACGTCACGGATCGAGGCGGGACCCAGTCGCAGGAGCGCCCGGTAAACGGCGACCTGGCGTGAATCGAGCCCCAGGTGAGCCAGGGTATCCTCGGCAGTTGTTGTCATTAATTTCCTGACAAATGGCGTTGTTTTAGGTAAACCTCAGTTTAATATGCACGTTGGTTTGTCGAATTGTCAAAAATTCAGTGACATTTGGGGCCCCGGCGAAAACGGGGCCAGTCACCCACTGGTAAACGGAAGTTCCCGTCATGACTCTGGAAGTGATAATTCTCGCCGCGGGGCAGGGTACCCGCATGCGCTCCCCCCTACCCAAGGTCCTGCACCCGGTCGCGGGTCGGCCCATGCTCGCCAGGGTGGTGGATACCGCCCGGCGCCTGCACCCCGCGCGCATTCACGTGGTGGTGGGGCACGGTGCAGATGCAGTGCGTGCGGCGATTCCCGAGGCTGACCTGAACTGGGTGGAGCAGGCGCAGCGACTCGGTACCGGGCACGCGGTACAGCAGGCCCTGCCTGACGTGGCCGAGGGCGCGGTGGTGCTGGTGCTCTACGGCGATGTGCCGCTGGTAGGCGTGGATATCCTGCAGCGCCTGGCCGAAGCGGCCCGGGAGCAACCGGCACTGCTGACGGCGGTGCTCGAGGAGCCGACCGGATACGGACGCATCCTGCGTGATAGCGCGGGACAGGTGACCGGGGTGGTCGAAGAAAAGGACGCGAATCCCGAGGAGCGCGGTATTCGCGAGGTGAACACCGGCTTGCTGGCGGCGCCCGCCCCGCTGCTGCGCGCGTTGCTGCCGCGGGTCGGTAACGCCAACCGGCAGGGCGAGTATTACCTGCCGGATATCCTGTCCCTGCACGTTGCCGGGGGCGGGGTAGTGTGCGCCGCAACCGCCGCTTCGGAAATCGAGATTCTCGGGGTCAACGACCGCCTGCAGTTGAGCCGGGTGGAGCGTGAATTTCAGCGGCGTCGGGCCGAGGAACTGCTGCGTGAAGGGGTGGACATTGTCGACCCCGCGCGCTTTGATCTGCGCGGCAACCTGCGCTGCGGGGACAACGTACGCATCGATATCAATGCCGTTATCGAGGGAGATGTGGAACTCGGCGACAACGTGGTCGTGGGGCCCAATTGTGTCCTGATCGACTGCGCGATCCAGGCGGGAACGCGCATTAGGGCCATGAGCCATCTCGAAAATGTGCAGGTGGGTGCCGAGTGCAGGATTGGTCCCTATGCGCGTCTGCGTCCGGGCACGGTCATGGCGGATCACGCCCGTGTCGGCAATTTTGTCGAGACCAAGAAAGCGCGTATCGGCGCCGGCAGTAAGGTCAATCATCTCTCCTACATTGGCGACTGCGAGATGGGCGACGCGGTCAACGTGGGAGCGGGGACCATCACCTGCAATTACGACGGCGTTAACAAGCATACCACCGAGATCGGCGACGGCGCTTTCCTGGGCTCCAACAGTACCCTGGTGGCGCCAGTGGAAGTGGCCGCCGGTGGCTTTGTCGCCGCCGGATCCACGATCACCAGGGCGGTCGGCGCAGATGAGCTGGCGGTCGGTCGCGGTCGTCAGCGCAATATCGCCGGCTGGCAACGGCCCCGGGCGCCAAAACAGAAAAAGGACTGATTATGTGTGGCATCGTAGCGGCAACCGCGCGTCGGGAAGTATCCGAAATTTTGCTGGAGGGCCTGCGGCGACTGGAATATCGTGGCTATGACTCCGCGGGCATGGCCCTGATCGATGACCAGCAGCGCCTGCTGATGCACAAACGCCTGGGCAGGGTCGCCGAGCTAGAGGGGGCACAAACCCGGGATCCGCAGCTGGGTCGCGTGGGCATCGCCCACACCCGCTGGGCCACGCACGGCGAGCCCTCCGCCGCCAATGCCCACCCGCACGTTTCCGGTGAGCGGGTGGCTCTGGTGCACAACGGCATCATCGAAAATCACGAGCCACTGCGGGAGGAGCTGACGGCCGCCGGCTATACCTTCCTCTCGCAAACCGATACCGAAGTGGTATCCCACCTGCTGCATCGCGAGCTGCAGGGGGGCGCCAGCCTGCTGGACGCGATGCGCGGGGTGATTACGCGCCTGGAGGGCGCCTTCGCCCTGGCCGCGATCGATACCGCCCATCCGGAACAGGTTGTGGCGACCCGCGCCGGCAGCCCGCTGGTCGTGGGGCTGGGCATCGGCGAAAACTTCGTGGCCTCCGACCAGATGGCCCTGCGGCAGGTCACGGACCGCTTTATTTTCCTCGAGGAAGGCGACCTGGTACAGCTGGCACCCGGGACACTGCAGATCTGGGACGGCAGCGGCGCACCCGTAGAGCGAGCTACGACCATGGTCTCGGAGGCAGTGGAGAGCATCGACCTGGGCCACTTTGACCACTACATGCTCAAGGAAATCTACGAGCAACCCAGGGCGCTCGCGCGTACTTTCAATCCCGGGCCGGAGCACCGGGTCGCGGATGACCGTTTTGGTGCCGGCGCAGCGGCGCTTTTCGACCAGGTGCAGGCGGTGCAGATTGTGGCCTGCGGGACCAGCTACCATGCCGGCCTGGTGGCCCGCTACTGGCTGGAGGACCTGGCGGGGATCCCCTGTGATGTCGAGGTGGCTTCCGAGTTTCGCTACCGCCGTCGCGCCCCGCGCCCCGGGACCCTGCTTGTTACAGTGTCACAGTCCGGGGAGACCGCAGATACCCTGGCCGCCCTCCGCGGCCTGGCCGACGGCGAGTTCCTGGGCAGCCTGGTGATTGCCAACGTGGATCACAGCTCCCTGGTGCGTGAATCGGACCTGGTGTTTCTGACCCAGGCGGGCGCCGAGGTAGGGGTGGCTTCAACCAAGGCCTTCACCACCCAGCTGGTCGCCCTGCTGATGCTGACCCTGGTGCTGGGGCGACGCCACCGTCTAAGTGAGGCGCGCGCCCTGGAACTGGTCAACGACCTGCAGCAGTTACCCGATATGGTGCGCCAGACCCTGTCCCTGGACGATGCCATCCGCGAGCTGTCACAGCAGTTCATCCTCAAGCAGCACGCCCTTTTCCTGGGGCGCGGCATTCAGTACCCGATCGCCCTGGAGGGCGCACTCAAGCTCAAGGAAATTTCCTATATCCACGCCGAGGCCTATCCAGCCGGGGAGCTGAAACACGGCCCCCTGGCCCTGGTGGACGCAGACATGCCTGTGGTGGCGGTGGCGCCCGGAGACGAGTTGCTGGAAAAGCTGAAGTCCAACCTGGAGGAGGTGCGCTCCCGGGGCGGCGAGCTGTTCGTGTTTGCTGACGGCGAGGCGGGCTTCAGGGATGCACCCCGGGTGCAGGTACTGCAGATGCCCGCCTGTCCCGAGGTGCTCAAACCCGTGGTCTACACTGTGGCCCTGCAGCTTCTCGCCTACCACGTAGCGGTGCAGAAAGGCACCGACGTGGATAAGCCCAGAAACCTGGCTAAATCAGTTACTGTGGAGTAAGTAAATACTTACTCCAAGCCGCCGTCCGCGAGCCGAGCAGGGTCCAGCAGGCGCTCCAGCTCGCCCCGGGACAGGTCGGTTTCCTCCGCGGCAACATCAATGATGGGCCGTCCCTCGGCGTAGGCCTTTTTCGCGATCGCTGCTGCCGCCTGGTAGCCGATCACCGGGTTGAGGGCGGTGACCAGCACCGGGTTGCGCGCCAGTGCTGCCTGCAGGTTGTCACCGTTGACCCGGAAGCCGGCGATGGCCCTGTCCGCGAGCAGGACGCTGGCATTGGCCAGCAATTCCAGGCTGTCGAGCAGGCGCTCGGCGACCAGGGGCAGCATCACGTTCAGCTCGAAATTGCCGGCCTGGCCGGCAACGGTGATGCTGGTGTCGTTGCCCATCACCTGGGCCGAGACCATTGCCACCGCCTCCGGGATCACCGGGTTGACCTTGCCCGGCATGATTGAAGAGCCCGGCTGCAGCGCCTCCAGTTCAATTTCCGCCAGGCCCGCCAGCGGCCCCGAATTCATCCAGCGCAAATCGTTGGCCACTTTCATCAGCGTGACCGCGGTGGTCTTGAGCTGGCCGGACAGGGCGGTGGCCCCGTCCTGGGAGGCCATCAGGGCAAAGCGGTTCTCTGCGGTGCGGAAAGCGAGGCCGGTGCGCGCCTCCAGGGCGCTGCAGAACCGGGCCGCGAAGTCCGGGTGCGCGTTGACCCCGGTGCCCACGGCGGTGCCGCCCTGGGCGAGTGCCAGCATCTCCTCCGCGCTGACCGCGAGTCGCTCGCGACAGGCACGCACCTGGGCCGCCCAGCCCCCCAGTACCTGGCTCATACGGACCGGCATCGCATCCATCAGGTGGGTGCGGCCGGTCTTGACCTGATCGTGGAGTTCGGCGCCCCGCCCTTCGATGGTCTGCGCCAGGTGATCCAGCGCCGGCAGCAGTTCTCGGGCCAGCACCGCGCTGGCGCTGACGTGGATGGTGGTGGGAATCACATCGTTGCTGCTCTGGCCGCGGTTCACGTGGTCGTTCGGATGCACTGCTTCCCCGAGACGCTCACTGGCCAGATGTGCCAGGACCTCGTTGGCATTCATATTGGTGCTGGTGCCGGAACCGGTCTGGAATACATCCACCGGGAAGTGTTCTCGGGGATCAGCCAGCGCCAGTAGCTCATCGGCGGCCGCGACGATGGCCGCGGCCTGTGCCTCGGGCAGCTCTCCCAGCTCTGCATTGGCGCTGGCGGCGGCGGCCTTGACCTGCAGCAGCGCGCGCAGGAATGCCACCGGCATGCGCCGGCCGCTGAGGGGGAAGTTTTCCACGGCGCGCTGGGTCTGGGCGCCGTAGAGTGCACCGGCGGGGACTTCCAGGGCGCCCATGCTGTCGTGCTCGGTGCGGGTTCCGGTCATGGTCGATCATCTCCCTTGCAGGACCCGGCGGGTCGGGGCAGACGCCGGTTGCGACGGCCCCCGGGCCGCGGGCGGTTTGCGTGTGGGGTCAGCGCAGACTCAGCAGGAGGTAGATTGCCAGGACCAGCGTGACCCAGGACACCATCGTGCCGCTACTGACTCGGCGAGACAAGAGACCGCCGGGCCCGTGAAGGCCGCGCACGACCCGCAGGCAGGCATCCAGCAGCTGCGTTCCGGACTGGCGCAGGCTGCGGTCGACGCGGGCGACACCGCGGATCAGGGGCTGCGCCGCCGCCGGTAACAGCCGCCGGTAGGTCCAGTCGACGTCCAGGTGTACCGAGTTCAGCTCCGGGGGATAGAGCCCGCGCTGGTTGAGCCAGACGAAGGCCAGGGCCGAGAACAGCAGCAGCTGCAGCTGGGTCAGCACGTGGGTGGTGTCATAGGCCGAGTAGGTCGTGGCGTAGGGCAGGGCCTGGTAGAGCAGCTCGGGGAATACCCCGATGCCCACGCACAGGGTCGCCGCAATGGTCATCGCGAGCAGCATGTTCGCCGGCGGATCGGATGTGCGTATACCGGAGTCATGGGCGAAGAAGGCGAAGTAGGGAATCTTGATCCCCGCGTGGTGGAATACCCCTGCAGCGGCAAACAGGAGCAGCAACCACACGCCATTGTAGTGCGCTTCCAGGGCCGCGGACATGATCATCGATTTGGCGATAAAGCCGCTGAACAGGGGGAAAGCGGAAATCGATGCTGCCCCGATAATGCACAGGATGGTGGTTTTGGGCATGGTCTTGTACAGCCCGCCCAGCTCCGAACCGTTGACCTTGCCGGTCATGTGCAGCACCGCGCCCATGGACATGAACAGCAGGCCCTTGTAGAGCACGTGGGCAAAGGCGTGGGCGAAGGTACCGTTGATCGCTAGCTGGCTGCCGATACCAATGCCCACCACCATGAAGCCGAGCTGGTTCACCAGGCTGTAGGCCAGGACGCGGCGCAGGTCGTTCTCCGCTACCGCGAAAAAGATCGGGAAGCAGGCCATGACCGCGCCGATGTAGACCAGCAACTCGGTACCCGGAAAACCGCGGGCCAGGGCGTAGATCGCCACCTTGGTGGTGAAGGCGCTGAGGAACACGGCGCCGGTGGGCGTGGCCTCGGGATAGGCGTCGATCAGCCAGCTGTGCAGTAGCGGGAAGGCCGCTTTCAGACCCAAGGCGAAGAGAATCAGCCAGCCGTAACCGCTCGCGGTGCCGATGTACTCGAATGCCAGGCTGCCGGTGGCGCGCCAGTGCAGCATGACGCCCACCAGGAGCAACAGGCCCGAGGCGACCTGGATCACCAGGTAGCGCACACCGGCGCTGTAGGCCGCGGGAGTGCGCCGCGCCCAGACCAGGAACACCGAGGTCAGGGCCATCCCCTCCCAGAACAGGAAAAAAGTCAGCAGGTCACCCGCGAACACCGCGCCGATAGCGCTTCCGGCGTAGAGCAGGGCGCTGACCTGCTGCACGGTGTCCCGCACGTGCAGGGCGTAGACGATGCCGATCAGCGCGGCGATATGGAACAGGTAGCCAAACAGGGTGGACATGCGGTCGATGCGCAGAGGCTCCAGTTCCATCCCCAACAAGCCCAGGGACAGGGTCGCATCCGCCGGCAGTAGCCACAGGTTCAGCACGCCCAGCAGGGGCGTTGCCACCAGCAGCACGGCGCGCGGCAGGCCGCGAGTGAAGGCCACCGCGAGCGCGGCGATAAAGAACAGGGCGAAGGGAGGCAGCCAGATCATTGCTCAGGGTCCCCGGCGCTCGAGGGGTGTTGGGGAAAGTCGCGCTGCGCGTAGTAATCCTCGGGCCGTATGATAATCCGCCGCATCCACTTGGCGATCAGCACCAGCAGTACGCAGCCCACGAAGCCGTAGAGCGGGTAGAATCCCAGCAGGCCCTCCCAGGGGTGCTTGAGGTGTCGGTGCACGAACAGATCCAGGACCAGAAGGAGCCCGCAGATGCCGTAGAGCAGCCAGATCACCCGGCGCACATTCTGTGGCTTGTCGAACAGGTATTCACGCGCTTCGGCCATGGCTTAACCTCCAGTTGCCTGGGTAACCAGGGCGTGCACGCCACCCGGGAAGAAAAACAGGCCCAAGGTCGCGCTGGTGGTGAGGGCAATGGCCAGCAGGCAGGGCCACGGCGCCTCCCGGCGTTCCCGCGCGGCGCCCTCGACCGGCCAGAATGCCTGCACCGGAATCATGGTCAGGTACACAATATTCAGCAGCGAGCTTAGCAGGAACACCGCGGTCATGGCCCACGCGCCGGCGTCAGCACTGCCCATCACCAGGTACCACTTGCTCCAGGTGCCCCCGGTGGGCGGCAGGCCCACGATCCCCAGGCTGGCGATAAAGAAGGCCGCCATGGTCAGGGGCATTTGCCGCCCCAGGCCGCGCAGCTCGCTGACCCGGGTCTTGTGGCTGGCCACCAGGATCGCCCCGGCGCAAAAGAACAGCGTGATCTTGGCCGCGGCGTGCATCGCGATATGCATGCCGGCGCCGGTTGCCGCCGCCGGCACCGCCAGCAGCACCCCGAGGGTAATGTAGGACAGCTGGCTGACCGTGGAGTAGGCCAGCCTCGCCTTGAGATTGTCCTGCTGCATTGCCACTACCGAGGCGGCGATAATGGTGAAGCCGGCGAGGTAGAGCAGGAACTCGCGACTGCCGGCGGCACTGAGCTGGTCCAGGCCGAATACGTAGATGCCGATCTTGGCCACGCTGAATACCCCGGCCTTGACCACCGCGACCGCGTGCAACAGGGCGCTGACCGGAGTGGGCGCCACCATCGCCGCCGGCAGCCAGCGGTGGAAGGGCATGATCGCGGCCTTGCCGATACCGAATACGTAGAGCACCAGCAGGGCTGCCAGCCAGCCGCCGTGCAGGTCTGGCGGGAGAATGCCACCGGGGGTGAAATCGGTGCTGCCACTGAGCCACCAGGTCAGGATGATCGCGGGCAGGAACAGGCCGATGGAGGTGGTGAGCAACAGGCCCAGGTAAACCCGGCCACCGGCGCGCGCCTTGTCGGTGCCCGCGTGTACCACCAGCGGCCAGGTGGCCAGGCTCAGGGCCTCGTAAAACAGGAACAGGGTAATCAGGTTGCCGGCGTAAGCGATACCCATCACACAGGCGATGGAGAGGGCAAAAAACGCATAGAAGCGGGTCTGGTTGTGCTCGTCATGCCCGCGCATATAGCCGATCGCGTAGATCAGGGTGACCAGCCAGAGGATGCTCGCCAGCAGCGCAAACAGCAGGCCCAGGGGCTCTACCCGCAGCACCAGTTCAAGCCCTGGCAGCAGCTCACCCAGCAGAAGATGGGGTTCTTCCCCCGCCTCCCAGCTCCGGTAGATGCCCAGGTTGACCGCGCAGAGCAAGAGGCTGGCGCCAATCGAGACCGCCTCGCGCAGGTTGGGCCGGCGACGCGCCAGCAGGATGCCCACGATCGCCAGCGGGGCGACCAGCAGGCTAGCGCCTAACAGGGCCCCCGTACTCATGGCAGTGCCGCCTCCATGACGCCGACGGCCGCGCGACGCGCGGTCTCCACCGGCAGCTCGGTGACAAAGCCGAAGTAGAGGTTGGCCAGACCCAGGATCGCCAGCGACACCAGCAGCAGGGCCGGCGCCTCACTTTTGCCCGGCGCCGTTTTCAGCGGCGCCGCGGCGGCCAGGGGCTCGGGCGGGAAGTAGGCGATTTCAATCACCCGCCAGATGTAGATGACACTCAGGAGCGAGCCGGCCAGCAGCAGGCCCGCGACCCACCACTGGCCACTGTCGGCCGCTGCCAGTACCAGGTGCCACTTGCTGATAAAGCCGGCGGTGCCCGGCATGCCCACCAGGCTGAGGCCGGCCACGGTGAACGCCGCTGCGGTGAGGGGCATGTAGCGCCCCATGTGCGCCATGCTGTTTACCTGGCTGTTGCCGATACGAAAGATCAGCGCGGCGAGGGCCAGGAACAGGGCGCCCTTCATCAGGGCATGGTTGAACAGGTGAATCAGGCTGGCCTGGAGGCCGGCGACGGTGCCGAGGCCAAAGCCCACAATCATGTAGCCGATCTGGGCGACGCTGGAGAAGGCGATCCCGCGCTTGATATCACTCTCGTAGATTGCCACCAGGGAGCCGACAAAGATGGCGATCAGGCCCAGGGCCGTCAGCAGACTCTGCAGGGGCAGGGCAATGATCGAGAAATCAATGTGGAAGACGCTGTAGCTGAAGCGCACCAGGGCGTAGATGGCCACCTTGGTCGCGGTTGCTGCCAGGAATGCGGTCACGATGGAAGGCGCGCGGGTGTAGGCGCCCGGCAGCCAGAAGTGCAGCGGGAACAGCGCCAGCTTGAGGCAGAGCCCGACCACGATGAAGGCGTAGGCGGCAAATTCCGTGTGCGAACGGCCAACCCCGGTCAGGCGCTGGGCCAGGTCCTGCATGTTCAGGGTGCCGGTGAGCATGTACAGGAAGCCGATCCCGATCAGGATGAAGGTCGCGCCAATGGTGCCCAGCACCAGGTAGTTGAAGGCCGAAATCAGGGAGCGCCGGTCCTTGCCCAGGGCGACCAGGGCATAGGTCGACAGGGATGAGATCTCCAGGAAAACGAACAGGTTGAATGCGTCGCCGGTGGCGGTGATTCCCAACAGGCCCGCGATACACAGCAGGAAGGCGACGTAAAACAGGCCGACCTTGCGCTTGGGGACCTCGCTGCAGATGCTGGCGTGGGCGCCGAGCAGGACCAGGGCCGCGATACCGGTCACCACCAGCATCACCAGGGCGTTGAGGGAGTCGATGCGGAACTCGATGCCCCAGGGGGGCTCCCAGCCGCCCAGGGCGTAGCTGAGCACGCCGACCTCGGCAACCTGCAGGAACAGCCAGACGGTGATCGCAAACGCGGCCGCCGCGACCAGGGTCGCGAACAGCCAGGCGCCGCGCGGATTGCGCACCATTGCACAGGCGGGTGCACCCAGCAGGGGCAGCAGGATCGGCAGAACGGGCAGGTGGTTTATCACTCCAGGTCTTGCTCCAGAATCTCGTCCTCGTCGATGGTGCCGTAGGCGCCGTGAATGCGAATCACCAGGGCCAGGCCCACCGAGGTGGTGGCGATGCCGACCACGATAGCGGTGAGGATCAGGACGTGGGGCAGGGGGTTGGAATAGACACTGACCCCGTCGGCGAGAATCGGCGCCGAGCCTCCGATCACCTTGCCGCTGCTGATATACATGATGAACACGGAGGTCTGGAAGATGTTCAGGCCGATGATCTTCTTCACCAGGTTGGGCTGCGCGATGACGATGTAGAAGCCCAGCATCATCAGGGCCATCACCACCCAGTAGTTGAAGTGGGTCAGGGTGTCGTAGATCATTTTACGATGCCCCCGCCGCGCTGGCCGACGAAGGCGTAGTAAATGGTGATGATCACCGAGGCAACCGCGATCCCCACGCCGAGCTCGATCAGGATGATGCCGGCGTGCTGGGCCGCGATCCGGTCCTCGAGCAGCGCGTGGTAGTCCAGGAAGTTGGCGCCCAGCAGCAGGGACAGCACCCCGGTGAGACCGAACAGCAGGACCCCGCAGGCGGCCAGTACCTCCACCACCGGTGGCGGGATCACGCGGATCACCGCGGGCAGTCCGTACAGCAGCCCGTAGAGCATGATGGCGGCGGCAAAAATGACCCCGGCCTGGAAGCCGCCGCCGGGGCCGTACTCGCCGTGGAACTGCACATAGAGCGCGTACAGCAGGATCGGCGGGATCAGGATTTTACTCACGATCTGGGGAATGGTGTGGGTCTCGTGCGGGATATCGTCGTCTCCGCGCGGGCGACGCACCCGGCCGAGAATCACCAGCACCGCCACCCCGGCGGTGAAGATCACCACCACTTCTCCCAGGGTGTCGAAGGCCCGGTAGCTCGCCAGCACCGAGGTCACCACGTTGGGAATGCCGATTTCCCCGGCGGAGGCCTCCAGGTAGCGGGGCGCCACGTGATTGTGTGCGGGCGCATCGGGGCTGCCGAAAGGCGGCATGTCGAAGGTGCCGATAATCAGCAGCGCGCCGGTGACACCCACGAGCAGCAGGGGCATGAGCAGCCGGCGTCGCCCGGGCTTCTCCGCGCGCCCGACAACGGCCAGCGTCATCAGCAGCAGCAGGGGAGATACGCCCGCCCCGACCGCGGCTTCGGTAAAAGCCACGTCTACCGCGTCCATGGTGACGAAAAAACTCGCCGACAGCAGGCCGTAAATGCTGGTCAGCATGATCGAGGCCAACAGGTCCCGGACCACAACGAGGGTCACTGCGGTGGCCACCAGCATACTCAGCAGGACGATGTTGATCAGGAATTCGATGCTCACCCCCCGGACTTATCCGTAGGCGCGCTGCCCTCGCCGGGGGGGCGAATCCCGGCCCGCCAGGCGGCCTTGGCCAGGGCGTGGCTGGCGGTAGGGCTGCTGAAGGTGATAAACAGCAGAATCAGCAGTAGCTTGGCCTGGGGCAGCAGGTCCTGGGACTGCAGCAGCAGGCCGAGGACAATGAAAAATGCGGCCAGGGTCTCGGTCACGCCACAGGCATGCAGGCGACTGTAGAAATCGGGGAAGCGCAGGAAACCCAGGGCGCCGGTCAGCAGCAGAAAACTGCCCAGGGCCAGGCTGGTATGTGAGAGCAGGATGAGGATGTCCATCACTCCTGGGGCTCCTGCTGATCTTCGTTGCGCAGCTCGAAATAGCGCAGCACGCCGACCACGCTGATGTAGTTGATCAGTGCGTAGGCCAGAGCGATATCGAGAAAGTCAGGGCGACCGAACAGGTAGCCGGACATGGCGATGAACAGCACCGTCTTGGTGCCGAACAGATTGGCTGCCAGGATACGGTCGAAAACGCCGGGGCCGGCGAAGGCCCGGGCGAGTCCCAGGACCATCACAAACAGGGTGACGAGCGCCGCGATGGCCAGCATCAGGAGGCCTCAACGGCGGCGACGCGTCGAGCCATATCGCCGTTTTCCAGGGAATCCAGGGCTGCGGCGGTCAGGCCGTGTACCAGGATCCGGTCGCCATTGAGCTCTATGGTGAGCGTGCCCGGCGTCAGGTTGATGGAGTTGGCGTAAACCACCCGGGTCATGTCGCTCTCCAGCGGCAGTGGCAGCGACCTGACCTGGGGCTCGATGGACAGGGTGGGGCTCCAGATCCGGCGGATCACGTCCACGTTACTGAGGACGATCTGCCAGCCCAGCCACGCCCAGTAGCCAGGGACACGAAGCACCAGGTTGAGCGGCTGTGACTCGTGGTCGACCACGTCCATGCGGTGTGATATCCAGGTCACCAGGGCGACCGAAAGCACACCGAAGCCCAGCAACAGCGGCGTGTAATGGCCGGAATTGATCAGCCAGAATATCGCCAGGGATGTAGCCATTGCCAGGCTGTAGCGCATCGGTGGATCCTGTCCTTGTATTATTTTCTACGATCGACGCCGCTGGCGCAGACGATCAGGCCATGGACCCCGGAATACTACCAGAGTGAACGCAACCTGAGCAGATGTGCCCATCGACACCGACCGCGACCCCGCAGCCCCGACAGTCAGACCGCGGAGCCGGCGCTGCGTCGTGCTGGGCGTTCGGCGGCGGGCGCCCGGACCCGCTGCCAGGGGGTGAGCGAACCGCGCGTGCCGCTTGAAGTCTAGCCCGGGTTAGCGGCCTTGTACTCGCGAACCTCGGTATTGAACTGGCCAGCCACGGACTCTTCAGTGGAGACCGCAGCGTTGTAGGCCTCGACCGCCTCGGTGTAGGTTTTCTGGGCTTCGGCGAGGGCTTCCTCGGTCAGGTCGGCACCTGCCTTGACGGTTTCCTCAGCTTCGGTAAACAGCGCTTCCAGGCACTTCATGTAGTCCATGTTGGCTTCCTGGAAGGCCTTGACCGCCTTCTGCCCGGCCAGCATGTCTTCCATCGTCGCTTTGCCGCCCTCGGGCAATTGGGGCGAATCGGGCTTGGTGCAATCGGCCATCGCCACGCTGCTGCCCAGGGTCAGTGCCGCCAGGGCAAGGGTAAACGGTTTCATGGTAACTCCCCGGTTGAAAAATGATGTCGCAACATTAACAGGCCGCCAAAGCGCTGCCAAGTTCACTCCTGGCCCACCCACAGGCGCGACAGGTCATAGGCTTCCTGCAGGTCACTGGCGACCTGCTGGGCGCTTGCCTGGTCCTCGAGGCCGACCACGCGTACCCGGAACAGGCTGCCGCCGGCGATACTGGAGACAGTGACCTCGCCGCTGGCGGGATTGATCCGCGCTGCCCAGCTCTCGGCCATCTCGCGCTGGCTGTAAGAGCCAAAGTTAACGAACCATGGACCACTCCCCGTGGCGGGAGCGGTCGCCGCCGGTGGCGCCTCGGTCGCGCGCGCCGTCGCGGCCTGCTGCGCTTCCAGCTGCTGCTCCAGGCCGCGTACGGTGTCCGCCAGGCGCTGGTTTTCCAGGCGCAGGGCGGTGATCTCGGCAGCGAGCTCATCGCGTCCCTCCACCAGCTCGCGTTGCCGGGTGCGCTCCGCCGCCAGGTCCTGTGGTGAGGCCGCCACCGCCAGTTGCGAGCGCAACTCGCGCAGTTCCCCCTCCATCGCCGAACGCTCGCTGAGCACACCGTAGCCGCCCACGATGAGCAGGACCAGGGCCACCGCGCCGACCGCGATCAGCCCCAGGGGCCAACCCGCGGCCAGGCTGTCCCCGGGGTCTGCCGAGGGATCCGCTTGCCAGCTTTCCTCCGGGTCGGTCTCCCGGTGTTCGCGCTTTGCCTGCGTGGACAGCGTCGCGTCAGTATCGTCTTCATCGATCCAGTCCTGTGCCGGGCCGGGTTCCGGCGTGTCCACCGCCTGCTCCGCATCGGGGTATTCCAGCGGCGCGGGATCGCGCCAGTCGGCGTTGAACTCGCGCTCTTCCTCGTCGTCCAGCAGATCGTCCGGATCGTAGGTGTCATCCGCATAGTCATCGTCGGGAAAGTTGAGCGTGTAGTCTTCGTCCTCCGGCAGCAGCTCGTCGAGGCGCTCGCTGCCAGTTTTTTCGGTGTTCCCCTGCTGGCCCGCCCGTGGTGGGGCGAAGGGGTTGGGGGTATCGCGAGGATCGTGGCTCATCGGTGTCGGCCCCGGTGGCGGGCGGATATTGGCTGGACAGGGGTGATACTAGCAGAGGCGCCGCCACCAGGGCGAGGTTCCGTCGAGGCTATTGCCAGATGCGATCGTGAGTGCGCCAGCGTATCTGGGTACAATGGCGCAATGGACGTTTCCGATATTCTCTCTCCCCTCAATACCGCCCAGCGCGAGGCGGTCGCCGCTGACAGTGACAACCTGCTGGTGCTGGCCGGCGCCGGCAGCGGCAAGACCCGGGTGCTGGTGCATCGCATCGCCTGGCTGATCCGCGCCCGGGACTATTCGCCCCACTCGATTCTCGCGGTGACATTCACCAACAAGGCGGCGCGGGAAATGCGCGGGCGCATCGAGGCGATGCTGCAGATTCCGACCTACAGCATGTGGGTGGGCACCTTCCACGGCCTCGCCCATCGCCTGCTCAAGGCGCACTGGAAGGAGGCAGGCCTGCCGCAGAACTTCCAGATTCTGGATGCCGACGACCAGCTGCGCCTGGTCAAGCGCGTGTGCCGTGAGCTGGGCCTGGACGAATCCCGCTGGCCCCCGAAGCAGGCCGTCTGGTACATCAACGGACAGAAAGACGAGGGCCTGCGCGCCGACCATATCGACGCCCCTGCGGGCGATCTCTACGCCCGTACCATGCTGCAGATTTACCGCGCTTACGAGCTGGCCTGTGCGCGCGCCGGGCTGGTGGACTTCGCCGAACTGCTGCTGCGGGCCCACGAGCTGTGGCTGAAGAGCCCCGAGGTGCTGGCGCACTACCAGGGCCGCTTTCGCCAGATCCTGGTGGACGAGTTCCAGGACACCAACACGATTCAGTACGCCTGGCTGCGGGTGCTGGCGGGAGACAGGATCCCGGTAGTCGCCGTCGGCGACGACGACCAGTCCATCTACGGCTGGCGCGGCGCGAAAATCGAGAATATCCAGCGCTTCAACGACGATTTCCAGGGCTGCCAGACGGTCCGCCTGGAGCAGAATTACCGATCTACCCAGACTATCCTGCAGGCGGCCAACGGCGTTATCGCGCACAATTTTGGCCGCCTCGGCAAGGAGCTGTGGACTGCCGGTGATGCCGGGGAGCCGATTACCCTCTACGCGGGCTTCAACGAGCAGGACGAGGCGCGCTTTATCGTCGAGCGGGCACAGGCGTGGATCGGGGATGGCAACGAGCGTCGCTCGGTGGCCATCCTGTATCGCTCCAATGCCCAGTCCCGGGTATTGGAAGAGATGTTGATTCGCGCCGGCATTCCCTACCGGATCTACGGCGGCCAGCGGTTCTACGAGCGTCTCGAGATTCGCAATGCCCTGGCCTATCTGCGGCTGCTGATCAATCGCAGCGACGACGCGGCGATCGAGCGGGTGATCAACACGCCGCCCCGGGGTATTGGCAGCAAGACCCTGGATACCGTGCGCGAGGTGGCACGGGAGCGCGACGTCTCCCTGTGGCAGGCCCTGGGCCACGTGATCGATGACAAGCTCCTGCCCGCCAGGGCGAGTAGTGCCCTGCAGGGCTTTACCGTGCTGATCGATGAACTCGATTCCGGCAGCGACGAGATGGCGCTGGAGGAATTGGTAGAACACGTTGAGCACGCCTCGGGCCTGCTGGAATTCCACCAGAAGGAAAAGGGCGAGAAGGGCCAGGCGCGGGTCGAGAACCTCGAGGAACTGGTCACCGCGGCCAAGCAGTTCGCCCCCGAGGGGCAGGAGCTGTCGCCGCTGCAGCAGTTCCTGGACAACGCCGCGCTGGATGCGGGCGATGCCCAGGCGGACCCCCACGAGGACAGCGTGCAGCTGATGACGCTGCACTCCGCCAAGGGCCTTGAGTTCCCCCTGGTGTTCCTCGCGGGGATGGAGGAAAACCTGTTCCCGCACCGCATGTCCCTGGAGGAGCCGGGACGGCTGGAGGAGGAGCGCCGTCTCTGCTACGTGGGCATCACCCGGGCGATGCAACGCCTGGTAATCACCTATGCCGAGACCCGCCGCATCCACGGCAGCGAATCCTACAATGCGCCTTCGCGCTTTATTCGCGAGATTCCCGCGGAACTCCTGCAGGAAGTGCGCCTCAACAACACCGTGAGCCAGCCAGTGAGTTCGCTGACCCAGGCCGCCGTACCCGACACCGGGCTGGCCCTGGGGCAGCGGGTCTACCACCAGATTTTTGGTGAAGGGGTCGTGCTAAACTTCGAGGGCCGTGGCAACAACGCCCGGGTCGAGGTCAACTTCGACACCGAGGGCGGCAAGTGGCTGGTACTGCAATACGCCAACCTGCAGCTGCTTTAGCGGCCAGGCACATCCACCACCGACAGCAATCGAAAATAATATGCCGACGCAACAAGCACGCTCCTACACGCCCGCAATCATCCTGTTGCTGGTGGCGGCCCTGGTTACCGTCATCGCCCTGTGGGCCACCGATCGCGGTCGCCAGGCCTCAACCCAGCTGGCCTACAGCGACACCGGGCAGGTCGGCCAGTCCCAGTATCACTGGAAGATTGTTACCACCTGGCCCAAGAACCTGCCGGGCCTGGGCTCCGGGGCCGAAAACCTGGCGCGCTATATCAACGAGATGAGCGGTGGACGCATGACCGCCCGGGTCTACGGCGCCGGTGAGATCGTGCCCGCCTTCGAGGTGTTCGATGCCGTATCCCAGGGGGTGGCGGACGCCGGTCACGGCGCCGCCTATTACTGGAAGGGCAAGGTGCCCGCCTCGGTGTTCTTCACCGCGATACCATTTGGCATGACCGCCCAGGAAATGAACGCCTGGTTTCACTATGGCGGGGGCCTGGAGCTCTGGCGGGAAGCCTACGCCCCGGCCAATATCGTACCGTTTTCCGGCGGCAGCTCCGGGGTACAGATGGCCGGGTGGTTTCGTCGGGAAATCAATTCGGTGGAGGACCTGCGCGGCCTCAAGATGCGCATTCCCGGCCTCGCGGGGGATGTGTTTACCCGGGCCGGCGGCAGCTCGGTACGGATTCCCGGGGGCGAGGTCTACACCTCGCTACAGACCGGCGTGATCGATGCCGCCGAGTGGGTAGGGCCCTACAATGACCTCGCCCTGGGCCTGCACGAGGTGGCCAGCTACTACTACTACCCCGGCTGGCACGAGCCCGGCGCCATGCTCGAGTTCCTGGTCAACAAGTCGTCGCTGGAGGCGCTGCCCCCGGATCTGCAGGCCATCGTGAAATACGCGGCGAGGGCGGCAAACCAGGACATGCTGGACGAGTTCACCGCACGCAATAACGCCGCCCTGCAGGAACTGGTGGAAAAGCACGAGGTGCAGCTGCGGCGGCTGCCGGATGATGTGCTGCAGGCGCTGTATGATGCCAGCGAGGAAGTGATGGCCGAGCTGGTGGCCAGCGACCCGCTGGCAGCGAAGGTGCATGCTTCTTTCGAGGCCTTTTACGGTGACGTGCGCGAATACCACCACATATCGGAACAGGCGTACATCAACGCCCGGGACAAGGTGCTGCCGCCGACCGGCGTGAGCAAGGACTGATCAGGCGTTGATCGCGCGGGTCCGGCCCTTTTCGTCGATCGCCACAAACACAAACTCGCCCTCGGTGACCTTGATCGGCTCGCCGTCGTGCTTGGAGTTGATCCATACCTCGACCACGATGCGGATGGAGCTGCGCCCGATTTCCAGCACGTCGCAGTAGCAGGTGACCACCGCCCCGACATGCACGGGGGTGAGGAAGGCCATACCATCGATGGCCACTGTTGCCACCCGGCCACCGGCCACTTCCGCCGCGGTGATCGCCCCTGCGATATCCATTTGCGACAGCAGCCAGCCGCCGAAAATGTCGCCGCTGGCGTTGGTGTCCTTGGGCATGGCAATGGTCTGCAGCGCGAGTTCGCCCTGGGGAATCGGTGCGGAATCAATGTCACTCATGGCAGTTCGACCTGCGTGTATGCGGCTCCGGCGGGAGCGTGGTGGATTAGCGTGCCAACTGGTCGGGCAGCCATGTCGCCAGCCCGGGCCAGGCCGACAGCAGGCCCAGAACCAGAAGCTGGATAAGTATAAAGGGAATGACGCCCCGGTAGATAGCGCCGGTGGTGAGCTCTGGCGGCGCCACACCGCGGAGATAGAACAGGGCGAAGCCAAACGGCGGCGTGAGGAACGACGTCTGCAGGTTGATCGCGATCATGATCCCCAGCCAGATCGGGTCCAGCCCCATGGCGAGCAGGATCGGGCCGACGATGGGCACCACGACGAAAGTGATCTCGATAAAATCGAGGATAAAGCCCAGCAGGAAGATAATCAGCATCACCAGCAGGGTGGCGCCGACGACGCCGCCCGGCAGGCCGGCGAACATCTCGTGGATCAGCTCTTCGCCGCCAAAGCCGCGGAATACCAGGGAAAACACCGCCGCGCCGATCAGGATCATGAATACCATGCAGGTGACCTGCATGGTGTCCAGCACGACTTCCTGCAGCCGGGCCCGGGACATCTGGCGCTTGGCGAGTGCCAGGAGCAGGGCACCGACGGCACCGACGCCGGCGGCCTCGGTCGGCGTGGCCGCCCCTAGCAGGATCGAGCCGAGAACCACCGCGATCAGCAGCAGCGGCGGCACCAGCCCGGCCAATAACTCGCGGGCGCTGATGGGCTCCTCTTCCGCGGGCGGGGCGCTGTCCGGCTGCCACCAGGCGTGGACCAGCATGTAGGCCACGTAGAGCAGCACCAGCAGCAGACCCGGGAACAGCGCGCCGACAAACAGGTCGCCCACCGACACCGTCTTCGGGTTGTAGATGTTCATGCTGAGCTGGGCCTGCTGGTAGGCGTTGGACAGCACATCCCCCAGCAGCACCAGGGCGATGGAGGGCGGGATGATCTGGCCCAGGGTCCCGGTGGCGCAGATGGTGCCGGCCGCGAGGGAGGGCTTGTAGCCTCCGCGCAGCATGCTGGGCAGGGAAAGCAGGCCCATGGTGACCACGGTGGCGCCGACGATGCCGGTGCTGGCGGCGAGCAGCATGCCCACCACGATCACCGACACCCCGAGACCGCCCCGGGCGCGCCCGAATACCCGCGCCATGCTGGACAGCAGCTCCTCGGCAACCCGGGATTTCTCCAGGATCACTCCCATCATGATGAACAGGGGTACGGCGATCAGGGTGCTGTTGCCGATGGTGCCGAACAGGCGTCCCGGTAGCGCGGACAGGAAACTGGGGTCGAAAGCGCCGGCGATGATACCCCCGGCCGCGAATGCCAGGGCGGTGCCTGCCAGAGTAAATGCGACCGGGTAACCCAGCATCAGCGCCAGGCACACCACGGCAAACATGATCAGGGCGATGTAGCCGGTGATCATGCCTCGTCCTCAATCAGGAAGAGGGCGTTGCGCAGGGTTTCCGCCAGCCCCTGCAGGAACAGCTGCGCCGCCATCAGCGGCAGCAGGGTTTTCAGCAGGAATACCGCGGGAATGCCGCCTGGCTCCGGGGAGGTTTCGCGAATCGCCCAGGACTCCGTTACGTAATGCCAGCTGATGCCGCCGATGAAGGCACACAGGGGCAGCAGGAAGACCAGGCCGCCGAGGGCGTTGATCCAGGCGCGGGTGCGGGGGCTGAAGCGGCGGTAAAAAATATCCACCCGGACGTGTCCGTCATAGCGCAGGGTGTAGGCCGCGCCGAGCATGAACAGCGTGCCGTGCAGGTAGGTGATGGCTTCCTGCATGGCGATGGAACCGATGTTCAGGCCATAGCGCAGGACCACGACGGCCGCGGTGAGCAGAGCCATGGCCAGCACGAGCCACGAAAGCGCGCGGCCGGTGCCCGATGTAAACGCGTCTATGGTCTGAACCAGCGCCTGGAGTCGGGGCATTTTTAGAGTCGGGGCATTTATTAGAGGTCTTCCGCGGCTTTTGCAATGGTCGGGGCGCAGAGTATCATAGCCGCCTGTTGCAAGTGAAAGTCCCTGGATTTCCTCCTTATTCTCGGTAAACCAATATGCTGACAGTGATATCCCCGGCGAAAACGCTGGACTTCGACACACCGCCGCCCATCAGGCGGCATACCCAGCCCCAGTTCCTGGACAGGGCCGCGGAACTGGTTGAGGATGCGCGCGCGATGGCGCCCGAGGACATTCGCGAGTTGATGGGCGTCAGCGAGGATATCGCGAACCTGAATCATCAGCGCTTTATGAACTGGTCCACCCCCTTTGCGCCTGCCAATGCCAAGCAGGCCGTACACGCCTTCCGCGGTGATGTGTATACCGGGCTCGACGCGGACAGCCTGGACAGTGAGCAGCTCGCCTTTGCCCAGCAACACCTGCGCATTCTGTCCGGACTTTACGGCCTGCTGCGTCCACTTGACCTGATGCAGCCCTACCGTCTGGAAATGGGCCTCAAGTTTGCCAACCGGGGCGGTGCGAACCTGTACGAGTTCTGGGGAGATGAACTCACCCGCGCGCTGAACAAGCAGTTGCCCCGCAGCGGCAGCCCGGTACTGGTCAACCTGGCCTCCAACGAATATTTCCGGGCAGTGAAGTCGCCGCAACTGGAAGCGGAAGTGGTCACGCCCGTATTCAAGGACCTCAAGGGCGGCAAGTACAAGGTCGTCAGCTTCTATGCCAAGAAAGCCCGGGGACAGATGGCGCGCTACATCATCGAGAAAGGCCTCAACGACCCCGCGGGCCTGAAGCGTTACCGCGTTGGCGGCTACCGCTACAATGCCGCCGAGTCCAGCGCCCGGGAGCTGGTGTTTACCCGGGACGAGCCACCGGTGAGCCGCGCGTGAGTGCCGACGTCAGCCCGGGGTCATCCGCGGAAAACCTCAGCGTAATCATCATCGGGGCCGGCATGTCCGGCCTGTGCATGGGTATCGGGCTGCGCGAGCGCGGCATCGATGATTTCCTGATCCTGGAAAAGTCAGCGGGCATCGGCGGCACCTGGCACGACAACAGCTACCCGGGTGCCTGCTGCGATGTGCCCTCGGTGCTGTACAGCTACTCCTTCGAGCCCAACCCCAACTGGTCGCGGAAGTTCTCCCCCCACCACGAGATCAAGGCCTACTTTGAGCATTGCGCCGAGAAATATGGCCTGCGCGAACGCATGCGCCTGTCCACCGCGGTGCGGGCGGCCACGTTCGATGCCGAAGCGGGGCTGTGGCGCGTGGAACTCGCCAGTGGTGAGACCCTGTCGGCGCGCGCCCTGGTCAGCGGCCTCGGCCAGCTCAACCTGCCGCATATCCCCCGGTTCACGGGCGCGGAACAGTTTCGGGGGGAAAGCTTTCATTCCGCGCGCTGGAATCACGACCTGGACCTCGGCGGCAAACGGGTGGCGGTGATCGGCAATGCCGCCAGCGCGCTGCAGTTCATTCCCCATGTCGCCAGGCAGGCCAGCCAGCTGACCGTGTACCAGCGCAGCGCCAACTGGGTGATACGGCGCGACGACCGAGCCTACACTGATGCGGAGAAGCGACGCTTCGCCCGCTGGCCCTGGCTGCAGAAGCTGTACCGAGCCGCGGTCTACCTGCGGGGCGAGGCGCTGTTCTACCCGGTGCTGCGCAATAGTCGCCTGCTGCGACCCCTGTGGCGGCACTGGTGTGACAGCTACCGTGAGGAAGAAGTCCGGGACCCCGCCGTGCGTGCGGCCCTGACCCCCGATTACCCGATCGGCTGTAAACGCATCCTGATCTCCGACGACTACTACCAGGCTTTCAACCGCGACAATGTGGAGCTGGTGACGTCGCCGATCCAGGGCATGGACGCCACGGGCGTGGTCACCGCCGACGGTATTGCCCGCGAAGTTGATGTGGTGATTTACGGCACCGGCTTCCACGCCTCGGACCTGCTGGCCGGGGTCACGTTTACCGGCCGGGATGGTCGTCGCCTGGAAGATGCCTGGGCCGATGGCGCCGAGGCCTATCGCGGCGTCTGCGTGGCGGGCTTCCCCAATTTCTTCATGCTCTACGGCCCCAACACCAACCTCGGCAGCAACTCCATTATCTTCATGGTCGAGCGGCAGGTGAACTACGCCCTGGACTGTATTGAAAAGCTGCTGCAACACGGTCTGAAGTCACTGGCGGTGCGCGAGGACGTGATGGCCGCCTACAACCGCTACATCCAGGCGGAACTGGACAAGACCGTGTGGGTGGCAAACTGTGACAGCTGGTACAAGAACGCGGCGGGCAAGGTGGTGAACAACTGGCCCCATTCCACCCTCAATTACTGGTGGCATATGCGCTCTCCCGAGTTTGCCGACTTCGAGATGCGCGGCTGAGATGGACCCGCTACCCTTTTCCCAGGCCTGCGAGAACAACAAGGCGCCAATTCTCGCCGAGCTGCGTCGCCTGTTCGCCGATGTTCGCCAGGTGCTGGAAATCGGCAGTGGCACCGGCCAGCATGCGACCTGGTTTGCCGGCCACCTGCCGGACCTGACCTGGCAGCCCACCGACCTGCATGCGGCGCTGCCGGGCCTGGCGCCGCGCTGCGCCGAATACGCGGGTGACAATCTGCTGCCGCCGCTGGCCCTGGATGTGTGCCAGCGTCCCTGGCCGCTGCAGGTGCCCGATGGCGTGTTTACGGCCAACAGCCTGCACATCATGCCTTTCGCCGCGGTGGAACAGTGCTTTGCCGAGCTTGGCCACAGGGCCGGTCCCGGCACCATCCTGTGTGTCTATGGCCCCTTCAACTACGTCGGCCAGTACACCAGTGACAGCAATGCCGGGTTCGATGACTGGCTGCGCCAGCGGGACCCCCTCAGCGGCATCCGCGATTTCGAGGCGGTCGATGCGCTGGCGCAAGCGGCCGGCTTCAATTTGCTTGAGGATATCGCGATGCCCGCCAACAATCGCCTGCTCGCCTGGCGGCGGGACCAGGCACACTAATCTCGCTTGAAGGGAAGTAGTGTTGCGGCCTCTTCCCGGTAGTGCTGCACCTGCAGTGCCTCCCGCCGGGTGAAATCCGCTACCGCATCGGCCAGTTCCGGCGCGGCGACCCAGTGGTTGGAGTAGGTCAACACCGGGGTAAAACCGCGCTGAATCTTGTGTTCTCCCTGGGCGCCCGGGTCGAAGCGGCTGAGCCCCTGCTCAATGCAGTACTCGATACCCTGGTAGTAGCAGGCCTCGAAGTGCAGGCAGTCAAACTCCTGCTCGCAGCCCCAGTAGCGCCCGAACAGGGTGTCAGCAGAGCGAAAGTAGAGTGCTGCCGCCACCGCGTGGCCCCCATGTTCCGCCACCACCATCATGACCTGCTCGCCCAGGTCGGGCGCAACCTCGGTAAAAAACTCCCGGGTCAGGTAGCCACCGTGGCCACTGCGCTTGGCGTAGGTCAGTTGGTAAAAGCGGTGGAATTGCTCCCATCGGGCGGGGCTGATCTCGCTCCCCTGCAGGCGCTGCAGGGTCAGACCCTGCTCCGCGATGCGCTTGCGCTCGCGGCGCAGATTCTTGCGTTTGCGGCTGCTGAATTCCCCCAGGAAGTCGTCGAAGCAGCCGTAGTCGCGATTCAGCCAGTGAAACTGGACCGCGATACGCTGGGGAAGGCCCAGCTGCAGCAGGTGTTCACTGACCTCCCGCTGCGGGAACAGCAGGTGCCAGGAGGAGATCTGCTTCTGCTTTGCCAGCTGCTGGATTCCCTGCAGGACGAGGGGCCATGCCTCTGCTGCATCCAGTCCCGGTGCGCAGCACAGGCGCGGCCCGGTGGCCGGGGTAAAGGGTATCGCCGACAGCAGTTTGGGGTAGTAGGTGAGCCCCATGCGCTGCCAGGCATCCGCCCAGGCCCAGTCAAATACGTACTCGCCATAGGAGTGGGATTTCAGGAACAGGGGCAGCACCGCGCGCAGGTCGTCGCCTTCACGCAGCAGGGCGTGGCAGGGCTGCCAGCCGGATTCGGGCGTGGTGCAGCCGCTGCGCTCCAGCCCCTGCAGGAAGGCGTGGCGCAGGAAGGGGTAGTCGGTCCCCGTCACCGCCTCCCAGGCCATGGGGTCGACCTGGTCCAGGCTGGTGATGAATTCGACCCGGTACGCTGATGCCTGCGTCATGCCCCCTGGATACCCGCTGAGTAGTGCAGGGCGATACCGACGAACACGGCGGCGCCCACCCACTGGTTATGCAGGAAGGCGCGAAAACAGGCGTCCCGCTCGCGCCCCCGGATCAGCCACTGGTGGTAGGCGAACAGGGCGGTA
Organism: Sediminihaliea sp.; assembly: GCA_965222335.1. Classification (GTDB taxonomy): domain Bacteria; phylum Pseudomonadota; class Gammaproteobacteria; order Pseudomonadales; family Halieaceae. Next base: position 2,049,194 of record OZ244944.1, on the reverse strand, counting down.
ACAACCAGCAGCGCGATCCAGTAGCTGAGCCCCAGGCCAAAGGCCTGCCCGGCGGCAAACAGGGAGGCGAGACAGGCGAGCTGCAGCAGGCCGATCATCACCCGGTCCCAGCGGCCAAACAGCACCGCCGTGGACTTGATCCCGACCTTGAGATCATCATCGCGATCGACCATGGCGTACTGGGTGTCGAACACCACCGTCCACAGCAGATTGGCGGCAAAGAACCACCACAGCGCCGGGGGCAGCTCCCCCCGCTGCGCGGCAAAGGCCATGGGAATACTCCAGGAGAAGGCCGCACCCAGGACCAGCTGGGGCCAGTGGGTGTAGCGCTTCATAAAGGGGTAGGTCGCGGTCAGGCCAACCGCCGCCAGGGACAGGAGTACTGTGAGGGTGTTGGTCATGAGGACCAGGGCGAAGGCCGCCAGGCACAGCAGCAGGCACAGTGTTATCGCCTCGGGTACCGTGACCGCGCCGGTGACCAGGGGCCGGGCGTCGGTGCGCAGGACGCCGCCGTCCAGGTTGCGATCGGCGAGATCGTTGACGATGCAGCCCGCCGAGCGCATCAGGAAGGTGCCGGCGATAAAGATCAGCAGCACGCCGGGGTCGGGCAGGCCCTGTGCGGCGACCCACAGCGCCCACAGGGTCGGCCACAGCAGCAGCAGGGTGCCGATGGGCTTGTCAAAGCGAATCAGTAATAGCAGGTCGCGGGGCTTGGCCTGGATCAACATGGTTTGCAGTGCGCGGGTAACGCCGTGGCTTCAGGTCCCGCAAGCTTACTGCTTCGCGCGCGGGATTGCAGCGCTGACCTTGCCACGCTGGCTGCGGTGCACCGGTAACACCGCTGACCAGGGGCGAAAGTGCTGCAGGAACACCTCGCTGACCAGCAGCCGCCGGCCGTCAATCTCGAAGCAGGAGCGGCGTCCCCAGGCTGGCCTGTCCTGGTGCAGGGCGGACGGGAGGCAGGGGTGGTCGCCGGGGATTCGCGCCAGCTCGAAAGGGCTGCGGTGCATGCCCGGAAAGCGGAACAGGATTGCCCCCAGGGCGCGGTTGCGCAGGTGCCGCAGGTGCCGCAGGCGCCCGGTCAAACTGGATACGGGGAAAACGCTGCGGGCAAACACCAGGGGCACGTCATTTACCAGCAGCACGACCTCCCGCACCAGGGCGCGCTGCCGCGGTGGGATAGCCAGCGCCCGCCGTTCGGACGCGCCGGGCGTGGTCCAGCCCTGGAACAGGCGCTGCACCCGAAAGGTTCCGGGGTGGGTGGCCATCAGGCGCGCGGTGAGGGAGCCGTCGTCCAGCAGCCAGGCGCGGTCGCGCCGCGGCAGGGACATGGAGGAATAGTGGTGCAGCGGCTGCCAGCTCGGTTCGGCAGTCGTTGACGCGCGGTTATCGGACAAGCTCAGGATCCCCTGGTCGCGGGCAGGTGCAGGGCGAGGATGCGGCATGCGCAGGCAGCGCGCAAGGGCACGGTGGACAAAACCCGGTCGCGTCCGGTGCCGCGATTGAGTGCCCGGTGGTCAACATTACGCAACCGCGCGGCGCTCCCGCCCCGTGCTGCACGCTTGCACAATTTTCACACAACCCTATAGTGTTGCCTCTTGATTTCAACGACCCCGGTGGCGCCCCCGCCCGATATGCCGGTGTCCGGCACAGAGAAGAGAGTTGTCAGTATGAGTAAGTGGGAATGTATTGTCTGCGGTCTGATCTACGACGAGAAAGAGGGCTGGCCGGATGACGGCATCGCCCCGGGGACTCGCTGGGAGGATGTGCCGGAAGACTGGCTCTGCCCCGACTGCGGCGTGGGCAAGGAAGATTTCGAGCTGCTGGAGGAGGCGCCCGTTGACGAAGTGCCCCACCATGAGGAGCCGGTGGCGGATACCGTACACGCGCCGGTGGTGATCCTCGGCACCGGCCTGGCGGGTTATGGCGTGGCCAAGGAGTTTCGCAAGCATGACAGCGAGACGCCACTGATCCTGATTACCTCTGACGACGGACGCGCCTACTCCAAGCCGATGCTGTCGACGGGTTATACCAAGGACACCAGCGCGGATGACCTGGTGCAGCAGGACGGCGGCACCATGGCAAAGCAGCTGCACGCCAGCGTCTGGACCATGACCCAAGTCCGCGCCATCGACACAGCGGCGCAGCATATCAAGGTCGGTGATGCGCAGACGGTCATCCACTATGGCAAGCTGGTGCTGGCCCTGGGTGCCCAGGTGATCGAGCCGCCGATCCAGGGGGATGCCCTGGAGCGGGTGTATTCGGTCAACGACCTGCTGGATTACGACGATTTTCGCACCGCGGTGGCCAAGAACGACGTGCGCAAGGTCTGCATTATCGGCGGTGGCCTTATCGGCTGCGAATTTACCAATGACCTGCTCAATGGCGGCTTCGAGGTCGAGGTGGTCGACCCGCTGGGGCACTGCCTGCCCACCCTCCTGCCCGAGACTGCCGGCAAGGCGGTACAGGCGGCCCTGGAGGCCAAGGGCGCCACCTTCCATTTCGGACCCCTGGTCACCGAGGTCAACCGGGCAGAACAGGGCGTTGTGGTTAGCCTGAATAACGGCGAGACCATCGCCGCAGACCTGGTGGTGTCGGCGGTGGGCGTGCGCCCGCGAATCGACCTCGCCCAGGCCTCCGGCATCGAGACCCGCCGGGGTATCGTCACCAATCGCCTGTTGGAGACCAGCGCCCCCAACGTGTACGCCCTGGGAGACTGTGCCGAAGTGGACGGACATGTGCTGGTTTACGTCGCGCCCCTGATGGCGGCGGCCCGCGCCCTGGGCAAGACCCTGGCCGGGGAGCCCACCGAGGTCGCCTACCCGGCGATGCCCGTGACCATCAAGACGCCGGCCTGCCCCACGGTGGTATCGCCCCCGGCCGCAGGGTCTGACGGCGAGTGGCAGATCCAGGCCGAAGGCAGCAATGTACAGGCTGAATTCCGCGATCCGCAGGGCAAGCTGCTGGGCTTTGCGCTTACCGGCGAGGCGACCAAGGCCAAACTGGCGCTGCAGAAAGAACTGCCGCCGATTATCGGCTGATGGTCGCAACGGCCAGGCCCGCCGATGCCGAGCGGCATACCCGGGCCTGGCTGTTGCAGTGGGTGGCGGGCATGGACCTCTGCCCCTTCGCGCGCCCGCTACTGGATGATCCGGCCCTGCGCCTCACGGTTTGCCCGCACACCGCCGCGGCGCAGATGCGGCGCGCCCTGCTGGCAGAGCTGGATCTCCTGCAACGCAGCCCCGAATCTGAGGTAGCGACCACGCTGCTGGTGTTCAATCACGCCCTCGAAGACTTCGACGCCTACCTGGATTTCCTGGAAGAAGCACAGGCACTGCTGGCCGAGGCGGGACTGGAAGGTGTGCTGCAGCTTGCCAGCTTTCATCCCCGTTACCAGTTTGCCGGTGAGGCGCCCGGCGGGGCCAGCCACTACAGCAATCGCTCACCCTGGCCGACCATCCATATTCTGCGGGAGGCGATGCTTACCCGGGTGCTCGAGAGTCATCCGGAGCCGGCGCGGATTCCCCGGGACAATATTGCGCGACTCGAGAGTCTGGGCACTGAGGCCCTGGCCCGTCGCTGGCAAGAGATCTTCAGCGCTCCCGGCTAGCGCTTCAGACCTGTGCGAAGCGCTGGCGCTCGCCGGTCCAGCGGCGCACCAGCTGGGCCTCGATTTCCGGGTGCCGGCAGAGCCCGGCGCCAATCGACTGGGCCTGCTCCAGCAGGTCACCGTGCAGGCTCAGGTCCGCAATCCGAAAGCTCATATCCCCGGTCTGGCGCGTCCCCAACACCTCACCCGGTCCCCGCAGGGCAAGGTCTTTTTCGGCGATATAAAATCCGTCATTGCTTTCGCGCATGGCACCCAGGCGCTCACGACCGTGCGCCGACAGGGGGGTCTGGTAGAGCAGCACACAGTGGCTGGCTGCGCTGCCGCGGCCGACCCGGCCGCGCAGCTGGTGCAGCTGTGCCAGGCCCAGGCGCTCCGGGTTTTCGATCACCATCAGGCTGGCATTGGGCACGTCCACCCCGACCTCGATCACCGTGGTCGCCACCAGCAGGGACAGGTCTCCTGCCTTGAAGGCGGCCATGACCGCCGCCTTGTCCGCTGCGGACAGGCGGCCGTGGATCAGGCCGACCCTGAGTGAAGGCAGCGCCGCGGCCAGCTCGGCGGCGGTGGTTTCCGCGGCCTGCGCCTGCAGCACGTCACTCTCCTCCACCAGGGTACACACCCAGTAGGCCTGGCGCCCGTCGGCGCAGGCGCTGGCGACCCGCGCAACCACCTGGTCGCGCCGTGCGGCGTCGATCAGCACCGTGCTCACCGGCTGCCGCCCCGGTGGCAGTTCATCTATTACCGAGCAGTCGAGGTCGGCGTAGGCGACCATGGACAGGGTGCGCGGAATCGGGGTCGCGGTCATCACCAGCTGGTGGGCCCGGGTGCCGCCGCTGCCCGCCTTGTCGGTCAGCGCCAGGCGCTGGTGCACCCCGAAGCGATGCTGCTCATCCACCACCACCAGGCCCAGCCGGTGAAACACGACGTCTGCCTGGAACAGGGCGTGGGTGCCGATGACCAGGGGGGCCTCCCCCGCGGCGAGCAGTTCGAGCATGTCCTTGCGCGCGCGGCCCTTGGTGCGGCCGGTGAGAACCTCAATGCGCACGCCCAAAGGATCCAGCCAGCCGGCAAAGTTCTGCCGGTGCTGCTCCGCGAGGATTTCCGTGGGTGCCATCACCGCCACCTGGTAACCGTTGCTGATGGCCTGCAGGGCGGCGCAGGCCGCAACCAGGGTCTTGCCGGAACCGACGTCGCCCTGCAGCAGGCGCAGCATGGGCGTGCTGCGCGCAAGGTCCGCGGTGATTTCCGCGATCACCCGCTGTTGCGCGCCCGTCGGCTTGAAGGGCAGGGCCGCAAACAGGGCATCGCGGGCCGCCGGCCGGGGTGGCAACGGCGGTGCATCGATACTGCGCTGCTGCCGGCGCAGGCGCAGCAAGGCCAGGTGGTGGGCCACGAGCTCTTCCAGTGCGAGCCTCAGCTGGGCCGGATGGCGGCCCTCCTGCAGCAGCGCCAGGGGGGCATCGGCCGGCGGCGCATGCAGGTATTGCAGCGCTTCCACCAGGCTGAACCCCTGGCTGTTCGCTGCCGGCAAGAGGTCCTCCGGCGCCGCCCTGGCGAGCAGGGCCAGGGCCTGCGTGCACAGCTTGCGCCACTGCCCCTGGCTGATCCCGGTGGTCGTCGGGTAGACCGGGGTCAGGCGCTGGTCCGGGGCGGCGTGGTCTTCCCCGGCCTCCCGGTACTCAGGGTGGTACATTTCCAGGCCACTGGCGCCCCGGCGCGGACTGCCGAAACAGCGCAGCCGGGTCCCCGGCGTGAGATTGTTCTTCTGTGCTGCGCTGAAGTGAAAAAAGCGCAGTGTCAGGGTGCCGCTGCCGTCCTGCAGGCGCACGACCAGGCTGCGGCGCCGGCCAAAGACCACATCGGCAGCCCGGACTTCGCCCTCGATGACCGCCTCGGTATTGATCTGCAGGGCGCCGATGGGCGTCACCCGGGTCCGGTCCTGGTAGCGCAGCGGCAGGTGGAACAGCAGGTCCTCGACCTGGTGTACCCCGTATTCCGTGAGTTTTGCCGCCAGGCGCGGACCGACCCCGCGCAGGCTTACCAGGGGCTGGTCTGCGAGGACGCCGGCCACGCGTCAGTGGTTCTCCGGTCCGGCCGCCAGCGTAGATGGATCCCGCGCGGGTGCGGGATTGTACTTCGGTTCGGCAGGCCTCATGCTTTCGTATCCGTGGCGGGACTCGACGGGAATACAGGAGTGTAACCAGAGTGGCAGCAATAAGTGAACGGTCGGGGTCGGTCGAAACTGTCCTGGTGCTCGGCTGCGGCGACCTTGGCGTGCGCCTGGCGAAACAGCTCGGCGACCGTTACCGGGTGATCGGTGTGCGTCGCGATATCGCGCGCCTGCCCCCCGGGGTTGTTGGCCTGTCCGCCGATTACAGTCATCCAGGCGCCCTCGACGGCCTGCTCGCCCTGGCACCCGATTATGTGGTGACTACCCTCAAGCCCCTGGCGATGGATGCCCAGGGCTACCGGCGGGGTTTCAGCGAGGCCACCGCCAACCTGCTGCGGGGACTGGGCGGCCACCGGCCGCGGGCCATGCTGATGGTTTCCAGCACCCGGGTTTACGCTGAGCAGGCCGGCGGCTGGGTTGATGAGGACGCCGCGGTGACCCGCGATGACCCCGCGGCGGGGGCGATCCTGGAAGCCGAGGCACAGTTGCTGGACTGTGGTGCGCCGGCGGCGGTGCTGCGCTGCGGCGGCATTTACGGGGATCCCCATGGCCGGCTGCTGGCGCGCATTGCCGGGGGCCATATCTGCGCGGCCGAGCCGGTGCGCTACAGCAACCGGATCCACCGCGACGATGTCGCTGCGGCGCTCTGCCACCTGCTGACGCGGGTCGCGGAGGGCGATGCCGGGGGTGTCTACCTGGGCGTGGATGGCGAAGGTGCTGCGCAGCATGAAGTGGAGTCCTGGATTGCCGGGCAGCTCGGGGTGGAGCCGATTGCGGATCGACCGCCGCCGGGCAAGCACAAGCGCTGTCGCGGGGATCGCCTGCGCGCCAGCGGTTACCGTTTTGTCTTCCCCGACTACCGGCAGGGTTACAGCGAGGTGCTGGATGCGCGGCGGCGCCTTGATTGCGGCATTGCCTGAAAGCCTGAGTACATTACCATTGTTCAGAGGTGCCCTAGACCGCCAGGATCGCCTCCACTTCAATCGCCACGCCTTTGGGCAGGCCCGCCACCTGCACACAGGCGCGCGCCGGATAGGGCACCTGCAGAAATTCAGCCATGACCTCATTGACCGTGTTGAAGTCGCCCATGTCGGTCAGGGAAATGTTCAGCTTGACCGCGTTGTTCAGGCTGCCTCCCGCGGCTTCGGCCACGGCGCCGAGATTGCGAAAAACCTGCTGCGCCTGGGCCCTGATGTCTCCCTCAACCACCTCCATGGTTGCCGGTTCCAGCGGGATCTGGCCCGACAGCCACACGGTGTTGCCCACCTTGACCGCCTGGGAATAGGGTCCGATCGCCTCGGGTGCATCGGGGGTGGAAATAATCGCGCGGTTGGTCACGTTGCTGTCTCCCTAATTCTTGACGCGGCTGACCCGGCGTACCGAGGCAACGCCTCGCAGGCGCCGGAGTATGTCCGCGAGGTGAATGCGGTTTCTGATCATGATCTCCAGGTCGACATAGGTGAACTGGTAATCCTTGTCCTCGGTGGAGATGCGCTCGATATTCACGCCCATGCTGTTGATGCGCGTGGCCAGGACCGCGATCATGCCGCGGCGGTTTTCCACCTCGATGCGCAGCTGGGTGAGGAACTCGCCCTCCACCGCTTCGTCCCAGCGCAGCGCCACCAGGCGCTCGCGGTGATCGCGCATCTCTGCCAGATTCTTGCAGGTCTCACGGTGTACTACCACGCCTTTTTCCGAACTCAGGTAGCCCTCGATGGGGTCGCCGGGTATCGGGTGGCAACACTTGGCATAGGACACCATGAAGCCCTCGGTACCGCGAATTGCCACCGGCTGCGAGCTGCGCGAGCTGTCGGCGGCCTGCTCCGTGGCCTGCGTCTCGCCGAGGATCTGCTGGGCGGTGATCGGGGGCAGGCGGTTACCCCGGGCGATATCTTCCAGCAGGCCGTCGAGATCCTGGTAGTTCGACCCGGCAAGGTAGTCCTGCAGGCGCGCCTCGGGTAGCTGCTCCAGGCTGGTGCCGAAGGCGACCAGGGCCTTGTCCAGCAGGCGCCGCCCCAGGGCAATGGAGTCGTCCCGGGTCTGGTGTTTAAGGAAATGGCGTATATTGGTTCGCGCCTTGGCAGTGACGGCGTAGTTGAACCAGCTGGGGTTGGGTCGCGCCCCGGGGGCGGTCAGGATTTCCACCGTCTGCCCGCTCTGCAGGGCCTCCGACAGGGGCGCCAGGCGCCGGTTGATCCGGCAGGCAACGCAGCTGTTGCCGACATCGGTGTGTACGGCATAGGCAAAATCCACCGCGGTGGCGCCGCGGGGCAGCTGTAGAATGCCGCCTTTGGGGGTGAACACGTAGATCTCGTCCGGGAACAGGTCTATCTTGACGCTTTCGATAAACTCCAGTGAGTTGCCGGCTCGCTGCTGCATTTCCAGCAGGCCCTGCACCCACTCCCGGGCCCGGGCGTGGCTGCTGTTGGCGCTCTGCCCATCGCTCTTGTACAGCCAGTGTGCGGCGATGCCGTTGTTCGCCATCTCCTCCATCTCCAGGGTGCGAATCTGGATCTCGATCGGCACCCCGTGCATGCCGACCAGGCCGGTGTGCAGTGACTGGTAGCCATTGGCCTTGGGGATCGCAATATAATCGTTGAATTCTCCCGGCACCGGCTTGTACAGGCTGTGGATGCAGCCCAGGACCCGGTAGCAGGTATCCACCGAATCGACGATGATGCGGAAGGCATAGATGTCCATGATCTCCGAGAAGGATTTCTTCTTGGATTTCATTTTCTTGTAGATCGAGTACAGGTGTTTCTGCCGGCCGATCACCGAGACATCGTGTCCCTCCTGCTCCAGGGTCGACTCGATCTGGTGGCGAATCTTGTCGAGCAGTTCCTTGCGATGGCCGCGAAAGGCGCGGCGCGCAGCCTCGATACGTCGCGCGCGCATGGGGTGCAGGGCGCGGAAGCCCAGGTCCTCGAACTCCATCCGCACATTGTTCATGCCCAGGCGCATGGCGATGGGCGCATAAATGTCCAGGGTTTCGCGGGCGATGCGCCGGGCCTTGGCGGGGGGTAGCACCCCGAGGGTGCGCATGTTGTGCAGCCGGTCCGCGAGTTTCACCAGGATCACGCGGATGTCGCGGGCCATGGCGAGGGCCATTTTCTGGAAATTCTCGGCCTGCTTTTCCGCCAGCGAGTCGAACTCCATCTGGGTCAGCTTGCTGACGCCGTCCACGAGGTCTGCCACGGTACCGCCAAACTGGGTGCCGATGGCGGCCTTGTCGATGCCGGTATCCTCAATGACATCGTGCAGCATGGCAGCCATCAGGCTCTGATGGTCCATGTGCATGTCGGCGAGGATCCCCGCTACCGCGAGGGGGTGGGTGACATAGGGCTCACCGCTGCGGCGCAGCTGGCCGTGGTGAGCCTGTTCGGCAAAGTAATAGGCGCGGCGTACCTGTTGCGTCTGTTCCGCGTCCAGATAGCTGCGCAGGGTGGAATCCAGGGCATCTATGGTTTGCATATGACATTGGACCAGCGATGCCGCCCGGTGTTACACCGACTCGCTGGCCTCCATGACCTCCGCCAGTTCGTCTTCCGCGTCGCGCTCGTCTTCGCGGGTGAGGATATCGGGGGTGATCAGACCCTCGGCGATTTCGCGCAGGGCGATAACGGTGGGCTTGTCGGACTCTTCTTCCACGAGGGGGTCCTTGCCACCGGTGGCGATCTGCCGCGAGCGCTTGCTGGCGACCATGACCAGTTCAAATCGGTTGCTTACGTTGTCCAAGCAGTCTTCTACAGTTACACGTGCCATTCTTTGTTCCCATGCGGGTTACGGCCCGGAAAAGCCCGGGGCCAGGGTTGTGCCGGTTAAGTCTTTCGCTGTGCTTTGCGAGTGGCCCCGCTGTTTAAATTCGGGGCCCGCGTGTTCGCAGGACCCTGCATTATACCGCAGTTGGGCCGGTCTCCGTCCAGTCTGTGAGGTAGCCGCCGCAGCGTGAAAAATGCCGCCTTAATTCAGCAGGTTGCGCAGCAGCAGCTCCCGGTCGGCGCCCTGGCGGGCGGTTTGCAGGCGATGGCAGGTCACGATCGCCTGGAGTTCCGCCAGCGCAACGTCGAAATCGTTGTTGACCACGAGGTAGTCGGACTCGACGTAGTGGGACATTTCCTCCACTGCCAGCGCCATGCGCGCGGCGATAGTGTCGGGCTCGTCCTGGCCGCGGTGGTTGAGGCGTTGCTCGAGGGCCTCGCGCGAGGGCGGGAGAATGAAAATCGCACGGGTCTCGGGAAGCAGTCGCTTGACCTGCGCGGCCCCCTGCCAGTCGATTTCCAGGATGACGTCGATCCCGGCCGCCAGTTGCTCCTCGACCCAGGCCTGGGAGGTGCCGTAGAGATTGCCGAATACCCTGGCATGCTCGAGAAAGGCGGCCTGTTCCAGCATGTCGCTGAACAGGGCCTCGGTCACAAAGTGGTAGTTGACCCCGTCCTGCTCCGCGGGGCGGATCGGGCGCGTGGTATGGGATACCGAGACGCGCAGGCCCTCGGTGTTGTCGATCAGGGCTTTCACCAGGCTGGTCTTGCCCGCCCCGCTGGGCGCCGAGATAGTGTAGAGGGTGCCTTTACCGGTCATGGGGTGATTCCGCGCCCGTATGCTGCTGTGAAAAGCGGATTGTACCCGGATTTCCGGCCCGCATGCGACGCCGGAAAACGCAGACTCATTCGATATTCTGCACCTGCTCGCGCATCTGCTCGATCAGCACCTTGAGTTCGACCGCGCTCTGGGTGGTGCTGCTCGCGGTGGACTTGGAGGACAGGGTGTTGGCCTCGCGGTTGAGTTCCTGCATCAGGAAGTCCAGGCGCCGGCCACAGGGGCCGCCCTGGTCGAGGGTGCGTCGAACCTCTTCGATATGACTGTCCAGGCGATCGAGCTCTTCGGCCACATCTGCGCGCTGGGCCATGTACACCAGCTCCTGTTCCAGCCTGGCCTCGTCGGTCTCCACATCGAGGTCATTGATACGCCCGATGACGCGTTCGCGCTGCTGCTGCAGCAATGCCGGCAGTCGCTCGCGGGTGTTCGCCACCTCGGTCTCGACCTGCTGCAGGCGTTCGCGAATCAGCGCGGCCAGGTTGGCGCCCTCGCGCGCGCGGTTCTCGCGCAGCGAGGCCAGCGCGCGCTCGAAGACCGCGGCGGCGGATGCCTGCAGCGCCTGTTCGCTGGCCTCCGGGCTGCGGCAGACGCCCGGAAAGGCCAGGAGCTCCAGCGGATTGAGCGGCTGGCTCTGGGGCAGCAGGGCATTCACCTGCTCGAGGGCGGCCAGGACCGCACGCAGCCTGGCCTCGTCTACGGCCAGCGCCTCGCTGTCGCTGCCGCCCGGCGCCTGCAGGCGAACGAGGCAATCGAGCTTGCCGCGAGCCAGGGATTTGCCGGCCTGTTCACGAAATCCGCCTTCCAGCGCGCGCAGGCTGTCGGGAATCTTGAAGCTGCAGTCCAGGTAACGGTGGTTGACCGTGCGTAACTCAATGGTCAGGGTGCCGTGTTCCGTGGTTACGGACTCTCTGGCGAAGGCCGTCATGCTATGGATCATCGGGTGGGGGTCGCTGTACTGCTGCGGTGCGCAAAGTGTACCAGCTTGCCCGGGGGGCTCACAGCATCACCCCGGGGCACCTGCAGCCAGGTCTGTGCTCGCGTATACTGGCGCCCCTTTTGGCAACACCCACAGGAGCGATGCATGCAACGTCCCAGCGGCCGTGCAGCGAATGAGCTGCGCCAGATCAGCCTGACCCGCAATTTCACCCGTCACGCCGAGGGCTCCGTGCTGGTGGAGTTTGGTGCCACGCGCGTGATTTGCACCGCGTCAGTGGAGGTGGGGGTGCCGCGTTTTCTGCGCGGTTCGGGCAGCGGCTGGGTCACCGCAGAGTACGGCATGCTGCCCAGGTCCACCGGGACCCGCATGGGGCGCGAGGCGGCGCGGGGCAAGCAGGGCGGACGCACGGTGGAGATTCAGCGCCTGATCGGCCGCTCCCTGCGCGCCGCTGTCGACCTGAAGCGGCTCGGCGAGCACACGATAACCATTGACTGCGACGTCATCCAGGCGGACGGGGGTACCCGGACCGCCTCGATTACCGGCGCCTGCGTGGCGCTGGTGGATGCGATCAATGACCTGCAACGACGCAAACTGATAACCACCGACCCCCTGCGGGGAATGATCGCGTCGGTCTCGGTAGGGGTTTACCAGGGCGTGCCGGTACTGGACCTGGACTATCCCGAGGACGCCGCGGCCGATACCGACATGAACGTGGTGATGGACGAGCACGGGGGCCTGATCGAAGTCCAGGGCACCGCGGAAGGCAGCCCCTTTCAGCGCGATGAGCTCGATGGCATGCTTGACCTGGCGGCAGCCGGGGTGACCGAGCTGGTGGTCCTGCAGAAACAGGCCCTGGCCGAAGGCTAGCGCAGGGCGCTCAGGTCAGCTCGATGTCGTAGTCCATGATCACGGGGGAGTGGCTGGAAAACTCGCGCAACTTGTAGATTGCGCCGTATTCGATCTGGTACTTGAGGCCGGGGGACACCAGCTGGAAGTCGGTGCGCCAGCCGTTACTCCCGCGCTCGCCATCCGGCCACCAGCTGAACTCGTCTGCATCCGAATTGATCTCCCGGAAAGCGTCCACGTAGCCGGCCTCGATAATCTCGTCCATCCACTGGCGCTCCTCGGCGAGGAAGCCCGGGCGGCTGCTGTTGCGCTCCGTATCCTGCACGTCGACCGCGGCGTGGGCGAGATGCCAGTTACCGCAAATGATGAACTCGCGCCGCTTGTTGCGGATTTTGAGCAGGTGGTTCTGCAGCAGGTCGTAGAATTCGCTCTTGCGGGACAGCGCGCTGGCATCGCCGTCTGCGGCGCTGGGTGCCAGCAGGCAGCCCACACTGAGATTTTCATAGTCCGCCTGGATGTAGCGCCCCTCCATGTCGAAGTCGGCAAATCCCAGGCCGGTCATGATGGCCTTGGGCAGCTGGCGGCAGTAAATGCCGACGCCATTGGCCTTGCCGTTTACATCGTCAAAAAAGTAGGCGTTGTACTCGCCGGGAAAGAACAGGTCATCCTGAAGGTCGTATTCAGCGCACTGCAGGTCCTGCACGCAGATGAAGTCGGCATCCTGCTCCTGTAGCCAGTCGTAAAACCCACGCTCGGCGGCCTGTTTGATGCCGTCAGCGCTGAAACTGATAATCCTCATTAATCGTCCCTTGTTGCGAGAGCGTGTATCATACCTAAGCGATCCGGTGCCGGGTACTCGCAGCTTGATGCAGCGAGCTCTCGACGGAGCCCTGCAGTAATGACTGCCGTCCCGGAGCAGACCCCGGCGGGGCTCGATTTGTTGTGTGCGGGCTGCGTTTGGGGCGTGCGACCCAAATCGTTATATTTATCCCTGAATAAAAGCCCAGAGCGGCGCAATGCGCAAGCTCTGACGAGGAAATTTCTGCTCATGGAAGCATACCAGACCGAGTTTATTGAGCTGGCGCAGCGCTACGAGGTGCTGAAGTTCGGGGAATTTACCCTCAAGTCGGGGCGCACCAGCCCCTACTTTTTTAACGCGGGGGCCTTTGCCAGCGGCGCCGCCCTTGCGGCCCTGGGTCGCTGCTACGCGCGGCGCATCGTCGCTTCCGGGCTGGACTTCGACGTTCTGCTGGGTCCGGCCTACAAGGGGATTCCGCTGGCGGCGGCGACCGCGGTGGCCCTGTCAGACCAGCACGGCCTCGATGTGCCCTTTGCCTACAATCGCAAGGAAGCCAAGACCCACGGTGAGGGTGGGGTGCTGGTGGGTGCGCCACTCACTGGGCGGGTGCTGGTCATTGACGACGTGATTACCGCGGGTACCGCGGTGCGAGAGGTGATCGCGATGATCGAGCAGGCGGGGGCGACGCTCGCCGGGGTGGCGATTGGCCTGGACCGGCAGGAGCGCGGTGCGGGCGAGCGCTCGGCGATCCAGGAGATCGAGCAGGATTACGGCATCCCGGTGCTGTCGATCATCGACATGGCCCACCTTATCGAGTATCTGGACACCCGCGGCGATGCCGCGCAGTTCCTGGCGCAAATGCGAGCCTATCGCGACAGGTACGGAGTTGGCTGATTAACGGCTTGTATCCGCTTCGGCCAGCTTCTATATTGGCGCCATGATGACTTTACGTGCATTGATTCCCTGGGCGCTTCTCGTCCTGCTGACTGCCTCATGGGCACAGGCGGACAAGCCGCTCTATCGCTATACCAGCCCGGAAGGCAATGTTGTCATCGATGACCGTGTGCCCTCGGAGTTCGTGGGCAGCGGCTACGAAATTATTGATTCCAAAGGTCGGGTGCTCGAGGTTGTTCCCCGAACCCTCAGCCCCGAGGAAAGGGCGGCGCGCAGCGCGGCGGAGCGGAAGCAGGCAGAGGCTGCTGCGGCCGCGGAGCGAGCCAAGGAGCGGGATTACAACCTGCTGCTGCGTTACTCGAGCGTGGAAGATATTGAAGCGGCCAAAGCGAGAGCGCTGAGTGAGCTGCGCATTCGCATCAGCATTCTCAAGAGCAACCGCTCATCCTTACGCCAGCAGGTCGAGGCGCAGCAGGCTGTTGCGGCTGACCTGGAGCGTCAGGGGCGTGAGGTGGAGCCCGAGCGGCTGCAGGGCATGGAAGACCTGCGCCAGGAGCTGTTGGCGACCGAGAGGAGCATTACCACGCGGGAGGAGGAGGTAGCTGCCGTTGCCGCTACTTACGACGAAGACATCGAGCGTTTCAAGGAGCTGCTGGCGCTGGTAGAGTTGCGCCGGCGCAAGGAACGTGGCGAGGAGGAGCCCTGAGCTACCCTTAGCTGGCGATGGAGCTCGCCGTGCCCGACATCGCCTGGGGGTTGGCCTCGCGGAAAAAGTCGCGAATCAGGAAATCCCACTGCTCCTTCCAGCCCTGAGTTGGTGCGCGCGTAAAACCGCTGCGCACGAACTGCGAGATTCGGCCCTCTGCCGCTGCCATCAGCAAATTGGCAGCCTCAGGTAGAGCCATCACCGGCCGCAGGCCCTCGCGCAGCTCGGCTTCCCGAATGACCTGCCGCAACTGGGTCTCATAGCGATCAAAAAGCTGGGCCACCCGGGTGTGTAGACGCTCGGTCTCGCCCGCGAGCGCGTCGCCGGTGAGTATCCGGGTGATACCCGGGTTGCGTTCCGTAAAGGCGAGGAGCAGAGCGAGCATCTTCTCACAACGCCGGGCAACGGAACTTTCTTCCTCCAGGATGATATTGACCCGGCTGAACAGTGTGTCCTCGATAAACTCGATCAAACCCTCGAACATCTTGGATTTACTGGGGAAGTGTCGGTAAAGGGCTGCTTCGGAAACTCCCACCTGCCTTGCCAGTCCCGCGGTGGTGATCCGCGTCCCCGGGTTTTCTTCCAGCATTTCTGCCAGGGCTTCGAGAATTTCCTGACGGCGTTGTGATTTTTTTGGCGGCATGGGGCTCACAGTCCAGTCGCTGATGCGTTCATGCTAGCGGTAAGCTAACCACCCTGCAATAAAAGGGCGGTCTATACCCCGATATTTCCGTTGCCAGCGGCCTGGCGGTTGGAAATGAGCGTGCCGATACCGACGTCAGTGAATATTTCCAGCAGTACAGCATGGGGTACCCGCCCGTCGATAATGTGGGAACTTGAAACGCCCGACTTGACAGCATCCAGGGCGCAACTGATTTTGGGCAGCATGCCACCGCTGATCGTGCCATCGGCAATCAGGCCGTCTACCTGACGGGTGGTGAGGCCGGTGAGAATATTGCCCTGCTTGTCCATGAGCCCTGCCACGTTGGTAAGCAGCATTAACTTTTCTGCCTGCATGACCTGGGCTATCTTGCCGGCGACCAGGTCGGCATTGATATTGTAGGTATTGCCCTCGGCGTCGACCCCGATGGGAGCGATGACCGGAATGAAGTCGCTGTCGAGGATCACGTTGAGCACCGAGACGTCGATTTTGTCCACTTCCCCGACATGGCCGATGTCGATGATTTCGGAGGCGCCCAGCTCAGGGCTGTAGCGGTTTACCTTCAGCTTGCGCGCCCGGATCAGGCCCCCGTCCTTGCCAGTAACACCGA
The DNA here is from genome assembly GCA_965222335.1 of Sediminihaliea sp. Classification (GTDB taxonomy): domain Bacteria; phylum Pseudomonadota; class Gammaproteobacteria; order Pseudomonadales; family Halieaceae. The sequence continues at coordinate 2,033,365 of OZ244944.1, read as the reverse complement.
TGGCTTTGCCCCCGCTACGGCTGATAGAGGCGACGATCTCCTTGTTGACGCTGCCGCCGAGGACCATCTCCACCACGTCCATGGTCTGTGCGTCAGTGACCCGCATGCCATTGATAAACTCGGTCTGGATGTTCAGCTTTTCCAGCAGTTTGCCGATCTGCGGACCGCCGCCGTGCACCACCACCGGGTTCATGCCGACCAGCTTCATCAGGACGACGTCGCGGGCGAAGCTCTCGTGCAGCTGCGGGTCAACCATGGCATTGCCGCCGAACTTGACCACAACCGTGCGCCCCTTGAAGTTCTGGATGTAGGGCAGGGCCTCGGTGAGAACACGGGCGATCTTGAGGGCAGACTCTCGATTCAGTGACATAGTGCTTCCATGGGTCGATTGCGGCATGAGGTCAAGGTGGCGATCAGAAGGTGAGCTCCAGCGAGGGCGCGAGCCGGGAAACTTCAGAGCGGAAAAGCCCCATTATTGCCTCGAGATGATCGGCGCTGTCGGCCTCGAAGCGTGCGGTAAGGGCTGCTGTGGTGTTGGATGCCCGTAACAGGCCCCAGCCGTGGCGAAACTCAACCCGGATGCCATCCAGCTTGATGATCCTGGCATCACTGAACTCTGCCCCGTCCTCGATCGTTGACATGACCTGGAATTTCTCCGCTTCTGCCACCGGCACCAGTATTTCGGGCGTATTGGCGGTGACGGGGAACTCGGCCAGTGCTTCCTCCATGCTCTGCCCCTGGGTGCAGAGAATTTCTGCCAGGCGCGCAGCCGCATACATCCCATCATCGTGGCCGTACCAGCGCTCGCCGAAGAAAATATGCCCGCTGAACTCGCCGCCGAGCAGTGCTCCTGTCTCGGTGATTTTCTCGCGCATGAACGCGTGCCCGGTCTTCCACATCACAGGCCGGCCGCCGTTCTCACTGATCAGGCGGGTCAGGTGGTGACTGCACTTGACGTCAAAAACCACGTCCGCTCCGGGGTTGCGGGACACCACGTCCTGTGCGAACACCATCATCAGGCGGTCGCTGCGGACAATTTCACCGCTCCCAGTCACCACTGCCACCCGGTCACCGTCGCCGTCAAAGGCGACGCCGAGGTCTGCCCCCTCCTTACGCACCGCCTCTACCAGGGCCGAGAGATTGGCCTCGTCACTGATATTCGGCGAGTGATTGGGGAAGTTGCCGTCCACCTCGCAGAACAGGGGTACGACGTCACAGCCTATCGATGTCATCAGCCGGGGCGCGACCTCGGCGGTGGCGCCGTTGCCGGCGTCCACGACAACCCGCAGGGGCGCTGCGAGAGCGATGTCTGCGGCGACCTCTTCAATATAGGGCCCGACAATATCCTCCTGTACTACGCGCCCGCGTTCACGCGACTCCCTGTTCCCTGGCGACTCCTGCACCCGTTTGCGTATTGACTGGATGTCACCGGCGGCAAGCGTGCGGCGCTGAAGGACAACCTTGAAGCCGTTGTCCTCGGCAGGATTGTGGCTGCCGGTCACCATCACCCCGGAGTCCGCCTCCAGCCTCTGGGTTGCATAGTGCAGCAGCGGGGTTGGCACTATGCCAATGTCGATGACGTCCAGGCCGCTTTCGACCAGGCCATTGATCAGCTCGCTGCGAATCCTCGGGCTGGAAAGTCGACCATCGCTGGCCACTATTATTTGCCGGAGGTCCCGCTCCATGGCGAGCTGGCCGACAGCCAGACCGATGCGCCTGACCAGCGGATCGGTCAACTCCCGGTCACCGTGGCCACGAATGTCGTAGGCGCGAAAAATATGCGCGGGAAAGCTGCTGCTCGAGCCATCTACCTGCAGATCCAGGTCCAGGCTTTGCCCCGGCTCTTCGCCCGCGCCCTGCTCCTCGTCCAGCATATTGTTGCTCTGGTAGAGCAAACCTGCGGGCGTGGCTTCCCCTGCCACAGGCTCCGCCGGTTCTTTCTGGGTGACCGGGTCCCCTGATGTCGCGCCGGCATTGTGCAGCGTCTTGCGCAGGGCTCTCGCAGGCGCCAGCAGTTCCTCCAGGGCCAGTGACATATTCCCGTAGCGCGCCGCGCTTCCAACAATGGTGGCAGCGTCTCTACGCAGCAGGCGGCGGTAGATGCCTGCGGTCATGACAATGCCGGCCAGCCCACCCACCAGGGCCAGGCCGGTGGCCAGGTAGAGGGTATCGCGCGACAGCTGCAGCGCCTGGACCATGGCTGTCCCGGGTGTGAACACGACCTGCCACGGGGTACCCGCAATCTCGCGGCTGGCGGAATCTGCCGCGGGTGATGGCGAGCCAATCCTGGCCAGGACCTGGTTTTCGGCCTTGCCCCGGGTATTGGTGTAATGTTGCAGCAGCGTTGCCTGGCCCCGCTCGTCCAGGCCATCCAGTGTGGTGGCCAGGTGCTGTGCCGGCATTGTTACCAGAATGACGCCGCGAAGATCGTTGTCCCGGGGATGACTCACCAGCTGAGCGATGGAGACGAGCCACTGCTCCCCGATCCTGAAGGCCTCAGGCTGTGGCTGCTTGCCCTCACTGGCAAGGCGCACCATATCGACTTCGATATGGTTGCGCAGGCGCGGGTCATGCTTGTCGATGATTGCCGTGCCCAGTTCACCAATCGGCAACAGGTGCAGGCTGACAGCCTCGGGAAAACTTTCGCGCAGTCGCGCCTCACTGCTGGCCACGCCAGCCTGTCCCTCGTCACCCAGCGAGGCCCCCGTAAGTCTGGAGGCGGCCGCACTTGCGACCCTCTCGCGCAGATTTTTCAGGAGCACGAAAACGCTGTCGGCGGCCACGTCGGCGTGCAGTTGTGCTGCCTCTTGCAGCACCTGCGCCTCCTGGCGGGGCACCTGTACGCTGAGGATGTAGCTGAATGCGCTGGAGCCTATGATGATGATGGCAAGCGCCAGTATTCCCAGCCTGGCACCGAGGGCGCTGCGGTGAACCTGGATTCTGGCAGTCGTGTCCTTGCTCGCACTACTTTCAGGTTCTGATGGCATTTCTTATTTTCCTAACGGGACGAGGCTGCATCATAGTACGCGTTGCGCGCGGGTTAAATGTCCAGCTTCAATCTCCGGGCGGTTCCGCGGATCGCTGCGCTATCAGGGCAATAAGCTGGCGGGCCAGGTTCTGTTTGCTGGCACGGGGCAAGGCCTGCTCGCCGCCTTCCCAGAACACGGTGACCTCGTTATCGTCGCTGGCGAACCCCAGGCCCTCTGTGGACACGTCATTGGCGATGATCATATCCAGGCCCTTGCGGGCCAGCTTGCCCCTGGCATAGGTGGCGACTTCGCGGGTCTCGGCGGCAAAGCCCACGGTAAAAGGCGCGGTATCGCCGTTGGCGATGGTGGCCACGATGTCCGGGTTGCGCACCAAAGCCAGTGCACTACGCTCATCTCCCTTCTTTATTTTGTCTGTCTGGAATTCCGCCGGGCGGTAGTCGGCTACCGCCGCGCAGCTGATGAAGATGTCGCATTCCTGCCGCAATTCCTCGCAGGCTGCCAGCATCTCGCGCGCACTCTCCACGTCTACCCGGGAGACGTGGTCCGGGGTCGCAAGTGCCACCGGTCCGGCCACGAGGGTGGTCCGCGCCCCGGCTTCCACCGCGGCGCGGGCCAGGGCAAAGCCCATCTTGCCGGAGCTGTGATTGCTCAGGTAACGCACGGGGTCCAGTGCCTCCCGGGTGGGCCCGGCGGTGATCACCACCCGCCGTCCCGCCAGGGCGCCCCCCTGGAACAGTGCGGCCGCCCGCTCTGCGATCAGGGAGGGTTCCTCCATCCGCCCGGGGCCGATTTCGCCGCAGGCCTGCTCGCCCGCGGCCGGGCCCACCATGTGCACGCCCCGGCTGGCAAGCTGCTCCGCGTTTTCCCGGGTCGCGCTCGCCTGCCACATCTGCTGGTTCATGGCCGGTGCCAGCAACAGCGGTGCCGTGGTGGCGAGGGCGATGGTGGTCAGCAGGTCGTCGGCGCGTCCGGCGCCGAGGCGCGCCATCAGGTCGGCGGTAGCCGGGGCGATCAGGAGCAGGTCGGCCCAGCGCGCGAGCTCGATATGGCCCATGCCCAGCTCGGCCTCGCGGTCCAGCAAATCGGTGTGCACCGGGTTGCCCGACAGGGCCTGCAGGGTCAGGGGCGTGATAAAGGCCTGGGAGCCGCGGGTCATGACCACCCGCACCTCGGCGCCCAAAGCCTTGAGCTGGCGCACCAGCTCGGCGGACTTGTAGGCGGCAATGCCGCCGCTGACGCCAAGGACGACATTGCGATTAAATAGATGTGCCATTCAGGCTTCCGAACAGGGACACTGCAGCTGGACAAGGAATGAAGATAACACCCCCCTCAAAGCCTTGTCACCGGGAGTGTGGGGTCCACGTTCAGGGAGGGAGCACCGGCGATGGCGCACTGGACAGCGGGGGAGGGGCCACGGGACAAACTGTTGCAGCGCGGCCCGCGCGCGCTGTCCGATGCCGAGGTGCTGGCGGTGTTACTGCGTACCGGCTATCGGGGCGCTGACGCCCTGGCCCTGGCCCGCGACCTCCTCGAGCGCTTTCGCGGGGTGCACGGGCTGCTGGTGGCGGAACCCGGTCAGCTGCTGGCCTGTCGCGGGATTGGCGAGGGCAAGTACGCGCTGCTGCAGGCGGCCCTGGAGCTGGCGCGCCGCCGCGCTGCGGAGACCCTGCTGGCCGGCGACGTCCTCGGCAGCCCCGAGCAGACCCGGCTGTTTCTGCAGCACCACCTCGGGGGCTGCACCCGCGAGGTCTTTACCTGCCTGTTCCTGGATAACCAGCACCGGCTGCTGCAGTGTGATGACCTGTTCCTGGGGACCCTGGACGGTGCCGCCGTGTATCCCCGGGAAGTGGCGGTGCGGGCCCTGCAGTACCGTGCGGCCGCGGTCATCCTCGCTCACAACCACCCCTCCGGGGTGGCCGAGCCCAGCCACGCCGACCGCCGGATCACCGAGCGCCTGTGCCAGGCCCTGTCCCTGCTGGACATCCGCGTGCTGGACCATATTATTGTGGGCAGGGGTGCCTCCTGCTCCTTTGCCGAGGCGGGTCTGCTGTAAACGCCGGCGCTCCTGGCGCAATCCGGGGGCATGGAAACTGTTCCCGCGCCGCTTGCCTGCGCCCACCTCTTCTGGTATAAAGTCGCGCTTCGCGCGGTGGGGGTCCCCTTTTTGACCCGCAAAGCCACATCAGTTTACTAATTCCCGGGTTTGTGGGAGAGGCAATCATGGCAAGAGTCTGTCAGGTCACCGGCAAGCGTCCGGTCACCGGAAACAACGTATCACACGCAAAAAACCGCACACGTCGCCGTTTTTTGCCTAATCTGCACCAGCACCGTTTCTGGGTCGAGTCAGAGAAGCGCTTTATCACCCTGCGGGTTTCCAGCAAGGGCATGCGCATCATCGACAAGAAAGGTATCGACAATGTCCTCGGCGATCTTCGCGCCCGTGGCGAAAAGGTCTAGGCGGCTGAGCTAAGGGAGAACAGCGATGAGAGAGAAGATTAGAATGATTTCGTCAGCGGGCACTGGTCACTTCTACACCACTGACAAGAACAAGCGCACCACCCCGGACAAACTGGAAATGAAAAAGTACGACCCGGTTGCGCGCAAGCATGTCACCTACAAGGAAGGCAAGATCAAGTAAGACCTTGCCTGACGCGGCATGCCTTGCCTCGTGCCCAGCCCGCTACACCGAAACCCCGGATATCTCTCCGGGGTTTTTTATGTACAGGACGTACGGTAGATCGCGAGAGGCATGGATGCCGGCAGCGATCAATGTACAGGACGTACGGTAGATCGCGAGAGGCATGGAGAGCCTGCCCCGCTTTATCGGGTATGCCGGTAGCGAGCCGGTACGATTAACTCCAACCTTTTCTGGCACTCCGTAGCCCGGGCGCGAACTGGGGTACGCCGCCCCGGACACGCTAACAGCATGACATCCCTGTCGCGCTCGGCACCGGCCGTCCATGGCCGGTGACGGTCCGGGGCGGCGCACCCGCAGCTCGCGCCCTGCGGCGGCAGACGATTCGCAGGGGAAATAGGGGACGGATACCTATTTTCCCAAGCCGCAGCTCCCAGAGTGAAAATAGGTATCCGTCCCCAATTAACTAAAGTTCGAAGCTGTCCGACCGGGGTATTGCCGAGCAGAGCGCGTGAGGCGCCCGGGGCCCTCCCGGGACCGTCAGCGCCCTGGATGGGCGCTGCCGAGCCTACAGGGACGTATCCACGGCGTGTCCCGGGCGGGCTCCGGGTGTCGCGCGCGCGTGTTCCATGCACCATCACGCTTGAGCGTTCACTCGGTGGTGCAAGCTTCAAAGCACCGAGAGGGGTAAATAAAAATCCGTCCCCGATTAAAGAAAGTTCGAAGATGTCAGTCCGGAGAATGCCATGCGTGCGTGTTCTAAGCTCCCGTACCTGGAGAGATCCATCTCTAACTCCTTAGGTAGGAACTTCTCCTGGGATCGTACGTATAGTATGTCGCGAATGACGAGAAGTCGGCACCGATTGACGCTAAGGAGATAAGCCGTGCCCGAGTTGCCCGAAGTCGAGACCACCCGCCGTGGCATCCAGCCCTGGGCGGAGGGGCAGCGCGTGGTGGAGGTGGTGGTGCGGGAGCCGCGCCTGCGCTGGCCGGTGCCGCCTACCCTGGCGGAATCCCTGGTCGGCCAGCGCATCGAGCGCGTCGAGCGCCGGGCCAAGTACCTGTTGTTTCGCACCCGCGCCGGGACCCTGCTGGCGCACCTGGGCATGTCCGGCTCCCTGCGGGTGCTGCGCGGTGAGGTCCCCGCGCCCCTGCGCCACGATCATATTGACCTGGTACTCGCCAGTGGCGACCGTCTGCGCTACAACGACCCCCGCCGTCTCGGCAGTTTCCTGTGGCTGGCTCCCGGTGAGGTCCACCCCCTGCTCAGTCACCTGGGACCGGAGCCGCTGTCGCCGGCGTTTGATGGCGAACTGCTGTACCGCCGTTCCCGCGGCCGCCGGGCGGCGGTCAAGGCTTTCCTGATGGACGGGCGGGTCGTCGTGGGGGTTGGTAATATTTACGCCAACGAGGCGCTGTTCCTCGCCGGGATCCGCCCGGACCGGGCCGCGGGGCGGGTCTCCCTGGCTCGTTACGAGCGCCTGGCCGCGCATGTTAAGCAAGTGCTTACTTCTGCTATAACACAGGGCGGAACTACCCTGAGGGATTTCGTCGGGGGTGATGGCAAGCCGGGATATTTCGCCCAGCAGCTGTTTGTTTACGGTCGTGGGGGTGCGCCCTGCAAGCGCTGCGGGACGCTCCTGCGAGAGCGCCTGATCGGGCAGCGCGCCTCAGTGTATTGCGTGGCCTGCCAGCGATGAACAGGCTACACTAAGCGCTCAGGGGTCCGTTTTCCCGGGGGAGTGAACATGAGAATAACAGCTACGGGGCGTCGCTGGGCGGCGCTGGTAATGATTGTGAGTCTCGCCTGGCCACAGGCGTTGTTGGCCCAGGAGGCGGTGGACGAAAGCCCGAGCGCGGGCGCCATGGCTGGTGACCTGCTGGTGGCGCGACCCATTGGCGTGGTGATGACCGTGGGCGGCGCGGCCGCATTCCTGGTGAGCCTGCCGTTTACCCTGCTCGCCGGTCACGCCAGCGAAGCGGCTGACACCCTGATGATTGGTCCGGCCCAGTCCACCTTTATGCGCTGCCTGGGGTGCCGCGAAATCGGCTACACCAACAAGGACGTCGAGCGCTACGAGGAAATGACCCGGGAAGACGCCGCAGAATAAGCAGCCGTTGACCCTTCCCGCTCGGGCGCTGCCCCTAGCCGCGTCCGAAGCGGTGCTGTAGCGCCGCGGCCACCGGCGCCGGCACAAAGGGCGTGATGTCCCCGTCCAGGGATGCGATCTCCCTGACCAGGGACGATGAAATGTAGGACAGGTGCTCCGAGGGCGTCAGGAAGATGCTCTCGAACTCCGGGTTCATCGCCCGGTTCATATTTGCCAGCTGAAACTCGTACTCGAAGTCCGCCACCGCGCGCAGTCCGCGCAGTACGCAGCGGGCGTCCTCCTGCTCCACGAAGTGCGTCAGCAGGATGCTGAATCCCTTGACCTCGATATTGTCCAGGTGAGACAGGCAGGTCTGGGCCAGTTGCACGCGCTCATCGAGTCCGAACAGGGGTTTCTTTTTTTCACTGTGGGCGATCGCCACGACGACGCGGTCGAACAGGCGCGCGGCGCGTTCGATCAGGTCCACGTGGCCGTTGGTGATCGGGTCGAAAGTCCCGGGGTAAATCACGCTGGTTTCTTTCATGTTTTGCTCTCCGCGTTCCGGGCCTGTTTATAGGGGGACCTGGGCCCGGGATGGTAAACAGTTGCCGGTGGGGCTGCAATTCAGCTTCAAGTCAGGCGTCGCAGTGAAACAGGCGGTAGCGCACCGCCCCCGCCTGCTTGTCCCGGTGCAGTTGCCAGTGTGCGGGCAGGTCCAGTTCTTCCTCCTCGCGACCGGTCTCCAGGTATATCCGGGCGCCGGGTGCCAGCAGCTGGCGGCTGTCCAGGGCCCGGCATACGGGCTGTGCAAGATCGCGCCCGAAGGGCGGGTCGATAAACACGATGTCCCAGGGCAGGGTGGCGTCGGCCAGTACCGCCTGCGCTTCCCGTGAATGGCAGGTGGCCTGCTTGCCGGCCCCCAGGGTGTCGATGTGGGCCGCGACCTGCCGCAGGCTGGCGCCGTGACTGTCGACGAAGTCGCAGTATTTCGCGCCCCGGGACAGGGCTTCCAAACCCAGGGCACCGCTGCCGCAGAACAGGTCCAGGCAGCGCGCACCCCGCACTTCCGCGGCCAGCCAGTTGAACAGGGTTTCGCGCACCCGGTCGGGGGTTGGCCGCAGGCCCTCGGCGGCAGTGAAAGTCAGCTTGCGGCCGCGCCAATGGCCACCGATGATGCGCAGCTGGGAGGCCCTGCCGGCTCTGCCGGCGCGCGCCTTGCGAGGGTCTGGCATTTCTCCGCCCCGTGCAGCAATGGTAGGATACGCGCTCACGAGAGCGCCCAGCTCGCCACTCTAGCACGACAGACTATGAAGTTATTTAAACGCAAGAAAGCTGCGCAATCGCCGCCGGCAGAGCCCGCCGCGCCAGACGCAACCGGGGACGTGGCAGGCGCCACGCCGGAGGTCGGTGTGGAACAGACCCCGGTGCCCGCGCCGACCGCGCAGGTGCCGGATCCCGAAGGCGCCGCCGAGCCAGCGCCGGAACCCCCGCGAGCCTCGCCGGTTGAGAGCGCGGCTGACCCCGGCGAGAAACGGGAGGCGGGCCTGTTCCAGCGGTTGCGCCGCGGCCTCGGTCGCACCAGCGACAACCTGGCCCAGGGCCTGGGCTCGGTATTTCTCGGGCGCAAGGAAATCGACGCCGATCTACTGGAAGAGCTGGAGTCGCGCCTGCTGCTGGCGGATGTTGGCGTGGATGCCACCGTGGCCATTATCGAGAGCCTGACCCAGCGCGTCTCGCGCCGGGAGCTCACCCGGCCCGAGGCCCTGGAGCGGGCGCTGCAGGAGGAGCTGCAGGAACTGCTGCAGCCCTGCGAAAAGCCCCTCGATCCCGGTTCCCACAAACCCTTCGTAATCCTGATGGTGGGCGTCAACGGGGTGGGCAAAACCACCACTATCGGCAAGCTCGCGCGGCGCTATCTCGGGGAGGGGCGTTCGGTGATGCTGGCTGCCGGGGATACCTTCCGCGCGGCGGCGGTGGAGCAGTTGCAGGTCTGGGGTGAGCGCAACAACGTCCCGGTGGTCGCCCAGCACAGCGGCGCGGACAGCGCCTCGGTGATTTACGATGCCCTGCAGGCGGCCCAGGCCCGGGGCATCGATGTGTTGATCGCCGATACCGCCGGGCGCCTGCACAACAAGGACCACCTCATGGAGGAGCTGGGCAAGGTCGTGCGGGTGATGGGCAAACTGGACCCCGACGCACCCCAGGAGGTGATGCTGGTACTGGATGCGGGCACCGGCCAGAACGCCCTGTCCCAGGCGCGCCAGTTCCAGCAGGTGGTGGGTGTCACCGGGATCACCCTGACCAAGCTGGACGGTACCGCCAAGGGTGGGGTGATCTTCGCGGTCGCCAGGCAGCTGGGGCTGCCAATTCGCTTTATCGGTGTGGGTGAGGCTGTGGAGGACCTGCGGCCCTTTGAGGCCGAGCCCTTTATCCGCGCCCTGTTTCAGCGGGACAGCGACGCTGCATGATCAGCTTTGACCGGGTCACCAAGCGTTATCCGGAGGGGCACGACGCCCTGCGCGAGGTGAGTCTGGAGATTGGCCGTGACGAACTGGTATTCCTCACCGGCCACTCGGGCGCGGGCAAGAGCACCCTGCTGCGCCTGATCATGCTGATGGACCGCCCCACCCGTGGCCGGGTGCTGGTGGACGGGCAGGACCTGTCCCGGGTGCGACCCGGCGGCATCCCGCGGCACCGTCGCGGCATCGGGGTGGTGTTCCAGAATCACCAGCTGCTGTTCGACCGCAGCGTGTTCGACAACGTGGCCCTGCCCCTGATCATCGCCGGTTACGACCCGCGGGAAGTGGGCCGCCGGGTGCGCGCCGCCCTCGACAAGGTGGGCTTGCTGGAGCGGGAGCGGGCCCTGCCCATTACCCTCTCCGGCGGTGAGCAACAGCGGGTGGGGATTGCGCGGGCGGTGGTCGGCAGGCCGCGCATCCTGCTCGCCGATGAGCCCACGGGTAACCTGGATCCGGCGCTGTCGGCAGACATCATGCAGCTGTTCGAGGCTTTCAACCGGGTGGGGGTGACGGTACTCATCGCCAGTCATGACCTGGCCCTGATCTCCCGTTTGCAGCACCGCATCATTACGCTCAAGGATGGGCGCCTGGTCGGGGGTGCGGTGTGAACCCCGGCCCCCGGCGCGAGGGCGCCAGCGCCAGCCGGGCGCGCTTCGCGGATCGCTACCGGGCCTGGCGGGACCATCACCAGCTGTCCGCCGCAGACAGCCTGCGCCGGCTCCTGGAAAACCCTGCCTCCAGCCTCCTGACCTGGCTGGTGATTGGTATCGCCCTGGCTCTGCCCGCCGCCCTGGCCGTGGCCCTGGACAATGCCCGCAACATCAGCGGTAGCTGGGACAGTCCCGCCCAGCTCTCCCTGTTCCTGGGTCACCCGGTGACGCTGGAGGAGGCCACGGGCCTGCGCGATACCCTGGCCGGGCGGGGAGATGTCGCGAGTGCCGCACTGGTGTCCCGGGAGGAAGCCCTGGCGGAGTTCGCGCGCCAGTCCGGGTTCGCCGACGTGCTCGACAGCCTGGAACAGAACCCCCTGCCGCACCTGCTGCTGGTGACGCCGGCCAGCGGGGTGCCGGCGGCGGCATTGCAGGCAGAGCTGCAGGTCTTGTCCGAGGTCGACGAGGCGGTGCTGGACATGGCCTGGGTACAGCGGCTGAACAATATCATGGCCCTGGGCTGGCGCCTGGTCCTGGCGCTGGGGGGCTTGCTGGTCCTGGGTGTGGTGCTGATCCTGGGTAACACCATTCGCCTGGCGATCGAGAGCCGGCGCGATGAAATTGTCATCGTGAAACTGGTGGGTGGCAGCAATGCCTTCGTCCGCCGGCCGTTTCTGTACACTGGCCTCTGGTACGGCGTCGGCGGCGGCGTTTTTGCCGCCCTGCTGGTGCTGCTGGCCCTGGCCTTCCTGGATGCCCCGGTGCGCAACCTGGCGCGCCTGTACCAGAGCAGCTTCGAACTGACCGGCATCGGCGTGATCGGCAGCTTCCAGCTGGTGCTGATGGGTGGCGCCCTGGGGCTCGCGGGCGCCTGGCTGGCGGTTTCGCGTCACCTCGGTGCGATTGCCCCGCGCTAGCCGAAATCTGCCCCCAACTGCTTGAAATCAAACAAAAATTATTTCTTGTTTTGTGATCCGCCCGGGAACTTTTGCGGTATTAGCACTCTAAGGACATGAGTGCTAAAATTGCGGCACGCTTAAGGGGATTTTCGCATGAACAATACGCTTCAGCCTGTTGACCAGATGGTGCCGGGCGCCAACCTGGCCGCCTACGTACAGGCCGTCAGCAGCATCCCGTTGCTAACCGCCGAGCGCGAGCGCGAGCTGGCGGAGGACCTGTACTACAACGACAACGTGGAAGCCGCCCGCGAGCTGGTGATGTCCCACCTGCGCTTCGTGGTGCATATCGCGCGCAGCTACACTGGCTACGGGCTGGCCGAGGCCGACCTGATCCAGGAGGGCAACGTTGGCCTGATGAAGGCGGTGAAACGTTTCAACCCCGAGAAGGGTGTGCGCCTGGTGTCTTTCGCGGTGCACTGGATCAAGGCCGAGATGCACGAGTTCATCCTGCGCAACTGGCGTATTGTGAAAGTCGCCACCACCAAGGCCCAGCGCAAACTGTTCTTTAACCTGCGCAGCGCCAAGAAAAGCCTGGCCTGGCTCAGCGCCGAGGAAACCCGCGCGGTCGCCGAAGACCTGGGGGTGGATGTGGCCGAGGTGCAGCGCATGGAAGGACGCCTGAGCAGCCGCGATGTCGCCTTTGACCTGCCCGTGGACAGCGATGACGACGAGGGCTGGCAGTCACCACAGTACTACCTGGAGGACCTGCGAGCGGATCCTGCGGACGCAGTGGAATCCAGCGACTGGCAGGAAAACAGCGAGGCACAACTGCACAGTGCCCTGGCGGAACTGGATGAGCGCAGTCGCGATATCCTGGCCCAGCGCTGGCTGGCTGAGGAAAAAGCGACCCTGCACGAGCTCGCCGATCGCTACGGCGTGTCCGCCGAGCGTATTCGTCAGCTGGAACAGAACGCGATGAAAAAACTGCGGGCGGCGATCGCCGCCTGATTCCCCGGGGGCGGCACGCCGCCGCTCCCTGCGCTAGACTGAGCCCATGCCTAACCTGTTTATTCCCCTGGGTGCCTGCGCCGGCCTGTTGGCCGTTGCCCTGGGCGCGTTTGGCGCCCACGCCCTGCGCGACCGGCTCGACGCCTATGCCATGGGCGTGTTTGAAACCGCGGTCCAATACCACTTTTACCATGCCCTGGCGCTGCTGGCGGTAGGCATGCTGGTCCTGCAGCAGGGCAGCAGCCCCCTGCTGCGCAGCAGCGGCTGGCTGTTCCTCGTCGGGCTGCTGCTGTTTTCCGGCAGCCTCTACGCCCTGAGCCTGACGGGTATTCGCTGGCTGGGGGCGATCACGCCCCTGGGCGGGCTGGCGCTGATTGCGGGCTGGGCCTGCCTGGCCACCGCGGGCTGGCGCATGCTGCCGTGAGCGGGGCCCCCGAGCAGCAGCGCCGCCGTATTCGCAGTTACGTGCTGCGTCCGGGGCGCATGACCGATGCCCAGAAGCGGGCCTTCACTGCCAACTGGCAGCGCTGGGGCCTGGATTTCGAGCCCCGGCCCCTGGACCTGCCGGCCCTGTTCGGTCCGGAGCGGCCAGTGGTGCTGGAGATCGGGTTCGGCATGGGCCAGTCCCTGGCCACCATGGCCGAGGCCGCGCCCGCGTGTGGCTTTATCGGGGTCGAGGTACACCGCCCGGGGGTGGGGCGACTGCTGCGCGCCATGGATGAGCGGGGGCTGGAAAATATCCGGGTGTTCTGCCACGACGCGGTGGAGGTGCTGGAGCACTGTATTCCTCCCGGGTCACTGGATACCGTGCAGATTTTCTTCCCTGATCCCTGGCACAAGAAGCGGCATCACAAGCGCCGCCTGATCCAGCCGGCCTTTGTGGACCTTCTGGTGTCGCGAATCAAACCCGGTGGCACCCTGCATCTCGCCACCGACTGGGAGAACTACGCCGAGCAGATGCTGGCGGTCCTGTCGGCGCAGGGTGAACTGGTCAATACCGCCGGCGAAGGTGAGTACTCACCTCGCCCCGAGAGCCGGCCATTGACCAAGTTCGAACAGCGGGGGGAACGCCTCGGCCACGGTGTCCGGGACCTGGTTTTCACCCGCAACAACCCCGCCTAGAAAAACGCCGCGACCACGCTGTCCAGGAAACGCCAGCCCGTGGCGCTGCAGCGCAGCCGGCCCCCATCTGTGTGCAACAGACCCTGTGCAACCAGCGCTTCGAGGCGCGGGGCAATCGTCGCCAGGGGCAGCCCGGTGCGGGCGGTGAATGCATCGAGGGACGTGCCGCCGGCCAGGCGCAGGGCGTTGAGCATGTATTCCCCCGGCAGCTCTTCCCTCGCCAGCCAGCGACGACTGGCCGTGACATTCCCGGGGCTGGCAGCCATATAGGCAGCGGGCTGGCGTCGTTTGGCGTAGCGCTGGATGCGTCCGTCGGGGTGGGTGAGTTTGCCGTGGGCGCCGGCGCCGATACCCAGGTAGTCGCCAAAGGTCCAGTAGTTCAGGTTGTGGCGGCAGGCCTCCCCGGGCACGGCCCAGGCGGAGACCTCGTACTGGTCAAGGCCGCCTTCGCGCAGCACCTGCTCACCCCGATCCTGGATCGTCGCCAGGGTATCTTCCAGCGGCAGGGTCGGGGGGCGGCGGTGGAACACGGTATTGGGCTCGATGGTGAGCTGGTACCAGGACAGGTGCGGTGGGCGGTAGGCCAGCGCGGTGTCCAGGTCCGCCCGGCTGGCGGCAGCGTCCTGACCGGGCAGGCCGTGCATCAGGTCGATATTGAAGCGCTGGAAACCGGCCGCGCGCACCATCTCGAGCGCGGCATGGGCCTGATCGGCGCTGTGCACACGCCCCAGGGCCTGCAGGCGGGTATCGTCGAAGGACTGGATGCCCAGGGACAGGCGGTTGACGCCCGCGGCCCGAAACGCGGCAAACTTTTCTGCCTCGGCGCTGCCGGGGTTGGCCTCCATGGTCACTTCGAGGTCCTGGGTCACCGGCAGTCTTGCGCGGACCCCCGCCAGTAAGCGCGCGATCCCGGGGCCGCTGAACAGGCTGGGCGTGCCGCCGCCAATAAACACGGTGTGGACCGGCCGCTCCCCGCTGAGCCTCGCATCCTGCTCCAGGTCGGCAAGCAGCGCATCGATATAGGCGGCCTCCGGCAGGGTCGCGGCTTCGTGGGAATTGAAGTCGCAGTAGGGGCACTTGCGCTCGCACCAGGGCAGGTGGATGTACAGGCCCAGGGGGGGGAGCGTGTCTGTCACCCGTCGATCCGGCGCAGGGCCTCGAGCAGTCGCGCGCAGGCTTGGGCCCGGTGGCTGATCCGGTTCTTGCGTTCCCGCGGCAGTTCCGCCGCGGTGCAGCCCTCTGCGGGCACATAGAACAGTGGATCGTAGCCGAAGCCGTCTGCGCCCCGCGGCGCCGCCAGAATTTCACCGCGCCAGCTGCCCTCGCAGACCAGGGGGGTGGGATCCTCGGCATGGCGCAGGTACACCAGCACGCAGTAAAAGCGCGCATTGCGCGCTACGTCGGGCATCTCTGCCAGGGTCTGCAGCAGTTTCCGGTTGTTGGCCTCGTCACCGCCGCCGGCGTAGCGCGCCGAGTAAATACCCGGTGCGCCTCGCAGGGCGGCCACTTCCAGTCCCGAGTCGTCGGCTATCGCCGGCAGCCCCGTGTGGGCCGCGGCGGCGCGGGCCTTGATCAGCGCATTCTCGATAAAGGTCAGGCCGGTCTCGGGGACCTCGCCCACCCCGAGTTCGGTCTGCGGGCGCAGGCTCAGGTCCAGCGGGGCCAGAATCCGCTCCAGTTCCCTGAGCTTGCCCGCGTTGCCGCTGGCCAGGACCACGGTTTGCCGGGCGTCCATCAGTGGATAAACAGCTGGTGCTTGAATTTGAAGGTGTGGGTCTTGTCCGCGCCCTCCGGCCGGAAGTGGATCTCGAAGTGTCGCCACTCCCGATTGATAAAGCTGAAGGGGGCAATGTAGTACACCGCGGACCCCTCGCGGATTTCCTGGAACTCCAGGTCCTGTCCCTGGATCAGGTCCCAGGTGCGACCGTCCAGCAGTGCGGGACGGGTGACCGCGCTGCCGTCCTCGAGGTGCTCGCGCACCGCGAGATTGATAATCCCGCGCTTGTCGCCGCGCACAATGCCGTAGCGGCCGGCGACCTCCGGCGACAGGAAGGTGGTATTGACCACGCTGTAGTGCAATTCCCAGGGGCCAAAACGCTCGCTCTGCTGCGCCGGTGCCGCCGCAGCCATGCCCAGTAGAAGCAGGCCCAGGAGCAGCAGGCCCGGGAGCGCGCTAGCGCGTGATCCGGTAGATCGCGGTGAGGGCGAACAGGTTGGGCCAGACACCGGCGAGGAAAGGTTTGCGCGGCGTATTGCCCACCATGTCCCGGTCGACGATACGGATTCCCTTGTCGTCACAGAGTGCTTCAAAATCTTGCACCGTACAGAAGTGGATGTTGGGCGTATCGTACCAGCTATAGGGCATGAATTTGGATACGGGCATCCGGCCCCGGGTGCCCAGGTAGAGGCGGCAGCGCCAGTGGCCAAAGTTGGGAAAGGTGACGATACACTCGCGCCCGATGCGCAGCATGTCGTCCAACACCCGGTCCGGGTAGTGCACGGCCTGCAGGGCGTGGGCCATTACCACTGTATCGAAACTCTGGTCCGGGAAGTTGGCCAGGCCCTCGTCCATGTTCTGCTCAACAATATTCAGGCCCCGGCCCAGGGCCGCAGTGAGATTGGCGGGGTCGATTTCCAGGCCCAGCCCGCGTACCTGGCGCTGGTCGCGCAGGGTCTGCAGGAACTCGCCGTCGCCGCAGCCGAGATCGAGTACCCGGGAGCCCGGTGCAATCCAGCGCTGGATATGGGTGAGGTCCAGGCGCATCAGGCGTGTTCCCCCACGCGGCGCATGTAGGCGCCGAAGACGTCGAGGTAGCGCGGGATCGGCAGCAGGAAGGCATCGTGTCCCTCGCTGGCCTCGATCTCCGCGTAACTGACCGGTCGGTCGGCGGCGATCAGGGCATCCACGATTTCCCGCGAACGCTGGGGCGAAAAACGCCAGTCGGTGGAAAATGACAGCACCAGGAAGCTGCACCGGGCGTGACTGAAGGCGGCTACCGGGTCGTCCCCGTACTCCCGGGCGAGATCAAAATAATCCAGTGCCCGGGTCATCAGGATATAGGTATTGGCGTCGAAGTTACCCGAGAACTGGCTGCCCTGGTAGCGCAGGTAGCTCTGTACCTGAAACTCCACCGAGTCGTCGGTGCCCTGGTCCAGGCTGCCCGTGCGCAGGTCGCGGCCGAACTTGCTGGCCATCGCGTCGTCCGAGAGGTAGGTGATGTGACCTACCATGCGCGCCAGGCTCAGTCCCCGGCTGGGCACACAGCCGCGCTGCAGGTACCAGCCGTCGGCGAAATCGGGGTCACTCTGGATGGCGTGGCGGGCAATCTCGTTGAAAGCGATGTTCTGCGCACTGAGCTTCATCGCCGAGGCGATAACCACGCAGTGCGCGACCCGCTCGGGGTATTCCAGTGCCCAGCGCATGGCCTGCATGCCACCGAGGCTGCCGCCCACGACCGCTGCCCAGCGCTCAATGCCCAGCTGATCCGCCAGCCGGCGCTGGCTGTGGACCCAGTCGCGCACCCGCAGGGGTGGAAAGTCCGGCCCCCAGGGGCCCCCGGTTTCCGGGTTGGCGGTGGTAGGGCCAGTGGAGCCGTGGCAGCCGCCCAGGTTGTTGAGTGAGACCACGAAGAAGCGTCGCGTGTCGATGGGCTTGCCCGGGCCGATGCACTCATCCCACCAGCCCGGCTTGCGTTCCTCGGCAGAGTGGTAGCCGGCGGCGTGGTGGTGCCCGCTCAGGGCGTGACAGATGAGCACCGCATTGCTGCGCGCCGCGTTCAGCTCGCCGTAGGTCTCGTAGACGAGGTCGTAGGCTGCCAGCTCCCGGCCGCAGGCGAGCTGCAGGGGCTCGCTGAAATGCGCTGTCCGGGGGGTGACCAGGCCAACCGAGTGGGCGTCATCCATGGCCTGAGTGACTTACAGGCCGACCACGAGGGCCGGGTGCAGGCCGACCCCCGCCGCCATGTGGCGCAGCATGATCTGGATCACGTTGATCAGGATAAACACCAGGATGGGGGAAAAATCCATGCCGCCCATCGCCGGCAGCAGGCGGCGGAAAGGCGCCATGACCGGCTCCGTAAGCTGGTGCAGCAGGTACAGCGCGGGGTTGTTGCTCCCCGGCGCCACCCAGCTGAGGATGATCACTGCCAGCAGGGCGAAAAAGTAAACATTGATCACCAGGCCCAGCAGGCCGATCACCCCCCAGACCAGCAGTACCAGCAGGTTGGGCGGGGCGACCCCGTTCAGCAGCAGAATCGCGACAATACCCAGGATCTGCAGGCCGAGAGCCAGCAGCAGTGACGCCAGGTCGATGCCCATGAAACCCGGAAGCACGCGGCGCAGGGGCAGCACCACGGGGTTGGTGATCTTCACCAGGAACTGGCTGATAGGATTGTAGAAATCGGCTTTGACCAGCTGGAACAGGAAACGTAACAGCATCGCCAGCAGGTACAGGCTGATGGCTGTTTGTACCAGGTAACCGGAAATCTCGTTGAGGGCGTTCAAGGTCGCAATCTCTCCTCTGCTTAGTCCGCGTCCCGCGCCATCTCCGCGGCGCGCTCGGATGCCGCGCGCATGGCCCGCAGGATAATATCGCGCAGCCCGTCGGTCTCAAACTGGGCTATGGCGCGCTCGGTCGTGCCCCCGGGACTGGTCACGCGGCGTCGCAGCTCAGGCAGGTCGACGTCGCTTTCCAGCGCCATCCGCGCCGCGCCCAGCGCGGTTTGCTGGGCCAGGGCGGTGGCGGTATCGCGGTCAAGGCCCAGCTCGGCACCCGCTTCGATCATTGCTTCCATAAACAGGAAAAAGTAGGCCGGTCCGCTGCCGGAGAGGCCGGTTACCGCGTCCAGGTCCTGTTCCCGGGACACCCAGCGCACCAGCCCTACCGCCGTCAGGATCTGTTCGGCGTAGCCGCGCTGCTGCTCCCCGACCTGTGGGTTGGCGTACAGGGCGCTGGCGCCACAGCCGAGCAGTGCGGGGGTGTTGGGCATACAGCGGACGATCGCCGCGGCCTCGCCGAGCCGGGCCTGCATGCTGGCAATCGTGGTGCCGGCGGCGATGGAAATCACCAGGGCGCCGCTCTCGGCCACGGCCCCGGCGATGCTGGCCAGGGCCTCGGACATCATCTGCGGCTTGACCGCGAGGATGACCACGTCGGCGTCGGCGGCGGCTTCCGCGTTAGCGATGAAGGTCTTGACCGGAGCGACGGTGCGCAGGCGCTCCAGGCTTTCCGCGGAGGGATCCGCCGCGCGTAGCCTGGTTGCCGGGTGCCCGCTTTCAACCAGGCCGCCAATAATACTGGTGGCCATGTTACCGGCACCGATAAAGGTGATCGTGGGTGTGCCCAAGGGAATGTCCTGCTCTGTCCTTACGGGGCCCGTCGCGCGGGCAGTTAATGCAAGGCGGCAGTATACACGGCGCCGCGCGGCAAAATCATCCGCGCGGCCCGAAGATGTCGGTGCCCACGCGCACGATGGTGGCGCCCTCGGCAATGGCCGCCTCGAGGTCAGCCGACATACCCATCGACAGGGTATCCAGTTCCGGCATCGCCAGTGCGGCCATGGCCTCGCGCAGTGCGGCGAAGGGCTGGCGCTGGGCGTCGGGGTCGTCGCTGGCAGCGGGAATCGCCATCAGGCCGCGCAGCTGTATCCGCGGCAAGGCCGCCACCGCCTGCGCCAGCGCCGGTAGTTCTTCCAGGCTGACTCCCGATTTGCTCTGCTCCGCAGAGATATTGACCTGCAGGCAGATCTGTAGCGGTGGCAGCTGCTCTGGGCGCTGCTCGCTGAGGCGCCGGGCGATCT
Source organism: Sediminihaliea sp. (assembly GCA_965222335.1). Classification (GTDB taxonomy): domain Bacteria; phylum Pseudomonadota; class Gammaproteobacteria; order Pseudomonadales; family Halieaceae. The sequence continues at coordinate 2,013,654 of OZ244944.1, read as the reverse complement.
TGAGCCGGTCGACACTGTGGACCCAGGCGAATTGCTCGGCGATGGCCCGGGTCTTGTTGGACTGGATTGGCCCGATGAAGTGCCAGACCAGGGACAAATCCCCCAGCGCTTCAATTTTCTCCAGGGCCTCCTGCAGGTAATTTTCCCCGAATGCCTGCAGACCCGCTGCGGCGGCCTCGCGGATGTCCCCGGCCGGCCGGGTTTTACTGACTGCAAGCACAACGGCGCTGCCAGGTGCTCTTTGGCTTTTCTCCAAAGCGCGGCTTACTCTGCGGTTGAGTTTTGCTATATTGTCGACAAGAGTCGGTGCGTTCATGGGGCGGCGGAGGCCTTCAGGGTCAAAGTTCGCAACGCCAGAATAACACGCCGCTGCTCCGCGAAGCAGCGGTGCCGGGGCCAGGGGAGAAGCACGTTGGATATTACCGAACTACTCGCGTTCAGTGCCAAGCAGGGCGCGTCTGACCTTCACCTGTCTGCAGGCCTCCCACCAATGATACGGGTCGACGGCGACGTACGCCGTATCAACCTGCCGCCCATGGAGCACAAGCAGGTTCATGAGCTGATTTACGACATCATGAACGACAAGCAGCGCAAGGACTACGAAGAGTTTCTGGAGACAGATTTCTCCTTCGAGGTACCGGGCGTGGCCCGCTTCCGGGTCAATGCTTTCAACCAGAACCGGGGCGCCGGTGCCGTGTTCCGGACTATCCCGTCAAAGGTCCTGAGCATGGAAGACCTGAGTATGGGGCAGGTTTTCCGCGATATCGCAATGATGCCGCGTGGCCTGGTTCTGGTCACGGGCCCCACCGGCTCGGGTAAATCCACGACGCTGGCGGCGCTGATTGATTTCATTAACGATAACAAGTACGAGCACGTGCTGACCATCGAAGACCCCATTGAATTTGTGCATGAGAGCAAGAAGTGCCTGATAAACCAGCGTGAGGTACACCGCGATACGCTCGGCTTTGCCGAGGCCCTGCGGTCGGCCCTGCGTGAGGACCCCGATATCATTCTGGTCGGCGAGATGCGTGATCTCGAGACGATCCGCCTGGCACTCACGGCGGCAGAAACCGGCCACCTCGTTTTCGGCACCCTGCATACAACTTCCGCCGCCAAGACCATTGACCGGGTGGTGGACGTTTTCCCCGCTGCGGAGAAATCCATGGTGCGCTCCATGCTCTCCGAGTCGCTGCAGGCGGTTGTATCGCAGACCCTGATGAAGCGCGCGACCGGCGGCCGGGTAGCAGCCCACGAGATCATGCGTGGCACCTCGGCGATTCGGAACCTGATTCGCGAGGACAAAATCGCGCAGATGTACTCGGCAATCCAGACTGGCCAGGCCCTGGGCATGCAGACCATGGACCAGTGTCTGCACGACCTCGTGGACAAGCGGGTGATTACCCGCGACATTGCCCGGGAAAAGGCGCGTATGCCGGAAAATTTCTAAGCGAAATGATCGTGGGCTAGCAAGCCCGAGGGAGGCCCCAGGCCATGAAGATGCAAGAATTGCTCGCTCGCGTAGTAAAGGACGGCGCCTCCGACGGTTTCATTTCCGCCGGCGCCGCCCCGTGTATCAAGGTCGACGGCCAGATTTTCCCGATCAGCGACCGTGTCCTGTCAGAAGGTGAGGCCCGCGAACTGGTACTCTCCACCATGACCGAGGCGCAGCGAGCGGAATTTGAGGCGCACCACGAGGCCAACTTTGCCCTGGCCAGCGAGGAGTACGGCCGGTTCCGCTTGAGCGCCTTTGTCCAGCGGGGCAATTGCGGCCTGGTGCTGCGGCGCATTGAGGCGAAGATTCCCGAGATCGATGCCCTGGGTCTGCCGCCGATCATCAAGGAACTCGCGATGACCAAGCGAGGCCTGGTGATTTTCGTGGGCGCGACCGGCACCGGTAAATCGACATCGCTGGCTGCAATGGTCGGCTATCGCAACCAGAACAGCCGCGGCCACATCATCAGCATTGAGGACCCGATCGAATTCATCCACGAACACGCCGGCTGCATTGTCACCCAGCGGGAAGTGGGTATGGATACCGAATCGTTTGACGTAGCGCTCAAGAACAGTCTGCGCCAGGCGCCCGACGTTATCATGATCGGCGAGGTGCGCTCGGCAGAGACCATGTCACAGGCGCTGGCATTCGCCGAGACAGGGCACCTGTGCCTGTGCACGCTGCACGCCAATAACGCCAACCAGGCCCTTGATCGCATTCAGAGCTTTTTTCCGGCAAACCAGCACTCGCAGATCTGGATGGACCTGTCTCTGAACCTCAAGTCCATGGTGGCACAGCAGCTTATTCCGAAGCGAAACAGCAAGGGCCGCACACCGGTAGTAGAGGTACTGTTGAACACCCCGCTGGTGCAGGACTACATCCGCAAGGGCGAGGTGCACCTGATCAAGGAGGTGATGACCAAGTCCACGGAGCTGGGCATGCAGACCCTTGACCAGGCCCTGTTCGATGCCTACAGGGAAGGGCGCATCACCTCGGATGATGCCTTGCGCTACGCTGATTCGACCAACGATGTGCGCCTGATGATCAAGATGCACGAAAAGGGCAAGGTCAGCTTTGATGAAGGCCAGGGTCTCAGTTACGACGAATTGGACAAACGCGGCCAGCACGTCGGTCGCTGACGCCCTCAGCCCTGCAGGAAGCCCTGCTGGCGCAGCCAGGTGCGCAGAACCAGTTCGGCAGCGATGCTGTCCACAGGCTGGGCCTTGTAGTCACCCCGGTGGCCCTGTGCACGGGCGGAAGATTTCGCTTCATAACTGCTCAGCCGCTCATCGCATAGCTCCACCGGCAGCCCGAAGCGACCGTGCAGCCGGCGGCTGAATTTCGCCGCCCTTTCGCTCAGCTCACTCGCCGTACCATCCATATTCAGCGGGTCCCCAACGACCAGCAGCTGGGGCTGCCACTCGGTGAGCAAATCGCCCAGCGACTCCCAGTCGGGGATGCCGTCCCGTGCCCGCAGGGTGTTCAGCGCCTGGGTGGTGCCCAGCAGGCAATTGCCCACGGCGACGCCAATCTGGCGCAGGCCATAGTCAAAGGCGAGGACGGTGGTGGGTTGGGGTGCGGGCAAGGCGGGCGGTCAGGCGTGCCCCGCCTGTCCGGAAATCAGGTTCATATCCACGCCCAGCTGTGCAGCGGCGGCACTCAGGCGCCGCTCGTGGGGCGTGGCAAAAATAATGTCGCTGCTTGCAGGCAGTGTCAGCCAGCTGTTGTCCGCGAGCTCCTGCTCCAGCTGTCCCGCGGACCAGCCCGCGTAGCCAAGAGCGATCAGGTAGTCCCGCGGGCCGCGGCCCTGGGCGATCGCGCGCAGCACATCCCGCGAGGTGGTGAGGCTGATTTCCTCGGTCACGCCGAGGCTGGCTTCCCATTCCTCGCGGCTGCCGCGGTGGAGGACAAAGCCGTGGTCGATCTGGACAGGCCCGCCGGCCATGACCGGTTGGTCGTTGAACTCAGGGCCGGCGTCGATATCCAGGTGTTCGAAGATCTCCCCCAGGCTGAGGTCCAGCGGCTGGTTGATCACCACCCCCATGGCCCCGCTCTCGCCATGCTCGCAAATGTAGGTAATGCTCTGGGAAAAAATGCCTTCCTCGAGGCTGGGCATGGCCAGCAGGAAGTGATTGCGCAGACAGTCTCCGCTGCGGGAAGTGTTGGCTGTCAGGGACGCGGTCATGTTGACTCCGGACGCATTGCGGGTTGATCGGCGAGTCTAGCCTGAGCTTAGCCGGTTCTGCTGGAATTGCCATGTGCGGATAATTTCCAGCTGGTCCGTGGTGGCGCGTAATTCCGGAGGGAAGGGGGCGTAGGGGGCGGCCATCCGCACGATCTTGATCGCGGCTTCATCCAGCATGGCGTAGCCCGAGGATGACAGCACGCGGATATCCTTCAGCTGTCCACTGTGGTCGATCACCACCAGCAGGCGCAGGCTGCCGTAGATTCCGTAGCGCACGGAGGCCTCGGGGTAGTAGCGGTTGCCCACGACCTCTACCCGCCGCCGCCAGTCCTGGAGGTAGGCGGCATCGACCGCGGACCGGGTTGCCAGGGAGGTCAGGCGCCGCACGCGCGGCATCTCGGCGTAGGCACGTGACTGCTCATCCAGCTCCGCCTGCAGGCCGGCCAGTTCCCGGGACAGGGCGTCCACCTCGGGGTTGACCCCGCGCAGGATGGCGGGATCGCGGCTGGCTTCTTCCTGCCGGGCCAGCACCTGCGCCCGCGCCTCGGCGGTGGTGCTCAGCGGCTTGTCCCGCGCCTGGCGGGGCTGCGTGTCGCGTTGCGGCGAAAGGGATTCGCTGGCTCCTCGCGGGTTTGCCAGCGAGGGGATGGCGCGGCTGGAAACCTCATTGCGGTCGGCCTCGTTGCCGCTGCCCTGCTGGTTGGCCTGGGCAATATGCGTGGCCCGGTCCGGCGCCAGCTCCGCGGGCTGGCGCGCCAGGGTGACATCTATCTGGGGGTTGTAGCGTCGCTCGTCAGTGCCCGGGCTGAAAGACACCCCCAGCAACAACAGCGCGTGCACGCCCAGGGCGATAGCCAGGGCAATACGAAAATGTGGATCTGGCTGGCGGGTGCCAATAGCCGGCATCCTAGCGTTCCCGTGGCAGTACCTGCTCGATACAATCCATCAGATCGGAGCCGATGTCCAGCTGGCACTGGTCGTTGAGTTCCCGCAGGCAGGTGGGGCTGGTGACATTGATCTCCGTCAGGTAGTCGCCAATCACGTCCAGGCCGACGAACAGCAGGCCGCGCTCGCGCAGGGCGGGACCCACCTGGGCGGCGATCCATTGATCCCGCTCGGTCAGCGGCTGGGCGCGGCCGGTGCCGCCGGCGGCGAGGTTGCCCCGGGATTCGCCCACGCTGGGCACCCGCGCCAGGCAGAAGGGTACTGGCTCCCCGTTGAGCATCAGGATGCGCTTGTCACCCTCGCTGATCTGGGGCAGGTAGCGCTGGGCCATGATCGAGTGGCGGCCGTGCCCGGTGAGGGTCTCCAGGATCACGCTCAGGTTGGGATCGCCCGGCTTGACCCGGAAAATGGAAGTGCCACCCATGCCGTCCAGGGGCTTGTAGATCACATCCTCGTGGGTGGCGTAAAAGGCCTTCAGGCGGGCGGTATCCGCGCTCACCAGCACCGGCGGGCAGCACTCGGGGAACTGGGTGGCGAAGACCTTCTCGTTGCAGTCGCGCAGGCTGTGGCAGCGATTGACTACCAGGGTGCCCTGTTTTTCTGCCGCCTCCAGGATATAGGTGTTGTAGATGAATTCGTTGTCAAAGGGCGGATCCTTGCGCATCAGGATGACATCAAGCTCTGACAGCGCGATGTCCCGGGCCTCGTCCAGCTGGTACCAGGACTGGGGGTCATGGAATACCGTCAGCCGCCGGACGCTGGCCCGTGCCTCGCCCTGGTCCAGGTAGAGGTCCGCCGGTTCCATGTAGTGCAGGGTCCAGTCCCGCGCCTGGGCGGCCCAGAGCAGGCCCAGTGTGGTGTCTTTCTTGTAGTGAATGTCGGCGACGGGGTCCATCACCACACCAAGCTTGACGTTCATAGGGGGGATCCTGGGTAAAGGGCTGGCGAGCGTAAATTACGCAAAGGCTGTGGCGGGTGCAAGCGCGGGCCCTCAGGCCGCGGGCCAGTTGTCGGGTACGCGCACCGCGAGCAACTCGCCCCGGGCGCACTCCTGGTCCGCCACCCGCAGCGTGCAGTGCACGATGGACTTGCGCTCGCCGGCCTCGGTCACCGCCGCTTCCAGGAGCAGGGGACCGGCAATCGGGGTTGCCTGCAGGTAGCTGACTTCGAGACGACCGGTGACATAGAGGATGTTTTCTCCGCTGCCGATTTCCCGGCCCTCTCGCTGATAGGCCTCCGCGATCGCGGTGCAGATGCTGTGACAGTCAATCAGGGAGGCGATCAGGCCGCCGTAGACATAGTGTGGCGAGCCCGCGCAGTGCCAGGGCCTGGGGGTGAATTCACAGCGCGCCAGGCTGCCGTCCCAGCGACTCTTGATATGGTGCCCGTGGGGGTTGTCGGGGCTGCACCCAAAACAGTGGTTGCCCTGCAGTTGGTCCTGGATAAAGGTCACGGCTCAGTCCTCGCTAGTGGCCTGCATGTCGCCCCAGCGCGCCTGCAGGATCGCCAGGGCGGCCAGGGGCGCGGTTTCGGTGCGCAGCACCCGTGGTCCCAGGGTCAGGGCTTCAAAACCCGCCTGTAGTGCCTGCTCGATTTCGCTCTCGCTCAGCCCGCCCTCGGGGCCTACCGCCAGGGCGATGCGCGTTGGTGCAGTGGCGTCCCCGGCCGGCGCGGCGCGGTGGTGTAGGACAAAGCGCCGCGGCGCATCGCATTGCTGCAGCCAGTCCCGCCAGCTGCACAGGGGCAGCACTTCCGGCAGGCGATTGCGGCCGCACTGTTCACAGGCGCTGATGGTGACCTGACGCCAGTGCGCCAGTTTTTTCCCGGCGCGCTCGCCACGGAGCTTCACCTCGGTGCGCTCGGTGACCAGCGGCACAATGCGCTGCACGCCCAGTTCGGTGGCTTTTTGCAGGACCCAGTCCATGCGGTCTCCCCGGGAAACGCCGATCGCCAGCTCGATCGCCAGGGGGGATTCCAGCTCCCGGGGATGGTGGGCCGTCAACGCCACGCTCACCGCGCGCTTGTCCGCGTGGGTGATCGTGGCCTCGTACTCACCGCCGCGACCGTCGAACAGGCACACGGGCTGGCCCGGCCCCATACGCAGCACCCGGGCGAGGTGGGCACTGGGCCCGGGGTCCAGGACCAGCTCTCGCTGGTCGGCCAGGGTCTGCCCGGTGTAGATGCGAGGCACGCGCATGCAGACTTCCGCCGCTTCAGAGTCCCAGATTATTGCGGATGCTGCGCGTGGGTTCCACCTGGTTCATGGTGTAGAAATGAATGCCGGGCGCGCCGCTGTCCAGCAGGGTCTGGCACAGCTGGGTGACGACCTCGATACCAAACTTGCGGATGCTTTCCTGGTCGTCGCCGAAACCCTCGATGCGCTGGCAGATCCAGCGGGGAATCTCGGCACCGCAATTGCGGGAAAAGCGCGCGAGGTTGGCGAAGTTGGTGATCGGCATCACGCCGGCGTAGATTGGCTTGTCGATGCCGATGGCCGCGCACTGATCGAGAAAGTAAAAGTACGACTCGACGTTGTAGAAGTACTGGGTGATGGCGCTGTCCGCGCCGGCATCCAGTTTGCCCTTGAGGTAGCGGATGTCTGCCGCGTAGCTCTCTGCCTGCGGGTGAATTTCCGGATAGGCGCCCACCTCAATCTGGAAATGGTCGCCGGTCTGTTCGCGCACGAAGGCCACCAGCTCGTTGGCATAGACCATCTGCCCCGCGCCGCCCATCCCCGAAGGAATATCGCCGCGCAGGGCGACCAGCCGGCGAATACCCAGGTCGCGGTAGCGCCGCAGCAGATCGGCGACCAGGGATTCGTCGTCGCCACCAAAGCTCAGGTGGGGGGCGACGTCCACCCCCTGCTCGTGCAGGGCGGTCACCGTGCCCAGGGTGTTGTCGCGGGTGGAACCGCCGGCGCCATAGGTGACGGAGAAGAAATCCGGCTCCAGGGAGCGCAGGGCGGGGGTGGTCTGCTCCAGCAGCTTGACCCGGCCCTCGGGGGTCTTGGGCGGGAAGTACTCGAAGCTGATCCGCGGTTTCTGCCTGGCCATCACTGCCTCAGTACTTGTAGGCGTCGGGCTTGAAGGGGCCTTCCACGGGCACCCCGATGTACTCGGCCTGCTCCTTGCTCAGGCGCGTGATCACGCCACCAAAGCCGCGCACCATGTGTGCCGCCACTTCCTCGTCCAGTTTCTTGGGCAGGACCTCGACCTTCAGGGCGGCCTGCTTCATTTCCGGCTCCAGATCGGCAAAGCGGCGCTCAAACAGGTAGATCTGCGCCAGCACCTGGTTGGCAAAAGAGCCGTCCATGATCCGGCTGGGGTGGCCGGTGGCGTTGCCCAGGTTCACCAGGCGACCCTCCGACAGGAGGATCAGGTGATCATTCGTGGCGCGGTCGCGATAGACCTTGTGCACCTGCGGCTTCACCTCTTCCCACTCCCAGTTCCGGCGCATGAAGGCGGTGTCGATCTCGTTGTCGAAGTGGCCGATATTGCACACCACGGCAGTGCTCTTCAGGGCCTTCAGCATGTGCTCGTCGCAGACGTTGTAGTTGCCGGTGGTGGTGACCAGCAGGTCGATGTTCTGCAGCAGGTCGCGATTGATGGCGGCGGCGGAGCCGTCGTTGACGCCGTCGATAAAGGGCGAGACCACTTCAAAGCCGTCCATGCAGGCCTGCATCGCACAGATCGGGTCGATCTCGGTAATCCGCACGATCATGCCTTCCTGGCGCAGGGACTGGGCCGAGCCCTTGCCCACGTCGCCGTAGCCGATGACCAGCGCCTTCTTGCCTGACATCAGGTGGTCGGTACCGCGCTTGATCGCGTCGTTCAGGCTATGGCGGCAGCCGTACTTGTTGTCGTTCTTGGACTTGGTGACCGCGTCGTTGACGTTCACCGCGGGCACTTTCAGGGTGCCCTGCTTGAGCATTTCCTGCAGGCGGTGGACGCCAGTGGTGGTTTCCTCGGTAATGCCGTGGATCGAGTCCAGCATCTGCGGATACTTGTCATGCAGCATCGCGGTGAGATCACCGCCATCGTCCAGCACCATGTTGGCATTCCAGGGCTGGCCGTCCTTGAGGATGGTCTGTTCCAGGCACCACTCGTACTCCTCCTCGGTCTCGCCTTTCCAGGCGAACACGGGCACGCCGGCGCGGGCGATGGCTGCAGCCGCGTGATCCTGGGTGGAGAAAATATTGCAGGAAGACCAGCGCACTTCGGCGCCCAGGGCTACCAGGGTCTCGATCAGCACCCCGGTCTGGATGGTCATGTGGATACAGCCCAGGATCCGGGCGCCTGCCAGGGGCTGGCTGGCGCTGTACTTTTCGCGCATGGCCATCAGCGCCGGCATCTCGGTCTCGGCGATGTCCAGCTCGCGACGGCCCCAGTCGGCCAGGGAAATGTCGGCGACTTTGTAGTCTTCGCGGGTGTGCAGTTGCTCTGCTGTGCTCATGGTGTCAATCCTCGGGCATCTGCCCTTTTCCGTTGCTTTGCTTGTCGTATGTAATTCGGTTATCCGCGCCGGGCGCGTTACAGTGCCGCCTTGAGGGCTTCGGCGCGGTCGGTTTTCTCCCAGGTAAAGTCCGCGTCCTCGCGCCCGAAGTGGCCGTATGCTGCTGTCTTACGATAGATGGGGCGCTTCAGATCGAGCATTTCGATCAGGCCCTTGGGACGGAGGTCGAAATGCTCGCGCACCAGGCCGGCGATGGTGTCATCGGCGAGTTTGCCGGTGCCAAAGGTGTTGATCGAGATCGAGGTCGGCTCGGCGACGCCGATGGCGTAGGAGACCTGGATCTCGCAGCGATCCGCGAGCCCCGCGGCGACGATGTTCTTGGCCACGTAGCGGCCTGCGTAGGCGGCGGAGCGGTCAACCTTGGAAGGGTCCTTGCCGGAGAAGGCGCCGCCGCCGTGGCGCGCCATGCCGCCGTAGGTGTCGACGATGATCTTGCGTCCGGTGAGGCCGCAGTCGCCCACCGGTCCGCCGATGATGAACTGGCCCGTGGGGTTGATGTGATAGCGGGTGTCGGCGTGCAGCCACTCTGCCGGCAGGGTCTCCTTGATGATCAGGTCGAGCACCGCTTCGTGGATATCCTTCTGGCTGATTTCTTCGTCGTGCTGGGTAGATAGCACCACCGCGTCGATCGCCACGGGCACGCCGTTGTCGTAGCGCAGGGTGACCTGGCTCTTGGCGTCCGGGCGCAGCCACGGCAGGGTGCCCTTCTTGCGCAGTTCCGCCTGCTTTTCCACCAGGCGGTGGGCGTAGTAGATAGGCGCGGGCATCAGCACCTCGGTCTCGTTGGTGGCGTAGCCGAACATCAGGCCCTGGTCACCGGCCCCCTGTTCCTTGTCCGCGCCCTCGTCCACGCCCTGGGCGATGTCCGGAGACTGCTTGCCGATGGCGTTCAGTACCGCGCAGGACGCGCCGTCGAAGCCTACCCGGGAAGAGTTGTAGCCAATATCCAGTACGACCTCGCGCACCACGTCCTCGAGGTCGACATAGGTGTCGGTTGTGACCTCGCCGGCGATAACCACCATCCCGGTCTTGACCAGGGTTTCCACCGCCACGCGGGCGTTGATGTCGTCGGTGAGAATCTTGTCCAGGATGGCGTCGGAGATCTGGTCGGCCATTTTATCCGGGTGTCCCTCGGATACGGATTCCGAGGTAAAAATAGCGTATTCGCTCATGGGGTCAGTCCTTACTGGTCTCTATCTGGGGTGTCCGAACAGGCGCACCTGTATCTGGAAGCCGTTGCGTTGTGCCAGGAACACGCTGGCGATGTCTTCAAGGCCCGCGTCGCCGGCCCAGCGGGTCAGTGCCTCGGGCTCGAAGCCCAGCCACAGGTCGCCGCAGTTCTCCCGCGCCCAGCCCTGGTCGTGACGGCACAGGTCGGTGACCAGCACCACCCCGCCGGGTGCCAGGCAGGCGGCAACATCGCGCAGGATCTGCCGGGGCTCGGGCGTATGGTGCAGGACCATGTTGATCACCACGCAATCGGCTTCGATCGCCTCGAGGGCGGTGTCGCCGGTGTCGCCATGGATAAAGCGGATATTGTCGAGTCCCGCCTCGGCGGCACTTGCCCGCGCTTTTTCCAGCATGGCGGCGGCATTGTCCAGGGCAATCACATGATCGAAGCGCGGCGCCAGCTCACGCAGGAAGGCGCCGTCACCGGGTCCCACCTCCAGGGCCGTGCGCTGCCGGGTCAGGGGGGCGTTGCCCAGGACCTCGCTTACCGTGGCGGCGTACTGTTCGTAGCTGGCGATCAGGTCCTGTTGCTGGCGGAACTTGTGGGCGTTGTGGTGAAAAAAGCTGCGCGAGTTTTCCTCCCGACGCCGGTGCAGCGTGGCGAGGTTCTCCTGCAGCTCTTGCGGCAGGACGATCTGGTCTACGGTATGGAAAATCTCGTGCTGCAGGTTCTCGAGCTCGGCTTGCTGGCCCAGCTCGCTGCGCCGGTAAAAAATGGAATTGCCCTCGCGCCGGTTGGCCACGAGCCCAGCCGTTGCCAGCACCTTGAGGTGGTGGCTGAGGGCGGGCTGGCGCATGCCAAACAGGTCGCAGAGCTCGGAGACGCCGAAAGAGTCGTTGCGCAATACCCGCAATACCTGCAGGCGCAGCGGATCAGCACTGGCCTTGCACAGGGCAGCCAGGGCCTGCAGTGGCGCCCCGGCGGAGTCGGCGGTGGAAGTATCGACGGCGAGCATGGTGCGGGAGTCTAGCAGGCAACGAAACCTATATCAAAATATTTCGATATAGATAACAAAACGGGGTCAGACCCCTTTCTCCGACAAGCCCTCGTCGGGGTAGGCGTGGCAGAAAAGGGGTCTGACCCCTTTTTGGGGGGTGGGGTCATTTATTTGCTGTTGGCGTCGGCTTACGCGAGAATAGCGCCCCGTTTTGACCCGGCCAAACGCCCACCGGAGAAGCCCCCATGCCATCCCGTACCGACCTAGCCAATGCCATCCGCGCTCTCAGCATGGATGCCGTTCAGCGTGCCAAGAGTGGCCACCCCGGCGCCCCGATGGGGATGGCAGATATCGCTGAAGTGCTGTGGAACGACTTCATGCAGCACAACCCGGCGAATCCGGGCTGGCCCAACCGCGATCGCTTCGTGCTCTCTAACGGTCACGGCTCAATGCTGATCTACAGCCTGCTGCATCTCACCGGCTATGACCTGCCGATGGCGGAGCTGCAGAATTTCCGCCAGCTGCACAGCGCCACCCCGGGGCACCCCGAATACGGCTACACGCCGGGGGTGGAAACCACCACGGGCCCGCTCGGTCAGGGCCTTGGCAACGGCGTGGGCATGGCGATCGCGGAAAAGGTACTGGCCGCCCAGTTCAACCGCCCCGGCTTCGATGTGGTCGACCACCACACCTACGTGTTCCTGGGTGATGGCTGCCTGATGGAGGGTATCTCCCACGAGGTCTGCTCCCTGGCGGGTACCCTGGGGCTGGGCAAACTGATCGCCTTTTACGATGACAACGGCATTTCCATCGACGGTGAGGTCGAGGGCTGGTTTACCGATGACACCCCCGGGCGCTTTGCCGCCTACGGCTGGCAGGTCATTCCCGCGGTCGACGGCCACGACCCGGATGCGGTGCGCGGTGCGATCGAGGCGGCCCGTGCGGAGACCGGCAAGCCCACCCTGATCTGCTGCCGCACGGTGATCGGCAAGGGTGCGCCCAACAAGCAGGGCACCGAATCCTGTCACGGCGCGCCCCTGGGTGACGATGAGATCGCCGCCACCCGCGAGGCCATCGGCTGGCCGCATCCGCCCTTCGAGGTCCCGGAAGCCATTTACGCCGGTTGGGATGCGCGGGAAGCCGGGGCCCAGCGCGAGCTGGCCTGGGAACAGGCGATGGATGAATACGCCGGGGCGCACCCGGAGCTGGCCGCAGAGCTGCGCCGCCGTCTCGCCGGGGATCTACCGGCGGAGTTTGCTGCCCACGCCGAGGCCTACATTGCCGCCTGCCAGGACAAGGGCGAGACCATCGCCTCGCGCAAGGCGTCGCAGAACTGCCTCAATGCCTACGGGCCGGTGCTGCCCGAGCTGCTGGGGGGCTCAGCCGACCTGGCCGGCTCCAACCTGACCCTGTGGGATGATTCCCGGGGGGTGTCCGCGACCGAGCACAGCGGTAACTATATTTACTACGGCGTGCGCGAATTCGGCATGTCCGCGATCATGAACGGGATTGCCCTCCACGGCGGCTTCGTCCCGTACGGCGCGACCTTCCTGATGTTCATGGAATACGCGCGCAACGCCGTGCGCATGGCCGCGCTGATGAAGCAGCGCACAATTTTTGTGTACACCCATGACTCCATCGGCCTGGGTGAGGACGGCCCCACCCACCAGGCGGTAGAGCAACTCACCGCCCTGCGCGCGACCCCCAACCTGTGCACCTGGCGTCCCTGTGACGCGGTGGAGTCGGCGGTTGCATGGAAAGCGGCACTGGAGCGCAGCGAGGGTCCCTCGGCCCTGATTTTCTCGCGCCAGGGACTGCCCCACCAGGATCGGGACGCGACGCAGGTCGCGGCCATTGCCCGCGGCGCCTACGTACTCAAGGACTGCGTGGGTCAGCCCGATGCCATCCTGATAGCCACCGGCTCCGAGGTGCACCTGGCGATGGAAGCGGCGGCCCAACAGGCAGAGGCGGGCCGCGCGGTGCGGGTGGTGTCCATGCCCTGCGCGGAGGTTTTCTGTGCCCAGGATGCCAGCTATCGCGAGGCAGTACTGCCCTCGGACGTCCTGGCGCGCGTCGCGATCGAGGCGGGGCACGTGGATTACTGGCACAAGTTCGTGGGCCTGGACGGCCGCGTGGTCGGGATGACCACCTTTGGTGAGTCAGCGCCGGCCGGTGACCTGATGCAGCACTTCGGCTTTACCGTCGACAACGTGGTGGCCGCCCTGGAAGAGGTGGTGCTGGAGGGTTGATCCCGTGTTGAGGCTGGCAATAAATGGCTACGGCCGGATTGGCCGCAGCGTCCTGCGTGCCCTCTATGAGAGCGCCCTGCGCGAGCGTGTCCAGGTCGTGGCGATCAACGAGATCGCCGACGCGCGCACGGTGTTGCACCTCAGCAAGTACGACTCCACCCACGGGCGCTTTCCCCTGCCCCTGTCCGGCAGCGAAACTTCCCTGCGCGTAGACGGCGACGACATCGCCCTGCTGCGCCAGGCACAGATTGACCAGACCCCCTGGGGGGATTACGGCGTGGACATGGTCCTGGAGTGCACCGGCGCCTTTACCGACCGCGCGACGGCCGAGAGCCACCTGCACAGCGGCGCGCGGCGGGTGCTGTTCTCCCAGCCTGCGCAGCAGGACGTGGATACCACGGTGGTCTACGGGATCAACCATGACACCCTGCGTGCCAGCCACACAGTGGTCTCCAACGCCTCCTGTACCACCAACGGGATCGTCCCGGTGATCCGGGCCCTGCACGACGGGGTGGGCATCGACAGCGGCACGATCACCACAATTCACTCGGCGATGAACGACCAGCCGGTGCTGGATGCCTACCACCACACCGACCTGCGCAAGACCCGCGCGGCATCGCAGTCGATCATCCCGGTGGACACGGCCCTGGCGGTGGGAGTGGAGCGGATCCTGCCGCAGCTTGCCGGGCGCTTTACCGCCCAGGCGCTGCGGGTCCCCACCTTGAACGTGTCGGCGATGGACCTCACCCTGCAGGTGCAGCGGGATACCGATGTGGACACCATCAACGCCATCCTCGAGGAGGCGGCGCGCACTCGCTTCGCCGGCGTGCTGGGCTTTACCACCGAACCCCTGGCTTCCTGCGATTTCAATCACGACCCCCGCTCGAGTATTGTCGATGCCAGCCAGACCCGGGTCAGCGGCAAGCGCCTGGTGAAAGTGCTGACCTGGTTCGATAATGAGTGGGGTTACGCCAACCGTATGCTGGACGTAGCGGCCCACTGGGCCAGCCTGGACTGAGGCCCCGCGAGCCGGGGACACCGCCAAGAGGAGACTGACATGAGCCTGGCGCTGACATTGATGAGTGACCTCGACCTGGATGGCCAGCGGGTATTGATCCGCGAGGATCTCAACGTCCCGCTCAAGGATGGTCGCGTCAGCTCGGATGCGCGTATCCGCGCCGCCCTGCCGACCATACGCCAGGCCGTGGCGGCCGGGGCGAAGGTGCTGCTGATGTCCCACCTGGGCCGGCCCACCGAGGGCGAGTTCGACCCGGCCTTCTCCCTGGCGCCGGTGGCGGAACACCTGTCGGGCCTGCTGGGGCAGCCGGTGACGCTGCTGCGGGATTGGCGCGAGGGCGTGGAAGTGGCGGCCGGGGCCGTCGCCCTGCTGGAAAACGTGCGTTTCAACGCCGGGGAAAAGGCGGATGACGAAGCCCTGGCACGTGCCTATGCGTCCCTCTGCGACATCTTCGTGATGGATGCCTTCGGCACCGCCCATCGCGCCCAGGCCTCCACCCACGGGGTAGCGCGCTTCGCGCCGCACGCCTGCGCGGGGCCTCTGCTCGCCGGCGAACTCGAGGCCCTGGAAAAGGCGCTGTCGAGCCCCGCGCGGCCCATGGTCGCGATTGTCGGTGGCTCCAAGGTGTCGACTAAGCTGACCGTGCTGGAAACCCTGGCAGACAAGGTCGACCAGCTGGTAGTGGGCGGTGGCATCGCCAATACCTTCCTCGCCGCCAGTGGCAAGGCCGTGGGCAAGTCCCTGTGCGAGCACGACCTGCTCCCCGCCGCGCAGGCGCTGATGGCCAAGACCGCGATCCCGCTGCCGGTGGATGTGGTCACGGGCAAGGAATTCTCGGAGTCGGCGACCGCCGAACTGAAATCCGCGGATGCGGTCGCCGAAGACGACATGATCTTCGATATCGGCCCCGAGGCCGCGGCGGCCATCGCCGCAATCCTGCGGGAGGCGGGCACCATCCTGTGGAATGGCCCCGCCGGGGTCTTCGAGTTTGACCAGTTTGCAGACGGCACCCGCGTCCTGGCCGAGGCGATCGCCGACAGCGATGCCTTCTCCCTGGCCGGGGGTGGCGACACCCTGGCGGCAATTGACAAATTCGGCATCGCCGATAAGGTCTCCTATATCTCCACCGGGGGCGGCGCCTTCCTCGAATATGTCGAGGGCAAGACCCTGCCGGCGGTAGCCATCCTGGAGCAACGGGCACTGGAACAGACGGCATGAGCAGTCATCCCCGGGCCGCTGCGGTGCCGGGGCCAAGAATCGTCAGCTCGCAACAGAGGTAAAACGACATGGCACTTATCAGTATGCGGCAACTGCTGGACCACGCCGCGGAGCATGGCTACGGCGTCCCGGCGTTCAACGTCAACAACCTGGAACAGACCCGGGCGATCATGGAAGCGGCGGACGAGACCAATTCGCCGGTGATCATGCAGGCCAGTGCCGGCGCACGCAAATACGCCGGCGCGCCCTTCCTGCGCCACCTGATCCTGGCCGCGATCGAGGAATTTCCACATATTCCCATCGTGATGCACCAGGATCACGGCTTCTCCCCGGCGGTGTGCCAGCGTTCGATCCAGCTGGGCTTCTCCTCGGTGATGATGGATGGCTCCCTGGGCACTGACGGCAAGACGCCGATGGATTACGACTACAACGTCGAGGTGACCCGGCGCGCAGTGGAAATGGCCCACGCCTGCGGCGTGTCGGTCGAGGGGGAACTGGGCTGTCTGGGCTCCCTGGAAACCGGTCAGGCGGGCGAGGAGGATGGCAGCGGCGCCGAGGGCACCCTGAGCCACGAACAGCTGCTCACGGATCCCGAGGAAGCGGCCGCGTTTGTGGCGGCCACGGAAGTCGACGCGCTCGCCATTGCCTGCGGTACCAGCCACGGTGCCTACAAATTTACCCGGCCGCCCACGGGCGACATCCTGGCCATTGACCGGATCAAGGAGATTCACGCGCGGATCCCCGGTACCCACCTGGTGATGCACGGTTCCTCCTCGGTACCCCAGGAATGGCTGGCGATCATCAACGAGTACGGCGGCGAGATTCACGAAACCTACGGGGTGCCGGTCGAGCAGATTCAGGAGGGCATTCGCCACGGGGTGCGCAAGGTCAATATCGACACCGACCTGCGCCTCGCTTCCACCGGCGCGGTGCGCCAGTTCCTGGCCCAGAACCCCAGCGAATTCGATCCGCGCAAGTTCCTGACCGCGACCACCAAGGCGATGAAGGATATCTGCATCGCCCGCTACGAGGCCTTCGGCACCGCCGGCAACGCCGACAGGATCAAGGTCAAATCCCTGGCCAGCATGCAGGAAGCCTACGACGCCGGGAGCCTCAAGCCCGAGGTCAAGTGAAGCCCCCGCGCCACCTTACCGCTTGACCCCCGAGGCCCTGGAACAGCTGCGGGCGGCGCTGCGCCCGCTCACCGCGGGCGAGGCACCGCCCGCCACCCTGCTGGCGGACTACCGCGCCTACTATGGCCTGGATTTCAGCGCACGCCCGGGGCTTGAGCACCACCTGGGCACGGTGGCCTCCGGCGGTTTCGACCTCGCGGTGCAGTACTGGATTCAGCCGGCGGCGAGCCGCAACCTGGTCATGCTGCACGGCTATTTCGATCATGTCGGTCTCTTCGGCAAGCTGATTGGCCACGCCCTGCAGCGCGGTTGCAACGTGCTCGCCTTCGACCTGCCCGGTCATGGCCTGTCCAGTGGCGAGGCCGCGGCGATCGATGAATTTGACCAGTACGGCGACAGCATCGCCGCAGTGCTGGACGCGCGCCTGCTGCCCGCGCTGCCCGCCTGGGTGATGGCGCAGAGCACCGGGGCCGCGGCGCTGGTGAATTTTGCCCGGCGCTATCCCTGGCCCTTTGCCGACACGGTACTGCTCGCGCCCCTGCTGCGACCGCGGCACTGGCAGCGGGTCAGGCTGGCGCACGCCCTGCTGCATCGCTTGGTGCCGGCCGTGCCACGGCGCTTTGCGGTGAACTCATCAGATGCCGATTTCCTGGCATTTCTCCAGCGCGATCCGCTGCAACCGCACCGGATCCCGGTGTGCTGGGTCGGCGCCCTGCGGCGCTGGCTGGCAGCCCTGCCGCTGGAGGATCTGGGTGTCGGCCCGGCCCTGATCGTGCAGGGGGATGCGGATAACACGGTCGACTGGCGCTACAACCTGCCGCAGATGGGGCGCCTGTTCCCCGGCTGCAGGATCGAGCTGGTGCCGGGAGCCGGCCATCATCTGGCGAACGAGAGTGCGCCCCTGCGCGCGCGCTACCTCGCGGAGGTGGACCGCTATATTGGATTGAAGCCGGTGCCCTGAGCAGGATCAGGTTCCCTGTAGGGCGCAATTCATTGCGCCTGCGTGATCTGGTCGAATCAATTCGACCCTACGCGGGGATATGCAGGAAGTCGCGGACCCCGTCGAAGAACATCTGCACCGCGATAATCACCAGGATCATACCCATCAGGCGCTCCATCGCCATCAAGCCGCGATTGCCCAGCGCCCGCAACAGCAGTGGCGAGGCCATCAGCAGGACCGCGGAGACAGCCCAGGCACCCACCAGGGCCACGGTCCAGTCCAGCATCCGGTCGGGGTCGGTATTCACCATCAGCATCGCGATAGCCAGGGAAGAGGGTCCCGCGACCATGGGGATTGCCAGGGGCACGATGAAGGGCTCGCCATCGGGGGTGTCCCCGAGCATGCCGTAGGGTGAGGGAAAGATCATGCGTAGGGCGATCAGGAACAGGATGATGGCCCCGGCGATGCTGATGGATTCCTGCTCCAGGCCGAGCACATCCAGCATGGACGAGCCGGCAAAGAGGAACAGCAGCAACACCACCAGCGCGATAATCATTTCCCGCGCGATCACCCACTGACGGCGCTTGCGCTCCACATCCTTGAGGATCGACAGGAATACCGGCACGTTGCCCACGGGGTCCATGACCAGCAGCAGGGTGACAAAGGCGGACAGGGTGTCCATGGGGACCTCCTCGGGTCTGGCCGCCGGTCGGGCATGGCCCTGCCCGGGGCGTGCGCAAAACCCGGCGGAGTATATACAAGTTGCGCCGGCCAGCCCAGCCGGCCGGGCCCTGCCGCCGGCGACGGATGGTGCTAGACTGTGGTGAGGCCCGAATAAATCAGAGAGAGGCCCGCGATGTTGATGCGTATGATTCCGGGTGCAGGTCGCTGCGCCCTTGCCCTCGCCACCTGCGTGCTGGCGGCCTGTGCCAGCGGGCCGCCGCTCGATCGTGAGATCGGGTTTGCCGCAGAGGACCTGCTGGACCCGGCGCTACTGGGTGCCGATACCGTGGCCATGGCGCCGGTGGAACTGGTGGCGGTCAACGATGACATGCGGGCCTTCCTGGACGAGCATGTGCCCGAGGACGCGGGGGACCAGCGCAAGGTCGAACTGATCCTGGGCGCCATTCTCGAGGATGGCCTGCACCTCAGCTACAACAACTTCAAGACCTACTCGGCGCAAGAGGCCTTTTACAGCCGCGAGGGGAACTGCCTGTCCTTCACCAACCTGTTTGTCGCCCTGGCTCGCGAGGCCGGGGTGGATGTGCATTTCCAGGAAGTGGCCATTCCGCCTTCCTGGGCGCAGCAGGACGAGACCTGGCTGTACAACCTGCATATCAATGCCGTCGTGGACATTCCCGGTACCCGCCAGGTCGTGGATTTCAGCCTCGAGGAATACAGCAACCGCTATCGGCGCTGGGCGCTCAGCGACCAGGCCGTGCTGGCGCGCTACCACAACAATATGGGCGTGCACTGGATGAACCAGGACGACCACGCCCGTTCCTTCCAGCACTTCCGCCGGGCCCTGTTGCTGGACGACAGCCTGGGCTTTGTGTGGACCAACCTGGGTACCCTGTTCCGCCGCGCCGGGGACCTGCCCCGGGCGGAGTCGGCCTACCTGATCGCGGTGGAAGAGGATGAGGAACCCGCGGCAATCAGCAACCTGGCGCGGGTTTACCAGCAACTCGACGAACCCGAACTGGCCGCCTACTACCTGAACCGGGTGCAGATCTTCCGGCGCAAGAACCCCTACTACCTGCAGCACCTGGCGGAGGAGGCCTATGCCAGGGCCGACTACGACGATGCCGCGACCCTGTTGCGTACCGCGATTCGCCGCAATAGCGAGGAGCATGAATTCCACCGCCTGCTGGGCCTGGTGCATACCCAAACCCACAACCTCGACGCGGCCGAGCGCAGCTTCCGTCGCGCGGCCTCGCTGGTAGAGGGCGAGGAGCAGGGCCGGTACAATCACAAGCTGGAGCTGCTGGCGGGGCAACACTGACCCGCCGCGGCCGCGATACAGCTTGCGAGGAAAGTAATACCATGAATTCGATGCTGCCCGGGCCCCGCTGGCCCGGTCCGGGTGCCTTATGAGTGCCGCACAGCTGCAGCAGCAGGGGCTGGCAGCCCTGCGCGGCGGCAACGCCAACGAGGCCGAGCGCCTGTTTCTGCAGGCGATTGACAGTAATGGCAGGGACCCCGCGCTGTGGCTGGCCCTGGCCTTTGCCCGGGTCAACCAGGGCGCGGCCGAGGGTGCCCTGGCGGCAGTGGACCGGGCCCTGGATCTGGAGCCAGCCAACCTGCGCGCCCTGCTGTTCAAGGCCGACCACCTGGACCGGATGGGCGATGCCGACAGCGCGTTGCGCTTCTACCAGGTGTCGCTTAAAGTCGCCGAGCGCGCCGGGCCGCTGCCCGAAGACGTGCGGCGCGGCCTGGGGCGGGCGCAGCAGGTCTGCGCACAGGCCGAGCAAACCTACCGGGATTATCTTGCCGCAGCGCTGGCGGAGCGGGGCGTGGCGCCGCCGTCCGGAAGTCGCTTTGCCGAATCCCTGGATATCGCCTGTGGCAACAAGCCCCTGCAGCTACAGCAGCCCACCCGCTATTATTTTCCCGGTCTGCCACAGCAGGCGTTCTACCCGCGGGAGCAGTTTCCCTGGGTGGCGGCGCTGGAAGCCCAGACCGACGCCATTCGCGAAGAACTGCAGGCAATCCTGGCATCCGGTGATGAGGCCTTTGTCCCCTATTTGGAGTCGCAGCCGAACCAGCCCCAGATCAACGACCGCAGCAACGTTGACAGTATGGACTGGAGCGCCTGTTACCTGTGGCGCGAGGGCGAGGAGGTCGAGGCGATCATCGCGCGCTGTCCGCGAACGGTGGCGGCTTTGGCGCAGGTGCCTATCTGCCGGATACCCGGGCAAATGCCCGCCGTCCTGTTCTCACGTCTGGCGCCCGGGGCCACGATTGCGCCCCACCACGGCGCGGTAAACACGCGCCTGATCTGTCACCTGCCACTGATCGTGCCCAAGGATTGCGGTGCCCTGCGTGTGGGCAATCATGAGCAATCCTGGGAGGAGGGCCGACTGCTGATTTTCGACGACTCCATGGAGCATGAGGCCTGGAATCCGAGTAGCGAGGAGCGCGTGGTATTGCTCTTCGATATCTGGCGGCCGGAGCTTAGCGAGGAAGAGCAGGGCTACGTCTCGCAGATGTTGCAGGCGGTAAAGGCATTTCGCTAGGCGTAAAAAAAGGCCAGCTTGCGCTGGCCCTGGCAATCACTCGCACTTTGTTGTTGGAGACGAGGCTCGCGATTCACGGCGAGTGTCGTGCCGTACAGCAAACGCTGTCAGCGCTTGCCGTTAACGCCCGAGACTACATTATTCCCCGGGCCTTGACCACAACTTGCGGCCGCCGGGAGCGCGGGCACGAGCGCCTCACCGGCCTGGAGAAATAGCTTGGCAACTGAAGCAAAGGGCAATTCACGGAGTGCCGCCGGCGCCGGGTCGGAACTGGCATCCTGGGACAGGTACTGGCGCGGCACGCATGAAAATGCCGCGTTGCAGGAGAGCGGCGCCCAGGACTCGGCCCTCGCCGAGTTCTGGCTGGCTTTCTTCCAACAGCACCTGGACAGCGAAGACAGTCCCCGGGTGCTGGACCTGGCCTGTGGCAATGGTGCTGTCACCGGCTTTGCCAGGGCAGCCTGCCCCGGCGCCAGTCTGTTCGCGGTGGACGGCTCCGCCAGTGCGCTTCAGGCGCTGCAGCAACGTTATCCCGAGAGCCATTGCGTGGTCGCAGATGCGGCGGCGCTGCCCTTTCCGCCACAGAGTTTTACCGTGGTAGCCAGCCAGTTCGGCGTGGAATACGCAGGGCTGGCGGCCCTGGAAAACGCGGCAGAACTGGTCGAGCCGGATGGCTACATGGTGGCGTTGCTGCATTTGCAGGATGGTGTTATCCACCGGGAGTGTGCTGCGAACCTTGACGCCATCCTGGCCCTGCAGCAGATCGAGTTGCTGCCGCTGGCGCGAAGTGCCTTCGCCGCAGGCTTTGCCCTGAATGCGGGCACCGGCAGCGTGGCCGCATTCAAGGAGGCAGAGCAGCGCTTTACGCCCGCCGTTCGCGCCCTGGAAAAACTCCTGCGTGATCGGGGCGATGGTATGGCCGGTGGCCTGGCGCGGCAGCTCTACCGCGATATCGCGCAGATGTACCCGCGCATGTCAGCCTATGAGCCCGCGGAATTACTCAGCTGGGTTGACGGTATGGTTGTGGAACTGGAGGCCTACCGCTTGCGCATGGCAGCGATGGTTGAGGTGGCCCAGGACAGACAGGCGGTTGAGAAGGTGGTCAAAGCGCTGCAGGCGGATGGCCTCGAGTTGCAGCGCTTCGATCAGTTGGGATTGGCTGCAAGCGCGCGTGAGGCGGGCGCCTGGCAGGTAGTGTTGAAGAGAGCTTGACAGCCGGCCGTATTGGGCCAGGATTTAAGCCCCACCCGCACCCGCGTGAGTCTGGGTCTGGGCGCCGCCGCGCTGGATTTTCTCAACCGCCTCGCGACTGGCGCGCTGCTCTTCTTCCCAGCGCGCGTTGGTCTTGCACACCTTGGTGCCGATGCGTGAACCGGTCTGCAGGATCGTTCTGCAGCGCACGCTCTCGGGCGCGTCGGCGTCCTCCGCGGCATTGCTGGCACTGGCAACCTGCTGCGGGCCGCTGCTGCTGCCGGCACAGGCAGTGAGGAACGCCAGGCAAGCGGCGGCGAACAGGGTTAATAGTTTTGAGGACATCAGGAGGCTCCAGAGGTTTTGTCAGTGGATTGGGGAATTCAAGGCGAAGTGCTAAGCTGTAAAGTGTTGACGAGTGTCGCTGCGAAGTCAAGTTGGCAGCAGTGCGCTCCCAGCTTCAACGCAGGGAAAGCC
This sequence comes from Sediminihaliea sp., assembly GCA_965222335.1. GTDB lineage: Bacteria > Pseudomonadota > Gammaproteobacteria > Pseudomonadales > Halieaceae. The sequence goes on along the minus strand of OZ244944.1, from coordinate 1,990,890 downwards.
GGTACGTCACCGGGGACACAGCGCCCCGGGTCGAATAAACGCCGCGATGGCGGCGAGCTTATCCGCAGGAGGTCACGCCATGCGCTCGGCTGCTTCAGGTATTACAGGTCTGGGCCTTGCTCTGGCCTGCTGTCTGCCCGCGCTTAGCACTGCCCAGAATCCCCACTCCTCTATTACTCAGGACGCGCCCCCGCCCACGCCCTACGGGTTCAGGATTACCCGCGATGACGAAGGTCCCTGGCAAACGGCAGCGACAGGCGATGCGCAGGCACTGCCCGTGTCGACTGTCGAGCACCGCGAGCGAGTGCTGGCGCAGGAAATTGCCCAGGGCGCCTACGGTGAGGGCCTGGTGGAGCCACTCTACCAGCTGGCGCGAGCGCAACAGAGTAACGAGCGGCACGGCGAGGCCCTGCAGGTACTGCGGCGAGCCCTGCACCTGAACCGCATCAATGAAGGCCTGTACAGCCGCAGCCAGATTCCGCTGCTGGACAGCCTGATCGAAAGCTACCTCGCCCTGGGCGACCTGAACGCCGCAGATGAAATGTACAGCCGTCGTTTCCGGGTCCAGCAGGCGATCCTGCCTGTGGGCGACGACGAGCGTGCGAAGGCCACAGCTGACTACGTCGAGTGGCAGCGCCAGGCCTATCTCCAGGGCATTACCGGGGTGACCGACGAGGGCTTCATGCGCCTGCTCAACATCTATGAGGTTTACAGCGAGCAGATCGAGGCACTTGAGGGACGTCCCGAGTCTGCCGCAGCCTACCGGGAGGCCCTGCACAACCGCCTGCAAACCGAGTACCTGATTTCCGAGTACAACGGCGAAAAGGTCCCCGCGGTGCAACTCAACATTTCTGGCTGGGGGGGGAACCTCGACGAACTGGCGCACAGCAGAAGCATTGAAGCCGAGCGTTTCCGTCAGCTGCGCAATTTCAATCTGCGCAACGGCATCAACACGGCCAGCAGGATTATCGAATTTGAAGAGACCGCTGCAGCGCCTGATCCCGTGGCGCGTGCCAGGGCCTACCTCGCCGCCGGCGACTGGTACCAGTGGAACGGCCTGGGCGCCCGGGCGCGCCAGCACTACGAGGAGGCCTGGCGCCTGATGGCGGTGGAGGGCGCCGACCCGGTCGAGGCGGATGCCCTGTTCGCGCGCCCCGTGGAGCTGCCGGACACCCGGGTCTTCCGCTCCAACGGCCTTACCGCCCTGGAAGACACCCAGGCCCGTGCCCTGGTGTCGCTGGACGTCACCAAAGACGGCCGGGCGCGTGAAATCGAGGTGATCGAGCAGGCACCACCCGAGGATATGGGTGCCAGGGTCGTGCTCTACCGCATGCTGCGCCAGGTGCGCTTCCGGCCCATCGTGCGCGACGGCGAGGCGGTCGCGGTCTCGGATGTGGTGCGGGAGTATCATTACCAGTATTGAGTGGTTCAACTGTACTTTTTGGAACTTCAGATAGGCACTTCGCAGGACGGGCGATATCTGGGGGATACGCCTCCCCGGACACGCTAAAAGCGTGACTTCCATGTCGCGCTCGGCAACAGCCATCCTTGGCTGTTGACGGTCCGGGGAAGCGCACCCCCAGCTACCACCCTCTAATCGCGCGTAATTCCCGTTCCTCAAACTCGAAGTAGAGACAATGTGGCTCCCACCGGTGGAGCGCGCGAGGCGCGCGGGGCCCTGACGGGACCGTCAGCGGCAGGGAAGCCGCTGCCGAGCCTACAGGGATGTATTCACGGCGTGTCCCGGCAGGGCTCCGGGTGTCGCGCGTGCGTGTTCAGGGTGCCAATGATCTGCGGGAAAATTGGAAAATGGGGACGGATACCAATTGTTTCGGTCGAGCTCCTCGAGAATAGGTATCCGTCCCTAAATTTCCAGGCGCTTGGTTTTGGGTTTGGTGTTAATCGTACCAGCTCGCTCACGGCATCCATGCCTTCCGCGAGCTACCGTACATCCTGTACATAAAAAAAGGCCAACGGGTGTTGGCCTTTTAAGGTGTTCATGTGACAGGGCCCATGGTGCCGGGCCCTGTCCTGGACTGGGCGCTTAGAATTCCACGCTCAGGCCGACGAACATGTAGCGTCCCAGGGCGTCGTACATGCCCGGGAAGACGTTACCGTTACCGTTGATGCTCGGACCAGCAGCGTTACCCGCGATGGGGGGCTCTTCGTCGAACACGTTGTTGATACCGGCACGCAGTGACGTGTTGTCCATCACGTCCCAGATCGCGGAGACGTCGAAGTAATCCATCTCTTCCAGATCCAGGTTTTCGTTCAGGTCGTTCACCTCGGAGATGTGACGCCAGTTCACACTACCCGTGATGCCCCAGGGCGTGAGCCAGGTGACACGCAGGTTGTTCTGGAAGTCAGGTGTGGGGTAACCACAGTTGCCGCCCCAGTTGCCCTTACAGTCGTCGACCGGTGCACCCTCGGCTTGCTGGGTGTCCCAGGTCTCGATGATGGACATGGTGTCGGTGAAGGACAGGGTACCGAGGTCGCCCAGCTCCATGGAGTAGTCCACGATCACGTCGAAGCCTTCGACTTCTTCCGTGGCCAGGTTGTCGTTCAGGGCAACAACGTTACCGCTGGAATTGACGTCGGAGCCAATCCACAGGTCGCCGCGCTGGGCGTTACGCTTCACGTTGTCGCAGAAGCCTGAGACGCCATCCAGACACTGGTTGAGGATGAACTCGGGCTCCAGCGTACCGATGCCCTGCTCGATCTCGATCGTGTAGTAGTCCACGGTCATGGTCAGGCCGGCGATAAACTCCGGTGACCACACCACCCCGAAGGAGTAGGTGTCAGCCTCTTCCGGTGCCAGTTCGGTGTTACCGCCCTGGAGGAAGTTGTACTGACCGGCGAAGGAGTCAATGATGTTCCCGTACTGCGCCTGGGTCACACCGGAACGCGCACACTCTTCGAATGAGCGGGTCGGGTTGGCGCCGGCACAGGGGTCTTCGTCCATGTCAAACAGGTTGAAGCCCTGGGGCAGGAACAGTTCACGGATGTTGGCGGCACGTACAGCGCGCTGGTAGCTACCGCGGAGCTTGATGCCCTGGGTAATTGCCCAGCTGCCGCTGATGCCGTAGGTGTCCGTGGTGATATCGGTGGAGTAGTCGGAGTAGCGATACGCCAGGTCCAGAACTACCTCTTCCGCGAAGCTCTTGCCTTCGATCAGCGGCAGGCTGGCTTCCAGGAAGTATTCGTTCACGTCGAACTCACCGGATACCGCGTTGGTGGCACCACCCTGACCGGCGCCCAGGCCGAGGCGGAAGCCTTCGTCCGGGTTGAAGTCCAGGGATTCCTTGCGGTACTCAACACCGGCAACCACTTCCAGGCCGCTGTCTGCGGTGGGCAGCTGCAGGCCGTAGTCGCCCAGGCTACCAGCGACGTAACCGGAGATGATTTTCTGCTCGGTCGTACCGCGGGCGAACAGGGGCAGGGCCAGGTACTGGGTTGCCGCGCCGCCCGGCTCAATCGCGCCGGTTTCCCAGGGGTTCCAGGGCACACAGTTGGGATCGGTACCATTCACCACGGAGCGACAGGTGATGTTGCCGTCGTCATCGACCACCGCATCTACCGCGTTGCGCAGTTTGTTGTTGGACAGATCGTTGTTGTAGGTGTTCTCCATGGAAACTTCAGAGAACATGGCGTAGGCATCGTAGCGCCAGGTGTCGTTGATATCACCACGGGCGCCGAACACACCGCGGAAGGTGGTGTGACGCAGATCCTGGTTACGCGGACCGCCCTCGACGTTACGACGGCCGATTGTGACCGGCGCGGTACCATCGTCGTTCAGCAGGCTGGGATCGCCAAACAGGATGTCCCGTTGCTGGGCGGACAGGAAGGGGTTGTCCGGGGAGATGCCGTAGTCCAGGAAGAAGGAGCCAGAGGGCGCGATCTGCGCGTTGGTCTGGTTGTCCATGAACATCAGCTCGGTGTAGGCCTCAACGTGTTCGTTGATGCTGTAACGACCGAAAGCACCTGCGGTATAGCGCTCGTCAGGGCGCTGGTAGTAGTTCAGGGGGCCGTAGTTGTAAACCTGGCTGCCCTCGATGAACTGGTCGCCCTGGACGAAGTAAGTGCCGCCGCCCGGGGTCAGGAACGTACCCTCGGCGCTGGTGCCGGAACCGAAACAGCCGTCGCCGGTGTTGTTCAGGGCGCAGGCGCTGTAGTCGCGCTCGCTTTGCAGAACGCCGTCGATTTCACGGTAGGACGCATAGGCAGTCACGTTACCGCGGCCGCTGTCGAAGTTGCCACCGATGATCAGGGAGATGTCCTGGGTATCACCGTCGGTCTTGCTACCATCCGGAACCGGGAAGCCATTGCTCTCTACCAGGTCCTGCAGGCGGCTGTTGTCGTTGTCGTGCTGGTACTGGCTGAACTGGTAGTCCAGCTGGATGCCTTCGAAGTCGTCCATCATGATGAAGTTGACGACACCCGCCACGGCGTCGGAACCGTAGGTGGCGGAGGCACCGCCGGTCAGCACTTCCACGCGGCGAATCAGGGCGCCGGGGATCTGGTTGATGTCGGCACCGGTGCCGCCCTGCAGCGGCGAGCCGGCGGGCATACGACGGCCGTTGACCAGGACCAGGGTACGCTCGTCGCCGAGGTTACGCAGGTTCAGGGTTGCGGTACCGGTCGCGCCGTTGGACTGACTGGCGTTCTGGTTGGAGTAAACCTGGGGGAGGTTCTTCATCAGGTCTTCCACACGGGTGGTGCCCTGGAACCTCAGCTCTTCTGCGTCAACCTGGGTAACCGGGCTGGCGGAGACGAGGTTGGTGCGTTGAATCCGTGAGCCGGTAACGACCACTTCCTCAACCATCAGCTCGTCCTGGGCGTTGACCGCAGTCGGCAGGATCGCCGATGCCGTCAGCCCCAGGGCGGCAGCAACTGCCACATTGAGACGGTTTTTCTTCAACATATTAATAACCCCTGTACTTTATGTTTAAGCATGCTTGTCCTGTGGCTTTTGCCACTGGATACAGACTCTAAACGAATTGCGGGGGGGGCACCTCAAAGTTCCTTGCGATTTTGTGACATATTCACACTCTGGGCGCGGAACTCGTCAAATTACCACGATTAGTTTTGTCACAGAGGGCAGCAAAACCCCTGTAAACACAGGGTTATCGGGTGACGCGCGACACGCCCACCGAGCGGCCGCTGGCGACGTGGGTCATCTTGAAGAAGCCGAAGAAGTTTTTCTCTATCACCACCCGGCGATCGTCACCGTGATAGGGGAAGCGGCCTGACAGGCGCTGCTGCCAGACCTGGCCGTTATCCAGCCGGAACAGGGTCTCTCCGTCCCAGCCCTTGAAGGGTGCCTCGACCCGGGCCTCGATACGCACATCCTGCTCTGCCTGGCGGACTTCCTCGTTGCCGACCCGCAGGGCCTCAGCATCTTCCACGGTGTAGTCGATCAGCCACTGGTTGAGCGCCTTGAGCTCTGCGGGCGACAGCTTGTCCAGGCCGGCGGCGCGGTATTCCTCCGGCTCCATCAGCTTCTCGACGCCGGGAAAGGTATCCTCGGCCAGGCTGGAGGCAGCCAGGCACAGGGCAGTGCCGAGCAGCAAGGTCAGGCGCAGGATGTGGTTCATGCTATGGCTCCTTGTCAAAAACCGCTGGTGGCTCTTTATCAAAACCGCTGATGGCTTTTTATCAAAACCGCTGGCTCAGGCGGGTGTACCAGAAGCGGCCCTTGAGCTCGTGGGTGCGGCCATCGATGTTATCGTTAAACGCCGAGGCCGCCAAAGGGGCTTCCTCATCCAGGGCATTGTCCACCCCCAGGGCCAGTTGCAGGCCCTGGAGCACATCAAAGGTATAACTGAGCTGCAGGTCCAGCACACTCCAGCTGTCGATTTCCCGCTGTGCCGAGGTGCCGGGCAGCAGTTCATCCATGCTCGAGACGATGTGTACATCGCTGCTGGCCTGCCAGCGCTCGTGCTGCCAGCGCATCCCCAGCTGCCATTTCCACTCGGGGATGCCACCCAGGCCCTCCGAGGCCTCGTCGCGGAAGCTGCCGGCAAAGTCGATTTCCCCGGCCTGGGCGTCGGCCCGTGCCCGAAAGTCATGCAGGTAGGTGGCGTTACCGCTCAGGGAAAGCTGGCCCCAGGGCTGGCGGGGAAAATGATAGTTGAGGCCGAGATCCAGCCCCCGCACCAGCCGCCGGCCGATATTGATGTTGTTGGCGGTCACCAGCACCAGGTTGCCCTCGGCGTCGCGGGTCACGCTGTCGGCAAAGCTGCCGTTGCGGGCGTTCTGGCTGATAATGAACTGGGCGCTGGAGGAGACCACGTCCTCCTGCTCAATCTCGAACAGATCAGCGCTCAGGCGCAGGCCTCTCAGTGCCGTAGGGGTCCAGACCAGGCCGGCACTCAGGGTATCCGCCGACTCGGCCTTCAGGTCGGGGTTGCCGCCCTTGACCACCAGGAACTGGTTGCGGGTGGGATCGGCCTGCTGTGTGCAGCCCGGCAGCGCGCTGACATTGGCCGCCTGGGTGCAGGGGTCGGCGATAAAGGCCTGCTCTTCAGTGGCGCCCTCGTAGAGCTCGTTGAGGCTGGGTGCGCGGAATCCGCTGGCGTAGCCCGCGCGCAGCAGCAGGCTCTCACCCAATTGCAGGCGCAGCCCCACTTTGGGATTGGTGGAGCTGCCGAAATCGCTGTATTTGGAGTAGCGGATTGCGGCATCCAGCAGCAGTGCCCGGTTCGCGCGGGCGGCTCGCCACAGGGGCAGGGCGGTCTCGGCGTAGAGCTCGGTAATTTTGCGTTGGCCCCGGGTGGGCTCGAAATTGGTCGCGCCCAGGGTGCTGACATCGGCCAGCAGCGGGCCTGGTTGCTTGCGGGTGGACTCCTGACGGTACTCCAGGCCGAAGGCGAGGTCGCCGCGCCCGGCGGGCAGCTCCAGCAGGGCATTGCTCAGGTTGACTGCCAGGGAGGATAGTTTGGAGTAACCACTTACTACTCCTGTAGCCCTTAGATAATTGACCTGGTCGCCACTAATGCTACCCGCAGGCCCGAGTAGGTCCACGGCCACGCAACCGTCGATGGTGGGGCCGCGGCAGCCGTCGGCCGGGCCCAGCGCGCGCTGCAGCCGGTCGGCGTTGACAATATTGGCGGAGGTCTCGCTGGCCTCGGAGCGGCTGAACGTGTAGCCCGCATCCCAGTGCCAGTCCGCTGCCAGGCCCTCCATCACTGCACTGAAGCGCAGGACCTCGGATTCGTTGGTCTGGCGTCGGGCGGGAAATTCCACCAGGCGCCGGCGTGCATCGACAATATCGTCGCCGAAGGGGTTATAGATATTGTCCGCGTCCACGGTCAACGGTGTCTGCTCAAAGGCGGTAAACACGGGCGTGGGAGCCAGGGTGGCGCTGGCTTCCGTCTCCAGGTAGCTGAGGTCGACGCGCCCGGTCACCTGTTCCGTGAAGTCGTAAATCAGGTTGCCGTAGATGCTGCGGCGGGTCAGGGGCACTACCGCAGTGGTGAAGTCCTGGTAGTCGAACAGGTCCTCGGGCCCGGCGGCGCGATAACCCTCGCCGCTGGCGATCAGGGTGCGCCCGTCCGGGAGCGACACCCGGGCATCCGCGGTGGCGCTGGAGCGCTGGTCGGTACCGCCAATGGCGCGGGTGTCCGCGCTGGCTGAGACACTCCGGTCACGGCTGAAGATGGGGTCCTGGTCGTAGGCCGAGGCGGACACAAACAGCGAGCCGTTGGGTATCGCCCTGCCGTACTGCAGGGTCTGGGTGCGGGTCTGCAGGTCCCCCGGTTCTGCCTGGCCGTAGTAGGTCTCTGCCTTGAGGCCGCGGAAGTCCTGCTTCATGATCACATTGACCACCCCGGCAATGGCGTCGGAACCGTAGATCGCCGAGGCGCCGTCCTTGAGAATCTCGATCCGCTCCACCGCCGCTGGCTGGATGCTGTTCAGGTCCACGGACTCGCCGGCCAGGCCGTCGTTTGCCACGCGTCGGCCGTTGATCAGGATCAGGGTGTTGCTCGCGGGCAGCCCGCGCAGGGTGACGCTGGCGGTACCGTCGCCGCCGTTGGCGATCGCGGTGCTGGTGGAGTTACCCACCACCGCCGGCACGAACTTGAGCAATTCGCCCAGGGTCTGCGCGCCGCTGAGCTCGATATCCGGCCGCCGCAGGATGTCCACGGGGGCGCTGCCGGTATAGTTGGTGCGGCGGATGCGAGAGCCGGTCAGGCGGTTGCCGTAGACGTAGGTTTCCTCGATGCCCGGCTGGTAGATGGGATTGTTGCGCGCGGTTTCCCCGGGCGTGTCGCAGGCACCGCCGCCGCAGTGCAGGGGGTAGACCGCGATAATCCGCGCGTCCACCAGTTCCCAGCCCAGCCCCGAACCGGCCAGCAGCGCGTCCAGGGCTTCGGCTGGCGCGTAATTGCCAATCAGCGGGGTGGCGGGCAGTTGGGCGGTGAGCCGGTCGGAAAAAACGATCGCGCGATCACTCTGCTGGCTGTACTGGATCAGGGCGCCGGAGAGGGACTGGGCATCGATGGCGAAGGCTAGCTCTGGGGGCGACGGCTGGGCCAGGGAGAGCGGGCACAGGACAGCCGGCAGAAGTGCCGCGATGGCCCTGCCCACCCGATATCGCCAGCGGCCTCGTTGGGTAGCCATACCGCTCCCATCCCATAGCAGGCTTCGTAAGCCTATGAATTATGGAGATATTCTGGTCGGGCTCAGGGAGAGCCCAAAGCGGCTTTATAGCCTACTGGGGCGTCGGTAGCAACTGCACCGTGGTGGCATCAATGCGCGCCAGTTGCACCGGCAGGCTGCGCTGCAGGGCCTGGAGAATACTGTCCGGGTGATCGAGCTGGAATACGCCGGACACGGTCAGTGCGGCAACGCCCCGGTCGGCAATCAGGATATGCAGGTCGTGGTAGCGCTCGATCTCGTCGACCAGCCTGGCCAGGGGCATCTCGCGGGCGATCAACTCACCCCGCTGCCACGCCAGATGCGGGGCCAGGTCGACCTGCCCGGCAGTGGTAAAACCCTCCCGCCCGGCAGCGAGGCGCTGCCCGGAGCGCAGGACCTCGGTGATCGCGGCCCGCGCGGCGGGCGCATTCAGTTCGGTCACCCGCACCACGCCCTCGGCCACGGTGATATCGCTGCCGTGGTCATTCCGGCGCAGCACGTTGAAGGCGGTGCCCACCACGGTAATGCGGGTATTGCCGGCGTCCACCTCGAAGGGCCGCTCCCGATCGGGGGTCACCTCGAAATAGGCCTCGCCACGAGTCAGGTTTACGCCGCGTCGATCATCGCTGAAAGCGACTTCCAGGCGGCTGCCGGTGTTGAGGGTTACCCGGGAATCGTCGGGCAGGGTAATGGTCTCGCGTTCGCCGAGGGCGGTCTGGAATACCACGGGTTCGGCCGGCGCCTGCAGATTCGGGCTCAGCAGCAGCGCGACCAGCAGGGAGGCCGCCACGGCAAAGGCGGCGCCCAGCCACTGGCGTCTTCCGGGCGACGCGGTACGTGACATGGGATCGGGCAGGTGGCGCAGGCTGCCAAGGTCGTCCCACAGGTCCTGCATGCGGTCCATGGCGCGGCCATGGGCCGGGTTTTCCGCCAGCCACAGGGCAAACTGCGCTCGATCGGACTCGGAGACCGATTCCGAACGAAAGCGGGCAATCCAGCCCAGCGCCGCATCGCAGTCCCTGTCAAACCCTTGTTCGCGCCCTTGGCCCATAGTTTCCTTGTCTGCGACCCTTGTGGTCAGCCCCTGCGGGTGCTCACCCCCAGCGTTTTGTGGTCGCTGCCTATCGTATTGTAGTTAGTGTGACGGTTGCCGCGCCAGTTCCCTCAATCCTTTTGTCAAGTTTTGCGACGCACCGCGAAAACGCACCCAATTTGTCGCGAGATCCCGGCGCTCCGCTGAGCCCGGTTCCCGTTATCCGGACCTGCCCTGGTTGTCATCGTCTTCCGGGGGAAAGTAGGCGGCCAGGCGGCGGCGGCAGTGCTGCAGTGCCTGGAGAATGTATTTCTCCACACTGGAAACCGACACCTCCATTTCCCGCGCGATGTCGTTATAGGACATGCCGCTGCGCCGGTGCAGCAGGAATGCCTGCTTCACCCGCAGCGGCAGTTCGTCCACCGCGCTGTAGATCGCGGCGAGCTTTTCCCTGGCCCCGAGAATCTGCTCCGGCGACGCGCCGCTGGCGTTGGCGTCCGGCGTTTCCCCGCTTTCTATCTGGCCCCGCTCCGAGCGCAGCAGGCGCACATGCAGGGTGCGTCGGCGCAGCTGGTCCACCGCCAGGTTGGTGGCCACCTGGAACAGGAATGCGCGGGCGTTGTCGAGATTTTCCGGGGATTCCAGCCGATGCATGCGCAGGAAGGTTTCCTGGGCAATCTCCGCCGCGTCTTCGGGGCTGTCCATCTTGCGTGCGAGATATTTCTCAAGCGCAGCCCGGTGCTCGTGAACGAGGTTGGCGAGGAACTGGTCTTTGGGGTTATCGGCCAAGGTTGCTCTACGCGGCCGCTGCTGCCCGGTTGCGCCGGGGCAGATGGCCTGCCCCGGCGCCGTTGCGGGGGTTCAAAACAGGACGCGCGAGCGAATGGTTCCTTCCACGACCGCCAGCTTGGACAGGGCGAGGTCGGAATACTCGGCGTCGATATCGATGACCACGTAGCCCACCTGCTCATTGGTCTGCAGGTACTGGGCGGAAACGTTGATCGCGTTGTCGGCAAAAATCCGGTTGATGGCGCTCATCACCCCGGGCACATTGTGGTGAATGTGCAGCAGGCGGTGCGAGCCGGCGTGCTCCGGCAGGGCCACCTCCGGGAAATTGACCGAAGAGGTGGTGGTGCCGTTGTCGCTGTACCGGGCCAGCTTCTCCGCCACCTCCAGGCCAATATTTTCCTGGGCCTCGACGGTACTGCCACCGATGTGCGGCGTGAGGATCGTATTGTCGAACTCACGCAGGGGAGAGATGAACTCATCATCGTTGGAGCGCGGCTCCACCGGGAATACATCAATCGCTGCGCCGCCGAGACGCTTTTCGCCCAGGCTTGCGGCGAGGGCATCGATATCCACCACGGTCCCCCGGGAGGCATTGATCAGGATGCTGCCCGGCTGCATCAGGGCCAGCTGGTCGCGTCCAATCATATCGCGGGTGGCCTCGGTTTCCGGGACGTGCAGGCTTATCACGTCGGAATTGGCCAGCAGGTGATTGAGGCTCGGTACCTGGCGCGCGTTGCCCAGGGGAAGCTTGTTGGTCACGTCAAAGAACTGCACCTGCATGCCCAGGCCCTCGGCAATCACCCCCAGCTGCATGCCGATATTGCCGTAACCGATGATGCCCAGGCGCTTGCCGCGAATCTCGAAGGAATTGGCCGCGGATTTGAGCCACTGGCCGCGGTGGGCGGCGGCATTTTTTTCCGCAATACCGCGCAACAGCAGGATCGCCTCGGCGATCACCAGTTCCGCAACGCTGCGGGTGTTACTGAAGGGCGCATTGAACACGGCAATTCCCCGCCGGGTCGCCGCCGCGAGATCGACCTGGTTGGTACCGATGCAGAAGCAGCCGATCGCCACCAGCTTGTTGGCAGCTTCCAGCACCTCTTCGCTGACCTGGGTGCGGGAACGAATGCCGAGAAAATGGGCTCCTGCGATGGCCGTCTTCAGCTCCTGGGTGGGCAGCGCTTTCTGGTGCAGCTCGATATTTTCGTAGCCTGCCTGGCGCAGCGCCTCCACGGCGGAAGGATGCACGCCCTCCAGCAGGAGAAACTTGATTTTGCTCTTCTCTAGCGATCGTCTCGCCATGGGTCGGCGGCTCCGTCTCGATGTTGTCTTGGGTCGGGGGGATTGAAGGGCGCGTATGGTACCATAGCGCCCCGTTTTTACAGCGCCCTGTGAACTGCCCGAGGACCCGAGTGAACCCAGCAGCCCCCCCAGACCTGAGCCCTGACAACCTGGACGCCCTGGCCGCGATCGTGGGTGCCGGGCGGGTACTGACGGACGCGGAATCCGCGCGCCATTATGGCGGCGACTGGACCCGCGTATACACACCCGCGCCCTCGGCGGTGGTGCTGCCGGGCAGTGTCGCGGAGGTGCAGGCGGTAGTGCGCCTGGCGGCCGCCGAGGGTCTGGCGATTGTGCCCTCCGGAGGACGCACCGGGCTGAGTGGCGGCGCTGTGGCCCACCGGGGCGAGCTGGTGCTGGCTCTCGACCGGCTCAACGCGATTAGCGACTTCAACCCGGTGGAGCGCACCGTGGTCTGTGGTGCCGGGGTGGTGACCGCGACCCTGCAGGATTATGCCCGGGAGCGGGACCTGTTCTACCCGGTGGATTTCGCCTCCGCGGGTTCCAGCCAGATTGGCGGCAACATTGCCACCAACGCCGGCGGCATCAAGGTGATCCGCCACGGTATGACCCGGGACTGGGTTGCCGGCCTGCAGCTGGTCACGGGCACCGGAGAGTTGCTGGATCTCAATCGCGGCCTGGTCAAGAACAATGCCGGTTATGACCTGCGTCAGCTGGTGATCGGTGCCGAGGGCACCCTCGGGATCGTGGTCGAGGCAACCATGCGCCTGGCCCGGCCGCCGTGTGATCCCGCGGTGCTGGTCCTGGGCGTGCCGGATATGCCGGCGGTGATGTCGGTGCTGGAGGCTTTCCAGTCGCGCATGGACCTGCAGGCCTTCGAATTTTTCTCCGAGCTCGCGCTGGACAAGGTGGTAAGCCACCAGGGATTGCAGCGCCCCTTCGCGACCCCGACGGCATTTTATGCCCTGCTGGAATTCGAGCAGGTCTCGGCGGCGGATATGGAACTCGCAATGAGCCTGTTTGAACAGTGCATGGAAGCCGGCTGGGTACTGGATGGCGTTGCCAGCCAGAGCGTTGCCCAGGCCGCGGCCCTGTGGCGGCTGCGCGAGGATATTTCCGAAACCATCGCGCGCTGGACACCCTACAAGAACGACATTTCCACCACCGTATCGCGGGTGCCGGACTTCCTCGCCGAAGTCGAGGCGGTGGTCAGCGAGGCCTACCCCGATTTCGAGATCGTCTGGTTTGGCCATATCGGCGACGGCAATGTGCACCTGAACGTGCTCAAGCCCGAGGACCTGCCCCGGGAAGAATTCCAGGCGCGCTGCGCCGAAGTGAGTCGCTGGGTGTTCGAGATTGTGCAGCGCTACGGTGGCAGCGTATCGGCAGAGCACGGCGTGGGTCTGCTGAAGAAGGACTACCTGCACTACAGCCGCGCACCCGCGGAAATTGCCCTGATGCGCCAGATCAAGACCGCTTTCGACCCCCGGGGCATCATGAACCCCGGCAAGATCTTCGACTAGTCTGGCGCGCGCAGGGTCTGCACGCCGTCAGCGGTCCCTAGCAGCAGGATATCCGCCGGACGCAGCGCGAACAGGCCGTTGGTCACCACCCCGGTAATGCCGTTGATCCTGGCTTCGGTCGCCAGCGGCTGGGGGATCGGGAAGTTGTGTACATCGAGGATGATATTGCCGTTGTCCGTGGTAACCCCCTCGCGGTAAATGGGGTCACCGCCCAGTTTCACCAGTTCCCGGGCCACGTGGCTGCGCGCCATGGGGATGACCTCCACCGGTAGCGGGAATTCACCCAGGGTGTGTACCAGCTTGCTGTCATCGGCAATACAAATGAACTGCCCGGCGACCGCGGCGACGATTTTTTCCCGGGTCAGGGCCGCGCCGCCGCCCTTGATCAGCTGCAGGTCACGGTTGCTCTCGTCAGCGCCGTCAATATAGAAGTCGACCCGGTCCACGGTATTGAGGTCGTAGACCGGGATACCATGGCTGCGGAGGCGCTCGGCGGAGGCTTCGGAACTGGCCACCGTGGCCCCGATATAGCCCTTGAGTGGAGCCAGTGCGTCGATAAACAGGTTGGCCGTGGAGCCGGTGCCGATCCCCAGCACGATGTCCTGTTCCAGGTGGGGGCGAATGTAGTCCAGCGCCGCCTCGGCGACAGCCCTCTTCAACGCGTCCTGGGTCATGCTCTGGCTCCTGGATGGCAGGTGGCCGGCCATTATAGGAAACGCCTGGCGGGGAAGCACGAAAAATACCGAATTCGCCCGCCCGGGCTGTAAAAGCCGCAGCCCTCCATTACTATGGCGTGCTCAATTCATCACCAGATCAGTTATCGCTTTATGCCGCAGTCCTACATCAAGCGCATCCTGGACGCCCGGGTTTACGATGTCGCGCGGGAAACCCCGGTCGTGGAAGCCTCGCTGATGTCGCGCCGCCTGGGCAACCGGGTCTGGCTGAAGCGGGAAGACCTGCAGCCCGTATTCTCCTTCAAGCTGCGTGGGGCCAACAACAAGATGCACCGGCTCAGTGCCGAAGAGCGCGCCCGGGGAGTGGTTGCGGCATCGGCGGGCAACCACGCCCAGGGCCTGGCCATGGCGGCGCAGCGGATGGGCGTCAAGGCGACCATCGTCATGCCGCGGACCACCCCCGTGATCAAGGTGGATGCAGTGCGCAACTGGGGAGCCACGGTCGTCCTGCACGGCGACTCCTTTGAGGAGGCGGCCGCCCGGGCGCAAAAACTGGTTGATGAAAAGCACATGGTCTATGTCCACCCCTTTGATGATCCCGACGTGATCGCCGGGCAGGGCACCGTGGGGATGGAGATCGTGCGCCAGCACCAGCCGCCCCTGGATGCGATTTTTGTCCCTGTCGGCGGCGGTGGCCTGCTCGCGGGGGTCGCGGCTTACATACGCTACGTCTGGCCGCAGACCCGGATTATCGGCGTGGAGCCCGCGGACGCGGCCTGCCTGAAGCTCGCCCTGGAGCGGGGTCGGCGTGACCGGCTGCCCGAGGTGGGCCTGTTTGCCGAGGGTTGCGCGGTCGCGCAGATTGGCAAGGAAACCTTCCGCGTCATCCGCGACACGGTCGACGAGGTGATTACCGCCAGCACCGACGAGATGTGTGCGGCGATCAAGGATATCTTCGAAGACACCCGCAGCATCGCCGAGCCTGCCGGCGCCCTGGCCCTGGCCGGCCTGAAAAAGTACGTCGAGCGCGAGGGCGTGCGCGACCAGCACCTGCTGGCTATTGTCAGCGGCGCCAATACCAACTTCGACCGGCTGCGCTATATCTCCGAGCGCACCGAGATCGGGGAAAAGCGCGAGGCGGTGATCAGCGTGACCATTCCCGAGCGTCCGGGGAGCTTCCGGTCCTTCTGCGCCGCCCTGGGCAAGCGCAACATCACCGAGTTCAACTACCGCTATACCGATGCCCGGCAGGCACTGGTGTTCGTGGGCCTGACGATCGTCCCCGGGGGCAAGGACCTCGCGACCCTGATTGAAGAGTTGCAGGCCAAGGGCTACGGCTGCGAAGACCTGACCGATAACGAGATGGCCAAGCTGCACGTACGCTACATGGTTGGGGGGCGCGCACCGGTCGAGGTGACAGATGAGACCGTCTACCGGGTGGAGTTCCCGGAGCGACCGGGTGCCCTGGCCAAGTTTCTCGCCGGCCTGGGACAGCAGTGGAATATCTCCATGTTTCACTACCGCAATCACGGCGCTGCCTACGGCCGGATCCTGGTCGGGGTCCAGGTACCGCGGGCTGAGCGGGGGCAGTTTCATGCCGTGCTGGACAAGGTCGGATTCCGCTACTGGGAAGAGACCGATAACCGCGCCTACCAGCTTTACCTGGGCAATAGCTAGACACCGGGCTATTGACCCGCCGGCGCCCATCGCCGCCACTTTCTGCGGAAATCTCCTGAAAGCCAGTGTTCATGCGCCCTGCGGGGTTTTCTTTTGCCGTCGCCTGGGCTAGACTCGCCGAAGTTTGTGAAATAGTGCCAAATGTTTAAGGGAATATTTGTGATTCAGGCCGCATTCTTTATCCGCATCGCGGCGAAGGATTCCCAGGCGCAACAATAAACGTGCTGCGACAGGCACTGGCAGATAGAAATACAGCAATAAGCAGAAGCGCGAACAGACAGGCGCCGGAAGTAGCACCGCGATAACAAGATCGACCCCCATGGTCGCGCGGAAGGCCGGGGATTCATTTGAGGACGTGTGGGATTGATACTGTGAAACGGAAACCTGACTTTTTGCTCCTGGTAATGGCGGCCTTTGGTCTCGGTGTGTTGATCACGCTGCTGGTGCCCATGACGGCCAATGACACGGTAGCGGCGCCCGCCTCTGCCCTGCAGGCCGGCGTGATCCTCGACAGCCGCGCCCCCTAGGGCGAAGGCCCACCCATGCCGCGGGTGCCAATGGGCGCCCGCCAGGCGCCGAGACCCCAGTCAGCGGGCTTCGGTGCCTGACGCTACTTACGCAACGCACTCCCCGCACCGGTGCAGGCCGAGATCGGTCAGCACGTAATCCATCACCACGTCCCAGGTGTCCACCGGCACGCCAGGCAGTTCCTGCGTTGCATGCGCAAGACCCACCAGTAATGGCCGTGGGCTGTCGGCCAGGGTGCGATCGTAGAAGCCACCGCCCATGCCCAGCCGGTGCCCTTGGCGGTCCCAGCCAACCAGCGGCAGATAGAGGACATCCAGTCCAGTCACCGGCCGGCGCGGCGCGTCCGGGGAGGGTTCGCCGATGCCCCAGCGGTTGGGCGTCAGCGCCAGTTCCGGATCCCAGCGGGCAAATTCCAGGGTGTTGTCAGGCGCGAGGCAGGGCAGGTACAGCGTAGCGCCCGCCGCGCGGCAGGCGCCGGCGAGGGGCTCCGGATCCAGCTCACCATCGGCCGCCCGGTAGAGTGCGATATGGCGATGACCTGGAAAGCCCGGCAGAGCGGCGGCGTTGCGCGCCGCTGCAGCGGCCGCGGCTGCCTGCTGCGCCCGGCTCAACGCGCGCCGCCTGGCGCGCAGCTGTCGCCGCAGGGAGGGTTTATCGTGGGGGGCGAGCTCAGTCATGAAAATAAGGGGATTCCCGGAGTACCGCTGGCAGCGCTGCCCTTGAACCCGATGGTTCAAGGTGGTGGCCGCCGAACTGCATCAGGCTTTCCGGCTTGTACCGGACCTGCACAACAGCAGTCACTGGCAGCCCCCGGTGGTAAAGATATCGGCTCGAGGACTGTCTGCCTGGCGCATACACCAGGAATCCGCCACCATTATAACGCAGCTGGCGTTGCAGTTTCAGGTCAGGGCACGCGTGCGGCGCAATCAGCCGATTTCCAGCTGCCGCAGGTGGTACAGGGCGTCGTCAATTTTGCGATTGAGCTGGCGCAGCTCATCGGGGGGCATATCGGCGGCTGCGGTATCGTCACTCTGTTGCGAGGCCTGCAGCAGCTCGTAGCTGATATTCAGGGCCGCCATCACGGCAATGCGTTCAACGCCGATGACCTTGCCGGTGTCGCGGATCGAGCGCATCTGCTTGTCCAGGTACTTGGCGGAAACCACCAGCTCGCTTTGCTGTTCTTCCGGACAGGCGACCTGGTAATCCTTGTCGAGGATGCGGACGGTGACGGTGGTTGGCTGGCTCACAGCTTCACTCCATGGCCCGCAGGCGGTTAAGCACGGCTTCTACCTTGTCCCGGGCGAGGGCATTCTTGTCGACCAGGTCCTGCCGCTCATGCTGCCAGCGGGCGGCCTCGGACTTGAGGGCCTGGTTTTCGCGATTGAGCTGGTTGCATAAATCGATCAGCTGATCAATTTTGCTCTCAAGCGCCTTGAGCGGGTTCTCGGCCATGGCGTTATACTAGCAGTGACTTGTGCCGTCACTATAGGCGGGCTGCTGGACAAGGTCAACGACACAAAAGTTAGTGATTTCAATGGCCTGCCCGGTATTTGACAGCTTCTGCTGTAACTGCGGCAGCCCCGGACCCAGGACAGGGAAAAAGGACATGCTGGACGACTTGCCCGGTGCGGGTGCAGTATTCGATTTTGACGAAATAGCCGATCACCTTGTGGAGCAGGGCGAGCAGAGCACGCCCTCGGAGTTGCACGGCTGCCTGACCGGGCTGATTGCCGCAGGCGCGCCCGAGGAGCCCGCGGCCGGGCTGGCGGGGCTCAATCAGGCCCTGAGCCTGGACCTGCACGGGGAGCTGGCCGAGCTGATGCTGTCACTGTACAGCGTGACTCACGCCGCATTGGCAGATGATGAATTTGATTTTCACCCGCTGCTCCCCGACGACGATACGGACCTGGACGAGCGCGTGCTCGCCCTCGGTGGCTGGTGCCGCGGCTTCATGGCCGGCTACGCGCGGGTGACCAGCAGTGCGGGTCTCGGTGACCAGGGGCTGCCGGGAGACAGTGCGGAAATCCTCAGGGATATTGCCGCGATCACCCAGGCCGGGGTCGAGGGAGAGGGTCAGCCGGAGGAGGGCGGTGATGAGTCCGAGCAGGCGTATACCGAGCTCGTTGAGTATCTGCGTTTTGCCGCGCTGAACGTGTTTATGGACAGCCAGGGCCGGGCCACACAGGCGCCCGATGCCCCGCCCCGGATTCATTGAGTCCCGCGTCCGTGGCCACCGCTTCCCCGCGCATCGGCAAAGTCGAGTTCGCCCGCCGTCGCCGCCAACTGATGGCGCTGATGGAGCCCGGCAGTATCGCTATCGTGCCCGCGGCACGTGAGCAGGTGCGCAGCCGCGATACCGACTACCCCTTTCGCCAGGACAGCGACTTTCTTTACCTGTCGGGCTTTAATGAACCCGACTCGGTGCTGGTCCTGATTCCGGGGCGCGAGCACGGCGAGTTTGTGCTGTTCTGCCGCGAGCGTGACCCGACCCAGGAGCTGTGGCACGGCCGGCGCAGTGGCCCCGCCGCGGCCTGCGAGGAGTTCGGTGCTGACGATGCTTTCCCGATCGGCGATATCGACGACATCCTGCCGGGCCTGATTGAGGGTCGCCGTCGGGTCTACTATTCCATGGGCCGCAGCGCGGATTTTGATCGCCAGGTGATGGGCTGGGTCAACAGCATTCGCGCGCGCGAGGCCAGCGGCGCGGTGCCCCCGGGCGACCTGACCGACCTCAACCACATGCTGCACGACCTGCGTCTGGTCAAGAGCGCGGGGGAGCTGCGCCTGATGCGCGCGGCGGGGGAAATCACCGCCCGCGCGCACTGCCGGGCCATGCGCTTTTGCGCGCCGGGCGCCTTTGAGTACCAGCTGGAGGCAGAGATCCTGCACGAGTTTGCGATGTCCGGTGCGCGTCAGCCCGCCTACCCCAGCATTGTCGGTGCCGGTGACAACGCCTGCATCCTGCACTACGTGGACAACAGCGCACGGCTGCGCAAGGGCGACCTGGTCCTGATCGATGCCGGCTGCGAATTGCAGGGTTATGCCGCGGACGTGACCCGCACTTTTCCGGTCAGCGGTCGATTCAATCGCGCCCAGCGGGATCTTTACGAGGTGGTGCTGGCGGCCCAGGCGGCGGCCTTTGCCGTAATCCGTCCGGGTTGCCACTGGAATGAAGCCCACGACGCCACCGTGCGCGTCATCACCGAGGGTCTGGTGGAGCTGGGCCTGCTCAGGGGCCGGGTGGAGAAACTGATAGAGAAGGGCGCCTACCGGCCATTTTATATGCACCGGGCGGGCCACTGGCTGGGCCTGGATGTGCATGATGTCGGCGACTACCGGGTGGGCGAGGAGTGGCGCGTGCTGGAACCGGGCATGGTCCTGACCGTGGAGCCGGGGATCTACGTGGCCCCCGACAACACCGCGGTGGCGCCCCGCTGGCGCGGCATCGGTATCCGCATCGAGGACAACGTGGCGGTCACCCGGGACGGCCACGAGATTCTGACTGCCGGCGTGCCCCGAGCCGCCGATGAGATTGAGGCCCTGATGGCAGAATGAGCAGACCCACGTGAGACAGCGGGATATCGTGATCGCCGGCGGCGGCATGGTGGGCGTCAGCCTGGCCCTGGAACTGGCGGCAGCGCTGCCAGCCTCGGTGTCGATTAGCCTGGTGGAAGGTTTTCCCCTGCCGGACCCCGCCCGTGGGCCGGCCTACCACCCGTCCTTTGATGCCCGCTCCACCGCCCTGAGCTTCAGCAGCCGCCAGATCTACGAACAAACGGGGGTGTGGTCGGCGCTGGAAGAGTGGCTGTGTGACATCGCCCGGATTCACGTCTCCAACCGCGGGCGCTTCGGCAGTGCGGTGCTGCGCAGTGAGGAGCAGGGCTGGCCCGCCCTGGGCTACGTGGTGGAGAACGCCTGGCTGGGCAACGCCCTGTTGCGGGTCCTGCTGGCGCGGGATCGGGTGGAAGTGTTGAGTCCCGCCCGCGTCCTTGAGGTCACCCCCGCCGCCGACGGCGTGCGGCTGCGGGTCGAGGGCAGCCCGGAAACAGACTGGCAGGCGCAGCTGCTGATCGTTGCTGACGGTGCCGACTCGGGGCTGCGGGATGCGCTGGGAATCGGGGTCCGCCGCAGGGCCTACGACCAGGCGGCCCTGATCGCCAATGTGGGCTTTGCCCAGCCCCACTGCCACTGCGCCTACGAGCGCTTTACCGCCAGCGGTCCGCTGGCCCTGTTGCCCCTGGTGGCCACGGCCGAGGTGGCCCATCGCAGCGCCCTGGTGTGGACGCTGCCACCGGCAGAGGCGGCGCGCCTGGCGGAGGTGGCGCCCGCCGAGTTTCTCGAGGCCCTGCAGGCGGCCTTCGGCTACCGCCTCGGGCGCTTCACCCGCGTCGGCGAGCGCGCCACCTATCCCCTGGCGCGGGTGGAGGCCGAGGAGCAGGTGCGCGGGGGGCTGGTGGTGATGGGCAATGCCGCGCACACCCTGCACCCGGTTGCCGGACAGGGTTTCAACCTGGCCCTGCGGGACGTGGCCCAGCTTGCGCGGACGCTCGCGGCCGCCGCTCCCGGCCAGCGCCTCGGGGATCTTGCCCTGCTGCAGCGCTACCGGTCGCGCCAGCAGCGGGACCAGCGCCAGACCATCGGCGCCAGTGACCTGCTCCCAAACCTGTTCATGCGCCGGGAAGTACCTCTCGGCCTGGCCCGGGACCTGGCCCTGTCGGGGCTGGATCTGGTGCCGGCACTGAAACGGGATTTTGTGCGCCAGGCCGCGGGCGTGGCGGCGCTCGGGAGGTCGGCGCGTGACTGAAGCGGGCATTTTCGACATCGCCATCGTCGGCGCCGGCATGGCGGGCAGCGCGCTCGCCCTGGCGCTGCGCGACAGCGGTCTCAGGGTCGCCCTGATTGAGGCGCGTCCGCTGACGCTACCCCCACTGCCCACCACCCTGGAGCTGGACAGCTTCGACAGCCGGGTCAGTGCGCTCAATCTCAAGTCCAGCGCGCTGCTGGAGGAACTGGGCGCCTGGCCAGCGATCGCGGCTTATCGCGCTTGCGCCTACCGCCACATGACCGTGTGGGATGCCCAGGGCAGTGGTGAGATTGAATTTGACGCCGCCGAGGTGGATGCGCCGGCGCTGGGGCATATTGTGGAAAACCGCGCGGTCGTCCATGCCCTGCTGGAGCGGGTCCAGCAGCTGCCCGCGGTAGCGCTGTTCGCGCCCCGGCGCCTGCAAAGCCTGCGCCGGGACGGCGCTGGCGTGGTGCTGGAGTTTGATCGGGGAGAGCCCCTGCGCAGTCGCCTGCTGGTCGCCGCCGACGGGGCCCTGTCGGCAGTGCGCGAGCTATTGGCCTTTGCCACCCGCGAGTGGGACTACGGTCACCGTGCACTGGTCACCACGGTGGCGACGGATAAATCGCATGGCGATACGGCGTGGCAACGTTTCCTGCCCAGCGGCCCGCTGGCATTCCTGCCCCTGCCCTCTGGGTCCCGTCGCTTCTGCTCCATCGTCTGGTCGCTGCAGGACTCCCTGGCCGAGGAGATGCTGGCCCTGGACGATGAGGCCTTCTGCGCACGCCTGGGAGAGGCCTTCGAGCACCGGCTGGGCCCGGTGCTGGCCGCGGCACCGCGCACCGCCTTCCCCCTGCGCCAGCGCCACGCCGTGGATTACGTGCAGCCGGGGGTGGCCCTGGTGGGCGATGCCGCCCACACGATTCACCCCCTGGCGGGCCAGGGGATTAACCTGGGCCTGCAGGATGTGGCGGTCCTGGCGGAGGAAATACGCGCCGCCCACGCCCGCGGGGT